>CAWFUE010000076.1:0-90614 GCA_963818905.1 uncultured Acidobacteriaceae bacterium
GAACTGGACAAACGCGTTCCAAACTTCACGGCCGATTGCATCTTCCTTTTCGCGTTTTTCATCCTGCGCCTCGCGTCGCGCCGAATCGGCCATCCGGACTTCATGCCGACGCAGTCCGCCGTCGAAAATTGTCCAACGTACGGTTACGCCGACGTTCCACACCGATTCGGTCGCATTACCGAGTTGATTGGGTCCGGGAAGGTTGGTACTAGGCCATAGTGACTGTTGGCCGGCGAACGCCCCGAACGTGATCGTGGGCCGATACTCGGCCTTGGCAATTTTCACTTCCGCATTCGCCGCCCTTATCTTCTCGGAAAGCGCACGCAAATCCGGGCGTTGTCGCATGGCTGTATCCACGAGGCTTGCCGTTGATTGCGTGACTTCGGCCGGTAAAGGGGCGGTAGGTTGTTGCACCAGGATGGCGTCCGAAGGCTCGGCGCCGAGGGTCTCGCGCAGAACGACGCGGGCCGTATCCACCGCGCCGATACTGGCTTGCAGATCGTAGCTGGCCTGGGCTGAGACGGCCCTGGTGTTCAGCACGTCCGGCAGCGTAGCTCTGCCATTGGCAAGCTGAGCCTCGGCCGCCTCCTGGGTCGTCTGGGCCGTCTTCACGATCTGGTGCGAGGCCTCCAGTCGCTCCAGCGCCGTGATCAGGTTGTAGTAGTCGGTTACGACGCGAAACGCGACATCCTGATTGGTCCTTTGGAATACGGCTGCTTTGGCCAACCGAGTGGCCTTGCTGGCCTCCACTCTCCCGCCGCGCCTCCCGAAATCGTAGATGTTGTATCGCAACTCCACGCCCTCCTCCACGGTGGAAGCATCCAGCAGGAAGTAACCGTTCGGCGCACCGAGTGGTTTGGGCCATGGTTCAATGATGTGCTCGTCTCCGGCCAGCGCCAGAGCAGCCAAATGCGGGTAGTACTCGCTGCGCGCAATTCCTAAACGCTCCGCCGCCTGTTTTGCAGACTCCCACGCGATCCGAGTCTGGGGATTGTTGCTCTCTGCAATGTCGATGAGTTCTTCCAGGCTGTAGGCCTTGGTGGGATCGATCTCGGGTGTGGATGTGGGGGCCTGAGTGCGCGCGGTGCAGGCGGCGGCAACCTCCGGAGACGAGAGTTGGCCTTGGCACTGGGCATTCATTCGCGACCTTGCGGACAGTAGCAGCAGGCCCGCACATATCCCTGCCAGCAGGCGAAACCTAAGCCTTTCCCGATTCAGTTTCGCGCTGACGACTGAAGACATTCCGATATCAACCTCTTGCTTCTTGATCGATGTGCTAAACCCGGACCTGCCAGCGGGACGTTCACCGTCCAACGTAGTTCCGAGCATTGCTTAGCGACTCCGCCCTTGTAGAAGCACGATGCGTGCCAAGGCTTGTTTCAGGTGCGGGTTGTGCAAGGGACTGAAAGCGTGAGGAATACGTGACGCGTAAGATGTCAGATCCAGATGATGCTTGCCTGCATGGCGGCACTGCCGATATAAGGGCACTCAGTCGTTAATAAACCCCGTATGGTGCCGAAATTTTGGGTGTGACCTGCGACTTAAGCCGGAACAACGTACTTCGCTTGTTTCAGAAGAAAAATGGAAGTCGGCCAACAAGCGGGTCATGCGCAAAATGCTGGAATTGGAGAAAGAGAGATCGGATCCAGCCACGCCCCGGCTGGCACCGAGCGCGCCTGCATTGCGTCGCTTGCTCTCCAGTCTCGCCGCTGTCTAAGCTCCCGCGCTATTCCATATTGCCGCGTATTCCCTGGAAGCCCTGCGCCGCTTGCCTTAACAACCAGCGGATAACGCGCTGGTCGTTATAGCAAAAGGCAAGGATATGATTCAGCGTGGAAAAACAATCGTTTTGACAGTGCTCTTTCATCTGCTTCAACTGGCAGGTCTCAAAGTGCGGTTCCTCGATCGTTCCCAGTCGTGCTCGGACGAATACGTCGGGAAGCAAGGGGCAAGTGTACCGTCGACGCGAACGATGACCGAGTTCTGCCCAGCCCGGCAATTCCATGCGTTAAGCGAGCCTTTGACGAACTCCTTCATTTTGGCCAGACTCTCAAGCGAATTCACCATCTGGTACCCCGCCTTCTGCCGATCAATCAACCAATCCACTAATGCCCCCACCTCCTCATGATCTTGCGGGCGAATGAAAGTCGGATTGTGACTCATGTGCTTGAACGCAGGCTGCACGGTCATCGGCGACTCGCAGACGTGGTAATCGGTGGCGATTCCGCTTGCATGTGCGAGTTCCGTAAGCTTCTGAACATCCGGCAGATTGTTCCGGCAAATATTGATATTCAGGAAAACCGTGTATCCGTACTTGTACTGTTTGCGAACTAGGTATTCGAATTGCGAGCGGATCGGAACCATCGCTTTCGGAAGACCTGGCTTCTCTTCCCATGAATCCACCGCGAGATTGAAGGTCGAGATGCCCGCGTCCGCGAGTCGGTCAATGCGTGCGGGGAACAACAGACGCCCGTTCGTCGCCAGGTATACAAAGAAATCGCGTTTGGCGGCGTAAGAGACGATCTTGTGGGTCAGGTCGAACCGAAGCAGCGGTTCTCCACCCATAAGTGCGAGCACCCGGCAACCAGTGCTATGCAGCCAATCGATCGACCTTCGCATGACCTCTTCCGACATGCCTTTGACCCTGTTATCAAATGCCCAGCAATAGTGGCAATCCAGATTGCATTTCCATTCATTGAACAGGTAAGCAATGATGGGATGAAAGTCGCCGGGCAGGAGGCGGGAGCGGAAGTATGGTACCGCCCAAGCACGAAAGGTTCGGACAATCTGTGTAGGCGTCCAGTGGCGCTTGCCATTCTGCCTCAATTCGACGGTATCCGGCGCCTCAAGCAGTTCCGGACGTTCTGGAAACGTGACGTCTGGTAATGTCGTCGCTTGTCCCGGCGCAGCGGGGCGCAGCCGTGGCCGCTCGTGCACATTCATCAACAGCTGATGAAGACCAACATCCAGGCGAAAGTCGCTCGCCGATGAGGGATCAGCATTATGACTAGTTGCCATTTGGCACTCCTCGGGCAGGGCCGAATCTAACTTGCTGTCTTTGGTTGATCGTCCACACTCTGCCCAGGTAGAGGAAGTTATTATTCTTCTTGGTTTGACATCGACGACGTAGCATCGGCGTCCACCTTTCTCTTCCCGACCGACGTCACGTCTAGTCAGGTTATTGAAATGCTCTTTCAAAAATCAGCGAACTTTGTGAAGCGAACCAGTTCCATTCTTCCTTTCGGCCAAGATGATCTTTCCGCGGCGAGAAGCAAACCCTCAGGTGAGGTCCATATCGTGACTTTGCGGAGGGGACTTGCGGTGATCTCATATACATTCGGAAACCAACTCTTTCCCGACACGGTGATAGCAACTTTGCTCGGGCCAAGATAGCGAATCACGCCATCGGACCGGATTGGAAGGACGGGAAGTGGATAGCTTACCTCCTCCAATTGCACGACCTGGATGGGAGTTCTGTCACCGACCTTTGCAGCCGCAGACCGAGTTAGGCCTGCCAAAGAAAATGCCGACAGCGGCCAGATAAGCCCATAAGGGCGGTCCAAGGCAACTTGAATATCGACTCTTTGCGCCGGGTCTTTTGCACCCGAATCGCAGCGCAATTGTTTGGGCAGGAACTCGCAGGTAAGGGGGCCCGAATCACGCCGGAATTTCAGGCTGGCAAACTCAGTAAAATTAAGCAGTCGCAAGTCGGGCGCGAGCTTGGCAGTGAATTCGTTTTCCTGAAGGGCACCGCGGGGAGATTCGAAGCTTCGTTCTCCGTCGATCTCATATTCCTCACCGAAGACTCGCCAAAGAGTCCACGACTCACGAAAGTTAAATATCTCGGTCTCGATTGGTCCAACGCCGAGGTCTCCCTGCTCCGTGATCCGATACTCACCCTCCGCGAGTTTGACGCGGCCTATTTCCTGAGCGGTACCCGATGGTCGACAACTCAAAAGCAATACCAAAGCGACAACCCACCACGCTGCTCTGAGCGAGTCGGGCATATTCCGATCTCCTACTCTGACGCTGTCCAGCTGCACCTATCTGTCCAGAACTCTATCCCCATTAAGCGGGTGATTCTGCACGCACACAGCGAGCACGCGGGGAGCTATGGTCTCCCCGGGTCGCCCGCATATGGTCAGTGCCCCCGGAAGGGCATATAGAAGGGAATGTCAGACACGAGCAAGCATAGATAAGCCAGAAGTTACAAGACATACGGACTGGTGAAAGACATGCATTTGTTCTGAGCGAGTTTGGTCATACGTGGTGCGAAACTCCGGTGGTTTCTGGCCGACTAGCGGCCCGTGAATTCGACGAGGTGCTGCGACAAGTGACATGGAAAAAGAAAGCAAAAGCTCGCGACCATGGATCATTCTGATCCTCATGAATGCGTTGGTGATGATCACTCCAGTTGTGTGTTACGTCCGCGCAACTAACGAGGAAGCGCGACACTTCTCGGTCATCCTTCTTGTAGTCTTCATCTTTATCCTGGCGATTGCCGATGCCAGGAGCTCTATTCCGCGTAGACGATAACCATGCTGATCTCGCTTTGCAGTTGTCTTCTCAACTTCATGAGCGTGGTTCCCAACGCCACGGTGAGTTTCGCTCACATCGCGGACCAAGCGAGCCATTCGGGATACTAGGCTCGACGATGTCGCTTTCGGAGATATCGTCGAGGTACTTCACCAGACTGCCGTGCCGTTAACTTACAAGGTTGACGGCGAACTCAAGCCCATCGAGCCTATTATCTGGGCGACACGGACGAAATCTGCAAAGCGCAGGAAGCGGTCGCTAAGCAGGGACAAGTCGTCAGCCATGCTGCTCAAAAGGAGTGCCATGAGGCACCCGTAGTGTTTTGATTCCAGTGACACCAAAAGTACCGGTTCGCTGTTTCAAAACAAATTAAGCCGGAACCGTTCTACTGCTTCGGTTCACTAACTCCTGTGGCATTCACGTAGTAGAACCAGGTCAGCGGGCCGAAAATGTCACTGAGTCACTTCTTGCTTTGGTTGTAGTCCAGATACACTACGTGCGTCTGGAAATACTCTTCTAAACCGTGCTTGCCATCTGCACCGCCAATGCCCGACTTGCGCCATCCAGCGTGGAAGCCCTGCATGGCTTCAAAGTTTTCCCGATTGACGTAAGTCTCGCCAAACTTGATCTCGTTGCAAGCACGCATCACGACATCAATGTTTTGGGTGTAGATGGACGAAGTCAGCCCATATTCGCAATCATTGGCGAACTCAATGGCCTGATCCAGGTCCTTGAAGGTGGTGATTGGCAGTACTGGGCCAAAGATTTCCTTTTGCATAATGGCACTGCTCTGTTTGCAATTGGTCAGCACCGTCGGCTCGAAGAAGAATCCGGTTTCCCGGTTCATCCGCTTGCCGCCCAAAACAACCTTCGCGCCGTCGCGAACAGCTTGCTGGACCGCGGCCTCAACCTGCTCCAGTTGCTGTTTGCTCACGAGCGGTCCCATCTCAACATCGGTGTCTTTCAGAGGATCGCCGACCTTGGTAAGCTCCATCGCGAGTGTTACTTTCTCGATGAATTTCTCAGCTACGGATTCATGGACGTAAACGCGCTCGGCGCAATTACAAACCTGGCCGGTATTGATGATCCGCGAGTTGCGGATTGCGGTGGCTGCGAGGTCGAGGTCTGCGTCCGGCATAACGATGGCCGGGGCCTTGCCGCCCAGTTCCAGCGAAACTTTGGTGACGTTTTCGGAAGCGGCGCGCATGACGGCCACTCCGCCTTCGACACTGCCCGTCAGGCTCACCATTCCAACCTTGGGGTTGCTGGCCAGCGCGTTGCCCACGATTGCGCCCGTGCCCGAGATGAGGTTGAAAACACCCGCGGGTAACGATGTTTTTGCAACGAGCTTGGCGAATTCGAACGCGTTGTTGGGGGTTTCACAACTAGGCTTAATGACGATGGTATTGCCGGTGACGAGCGCGGGCGCCATCTTGCGGGCGATTAGAAAGAAGGGGAAATTCCAGGGAAGAATGCCGGCGATCACACCGATCGGCATTTTGAACAGGAAGATGTTTTCATTGGGACGGTCGCTGGGAATGATTTCCCCCTCGAAGCGCCGCGCAAACTCGGCCATATAGTCGATGTAGTCGGCGGTAAAGCTTACTTCCACTTCGGCAAGGGGAAGTATCTTGGCCTGTTCTTCCACAATGGTTCTCGCCAGAAAATCTTTTTTGTCGCGGACGGCTGCGGCAATTTCCCGTAAGTATCCCGCGCGCTTGATGGCAGGAACTTTGCACCAGTTCTTCTGCGCCTTCTCTGCCGCGGATACCGCAAGTGCAGCGTCCTGCGGCGTTCCTGCCGGTATTTCTGAAATCACTTCTTCCGTGGATGGGTTTATAACCGGAATCATCTTCCGGGATGACTTCGCAACGAACTCGCCGTTGATGAACATCTCGTGCTGTTTGGTGGCAACGTGAGCATGGGCCATTTGATTTGCCTCCTTGCATGCTGGTTGGGAAAGGGAAAGTCTCTAGTTCGGGGAGAGAGTGCGTTTCTGATCGGCTCGGGAGTTGGCTGAAATCTGCCGCGTCGTCATCCTGTAATTTGTGGGGCGGCACGACAGGCTTGAATCGCCGCGCTACCCGATCCGTCTCGGCAGGTTGATTTTAGGCGTTCGCGATGCCGTCTTCCGTGACGCGGTTCTCATGGTGGTGTGATAAAGCTTTCCAATAGAAGCAGCTCGTCATCCGCGCGTCTGTTAATCAAGCCGCCAGCCTCATTTCCACCAGCCCTCGAGCATGCAATGGTGGTATATTGTCTGAAATCGAAAGATGTGGGTGCAAGTGTCCAGCTAATTCTGCACCGAATCCCGCCGCGACATCATTAAGGATTGTTTATTGCGCATGAGTTCGGATACGAAAGGTCGCTTTGTTGGTATCGTCGGGTTGGGCAGCATTGCAGTTTGGCTCACCCTGACTTTGGGTATTGGTTTTTATCGCAGCCTCGTCAGTCAGAATTGGCCAGTGGTGCCGGTGCGCATCACCTCTTCGGCTGTAGTGACAGGTGTCTCCACCGTTGGGCATTGGTGGACTCCCGAAGTGCAATACGAATATCGGCTCGCTGGCCAAACCTACCGATCAAGCACGATTCGTTTTCTCATGCCCGTGTTCTATGGCGAAGACGATGCCCGCTCGATTGCATCCGCGTATCCGCAGGATGGTACCGCGAAAACAGCCTATGATCCTGACGATCCCTCGCGGAGCGTTCTTGAGCCAGGCGTACCTCGGGGCATGTGGAAGCAGGCGACGATCCCGGTGTTTTTCTGGATGCTGATTGCGTATCTCTACTACGAAGCCACTCGTCCCCACCGCAGAGTGCTCATGGTCCAGCGATCTGAGTCGTCATAAGTGCGGCCCAGGAATTGGGGACGATGTGTTGGGGGTAGTAATGGAAGCAGCAGGACAACAGCCCCAGTTTCCTGGCACACTCAACTTTTTTTCTGCTGATCGGTCCGCACCCGCAGCCTCCACTACCCAATCCCCTAACAGGCTCCGGTAATCAGAATCGCTCCCAAAATGGAACCGAATTGCACGTTAGCATCATGTGCATTGCGGACTTGGCATGAATGACCCAAAGCTCGTGCTATAAAAGAGCAGGATGCCGACGGAGCAGGATGTGCCCGCTTGAACCTGCCGAATTACCTCACGATCACGCGAATTCTTAGCATTCCACTATTCATTTGGATTCTTACGACGTCGCGGATCAGCAGCCTTCACGGTGAAAAGGAGCTGCTGGCTGCAGCGGTTTTTGCGTTAGCCGCGATCACTGATCGTCTCGACGGGTATTTGGCGCGCAAGCGCGGACAGGTGACGCGGATGGGAATGCTGCTCGACCCACTGGCTGACAAGTTGTTGATCGTTTCAGCCTTGGTGGTTCTGGTGCAGTTCAATCCTCAGCTCATGCCCGCCTGGATCGTCATTGCCGTTCTGGCGCGTGAGATCTTGATCACGGATTTGCGCGTGGTTGCGGCTGCCGAGGGCTTCACGATTCAGGCGCGTGATCTCGGGAAGTGGAAGATGGCAGTGCAAGTGGTAGCCGTGATCGCCACGATTCTGGAGCGCCACTGGCCTCTTCTCAGCATGCAGCTTGGAGGTTTTCATCTCGTTTTCAGTATTGAATGGGCGGCCAAGCTGAGCATATGGGCCATGCTGCTACTTTCGGTGGTTTCCGCGGTAGATTATTTCGTCATCTTTTGGTCGAGCATTGACCAGGCGGCAAAAAGCCGGCGAGGACCGGTAAAAGTGCGCCGGCGGCAAACAGCATCCGTCACTGCGATCCGACGCTAGAACCTCATACATTGATGTGTGGATGCTTCGATTGAGACAGAGTTGACTTCATGTACCGTTAGGAGGTTCTCATCATGCCTGCAGCTGATTCCGCGCCCGTACTGATTTTTGTGGATGACGCTTTCGAGGATATGGAACTGATGTATCCCAAGTATCGCCTGCAAGAAGCAGGATACAAAGTGGTCGTCGCAGGACCGAAAGCAGAGCACACTTACATCGGCAAGCATGGCTATCCCTGTGTAAGTGACGCCTCGATTGCCGAAATAAAGGAAACAGATTTCGTGGGCGTGATCTGCCCCGGCGGCTGGGCTCCCGATAAACTGCGCCGCATGGAAAAAGTGAAGATGCTGATTGCCGAATTCCATCGGTCGGGAAAACTGATTGCCGCCATCTGCCATGGCGGGTGGATCCCCGTTTCAGCTGGCATCTATGCTGGCGTACACGTCACGGGAAGTCTGGGTATCAAAGACGATCTGACAAACGCCGGGGCGATTTTCGAGAATTCGGCAGTGGTCACTGACGGCCACTTCGTCAGCAGTCGCAAACCCGATGATCTTCCGGTTTTCATGCCCGCAGTTTTGGATGGACTAGCGGCGTATCGCTCGAGCCATCACGAACTGGTGCACACGTAGCATTTGTTTCACGACCAAATCGGATTCGAATTGCGCGAATGACGGGTCATCCTCTCCAACTCCGTTTACCACCGCTGAGGTTCACACGTCACAGACACGCGTAATGCGACGGTGCATAATCGTGGTGTTGTAACACCGCTTGTCTGGAGAGTGCGCGAGAAACCACTGGCGGTAGCTGTTCGCGGGTCAAGGGAACAACATGACATGGATCTTGGAAGGATCCTGGATGGAGTTCTGAACGCACAGCTCACCTCAGCTTTGCACTCTTCCCCCTGATCGGTCCAAAGTCTCGTAAGTGTGAGCTGACATTTCTCGCAATCATCGTCTCCAACTCCCTCCAGTCCTAAAAGCAGTTCACTGATATGTTGCGCCCTTCGACCTGCGCTCCCGGGTACGGGCAGCATAGCTCCCGGCCATCGCCCAGTTGTCATCGATCACGGAGCCGAATGCAATGGAAAAGACACAGGTTGTGATTATCGGTGGAGGCGCCACGGGAACCGGGGTCCTGTGGGACCTGGCATTGCGAGGGATCCCTGCCGTGCTGTTGGAGAAAAAGGATTTTGCCAATGGCGCCACCGGCAGGTGCCACGGACTGCTGCACAGCGGCGGCCGTTACGTGGTCAAGGATGCCGAAGCTGCCAAAGAGTGCATCGGCGAAAACATGGTGCTCAAGAGAGTGGCCGCGCCTTGCATTCACGATACCGGCGGTTTGTTCGTCCATTTGAAGGGTGACGATCCAGCCTACGTACAGCAATGGGTTGATGGCTGCCATCGCATTGGCATTCCGACGAACGAACTCGGTCGCGAAGAAGCTCTCCACCTCGAGCCCAATCTTCCCTCCGATATCCTGAAGGCCTACACCTGCCCCGATGGGCACGTCGATGTATTTCAGTTGACTCTGGCGAACGTTGAAGCTGCAGTTGGCCGCGGAGCTCGCTTCAGGACCTACGCCGAAGTTACGGCCATCGATATCGAAAACGGGCGGACCACGGGCGTCCAGTTTCGCGATACCAATACCGGCGAGGAAGACTCCATCGCCTGTGAGATCGTCGTCAATGCCGCTGGGGGATGGGCGCAACAGATCGCGTCGCTAGCGGGTGTCGAGGTCTCGGTGCGTTGCGATCGCGGCGCGTTGCTCATTTTTAATCACTGCGTTGTTACTCGCGTGGTTAACCGCTGCCGCAAGCCTGGCGATGCCGACATCCTGGTTCCTTGCGGTCCGGTCTGTATTCTGGGCACCAGCTCGGTGACGGTTCCAGGTCCAGAGGGCCTGACGGTCCCACCCGAAGAAGTGCAGCACCTGCTTGGGTTGGGTAAAGAACTAATTCCAGCGCTGGGAGAAGCCCGCTTGCTTCGAATCTTCACTGGGGCGCGGCCACTCTATGTTCCCAAAGCTGCTGCTGGAGCCGGTGGCCGCGAGATCAGCCGAAACTTCGTTCTGCTCGATCATGGCGACACCGAAGGAATCAAGGGGTTCATTTCCATAGTCGGCGGCAAATTGACTACCTATCGTTTAATGGCGAAGGCGACTGCCGACCTGATCTGCCGCAAGTTGAATGTCGATCAGCCGTGCTTGACGGCCCAGGTTCCGTTGCGCGAACCGGCAAGCGCCGAAACTCTCAAGCAAGCCCACCTGATGATTCCCGCGGCTGCGGTTGAGAAGGCTCATCGTCGGTTGGGCTGGAGAATCGCACAAGTGCTCGAAGCCATCGAGCGCGACCCCGCCGCGGCCGAGATGGTGTGCGAATGCGAGCTGGTTACACGGGCCGAGTTGGATCTGGTCTTGGGAACCGCCGCTCCTGTTCCCGTCAACAGCATCGGCGATATCGGGCGGCGCACCCGTCTGGGATTCGGCCCTTGTCAGGGAACGTTCTGTGGTTATAAAGCGATGTTGGCCGGCTATCGCAACCGACACTGGTCGGCCTCTCAGGCTTCCCAGTTGCTCGAAACCTATCTGGACGACCGTTGGAAAGGACAAGCATGGGTGCCGAACGGCAAACAGGCCGAGCAGCTTGAGCTCAGCGAGCAACTGTTCGGGACTTCGTATAACTTTCACCATCGCAGCGAGGGGGTTCGGCATGAGCGCTAATGAATTGGACCTGCTAGTCGTCGGCGAAGGATTGTCCGGAATTACGGCGGCCGCGGCAGCTGCAAGTCAAGGGCTGCGTGTGATGCTGGTGAGCGCCGGCCCCGGAACATTCGTGTTGGGGACGACATGCTTGGACGTGGATGGCCTGAGCTCGAGCGGCATGGGACTGGCAGAACACGGCACCGAGCATATGCAAAAGGCAATTGCTTTTTTCGTGGAGCTCACGGCCTCTGCCGGATATGGGTTCAAGGGAAATCGCAGTGAGCGGCGTTTTGTTCCGACGATCCTCGGGACTTTTCAGCCAGCATCGCTGACGCCGAACACCTTATGGAAAGGAGATCCCCGTTTCGCTGGCCGAATTGCCGTCACAGGCATTGAAAACCTCGCAGGTTTTGATGCTCCATTCGTGGCCGAACGACTCTCGTTCCACAGCCGGGAAATGGGCGTGGACAATTCTTACCGAAGCGAAGTCATCCAGCTCCCCAATGGCAACAAGCACGCATGGACCACAATTGAAATCGCTACCCGCCTCGACCGGGACCCCGCGTATCGCGAGGACCTAGTGAGCGCTCTCAAAGAAGTTAAACGCGATGCCGAGCTCCTGATCATTCCCGGTGTACTAGGCATGAACTCGGGAGACAGTGACATTCAGCAGTTGGAAGCTGACATCGGCTGCGCCATATGTGAATTGGCGACCGTGCCGCCCAATGTTCCCGGCTTGCGCCTGCTGCAACGTCTGGAGCACGCGTTGACAGAGTTGGGAGTGGAGTTTTGCAGCGGCTTTGCCGTGCAGCAGCTTTGTCTGGAAGCAGGTCGTTGCATCGGTGTGATTGTGGAGACTCCAGGCCGCCCGCGTTACGTCCCGGCCGATTCTGTTGTCCTCGCCTGCGGCCGGTTTTCGCATCTGCTGCAGGGGTGCACCGGTAACCGAGATCGCGTGGATGTGAATGCATTGCAACCCGCGAACGGCCAGGGAAAGCCGCTGGTGAAAAACCTATTCCTGTGTGGCAGCGTCGCGGATAGCTTTGAACGACGGCATGGCAATGCGATTGCCATCGTTACTGGATATCAGGCAGCGATGCTCGCCAGCGAGCGAGGAGTGCACTATGCCGGACGATAATCTGAAACTCGACAATTGCGTGAAGTGCTCCGACTGCAACGCGGTTTGTCCCGTTCTAAAGGCTTACCCAGCGTATCCCGGACCGAAGTCGTTGGGACCGGACATGGAACGCTTCCGTCGGGAGGGTGTCGACAGCGATACGGAGTGGCTAGAGTACTGCATGGGCTGCCACCGCTGCGACGTCGCTTGCCCACATGGCGTAAATGTATCCCAGCTCATCGCCGCCGGGAAAGCACGGCATAGCAAGAGCGGTGCACGCGCCTTACGCGATCATTGGCTCGCTCGGCCCAATGTGGTCGGAAAACTCTGTTCCGGCACCATCCCTCTTTCCAACCTTATGCTCAACCTCAAATCGAATCGCCGGTTGATGTCTGCGTTTGTCGAAATTGATGCCAACCGGAAACTGCCTGCGTATTCCGCGCAACATTTGCACTCGGTTCCCGGGCCGTACGCCGCAAGCCCCGAAGTTGTTTTCTTCCCAGGTTGCTTCATCCGTTACAACAAACCGGCCATCGGTCAGACGGTCATCGATCTGCTGCGGCTGAACGGATTCTCGGTGCACGTTGCGCCCGGGATTTGTTGTGGCGTGCCGGCTTTGGCGAATGGTGATGCCATGCAATTCACCAGTTGCGTTGAAGGCAACATCGACGCGATAATGCCAGCCGTGGAAAGGGGCGCCCGCATCGTGACAGCTTGCACGAGTTGCGGGTATGTCTTGAAGGGCGATTACGCTCACGCCCCGGTCCGGGACTCCGCTTTAGCAACACAGGCACGCAAGCTATCCCAAGCTACATATGACGTTGGCGAACTGCTCACCGAACTGCTGGATGCGGGTCGGCTGAACGTCAATTTCAAGCCGGCAAAACGCAAACTCGCCTATCACGCCCCCTGTCACTTGAAGTCGCAGGGCATCGGCCGTCCATGGCTCCGTTTGCTGCGGGCCGTCCCCGGCATCGAGATTGAGGAGATGAAGGCTGACTGCTGCGGCATGGCCGGCACTTACGGCTTCAAGAACGAGAAGTATCAGATCTCAATGGATATCGGCAGGGAGTTGTTCGAAGCTATTCAACAGTTCCAGCCGGACGTGGTGGTAACCGAATGCGGAAGTTGCCAGATGCAGATTGAACACGGCACCCATTTGGGTGCGATACACCCGGCTGAAATTCTGCGTGCTGCCTATTATGGATCGTAGCCCCAGCAGATCATCTCCCGGTTTCCTGCCCGACTCCGCTGCAAAAGATCACTGCCGTACGTGACCTGCATCACTACGGCGCAATGGTTACGGGCACTCAAATGTAATCGCACCCATGTCGAGGGATTTCCTGTTCGTAAGCTTGACCGCCTATTTCTTGGGCTCGATCCCCTTTGGCTTGATTCTAGTGCGACTTTTTCGCGGCGTCGACGTGCGAACCATAGGCAGCGGCAACATCGGAACCGCAAATGTTGCTCGCCTTGCGCCCGGCCTGGGACTGTGGACCTTGGTTCTGGATTCAGCCAAAGGGTTGGCCGCGGTGTTCGCTGCGAGGATGTTCGTCTATCACGCTCCGATGCATGGTGCCGATGCTTACTATGCTTCTGCCCTGCTCGGCACAGCCGCTTTATGCGCTGTCGTCGGACATATGTTTCCGGTCTGGCTAAAGTTCAAGGGCGGCAAAGGCGTGGCTACCGCCTTGGGCACCTTCCTTGGAATACTCCCCATCGCCGTGCTGATCACTCTTGCGATTTACATCGCGATTTACCTTTCGTCCCACTACACGTCGCTGGCCTCGATCGCCTCGGCCGCACTGTTTCCGCTGATTGCGGGTGTGCTAATGAAACCCTCCGACCGTCTCTTGCTGCTGCCATTTTTGATAGTGACGTCTCTGCTGATCATCGCGAAGCACCATCAGAACATTCGCCGGTTGCTGGCCGGAACCGAGAATCGTCTGGACCTGAGACGCCAGTAATCCCATCAAGCACAGGCACCGCTCAGTGTGATCGGGGTCACGGTTTTTTGTCGAAAATCTTGATACATCTACTCAGAGGCTAAATAACATGTGGCCAGCCGCCGCCAGGCGCGGGGCCTCAATCCGCTTAGCAAGTCAGCGGACCGATGTCGGCGCAACTGAGACTCAAGTTGCGACTCTTAGCCAGCGTTGGCGTTCGGATTCCAGCAAGGACACTGCAACTGCGCTACTTCTCTGTTGTTCTTCTCTTATGTTCCAAGGATCACGAATTGCGCTTGTGTCAATTCAGGTGAATCAGAACCGAACTGTTAAAGTTGCGTGCCCTTCCGTGGGCAGTGACCGAATACGGGCGGTACCGCGTCAGCTACGAACTCCATGGTTAATCGCTAAATCGACCGAGAACCAAATGTAAAGAGTATTAGCGACTTGGTCGTATAAGTGCACTTTAGATGGATCAAGGAAAGCAAACGGGCAGACATTCAAACCCCTGCTCGCTGCGCCTTGATCCCGTTAATTTTCCTCTGTTCGGGCAATACGGAGGCGAGAGAAAGCAGAAAGAAGCGTGTCCAATCACCTTCAACACAGGAGGAACGGGTGGGTAGTAATCCAACACCATTTCGCTGCATCGGAAGGCCATATGTGCGCTCAGCGGAGAGAGCACCAACTCAGCTTGCTGCTGGAGCAGACACGCATCATTCCGGCCGTGCGCGCGCCCCAGTTCCTTGCCCAGGGCGTGAAATCCCCCGGAAAAATTGTTTACTTCCTCTTCGGGAACCCCGAAGACATAGGTGAGATGGCCGACTTGGTACTGGCGGCCGGGAAAGTCCCCATCGTGAACGTCGATTTGGCGGAGGGCTTGGCACGCGATGAGGCCGCGATTTCCTTCCTCGTGCACCGGCGGGTGCAGGGAGTCGCCTCCACTCATCCTGAACCGCTGCGCGCCGCGCGCAACCTAGGCTTATTTGCCATCCGGCGCACATTTCTGTTGGATTCGGCAGCGCTCGAAAGTGCGTTGCGCAGCCTCGATCAGTTCGAACCGGACGCTCTGGAAGTGCTGCCGGGTATGTCAGCACCGCGTATCGTCGACCAACTTCGTCAACACTATCCCTACCTGCCAGTGATCGCCGGGGGCCTGGTAAGGACGCTGCGCGAAGTCGAGGAATTAATCGGAAAGGGGGTTGAGTCAGTATCGGTAAGTGACTACCGCCTCTGGGTCGTTTAGCTGTTCCAGTTGCGACGATGAGCAGCAGTTAGTCACAAGCGTCTGTGGTAATCATCACAGACAGTTGTAAAACGGCAGCATAACATCCAGCAAGCGGCAGAGCACATAGAGAAGCCGTCCAAAATTGAGATCTTGTTCGGGATTTTTGTATCCAGGCAGATCGCGACTTTGGGCGGCTTTTCCTTTGCCACTGCAAGTGCATACCCGCACAGAAGGAGAAGCTATGGCGATGTACTCACAGCTTCACAGAATTGAGACAAGCAAACGCGTCTTCATTACTCCTCTCATCTTAATGTGTCTCCTGTTACTCGCCATGCCAGCGTTCACGCAGGACAACGGAGTGGCAGCGGTAGCCGGAGGCGGGGGCGGTGATCAGACAAACACTCCGGCACCGGTCCCACAGAACCTATGGAACCGTCAATATCTTCTGGGAGACTGGGGTGGAAAGCGGACCAAGTTAGAAGAAGAAAAGGGCGTTAAGTTCGAATTCCGTTACACCGGCGACTTTCTGTATGCCGAGAATGGAAGGTACCAGGACGGCGGCGCAGGATGGAACCGTGTCCGCGGAACCATGTGGATTGATTTCGGCAAGCTGATCGGGCCGTCGGCGAAAAATTGGAGCTTCTTCGTCACCGGACTATGGCAAGGTGGTCCCAATCTCGGCGCCAACTATCTGGGTAGCATCTCCAATCCCAGCACCCTGGTCAGTGCACGGACCGAGATCCTGGACTCCTACTGGTTGCAGTACGCGATGGCGGACGGAAAGGTTAAGGTCCAGTTCGGCCAGTTCGCCAGCATGGACTACTATGGCCTTCCGCCCTGGATCTGGCAGTACCTCAAGGAGCCGCTCTCTTATGGCTTCCAAAACCGCTTCAACGACTACGCTTCGTTCGACCCTGCTTCTGGTCCTGGTGTCAGGCTGGAGGTGGATCCCTATCCATGGTTGTATTACAGCGCGGCTTACACCTCGGGCAACCGAAATCCATACGTGCAGGATCCGAACGGCTTCCACTATGTGAAGACGAATTCGGGTGTAATCAGCGACAATGTTGGCATCAAGATCAATCAGCCTGGTACCGGGAAGACTGCAAAGGAAAAGTACTATCCCGGCCAGTATGAAGTCGGATCGACTTACAACGGCGGTAAGTTCGCCAACTCCTTCTGCAGCAACACGGCTCAGGTTCCTGGCTGCGCCCAGCCAGGTTCCCTTTACTATACAAATCCCCTGTACTATTCTCCCAACACCGGCAACTACGTTTTCTATTTCTGGGGTCAACAGGCGGTTTATCGTCCGAAAGCCGGCTCGAACACGGGGCTGGACGTCCAAGGCGGTATGTCTTACTCGCCGGATACACCGTACAACATGGTCGATAAGAACGTCCTCGTGGGACTGACTTACCACGGCCCGATTCCCAGCCGACCCAAGGATTCGGTTAACTGGGGCCTGTCGTACACCCACGTGAGCGATAAGTACGCCAGTTATTATGCCTTTACGAATCCGGCTGCTCCGCCCTATTCATCGGAAAAAGCGTACGAATTCAACTATGCGTTCCAGGCCACACCGTACTTGTCCCTTCAGCCAACTTTGCAGATATATCAGGATGTAGGTGGCTTTGCAAAGGCCGGAACGGCTGAGGCAATTGGTTTCCGGACCACGGTATTCTTCTGACGCCCAGGCCGTGGCGGAAGCCTTTCAGGCGAAGGCAGGAATACATCCACATCTCTGTGAAGACTTCGCGGTCGCGGCAACAATTCTATGGAGGAACTAATGGCGAATTACATTGGCAGCAATCGATCAAGGCACGACAAGCACCCGCTTCATGGTGTTTGACCGTTCCGGACGGATCGTCACGACGGCCCAGAAGGAACACGAGCAGATCTATCCCAAGCCGGGATGGGTCGAGCACAACCCCGACGAAATCTGGACCCGGACCCAGGAAGTCATTGCCGAAGCGTTGAAAGCCAAGAACCTGACCGCCAAAGATCTCGCGGGCGTGGGCATCACCAATCAGCGCGAGACCACGGTCGTGTGGAATCGCAAGACCGGCAAGCCCGTTTACAACGCCATCGTATGGCAGGACACCCGGACCGGTGATTATGTGGCCGAGTACTCTCGCCTGGGCGGACAGGACCAGTTCCGCCGTAAGGTGGGACTGCCACTGGCCACCTATTTCAGCGGGCTGAAGATCAAGTGGATCCTGGAAAACGTTCCCGGGGTTCGCGACCTTGGCGGAGAAGGGTGAAGTCATCTTCGGCAATATCGATACCTACCTTATTTGGCAGCTTACCGGCGGCACCAACGGCGGTATTCACGTCACCGACGTGAGCAATGCCAGCCGGACGATGCTGATGAATCTGGAAACTCTTGACTGGAGCAAACGAGATCACTAAGATCTTCGGAGTTCCGATCGCGATGCTGCCGAAGATTTGTTCCAGCAGCGAAGTGTACGGCACCGCGAAGACAACGGCCCTGGCCGGCGTTCCCGTTGCCGGCGATCTTGGTGATCAACAAGCGGCACTGGTAGGACAAACCTGCTTCAAGCCGGGACAGGCAAAGAACACCTACGGCACCGGCTGCTTCCTGCTGCTCAACACCGGTACCACTCCGGTGCAGTCTGAATTCGGCCTGCTCACCACGCTGGCTTACAAGCTGGGCAAGGAGCCGGCAGTCTATGCCCTGGAGGGCAGTGTGGCCATCACCGGAGCATTGGTGCAGTGGCTGCGCGACAACCTGAACATCATCAGCAAGAGCTCGGACATTGAAGCTCTGGCCAAGACGGTGGATGACAATGGCGGCGTCTATTTCGTGCCGGCATTCTCTGGCCTATTTGCTCCGTACTGGAAGGCGACGGCCCGGGGCGTCATTGCCGGACTCACGCGTTACGTCAACAAGGGTCACATCGCTCGCGCCGTCCTGGAGGCTACGGCTTTCCAGACCCGCGAAGTTGTGGATGCCATGAAGAAGGATTCCGGGATCGAACTCGACGTGCTGCGCACCGATGGCGGCATGGTCAACAACGAAGCTGCTCATGCAGTTCCAGTCTGACATTCTCAATAAGCCTGTTGTGAGACCGGTCATCAACGAAACCACTGCACTGGGTGCAGCCTATGCAGCGGGCTTGGCGGTTGGCTTCTACAAGAATCTTGACGACCTATGTGCCAACTGGGCAGTGGACAAGACCTGGAAGCCAAACATGGACGAGGCAACGCGCGACTCCATGTACAAGCTTTGGAAGAAGGCCGTCACTAAAACATTCGACTGGGTGGAAGAAGCACCGAAGGTCGAAGAAAAAGAACTCGCAGGCGCCGCACATTAACGGCAAGGAGACTAACTATGCATGGACCATTATTCGGTGAATTCATGGGGACCTTTGTGCTGATCCTTCTGGGCGATGGCGTGGTGGCAAACGTCCTGCTCAAGAAATCCAAGGGCGAAGGCTCGGGATGGATCGTGATCACTACAGGGTGGGGACTGGCAGTGATGGCCGGGATCTTTACGGCGATCGCATGCGGAAGCCCCGGAGCGCACATCAATCCCGCAGTCACCTTGGCGGTGGCCCTCATCTCCGGCAAATGGGCTACTGTCATTCCCTTCTGGCTGGCGCAATTCGCCGGGGCTTTCGCGGGCGCCACCTTCGTATGGCTGGCTTACTTGCCGCATTGGGCGGTTACGGAAGATCAAGGAGCCAAGCTGGGAATCTTCTGCACCGGCCCGGCTATCCGAAACATTCCTGATAACTTCATGACTGAAGTCATCGCTACTGCGACCCTGGTCGGGGTAGGCTTTGCCTTTGGCGCTTCGGCGGTGGCTCCGACCGGGATGCCGCCCGGCTTCGCTCCTTATCTTTGGGGCATGTTGGTCTGGGTGCTCGGCTTGTGTCTGGGTGGTCCGACCGGATATGCCATGAACCCAGCCCGTGACTTCGGTCCGCGGGTAGCTCATTTCATTCTACCCATCGCCGGCAAAGGCAAGTCGGATTGGGGTTACGCCCTGGTTCCGATCCTGGGTCCGTTGGCGGGTGCGGCTATTGCTGCGGCCAGCATTCACATCATCAAGTATTGAGTATTGAGCTTGATGAGTGCAAAAAGTAAGCGTCGTCGTCATTGAACGTCTCTTCGCCGTGGCGACGTGCCGGAACTGGCGTGACTGCCCATGACGCCAGTTCCGGCCAACGCCCTGATATCAACGTTCGTCTATGCTGACGTGCAGAAGGAGGCAGTACTGTGCCAGAACTCGTCCATACTGGTGTCATGAAAAAGCTCATCAATTCCCCTCAAGACGTCGTGCGCGAGGAGCTTGAGGGAATGGAGGCGGCGCACGGCGATCGTCTCCGGATAAGCTACGAACCGTTTTACATTATGCGCAAGGATGCGCCGATCAAGGGCAAAGTAGGTTTGCTTTCGGGCGGCGGCAGCGGCCACGAGCCTATGCACGGCGGATACGTGGGCAAGGGCATGCTGGACGCGGCGTGCCCGGGGGCCGTGTTCACCAGCCCTACCCCGGACCAGATGTATGAAGCCAGCAAAGCGATCGATGGCGGAGCCGGAATTCTGCACATCGTCAAGAACTACACAGGCGACGTCATGAATTTCGATCTTGCCGCTGACATGCTGAAGGCCGATGGTATCGACGTGCAGTCAGTAATGACCGACGACGATGTCGCCGTCGAAAATAGCCTCTATACCGCCGGCAGACGTGGCGTCGGCTTGACCGTTCTCATGGAGAAGCTGCTGGGAGCGGCTGCGGAGCAGCGAATGCCCTGGCTGACATCAAGAAGCTCGGGGATGCGATCCGCAGTACCGGCAGAAGCATGGGCATGGCCCTGACGCCGTGCACCGTTCCTCATGCCGGCAAGCCCTCGTTCGAACTCCCGGACGATGAAATCGAGTTCGGAATCGGCATTCACGGCGAGCCCGGACGCCGTCGCGTTAAGTTCGCCACCGCCGACGAAATCACCGAAATGCTGATGCAGCCCATCATTGACGATCTACCGTTCACGAAAGGGAGACGATGTCCTGCTGTTCGTCAATGGCATGGGCGGAACGCCGTTAATCGAGCTGTACATCATTTATCGCAAGGCAGCGCAGATCGCCAAGCAGCGCGGGCTGAAGATCGTTCGCAACCTGGTTGGCACGTACATCACCAGTCTGGAGATGGCAGGGACTTCCATCACGCTGCTCAAAATGAACGATCAACTATGCCGTTTGTGGGATGCTCCGGTCGACACTCCGGGGTTACGCTGGGGCTGAGACGAAAACAACGGTTATGGAATATTTGAGTCTGGAAAATGCGCGGTCGTGGATCAACGCGGCCGCGCTTCTTATCGCCGAGAACGCGTCGATGCTCACCGAACTCGACACTGCCATCGGGGACGGCGACCATGGCGAGAACATGATGCGCGGGTTCAAGGCTGTCGAGAAGAAACTAGAAGCTGGACGAACGACGGCCGCCTGATTTGGCTGCTTTGTTCAAGTTGGTAGGCATGACATTGCTCTCTACCGTCGGCGGCGCGTCCGGCCCTCTCTATGGAGGCTTTTTCCTGGCGGTGAGCAAGGCGTGTATTGGGAAGGAGAAGCTGAGGAAGACAGAAGTGGGCGAAGTTCTGGCTGAAGGAGTAGCTGACATTCAACGGCGTGGCAAGGCTCAACTGGGCGACAAAACCATGGTCGATGCGCTGGTGCCGGCCTTGGAAACCTTTCGTGCATGCTCTGATGGAGATCTTTGGGGCGCGCTTCGGACGGCTGCAGACAAGGCCCATCAGTCGGCCCAAGCCACAATTCCGCTACAGGCACGCAAAGGAAGGGCTAGCTATTTGGGCGAGCGTAGCATTGGTCATCAGGATCCAGGCGCCACGTCGGCTTGGCTGTTGTTGCAGGCCTTGGCCTCGGTATGCGCGGTCGGTTCTTAAGGTAGAGGCGGCGGGAAATGGTGGGATTGGTTCTGGTCTCGCACAGCAGAAAACTGGCCGAATCCGTGCGCGAGTTGGTTCTGCAGATGACAGCTCCCGGTTTTCCCATCGCTGTAGCTGGTGGCGTTGGTGACAACTACGACGAGTTAGGTACCGACGCGGTCCACATCGCTGACGTCCTGCAGAAGCTAAGCCGCCCTGAAGGGGTGCTGATTCTGATGGACTTGGGAAGCGCGGTGCTTAGCGCTCAAACTGCACTCGAACTGTTGGATGCCGCTGGCGGGAACTCCCATTCTGCTATGCCCGGCCCCTCTGGTCGAAGGTGCAATCGCGGCGGCTGTGCGGGCCAATGCCGGCGGTAATCTTGAGGAGGTTGCCCGCGAAGCGGCGCTGGGACTAGCCGCTAAACAACTACAGCTTCAAGATGAGGCTGAGGAAGTCTCCCAAAACGCAAGCCCAGTCTTTGATGACGCCACTGGGCGAGACGGCGGAACTCATGCTGAGCGTGGAAAATGAACACGGGCTCCATGCTCGTCCTGCGGCTGCATTGGTGCAAGCCGTCAGCCGGTTTTCCTCTTCTGTCGAAGTTTCCAACCTGACCTCGGGACGGGGTCCGGTCCCGGCCCGTAGCCTGACCAGTTTGGCCCTCCTCCAGGTTCGGCCAGGCGACCGTATCAAAGTGGTTTGCAGCGGTTCGGATTGTCAGGCTGCGCTCAAGGCGATCCGCGAGCTCGCCAATAAGGGCTTTGGTGAAAAGGCCGGTCCTCCATCCGTTGCGCCGATGGTGCAAGACGGCCGTGGATGGGTCGCGGGGGGTCCCAGCATCGGACGGCGTTGCTATCGGCCGTCTCGCCATGCTGCAGGTTGCAGAACCCCCAGAGGCTGAACTCACAGGGGAGCCCGCAGAAGAACTGGCGAAGCTCACGGCCGCAATGCATGCGGCGAACAACGAGCTCCGGCGCACCAGAGTCCGCGATTTCGAAACCAGTACGGGTAGCGACGCTATCCTCGAAGCGCAGGCGCTCATTCTGGACGATCCAGTCGTACTGGCGAAGCTCCGGTCTTTGGTGGAAAGGAAGGGTCTCGCGGCGAGCCCCGCGTGGCTCGAGGTTACTCGCGAGCTTGCCGCCCAATATGAAGCGATGGACGATGCTTATTTGCGGGAGCGAGCTGCAGATGTGCGCGATATAGCACGCCGCGTTCTTCGTCAGATGAAAGGCGGTGAGGCAGAACCCACGATTCGTCTGGTTCATCCAGCCATTCTTTTCACCGATGAATTGCTTCCCAGCGAAGCGGCCCTCTCCGACCCAGCGATAGTGCTTGGGGTGATCACCACCAAAGGCAGCGCCACGTCGCACAGCGCCATCATTCTGCGGACGCTCGGCATTCCCATGGTCGTGGGAGCGACCGGCATTAGCGAATCCGACATCGGGAAAAGTGTCGGCATCGACGGCTCGACCGGCGAGGTCTGGGTCGATCCTGATGGCCAGACCATAGCGAGACTCGAAGCAACTAGGCAGGTTCAGCTGCGGCGCAGAATCCAGGCTGAGGCAGCCCGCTCCCAGCCCAGTGTCACCCTCGATGGCACACGCATACGTGTGCTCGCGAATATCGGCAATGCGCGTGACGCCGCCGTTGCCGCAGAGAGTGGTGCCGAGGGCGTTGGGCTGCTGAGGACCGAATTTCTTTTTCTGTCTCACACTCAGGCCCCCAGTGAAGATGAACAAATTCGGGCGTTGCGAGAGATATATGCCCTTATTTCAGGGCCTATTATCGTTCGCACGCTTGATGTAGGAGCCGATAAGCCTCTGTCGTTCCTGCGCCAGACGAAGGAACACAACCCTTACCTGGGAGTTCGTGGCATCCGCCTGTCGCTGCACTGTCCGGACCTGTTCCTCCCGCACTTGCGTGCAATCCTGCGGTCGGGCGTGGGGTACGAAATCTGGCTGATGTTTCCCATGATCTCGCTGGTAAAGGAGGTAGAGGAAGCGTTGCACCTGTTGGAGCAGGCGCACCAGCAACTGGACACCCAGGGAATACCGCATGCTTGGCCGCTCAAACGCGGCATCATGATCGAAGTGCCTTCGGCCGCGCTCGTCACTGCGGAATTGGCCGAGAATCTCGACTTCTTCAGCATCGGTACCAATGACCTGACGCAGTACACCATGGCAGCGGAACGCGGCAATGCTGCCGTCGGAGAGCTTCAGGACACATTGCACCCCGCGGTCTTGCGTTTGATCAAAACTGTGGTCGAAGGCGCTGCGAGTCGTCAGCGCCATGTTTCCGTGTGCGGCGATGCAGCCTCTGATCCCGCGTCAGCCGCGATTTTCGCCGGCCTCGGTATTCGCGAACTAAGCGTGAGGCCGGCGCAGGCAGCCGAAATGAAGGCGATATTTCGCGAACTTCGCACTTGCGATTTGCAGAAACTCGCGAAAGAAGCCTTGCATTATTGGGATGCGGCCGCAGTCCGCAGGCTGGCGAACGACTGCCTCGCAGCGGTTTCCCACATATCCGTGCTGACGCATGGAACGTAAGCACCATTGCAAGGAGGTGTGCCATGATGACTCCGGATTCATTGAGAGCCAAGCTCATAAAAGAGTTTGACTCGGTCAAACTGTTGCACTCTCTTGACCTGAAAGACAGTACTTTCCAGGAACTGCCACGACTGTTCGAGACTTCCCACCTAGCCATGCAAGTCGTGCTGAGTGAGGTTTCAGCCCTAGCAACGGCGAGCAGAATTGCCGCCGCGCTTAAGCGCGACCTTGCCCAGCAGGGTATCGAGCTGGAATACTCCATTACCGTGCGATGGCAGATTGCCAACCCATTTCCGAACGCTCTGGAGCGTAGCGAAGATGGCGGGTGGATTCCGCGTGAAACCTTTCACGTCGAGCTGCGGTCGGGAGAGACTACCCATTCGGTGAGCATTCGTCTGTCCCCGAATGCACTCAAACGAATTTGGCGGTACCGCAGCGCTCTATCGGTTGACGTGCAGGCGGAAGTACTATCCGAGTTGCTGAGAACATGTCTGGAACAACAGCTGCAGAGAACCGGGCTTGGCCGTTGGGACCCGCTGCTGTCTCTGGATCGCGCCCTTCAGGAGGACGACATTGTCCTGGCAATTCAGTCGTCGGAAGTTGCGCATCAACCGGCTCAGCCCGAGATCGCAAAGACTGTGACGGTTTGAGCGGCGGCAAGGGCCGACAAGAAATCTAGTGCCGGTTGCTTTGGTACATGCCTGCGACCGTTTTCGTAACGCTATTTCGCGGAACCAGCCGCAACAGCTCCGATAGCAGCCTTGGCTTCCATCCGGGAATCACCAACCGCTTGCCGGCATTCATGCCCGCATAGCCAATCCGAGCCACCTTCCGCACATCCATAAGAAGGGGTTGGTTGGCGCGGCTGCTTCCGCCGACATGGGCACGCTGCTGAAAGTTAGTCAACACGGGCCCGGGGCATAGACACGTGACGGTCATGCCGGTTCCACTCAATTCCTCCGCCAACGCCTCAGTGAAGTGCAGAATGAAAGCTTTGCTGGCGTAATAGATTGCGGTGTAAGGTCCCGGCATGAAGGCCGCCAGGCTGGCGACGTTGAGCACCTTGCCGCGTTTGGCACAAATCTGCGGCAAGAATAGTTTGGTCAAATGGATAACGGCGACAACATTGACCTGGAGCATTTCGGCTTCGTTGTGCCAATCGGTATGGAGAAACGGTCCGCTCCCTCCAAAGCCGGCATTGTTTACCAGCACGTCGATACTAACGCCGGCTTCCTGCAACTCAGCATAGAGTTCGGTGGGAGCGGCGGGATGGGCGAGATCCTTAGGCAGAATTCGCACCCCGACCTGGTGCCGGGCTTGCAACTCGTCGCCAAGCTCGCGCAGGGCGGCGCGATTGCGTGCTACCAACACGAGCTGATAACCGTCCGCCGCGAACAGGCGTGCCAGTTCCAGACCAATGCCGCTCGAGGCTCCGGTGATGACCGCGGTTTTTCCAGCGCTGGCTGGCGCATTCACGTTTGCTGAGATGACTGACATCGCGGGAATCGCCGAGAATCGTCCGGCCGCGGCTACGTTAGTACTCTACCGCGATCATCTTAACGCAGCCTGCCCAGATTGGCTCGGTTGGACCGGAAGTATGTAAGCAACATCCTAGAGTGCGGCCGAACAATCCCGACCCGCACGAGATTTACTCCGCAGCTGCGTAGTAGCCGCTCTTGGCGTACACGTGCAGCGGCGGCAATCCCTGCGGAGGGTTCACCTTAACCTTGATCTTCCGCCACTTACCATCATGGCTTGGATTCGTCGGACGGTATCCCAGCAGATATTGATTGCGCAGCTGGATTCCGATCTTGGCCGCAGCGTCCGGCAGATCGCGCAAAGAGCGGATAAAGAGTGTCTGTCCACCGGTAGCTGCGGTAATTGCGCTGAGAAGTTCGGGACCGTGCAGCTCTTCAGGCGTCTTCGCCTGAAAGTTGAATATTCCCATGGCATAGATCTGGACATCCGCCTCGCGCACCGTGTCCATAATCTCGCTTTCCGTGTAGCGGCTGTGATTGTCCCCTCCGTCAGAGATAATCAGCAGGGCCTTACGCTCGTTACGTGCTGCGCGCATACGGTCGATGCCAAGGTAAATGGCATCCAGCAAGGAGGTGCACCCTTTGGGAGCTGCGTAGGCAAGTTGCTTCTGGATGTCCTCGACCGAGGGGGTAAAATCCGTCAGCACTTCTGGATGATCGGAAAAGGTCACGACAAAGAACTCATCTTCAGGATTTGCCGTGCGAAAGAACTCGACTATGGCCTGACGCGATTCGTCGATCTTGTCAGCCATCGATGCGCTTACATCGAAGATGACTCCCAACGAGATCGGTGCATCTTCCGTGGAGAAAGACCGAACCGTCTGCGGTTGTCCGTTTTCCCGCACTACGAAGCTTTCCTTTTCGAGACCTGCGACCAGGCGATTCATGGGATCGGTGACGGTCACCGGAACCAGCACTAAATCCACATCCTTCTGCAGCGGCTTGGTATGCGTCAGCAGTGCTGGATCGGTGGTTCCGCCGACGTCCAACGTTGCCTGACGATGAGGCACTGCCGACTCTCGTGGCGCAAGGTGAACATCGACACTTTGCGCCCATGATGGACGCGCTAGTCCGCAAGTCAGCAGACATAGCGCTGCCGCCGCAGCCAGGAACTTAAGCATTGTTGCCTCACTTCCAGTTTGTTCTTGAAAACCCCACCGAAGTGTTCGGTATTGTATATCAAAGGCAAATGGATGGCACGCCCTCGGCGCATGTTGGCGCACCCAGGGCTAGGATCCTGCCCGAGTTTCGATCCAGACTGCAGTCAAGGATCGTTTTTGCAATCTAATCTTTTCCCGAACTGCCTTCGGGCGGGACCTGGCAATTGCCCACATCAGGGCAGATCGGACTACGGATTCATACCTCCTGCCGCTGTTATTCAATAATTTGCTGCAATTGCCGTCTGGCAGGCCATCTGCATTATCCATTCGTTCCGAGATGCAAGCCTCGGCACGAATGGAGACCCGGGATGTTTCGAATGGAATTTCATGAGCTTCCAGACAGCATCACGATGCGTATGGAAGGTCGATTGGTAGGGGACTTTGCAGAACACGCCCGTATGTTAATTGCGCGCTCTAAAGCTCCTTGCAGCTTCGTCATCGATTTGTCTGAGGTCAGTTTCATCGACGGCACCGGCGAAGAGGCCTTGGTGTGGTTCAAGGAAGTGGGAGTGAAGTTCCGCGCTGATTCCGCCTACTCCGAAGACGTGTGCAAGCGCCTGCAGTTGCCGCTTGTGGATGGCTCGTCGAACGGTACCCGAGTGGCGCACGCTGCTATTCACCGGCGTTCACAGAGGGAGAAGACCAGAAGTGCGAAACCTGACGTTCTCAATCGATAGAACAAGGTTGAACGTCTTTCACTCAAGTCGATTCGTATTGATCGCCGCCGACCGACGAGATTTTTCCCTCTTAGTCAGGAGCTCGGTCTCGAACGACTGCAATCGTGAGGTCGGCGCCGCCCCACGGTCCGCAGAAGCTGGTCGGTATCGCCGCGCTAATGTTCATTCTTGCGGACTATCACCTCGATCCTCATGATGAGGCGGGGGGACGGATCATGTCGGAGATGAGAAGCCGAGCCATCAGCCGCATTGCGCGCTCTCTCGCCCAGTCCGCGGACCACGTCGTGAACTTCTTCACGATGCTGCGCACGGAACTGGCCTTTTACATCGGCTGCTTGAATTTGCATGATGCACTGGTGGCCAAAGGCTTGCCGGTCGCGTTTCCAGAGCCCGATACCTCGGCAGAACAAAGGCACACCTTCAGCGGCCTCTATGATGTTTCCCTGGCGCTCCAGATGCAGGGCGGCGTCGTTGCCAATACCGGCAAGGCGGATGGTAAAAACCTGGTGATCGTTACCGGAGCGAACCAGGGCGGAAAATCAACCTTCCTGCGCAGCATTGGCGTTGCGCAAATCATGATGCAATGCGGTCTGTTCGTCGGAGCTGAATCACTTACCGCGGAGGTATGCCCGGCGTTATTGACGCATTACAAGCGCGAAGAAGATACGACGATGAAAAGTGGCAAGTTGGACGAGGAACTCGCGAGAATGAACGACATCGTCAACCACATCAAGCCGCAGTCGCTGTTGCTCTTTAACGAATCCTTCGCGGCAACGAACGAGCGAGAGGGGTCGGAAATTGCCCGGCAGATCGTCTGCGCTTTGCTGGAGAAGCGCATGAAAATGTTCTATGTAACGCATCTGCACGAGTTCGCCCGCGTCTTCTACGAGGGCCACAGAGACAATGCCGTCTTCCTGCGAGCCGAACGCCGAGAAGACGGTACCCGCACGTTCAAGTTAGTCGAGGCTCAGCCGTTGGAAACCAGCTACGCCGAAGATTTGTATCGCCAAGTGTTCGGGGTTGAAACGGAAGAGCTAAGCCGAATATGAGAACTGATTTTGATTACGCAAGTAACAGGCCCGCGGACGGAATCTCCTACCCGTTAGCCGCAAGAGGAATCACGATGCACAACCGGAATCTCCTTGACAGGCGACGTCATGTAAATAAACTGGCGAATGAAGTGTTATCGGTGAAGGAGTACCACCGCTAACTGCCCGGCTCAGTGAACCGAGAAGGCTGATGACTCCTGACAAGGGACCTTGTCTCGGGAATCGTCGCTTTCGGTCGTATGTCCAAATCCCCAGCGACATGTATCCAAGAATTACGTTGTGAATGCCGCTAGGCGACGCGGCAATCGTCTCAGCGAGAGATGCCGGAGCGTCTCGCCCGCGTGTGTCCTTTATGGGAACACAGGAGGTGAGTCATGTTTGTACTCTGTCCGAAATGCTGGAATGAAGTGAAGAGCCTACCCGCCGATTGTCCACGTTGCGGCACAAGCGTGGCAGAATGTCCAGCGATCCATTCGCCAGCCTCAAGAAACCTTTCTAGAAAATTGGCGCTCTACGGCAGCGCAGAAACTGCAGCATTGCGAACTGGTTTGATGCTTGCGACAGATCTGGCTGTCCTTGCGTTGCAATCGTGGTACAGGAATTCGTGGCGATCTCGCTAAATCGGTTTAGAATGTTTTAACGGTCGCAATCTCTGTAAATGTGAGAGGCCCTCATGCCTGATTGCCTTTTTTGTAACATCGTCGAAGGCAAGGTGCCTTCAAGAAAGGTGTTTGAAGACGACCGCACGTACGCCTTCGAAGACGTTAACCCGCAGGCTCCAACTCACGTCCTTGTTGTTCCCAAGAAGCACATCTCTGGGTTGCCGGAAGCGCAGCTAACTGATGCTGATCTCATCGGCCACTGTTATCTTGTCGCAGCTCGTATTGCGCAAGAGCGCAAGGTCGAGGGGACGTTTCGTACGGTCTGTAACGTCGGCCCAGGTGCCGGCCAGACCGTTTTTCACCTGCACATCCATGTGCTTGGAGGTCGGGACATGAAATGGCCGCCAGGTTAGGCAGATGCTGCCTTCGTGCTGCTGAAATATTTACGGATATCGGCGGCGACATCCTCCGGGGTGCGATCGAGTGCCGCTTCCCAATGTAACCGTTCAAGATGCATTGAGTCGCTGCGATAAAACGGCGTCATTGCCGTCCGTGTAATCATCGCCAGGTTAACCCGATCCGCACCTTCCTTATTCAGCTCACCAGAATACATCGCCAGATTGAAGCTGTCGTAACCTATCGAGTGATACCACGCGAGGACCCGGCTCATTCCCGACGCGAGCCCCTCGACATCGGCAGACGACAGGTCAAGGAGCGTTCTTCGCTCGGGAAGTACCGCGCGGACTTCGTTGAACCCGATCGGCGCGAACGGTGTCATCCAGGCGGTTGAACCCTCGCGGCAGATGAAGCGGTCCTTGCGTTCGGTTTCCGCTGAAATGAGATCGTCCCAGAAACAGGAGCCGTTTGCTTGCCGGTAGGCTGCAACAGCTGTTTGCTGCATGCGCATCATCGAAGTCGGGAACGGGTCGAGATACACCTGGCTATGGGGATGAGGCAGGGAGCCACCGGAGGGATACAGATAATTGATGTTGTAGGCACAGAATCGGGCATCTGGATCGGCGGCAGAGACCGTGCGTATGTATTCGAGGGAGGCGGTCAGGTTGTCAGCGATCAGCACGGGCGTGAACTCACGAACGTCCAGCCAATGCCGGGTGGTGAACACCGCTACCGCCGCATGCTTCGAGTACGGCACCAGGTTAGGAAATACCACCGTATCTCCAACCTGAATACGTCCCACTTGCGTGATTTCCTTGGCAAACCGCGGAGTCAGTTTGTGTATGCGATCTGCGCAGAAGGGGCAATTCGGGTCAGGTGCCTGAAATGCGGAGTGCGCGCCCACAGTACGCGTCTGCAACTTTACCCCTTCAGCAATCCGCGATGAAATTCCGAGCAGTGGATCAAAACGAACTTGGAGCTTCCGCTCGGAGTGAGTTTCGCCAGAGGGACTCTGAAAACGTGACGACAAACTCTCACAACGAAATTGGATTGCCATAGGGACCGCCGCGCACGTGCATTCTACAACCCGAGCGAAACTGAACGGTATGGGGAAGGATCGGTGGTGGCGCGCTCAACGAGCGAACGTCAAATGTGCCAATCAAGGATTGTCTCAACGGAGGGGTTCACCCCACCCCGGTGTGACTAAAATGTGACTTTTACACCCAACAATCCCCATAAATAGCCAACACTTGACTGCGCTACGGGACAGACCTGCGTGTCTTTGGCTGGAGCGAATTGATTTGTATTCAACTACTTGGCAGAATGGCGTAAGGCAGGGCTATCCGGGCTCGAAGATTCTCAATCTTCAAACTCGGGTTCGATTCCCGATAGCGCTACCAATTCAACTATCCTGCTATCAATCACTTGTACCATCCCGTAACACAGCCACCTAATTGCGCCCTGGATCTGTTTCGTGCCCGGACGTGTCCGAATCGCGCAGGTGCGCCATCTAGCGCATCACATAGCCCCCGTCGACCGAGATCGACTGTCCGGTCACGTAGCTGGCTGCATCGCTGCAAAGCCACAGGACGGCGTCAGCAATCTCCTCCGGCCGTCCTAATCGTTTCATTGGTACGAAGGTCTTGAGCATCCTGTCCAGCTCCGGTCCCTGGCCTTCGGCGATCATCTTGTCCGACATTGGAGTTTGAATCATGCCGGGACAAACGTCGTTCACGCGAATGCCGCGCGTCGCGTATTCAAGCGCCGCACTCTTGGTGAGCCCGATGACGCCGTGCTTGGCGGCATGGTACGTTCCACGTTGGTTGCCGCCGATAAGGCCTCCCAGCGAAGAACAGTTCACGATGGCGCCGCTGCCTTGCTGGCGCATCTGCTGCAATTCAAATTTCATGCAACTCCACACGCCGCGGAGGTTGATCGCCATTACACGATCGTAGTCATCGCGAGGAGAATCAGCCGTTTCGGCGAGAACGTTTTGGATGCCGGCATTGTTATAGGCGGCATCTAGCCGCCCGAACGTGGAAACGGTTTGCTTGACCATGGCCTCCACCTGCGTGTCATCCGAAACGTCACACAGAACGGCAAGTGTTTTATGGCCTTTGTTCGCCAGGTCTTTCGCCGCGGCCTTCACTTCCTTTTCATTCCAATCGGCGAGCACCACGGATGCGCCTGCTTCGGCAAATGCCTTCGCCGTGGCCAGTCCCAACCCGGAAGCCGCACCTGTCACGAGAGCCACTTTGTTTTCAAACGATATGTTCATTCCAATCTCCGCCATTGATTTAAGTGCAACAAGTCACGATTAGCGATCGATCAACTTCTGATGGGTTGCGGGATAACGATCGCCTTCGACCTTGATCGCAGATGAGGTTTCTTCAAGTCTGCGCACATCTTCTGCAGTGAGCTCGATGGATGTGGCGCCGAGATTTTCTTCGAGTCGCGAGAGCTTAGTCGTGCCTGGTATCGGCACGATCCAAGGCTTCTTTGCGAGGAGCCATGCGAGAGCGATTTGCGCCGGCGTGGCTTTCTTCTGCTGGGCAAACTTTCTTACCACGTCGACGAGGGCTTGGTTGATTTTGCGATTCTCTTCGCTGAATCGCGGAACGATAGCGCGAAAGTCGGTGCTGTCGAACTTCGTCGATGCGTCGATTTTCCCAGTAAGGAAGCCTTTGCCGAGCGGGCTGAACGGAACGAAGCCGATGCCGAGCTCTTCGAGTGTGGGCATCACGGATTGCTCGGGCTCCCGCCAGAACAGCGAGTACTCACTTTGCAACGCGGCTACGGGCTGCACGGCGTGAGCGCGGCGAATTGTTTTCGCACCTGCTTCGGAGAGGCCGAAGTGCTTTACCTTGCCTGCCTGAATCAGATCTTTGACTGCGCCGGCGGTCTCCTCGATGGGCGTGTTGGGGTCGACGCGATGTTGGTAGAAGAGGTCGATGGTGTCGGTTTTGAGACGCTTGAGCGAAGCATCGACGACCTGTTTGATGTGCTCGGGGCGGCTGTTGAGGGCTGTCCACTTGCCACCGTCGTTGGGATTGGGCTCAAAGCCGAATTTGGTTGCGATGACGACACTCTTGCGAAAGGGCGCGAGCGCTTCGCCCACGACTTCTTCGTTGGCGTAAGGGCCGTAGACTTCGGCGGTATCGAAAAAGGTGACGCCGCGTTCGACGGCGGCGCGGATGAGCTTGATGGCTTTTGACTTTTCCGTGGCGGGGCCGAGGCCGAAACTCAACCCCATGCAACCAAGGCCGAGTGCTGAGACCTCAAGACCGCTTTCTCCCAATCTGCGCTTTTGCATAATTTCTCCCGAGTCGATCGTGCTCGACAACTACTAGTCTAGGTGGATGCGGTTTATGAGACTAGATGGTCCATGATTCAAAGAGTGATGAGTACAATTCATGAATCATGAAAAACGATCTGGGAGAACTCTCCGCCTTCGCAATCGTCGCAGAGGAGCGCAGTTTCACACGCGCCGCCGCCCGGCTGGGCGTGTCGCAGTCTGCTCTGAGCCATTCCATGCGAGGACTTGAAAAGCGCTTGGGATTACAACTGCTCGCTCGCACCACGCGAAGCGTCTCTCCCACAGCCGCGGGCGCAGCGCTGCTTCACGAACTCGCGCCTGCCCTGGAGCGGATCGAGAGAGCGGTTGCGCAAACCAGGAAGCAACGAGAAACTCTGTCCGGCCGAATACGGCTCATCCTTCCGCGCACGGCCACGGAGATGATAATTCTGCCGAAGCTCGCGCAATTCGCTCGCACTTATCCTGAAATTGTCTTGGAAGTGACTTCTTCCAACGACCCGGTCGATCTCGTCGCTGGAGAGTACGATGCTGGCGTCCAGCTCGGCGAGTTCATCCAGCGCGACATGATCGCTGTTCGGGTAACCAAACCCATGCGTCTCGCGGTTGTCGGCTCTCCCGACTATTTCGAATCCAACCCCGTCCCGCGCCATCCGCAGGATCTGAAAGACCACTCCTGCATAGGCTTTCGCTTCAGCAACCGACTTTATCGATGGGAGTTTGAGAAGGGCCGGAAAGCGCTCACGGTAAGCCCTCAAGGACCGGTATCCTTCGACGATCCAGACCTCGTCATTCAGGCGGTACTGGATGGAGTCGGGATTGGAACAGCCATGGAAGGTAGTCTGGCGAACCTGATCGCCCAGAAGCGGTTGGTTCAAGTGCTGAGGGACTGGTGCCCATCATTCCCCGGATACTTCCTCTACTATCCCAGCCGTCGGAATCAACCTGCCGCTCTGGCCGCTTTGATTGACGCACTTCGACTTTCCGGTTGAACACCCGTCCCGTTTTATCGGCTTGAGTTCTTTGAAGCGGGTAACGATAAACGCCCCGCCAGTCACTTGAGGCCGCATGTGGGCAGCAAGAAACGATGGTCCGGGTGCAACCTTTTCGTTTTCTATTCCGTGCAGGCGGGAAGTAGGTTTGTCGAGCAACGAGATTAGTCGCGCGGCTTGGATGCTGTTCGAAAGGGAGGCAGCATAGCGAATTCTCGCCTCTAGATTACGTGTCCATCCGTTCGACCCATTGAGCGCGCCATGCAGGAGCCACGAACGGATCCGCAAAGTACTGTGTTTCCCGCGCCACCTTGTCGCCCCTGAACTCCATGATGCTCACGGTGTAGGACGGCTTGCCGTCATAGGTCAGGATGAATTCCGTGACCCAAAGATCACCTCCGCCAATGATTCGCCGGACGGTGAAGCGCTTTTTGCTCGGCTGACTAGCCCGTTGGTTCTGTATGTTGCTTCGACCACGGGTTCGCTCGCCCGACTGCGGGTATTCCAGTACCGCGTCCTCGTGATAGATGACGTGCTCGGTTTGAAAATCGTTGGCATCGGACGCCGCCCAATGCTGATCCAGTGCTGCACGGGTCTCTTGATCTCGCGCTCCAGAATACTGCTCCTTCTTTTGTTGATCGTTCATCTTGATCCCTCAATTGATAAGAAAATAAATGCTTCAGCGGAATCGGAGCTACAACTCGTCAAGTCGCGCTGCTTCTTCGCTCACTCCAGAGTGTGCGATCACGGCGGCCGGCCCAGCACGCGATCAAAGCTAAGAAAATTGTCTGCTGAGCACTTGACATGAAGGTATCGTCGATTTCATCGTCCAAGACCCCTCAACCCGATTCCAGCAAGTAGAGATTTCGTTCGTGAAAATAGCGAAGCGCGTTCAAACAAGAAGAATTAGCGCATTTAGAGAGCATGAATGTGCAAGGACGAGTGCGCTGCCTTTACTTTCCTATTTCATTATTACTTCGGCACTCGTGTGCTCGGAGATTCTGCATGATTTCCGTATCGGCGCTGTGACGACGTCGCAGCCCGCCATTTGCATATGATCACAGATCAAGAATCAGATTTTCGTCCGGCTGTGAGCAGCACACCAGAACATTTCCCGGCGCCGGCCTTTCCAGGGGTTCGGGGTTGTAGTGACTCGATCCGCCAATCAGGCCCGTCATGCAGGTGTGGCACACTCCAGTCCGGCATGACCATCTGACCGGAACGTCGCACGCTTCAGCCAGTTCCAACAAACTCTGATATTTGGGGTCCCACGCGGCCGTGATCCCGCTGCGCGCAAATGAGACTGACGGGCCGGATCCCTGGGGGCCGTCGGGCAGATGCGGTGTATGAATAACCCCTGCCATGCCGGGTGTAATGCCTTCAAGGGCACCGAAGATTTCCGCGTGCACATTTTCGGCAGGCACACCCCAACGTCGCAGCCCATCGCGCATACTCTCCAAGAACGAAGATGGGCCACATAGATAGAATCCGCTATCGGGTGACACCCCAATCTTCGCCACCAATGCTGCGTCGATATGACCTGACGCATCAAAATCCAACCCAAGTTGATCGGTTGCCGCGGGTCTACTGTACACGATGTAACTTCGTCCGCGAGGGAGCTGTCGCAGTAAAGAACGTGATTCTCCGGCGAACGGATGGTCGACGCTATTGCGCGCTCCATAGATCCACCAGATCTCTCGGCCGGATTTTTCCGCAGCGAGTGCATGCAGCATCGACATCACGGGCGTTGCGCCGACTCCGGCACTGAGCAAAACCACAGGATTCGCACCGGGTTGTAGGGTAAAGCTTCCCCGCGGGGCGCTCACATCCACTGCATCGCCTTCTCGCACGCGGCTGCACAAAAAAGAACTTCCAACGCCGTTTGACTCGCGCTTGACAGCAATGCGGAAATGATCGGCTACTGGCAGATCAGATAAAGAATAGCTGCGAAGAATCGGAGGCTTGTCCGGATCGACCAGCAACCGCAAGACGACGAATTGACCGGCGTGGAAGGTGGGAAGCATCTGTCCCTCAATCGGCGCGAGAACAAAGGAAGTCACGCTATCACTCTCCTTACGGATCTGCGTGACTCGCATTTGTCTGAACCCGGGCCATGCTGGAGCTTCCTCCTCTGATGCGAGTCCCGGATTCCCCGCGGCAGTTTTGGAACTCAAGTCTTGCTCAAGTATTGCCTGAAACGAACTCTGCCAACCCCTGCTGAGCGCGGGAATCCGTAGCGCGCGTTGCAGTTGCTCGCGAGAATGTCCTGGCAAATACAGGAGGGCGTCAACCTCGGCCACGGTGATGCGCTCTGGGCCATCGGCAACTTTTACGATGTCATCGCCCTCGCCAACTTCTCCCTCCTGCAACACGCGAAAGTAGAATCCCGGTCTGTGATGTGCTACGAGAAGCGCCGGCATACGAGGTTCATTCATGCGGATGCCGACGCGATAGCATGTCACACGCGGCTGCGTCACTTCGAATACTGCGTCGCCGATGCGGTATCGATCGCCAATGCAAACCTGGTCATCCGGAAGCCCGTCGACCGTGAAGTTTTCGCCGAACTGGCCAAAAGTAAAATCATTGCGGCCCAGAAAGCTCTCCCAGTAATGATAGGAGCTGATCTGGTAGACAAAAACGGCGCGCTGTTCCCCTCCATGGCCGGTGAGATCACCTTGCCCGTCACCATCGATATTGAGTTTGCGCACCATGCGCCGCCCCACAATAGGAGACTTCCACACCGCCGTTCGGACAGTTTTGCCGTTCCATCTCTCGTCACGTGGAAGACCGACATTTACTGAGAGCAGACGTGCCATTTCGGCGAGATACCTCTTCTTTCTTCATCGTCTTTTCTGATCAAGCCCGGTTATCCGGTCCGGGCGGATTTCGCTCGTCACGGCGCGCAAGTCGTGCCAAAGATCGACGATCGGCGGACGGCCCAGAACCAGTAGCCCTTGTAAATGCTGTAGATCACGAGGCCTTTGGGCTACCAGCTGTCATCCGCTAATAGCTCCGCATATCACTGGATAGTAAGCTGCTCTAGCCTCAGGAAAGCTACTAAACGACGGCCCATCTGTCGAGGACGTCTCACCATAATTGAGGCAAGCGGCAAGCGCGGTTACCTGTGGCAATCAGGCCAGTTCGCTGCCGTCGCCGTGTAGTTCTCGCAGCTGTTTTGGGGGACGCGCGGGCGTGTCCTGGTTCGCCGGTGATCGCTCCGGCTCCGGACAAGGCGCTACGCGCACGGCAGTTTGGGCAAGCAAATCGTCCAATGATTCCAGCCATAGCATCTGTGATTGGAAGACGCGTCCAAAGTTACGCGATATCGCCGTGGCAACTTCATCGATGTTCAAAGCTCGTTGCAGTTCGCGCTCCATCGAGGTCACCGGTTTATTGGTCAGTCCACAAGGAACGATCAAGGTGAAATATTCCAGATCGGTGCTGACGTTGAGGGCGAATCCGTGGGTGGTCACGCCGCGTGAGATATGCACCCCGATCGCCGCAATCTTAGCCTCAGGCTTGTTTAGCAGAGCATAGGTCCAAACTCCGGTTAGACCCTTGATACGCTGCGTGCCGATGCCGAAATCCCCGCTGGTGCGGATCAGCACTTCTTCTAATCGGCGAACGAACTCTACCGCTCCGATTTTGGGGTCGAAGCTGCGCAGATCAAAGATCGGATAGGCGACTAATTGTCCGGGACCATGGAATGTAACGTCGCCACCGCGATCGATTTCGAAGAGTTCAACCCCGCGTTGCGCCAGGAACTCAGGCGAGGCGAGCACGTTCTCCAGCTTCGCATTGCGTCCAAGCGTGAGTACCGGAGGATGCTCGAGCAACAGCAGCGTGTTCTCGATGCGGCCGTCCTTGCGCAATTGCGAGAGCGTCTTCTGCAACTGCAATGCGGTCTCATAGGAGACCAGGCCGAGATGTAGGACGTGGATGATCAAGAAGTCATCAGCTTTCAGCCGTCTGCTATCAGCTTACAAGGGTTTAGATAAGGACGATGGCATTTCGGACGCACCTCTGCATCAGAAATCGTCGTAAGGTCAGGACCGGTCGTTTTCCCCATTGCCGATTGGAGAGGCAGAAGAGGCGATTGCCAGCTGCTAATTGCTAATTGCCCGATCTGAGTCTTTTTCCGTCCTTGCCTCGTATCCATTAGTATGATCGCCACCGCCTTCAGCTTGCTGGCACCGATGGAGACCGAAGAGGCCCAAATCGCACGGGGACTCCGGCGCCGCGATCCTGATCTGCTCGATGCGCTCATCGAACAGTATCAGCATCGACTGCTGCGCTACCTGCTGCATTTGACCGGCAATCGCGCCGTCGCCGAGGATCTGTTTCAGGAGACGTGGTTGCGAGTACTGGAAAAAGGACATCTTTATGACGGGAAGAATCGCTTTGTCACCTGGCTGATGTCGATTGGGCACAACGTGGCCATCGATTATCTGCGCAAGCGAAGTCCCGCCAGTCTTGACGAGATTCAGGACCCTGAGGATGGCGCGCCGTTTGAGCCGCAGGCGATAGGTCCCTCACCCTTCGATACGGCAGCGAAGCTACAGGAGCAGGAGCGCTTCGACGCAGCCCTGGAAAAAGTCTCGCCGCTTTTCCGCGAGGTAGTGGTGTTACGGTTTCACGAACAAATGAAGCTGGAGGAGATAGCAACGTTGATCAAGATTCCGGTTGCGACGGTGAAGACGCGAATCTATCGCGGCGTAAATGCACTGCGCCCGCTGCTAAAGGAGGACGCACTATGAAGAACCAGGACCACGATCGCGCCATCGATCTGATTACTCGTCGCGGAACCGAAGACATCGCCGCTCCGGACTCGGTTTGGCTGGAATCCCATCTGGCCGGGTGTTCCGATTGCGCTCAATACGCGAGCGACTTCGACCACACCGGCCGACTCCTGCGAGCCGTTAGCGTCACCGCAACTCGCTCGCTGGTCACAGCCACTCAGGCGCGCGTGCGCGAGCGCGCTTTGTATCTTCAGGAGCAGCGCTCGCGGATGGTTTTGATCGCGATCTCCTTCTGCCTCGGAGTCATGACCTCCGCGGTTTCATCCTGGTTATGGTGGAGATTCGGCGGCTGGGTTGCGGCACGGCTGGGACTGTCGCCGGCCATCGTACAGCAAGGCCTCTTTGTCGCATCAACTTTGCCTGCCGTTGCCATCGCGGTCGTGATGCTCGCATCCTCGCGTCCGGTGATCGATCGCTCGCTGACCATGGCCGTTCTCGGGGAGCACCAGGAAGGAGAGCGCCAATGACACAGCGCAAGTCACGATTGCAGCAGGAACTGAGCATTATCCCTCTGGGCTGGACCATCGCCGCCGGCATTGCGATCGTGGCCATCGAAGTCCCGTTGCAATTTGTTGTCCCGCATTTCGCGGGCCCTCAGGAACTGCCACCGGCGCCCTGGTGGGACCTGCTGGGCGCAGTGGCCGCATTGCTTCTGGGCGCGGTCATTCTGCTGACGGGTTACGTCTATGCCGACGCGAAACGGCGCCGGATGAATGCGATTCTGTGGACGCTGCTGGTCATTCTTATTCCCAAGCCGATCGGATTTATCGCTTACTTCCTGCTGCGGGTTCCACTGCTGGCGCCATGTCCGAAGTGCGGCGCGCCGGTCGGAGCGGATTTCGCCTTCTGTCCGAAGTGCGGATTCGCGATTCTGCCGAGTTGCCCAGGCTGCGGCCGCCCCATGCGGCGAGATTATGTCTGCTGCCCTCATTGCGGCAGAGCGGTGAGCGCGACGGTACCACAGCCGAGTTCGTCCACACCGTGACGCTGAATGGGCTCATGCTATAGGCACGGCCGGACCGGCAATGGCGCTGATACCTGATAATCTGGCCGTCGGAGATGTCATGGAAACGCTCTACTACTCGCGAATGACTTCGCCCGTCGGCCCGTTGTTGATTGGAGTTTCCGGCTCCGCGCTGGTCTGGCTTGAATTCGATCGCGGGATACCGCAGCGAATCGATGGCCGCGAGATCGCGTGGGAAGAATCGGAGCAGCGCACGCGCGCGGTCCGCAAGCAATTGGAAGAATATTTCGCAGGCAGGCGTCGCGATTTCGATCTCGACCTTGATTTGCGCGGCACGGAATTTCGCAAGCGATGCTGGCGCGAGTTGCTGAAAATCCCCTACGGCGAAACTCGTTCCTACGCCCAGATCGCTCGCGCTGTGGACAACCCTAATGGTTTTCGCGCCGTGGGCCAGGCGAACCACTACAATCCCATCGCGATTATCATTCCTTGTCATCGCGTGCTTGCCGCGGGATGTTATCTGGGCGGCTACGGAGGCGGCCTGCCGGTGAAAGCTTTTCTGCTGCGGCTGGAAGGGGCAACGTTTCGCGACGAACCCGCCGTTCCTCAGGAAACGAAGCAGCTTGCTTTTTCGGAGCGCTAGCGATATTCCTCCATTCGTCCTCTTGCTCGTTGGAATTCTGTCTGGCCCCATACCACAAGAAACCGGCGCCTCAAGCTGAGAAGTTACGAAGAATTTACAAGACGGTTACACCGCGCTGACAAATTGACGCGACCAGTGGTGTCTGCTTACCCTGTCCAGCACTTGCGGCCTGTTTCCTTGCAATGGGCGTGATTACCGCGCCTCAGCAACAACTTGCGGTCAACCAGCCTGGAGGAACTTCATGACGACAGCAGAGAACCATCAGTCTTCGCAGTCGAACAACCCGCCTGCACAATCCCATCTTTTCCTCCGCCGTATGCTCGCCTTCCTGTTAGCAGCCGTTGTGGTTGCCGGCGCCACGTTTGCCGCCGCTCAGGCGGGCACGCTTGACCCGACCTTCGGCACCGGCGGAATCTTCAGCACCAGCTTCACCCAACCGGCCGCGGCCGACAATGCCATCGCGATTCAAAGTGACGGCAAGATTATCGTCGGCGGCTTGATTGCTCTCAGTACCGGCGGAAGCGAGGCCGCGTTGATTCGGCTGAACACCAATGGCACGCTCGACACCAGCTTCGGCAACGGCGGCATTGCGGCCAGCAACTTCCAGATTGCCGACGGCGCTATTGTCTTTGGCATTGCTATTCAACCCAACGGACAAATCGTGGCGGCGGCCGAAGGAGGTTTCCTGGACGAGGGATCGGTTGGGCGTTTCAACGCCGACGGCAGTATCGACACCACGTTTGGCAACCAGGGTTTTGCCACCTCCAATTCGATTAATTCTGCGCCGGGAGCAACCAACGCCATGGCCTTGCAACCCAACGGCAGCATTCTGGTGACCGGCGGCGGCTTCATGGGACGCTACACCAGCACCGGCCAAGTGGATACGACTTTTGGCAACAACGGCGTTGCAATTCTGAACTCCCTGGTCGTTACCGGCATGGCCTTGCAATCGGATGGCAAGATCCTGGTGACCACGGGCTCGGGAATGGAAACGCTCATCACCACGGCACCGGCCTTGCCGAGTGGCATCGCGGGTTCGATCTCCCGTTACAACACCAACGGCACTCTGGATACGGACTTCGGCGTCTCGGGACAAGCGGCGTGCGTGGCCTCTGCGGCGAGCATCGCGATTCAAAGCAACGGCAAAATCGTCGTCGCCGGGACAATCACCAGCGGACTGGCAGACTATCTCTACAACGGTCGAATGTACATCAACAACCAGACCGGCTTCGGAGTGGTCCGCTATAACCCGAATGGAAGCATCGATACGACCTTTAATCCCGGAATTGGGATTGGCGTCGGAGGAGGCGTGATCACCGGTTTTGGCAGCTCATTCCCCTATAGCGGGGCCTTCGCGCTGGCCATCCAATCGAACGGCGAGATTGTAGTGGCAGGAGTGGCAGGCGATGCATCGTTCAACGCTTACGTCCCGCCGACCCAATTGGCTTCCGCATCCCTGGCGTTGGCCCGGTATACGACGACCGGACAACTGGACACCAGCTTCGGCACGAATGGCACGGTAATCACCACCGTAGGTCAGACCAACATCTCGTTCGTCAGCGCGCTGGCGATCCAGAGTGACGGCAAGATCGTTGCGGCCGGAAATTCCGCGATACCGCAACGGGACGATGTGATAAATAACTTCGCGGTGGCGCGTTACCTAGCTCAGTAAGGTGCGGAAGGTGCGAACGCCTGAAGCGGGGTCGCGATCACTGCGTCCCGGCTTCCATCTCCGGCGTCGCTGCCAGCAGCGTCTTGGTGTAGGGATGCCGTGGCGCGGTTGTGATCTGCTCGGTCGTGCCCACCTCAACTAATTCGCCCCGTTGCATGACCGCGATGCGATCGGCCAAATAGCGCACGATCGGCATGGAATGCGAGATGAACAGGTACGTCAATTGAAACTCGCGTTGCAGTTGCCTGAGTAGATTCACGATCTGCGCGCCAACGCTGACGTCCAGCGCCGACACCGGCTCGTCAGCGACGATGAAGCGCGGCCGGAGGATCAGCGCGCGCGCGATGCCGATGCGCTGGCGCTGGCCGCCGCTGAATTCGTGCGGATAACGCCGCAGCGCCGATTCGTCCAGTCCCACCGCCCGCACCATTTCGGCAGCGTGTTGATGGCGAGAACGGCTGCCGTCATTGCCATGAATCGCTAATGGCTCGCAGACAATCTGCTCCACCGTCATTCGCGGATCCAGCGATCCGAAGGGATCCTGAAAGATGATCTGCATGTCGCGCCGAAGCCGCCGCAATTCCGATCCGCTCGCCCGCAGGATGTCACGGCCATCGAAGATTACCTCACCGGAGTCGGGTTCGATCAACCGTAGCAGCATTCGGCCGAGCGTGGTCTTGCCCGATCCCGATTCGCCGACCAGCCCCAGAGTCTCGCCAGCTTCAATGCTCAGCGATACATCGTTCACAGCGCGGACTTGACTCCCGCCGCCCAGACCGAGCATGGATTGTTCCACGTGGAACATTTTGCAAACGTGTTGCACCTGCAACAGAGGCATGAGTAGACCGTCTTTGAAGGGGCGCAGCTTCAGCTGCGCCGTTGCAATTGGTTTATTTTTTTCATACCGGGCGGGCTTCAGCCCGCGAGTGATCTGTCTTTATCCACCCAAACTCACACGCCTTCTCTACTCCACAAACATGCAGTCGCCATAGGAATAAAACCGGTATCGCTCCTGCACCGCGTGTTCATACGCTTGCAGGATACGCTCGCGACCGGCGAAAGCCGACACCAGCATCAGCAGCGTCGATTGAGGCAAATGGAAGTTCGTCAGCATCGCGCCGACTACGCGAAATTCGAATCCAGGATAGATGAAGATATCCGCCTCGCCCCGCTGAGCTGTAATTCGTCCGTCAGAGCGTTCTCGCGCCGCGAACTCCAGTGTCCTTACCGTTGTCGTCCCGACCGCGACGATTCTCCTCCCCGTATCGCGCGCCCTTTGGATCTGTTCGGCCGTGTCACGCGTAATCTCAAACCATTCCGTATGGAGCTTGTGCTGCTCGACCAGTTCCTCGCGCACCGGCTGAAACGTTCCCAGACCTACATGCAGGGTTAGTTCGGCGGTCTCGATGCCCCGCTCCCGAATGCTCTGCAGAATCCCCGGAGTGAAGTGCAGACCGGCCGTGGGAGCAGCGACGGAGCCCGGCAGTTTCGCGTAAACAGTCTGATATAGCTCGCGATCTGCCGGAGTGTCCGGACGATGGATATATGGCGGCAAAGGAATATGTCCGATCCGGCTGAGCACGGCAAAAAAATTATCTACGGGATCAAATCGCAGACGGCGCTCGCCGAAACTTCCTCTCCAGACGATTTCCGCTGCCAGCTCGTGCGAACGTTCATCTCCATTACCACCAAAGTAAATTCGCTCTCCGATCCCAAGTTTGCGGCCCGGATGCACCAGAGCTTCCCATTCCATCGGCGGCGACGGGAGCTGCTTGGTCAGCAGCACCTCGACTTTGCCTCGCAGGAAATTTTTCGCCGCGGGGTTCTGCTCCGACAATCGCTGGGCGCGCGCTCCGCTGCGGTGACCGTACAGCCGCGCCGGCAACACTTCCGTATTGTTGAAGACCAGCAGATCGTCGAGCCGCAGAAGCTCGGGAAAGTCCCGAAATTGCCGATCCTCGACGTTCTCGCGCTGGCGATCGATGTGCAGCAGCCGCGATGCCGCGCGATCCGCGAGCGGCTCTTTCGCAATCAGCTCTTCCGGAAGTTGGTAGTCGAAATCCGAAACCAGCACAGAGATATTTTCCCTTAGCGAGCCAGGTCCGCATTGCGTTACACCCTGATTGTCGCCTCCACCAGTGTTTACGTCACCTTACAATGTTTAACTTCCCTTTTCGGATGGGCGGAAGCTGCGGTACGATACAGCATCAGGGCATTCGCGGCGTCCCAGTTCAATTCATGAAGAGCGAGCACCATCATCGGGAAGAAATCGTCCGCTTCGGCAGATTGCTGCACCAGACCGGGCTGGTTGCGGCAACCGACGGTAATCTCTCCGTCCGCCTGGAGAACGGGAACATCCTTTGTACGCCGACCTTGATGAGCAAAGGCCTGTTAGAAGTAGACGATCTGGTAATCGTCAATCCGCAGGGAGAGAAGCTGAGTGGCTGCCGCGGCGTTTCCAGTGAAATCGCGATGCACCTTCTGATCTACGCAAAGCGCCCCGACGTTGGCGGCGTGGTGCACGCTCATCCTCCCACGGCAACGGGCTTCGCCGCGGCCGGCATGGCGCTGGACCGCGCTCTGTGCGCGGAACTCATCGTCACGCTCGGAACGGTGCCGCTGGCAAGCTACGAAACTCCGGGCACACCGGAGCTGGCTGCAGGCCCTTGCTCCATTGGTTGGCGACCACGACGCCATCCTCATGGCAAACCACGGCGTGGTCACCTATGGAGTTGACCTGCTGAATGCCTACATGAACATGGAGACCGTGGAGCATTTTGCCAAGATCGCGCTCGTGACTCATCTGCTAGGCAAGCAGCAGACTATCAGCGATGACCATGTCAGCAAGCTGCGCGAGATCCGCTCCAAGTACCTGGCCAATAACCATGTGATGGCGCAAGGCAAGGACTGATCGCCCCTCGTATTGCTGCGCAGAAAGAGCGTGTCCGAATTCGGACACTTTTATCCGTGACAGAACACAGCGCCCGACCTTAGCTCCCCTTTCGACTCGTGTAACCTCATGCATGAAAACGAGTTATCGGGCAAGTCGAATGGCTTCCGGCTTGCATTAAGGATCTGCAATGGATATCGCCCGTCCCGAACTTAAACGTCAAAAGCGCCGTCGCCAGATCATCTGGTCGATCGTTGCGCTGGTCGTGCTGGTGGGCGTCACCGTCGGCATTTCGCGGCTGAAGCCGGCCGCGCCGACGGTCGATCGCAGCACCATTTGGACCGACACCGTGAAGCGCGGCTCCATGCTGCGCCAGGTTCGCGGCTTGGGCTCGCTGATTCCCAACCACGAAGATGTTCGCCAGATTCCGGCCGAGACCGAAGCCACCGTTATTCGCATCGACAAACTTACCCGGATCGCAGGTCACGGCCAACACCGTGTTGGTGGAGATGGTTAATCCGCAACTGGAGCAGGAGGCGCTGGACGCACAGTTGCAGGTAAAGGCCGCCGAGGCTGAGTATCAGAGCCTGAAGGTGAAGCTGGATAGCGACCTTATGAACGAGAAGGCGGGCGCAGCCACCGTCAACGCCGACTACAGCGAAGCGGAACGCCAGGCGCAGACCGACAAGTCGCTCTATGATCTCGGAGTGATCTCCGGATTGGCGGCAAAGGCCTCTGCCGGCAAGGCGCAAGAGATGGTCACGCGCGATCAGATCGAAGATGAGCGCCTGAAGGTCAATGAGAAGGCGATTGCGTCCCAGCTCGCGGTTCAGCAGGCCAAGGTCGACGAGATGCGCGCGTCTTGCCCAACTAAAGCAAACGCAGTTGGAGCGTCTGAAGGTACAGGCTGGAGTTGACGGCGTCCTGGTCGAATTGCCCTTACAAGTTGGGCAGCACGTGTTGCCGGGCACGGAATTGGCGAAGATCGTTCAGCCGAATCATCTGATGGCTGAGCTGAAGATTCCGGAGACCCAGGCGCGTGATGTGCAGATCGGTGAGCCGGCTTCGATCGATACGCACAACGGCATCATCGCGGGAGAAGTCAGCCGCGTCGATCCTGCGGTGCAGAACGGTACGGTCACCGTCGATGTGAAGCTGACGGGCGAACTTCCCAAGGGCGCGCGGCCGGATTTGAGCGTGGATGGAACCATCGATCTCGAAAAACTCGACAATGTGTTGTACGTCGGCCGTCCGGCTTTCGGACAGGAGAACAGCACCATCTCCATGTTCAAGCTGGATCCGTCCGGCAACAGCGCCACGCGAGTGCAGGTGAAAACCGGTAAGGCGTCGGTGAATCAGATCGAGATCGATTCCGGACTGAAAGAGGGCGACACCGTGATTCTGTCTGATATGTCGCGTTGGGATAATACGGATCGAGTGAGGCTGGAATAGAAGAAGCTGTTGGCAATTAGCACATTGCATTGGAATCTTTGCTGGAAGAGGATCTGCTAAGAACCGAGCCGGAGGCGCGGAACAGAAGTTAGCCCAGCACGGAGCGTAGCGGAGTGCTGGGAAGGCTGCATTGAATGAGTTGAGCCCCTTCAGGGGCGGCACGCTTTTCGTCACGCGAGTTATTGCATATGCGGCTCCGGCAACACTCTGCGATACGCGAACCATGGAAGCGCAGATTGCGTAAACAACATTGACCAGGCCTCACGTCTGGCGAAAAGCGAAGAGCGAACGACGAATAGCGATTCGAAGCATTCGCGACTCACTCAGAATGGAAAAATACATGAGCGAAGCAGGAATACCGCTGATTGAAATCGAAAATCTGACCAAGGTGTTCTACACCGACGAAGTTGAAACCCACGCGCTATCTGGTGTGCACCTGATGATCCGCAAGGGCGAGTATGTTGCAATGTCGGGGCCGTCAGGCTGCGGTAAGTCCACGCTGCTTTCCATCATCGGGCTGCTCGATACACCAACCGCCGGCAATTACCAGTTGAATGGACAGCCAGTAGAGAATCTGGATTTCGGCGATCGCTCGCGCATTCGCAACCGCGAAATTGGCTTCATCTTCCAGAGCTTTAATCTGATCGGCGATCTGACAGTTTACGAGAACGTCGAGTTGCCGCTCACCTATCGCGACGGCATGCCCAGCGTCGAACGCAAGCGCCGCGTGCTCGACTCGCTGGAGCGTGTCGGCATGGCCCATCGTCTGCGTCACTATCCGTCGCAACTTTCCGGAGGTCAGCAGCAACGTGTTGCCGTGGCGCGCGCTCTCGCCGGATCGCCCTCCATTCTGCTAGCCGACGAGCCGACTGGAAACCTCGACTCGCGTAATGGCGAGGCGGTGATGGAATTGCTGCAGAAGCTGCACCGCGAAGGCGCAACCATCTGCATGGTGACCCACGATCCCCGCTTTGCCGCGCACGCGCAGCGTGAAGTGCATTTGTTCGACGGAAAGGTCGTCGCCGAGGAAGAACTCCGCCGCCTGATGCAGGAGGCGCAATAAGGCAGCAATTAGCAATTAGCCATTAGCAGTTAGCTTCTGACCTGCCACTCCGGACCTCTTGGGCTGTTTCGAACCTTGGGTGCGACTCGGCGGTCACGTCGCCAGCTGCTAAGAAAGCGCGAGTCTCAAGCATCAAGCGCTAATCGCTAATGGCTAATCGCTAATGGCTTGCTATGACTGGACTCCTCCAAGATCTTCGCTACGCTCTTCGCCAGCTGCGCAAGAATCCCGGCTTCGCCGCCGTTACGGTTCTGACGCTGGCGCTGGGCATCGGCGTAAATGCGGCGATGTTCGCAGTCATCGACGCCGTGCTGCTGCGGCCGCTGCCGTTCCCCAAGCCCGATCAGATCGTGCAGATGAGCGAATCCCGGCCCGAAGACATGGGGGGGCCGATTGCCAGCATTTCTTCTCTACCGGATATTCGCGACTGGCGCGCGCAAAGTCACTCCTTCCAGGACATCGGCTGGTACACCGAAGGCGTTCGCAGCGTGGACGTCCCTGGATTCTCCGATTTCATTCCAGTAATAGCGAGCAGCTCAAATCTGTTTTCCGTTTTGCATGTTCAGCCGGCGTTGGGTCGCAGTTTTCTGCCGGAAGACGATCAGCCAGGCCACGGCGACGGCATCATCCTCAACGATGTGGCTTGGGAGCGATTTTTTGCCAAGCGCCCCGACGTGATTGGGCAATCTCTTAAGCTGGGGGACAAGGTTTACACGGTCATCGGTGTGATGCCGCCGGGCTTTGAGTTCCCCTCGGTAGGCGATGGTCCCACAGTGTGGCAGCCCTTGCTATCAAGCTCCGACTATGAAGCGCGCGATTCGCGGACTCTGACCAGCGTGGGCCGCCTCAAGCCCGCAGTCTCAGTCGCCTCGGCGCAGGCCGAACTCAGCGGCATTCAGGCGAACATCGCCAAAGCGTACCCCAAGCTCGAGCTGGACAAGCGCGTCGCGGTGAAGCGATATCGCGATGTGCTGACCAGCAATGTTCGACCAGCCCTTTTGGCGCTGCAGTTCGCCGTTCTTGCTGTCTGGCTTATCGCCTGCGCCAACGTCGCCAGCCTGCTGCTCTCGCGCACCACCGGACGCCGACGCGAGATCGCGATTCGTAGCGCTATCGGCGCCGCCCGCCTGCGCTTGGTGCGCCAATTCCTCACCGAGAGCCTGCTGCTGTCCTTTATCGGCGCCGCGCTCGGACTGGCCCTGGCCTTTGGCTGCGTACGCGTCCTGAAGTTTTATCTCGACTTGTATCTGCCACTCTCCAGCCACATCCACATCGATATTCGCGTGGCTGCGGCACTGGTCGGTTTCTCCATCGTGTCGGCAGTGCTCTTCGGTTTAGTTCCGGCGATACAAGCTGCCCGTGCTCCGGCACAGGAAGCTCTGCGCGAAGGGACGCCCAGCGCCGGCGCCAGCCGCCGTCAAAAATATTTTCGCGATGCGCTGGTCGTCGGCGAGATCGCACTCTCCCTGCTCCTGCTGATCTCTGCCGGCTTGCTGCTGCGCAGTCTTTTGGCCTTGCGCAGCTTGCCGCTGGGTTTCGTGCCCCACAATGTGGTAACCACGGCGATCTTCCTGCCGCAGCCCGGCGGGGGGATCATGGGGAGCGGCGGCAAATATGCCGGCAAAGACATCTCCCAGGTGTTCTACCGGCCATTGCTTGATCGCGTGTCGCACCTTCCCGGAGTGGACTCTGCAGCGATCACCACGGTATTGCCTTTATCGCCGAACTTCCAGACTCGGGGGTCGTTCGAGATCGTCGGCCGTCCCAAAGACCCGTCCAACAAACCCGTCGCCGACGTGCGCGTGGTGAGCCCGAGCCTGTATCACACGCTGGGCATTCGCTTACTGCAAGGCAGGCTGCTCAGCGATTCGGATGGGCCAACTGGCACTGCCGTGGCCGTCGTGAATCAGACGCTGGTTCGAAAATATTTCGCTGGTCAAAATCCTCTGGGACAACAATTGAAGATCGCCGATAGTGGCCCACATGCGGTCGTGACCATCGTCGGAGTGGTTGAGAATACTCACCAGACGTCGATGTCGGATGAAGCAAAGCCTGAAATCAACGTCTCTTATTTGCAACTGGTGCCGGGCGACGAACTGCAGCCCATCCTGGCGGCTTTTACCAATGTCGCGTTGCGTACGCACGTGGCGCCTTCGACAGTAATCCCCAGCCTGCGAAGCACGTTGCGCGAATTCGATCCCACCCTGGCCGTGATGGACATTCGCACGATGCAGGATCTGGTCGACACTTCGCTGGGCAGCCAGACGCTGGCCGTGCGCCTGCTGTGGATCTTTGCCGGCTCGGCGCTGCTGATTGCGATCGCTGGAATTTATGGACTGCTGGCCTACAACGTGAGTCAGCGCACGCGCGATCTGGGAGTTCGCATGGCACTGGGCGCAAGCCGTTCCAGCGTTATCCAGTTAGTGCTGCGCCATGCCGTTCTGCTGCTTGCCATCGGGGTCTTCATCGGGGTCATTGCCGCCATCTCTGCCGGAAGCGTGCTGCGCAGCTTCTTGTATGGGGTGGTGCCCTACGATATTTCGACGATTTTCGCAGTGTCGTTACTGCTGCTGGCTTGTGGATTGTTCGCCAGTTACATTCCGGCGCGTCGCGCCTCGCGTATCGATCCGGTGAAGGCGCTGCGGTGGGAGTAGGGGTAGCAGGCCTTTAGGCCTGTGTCTCAGGCGTAGCAAAAGACTTGCGACGCGATGAGGTCAGCTGAACCTCATCGCGTCGCCAGAGAAATTGGGAGGCAGGAAACGCAGGCCTGAAGGCCTGCTCTATCCGAATTCATGATCACGCTCAAAAACGTCGAACGCAGTTACAAAACGGGAGCGGGGCAGACGTGGGTGCTGCGCCGAGTCGATCTCACCATCAACGAGGGCGAGTTCGTCACCGTCATGGGGCCATCCGGAGCAGGGAAGTCCTCGCTATTGAATGTTCTGGCGCTGCTGGATGACCAGTGGGCAGGTGAATATTGGTTTGGTGAGCAGCCGGTTCATTTGATGAAGCGCAAGGACCGCGCCGAGCTCGCCAAGCGCAAAATCGGTATGGTCTTCCAGAGCTATCACCTGCTCGATGATTTGACGGTGCAGGAGAATATCGACCTTCCGTTGTCCTACAAAGACATACCACGCAGTCAGAGGCAGGGCATGGTGGCCGAAACTCTCGACCACTTCCAGATTGTTGCCAAGAAAGATCTTTACCCCAACCAGCTTTCTGGTGGACAGCAGCAACTGGTAGGCGTCGCCCGAGCTGTCATCCACCGCCCGGCGCTTTTGCTGGCTGATGAACCCACAGGCAATCTGCACTCCAGCCAGGCCAAAGAGATCATGGAGTTGTTTACGCAGCTCAATCGCGACGGTGCCACGATCGTGCAAGTGACGCACTCGGAGGTGAATGCTTCTTACGGATCCCGCACCATCCAGATGAAAGACGGCTGGATTGTCGACGACACTGGCAATCCGGCGCTGACGCAAAGCGGCGAGGTGGTCCGTTCATGATGGAACTGGGTTCGAGTCGATCGGTCATCAGGGGGCCGCGCGCGCGGAAACCACGGGCCTCTAGTGCTTGGCTGCTGGTTTTCCTCATGTGCGCGTCGTTACTTTCCGCGCAAACCCAGCAGGAGACGCCAAACGCGCCGACGCCGCAGCAGCCGCCCGCTTCCGCAAGTCAGGCTTCTGCACTTGCGATTCGCACCCCGCCGGCTCTGGCGATACCGCACTCGAACAATCCGCTCGACGCTTACGGTCCCAGTCATGTGCCTAAGCCCGACCTGGCGAACTCGCGCCGTCTGGACCAGCTTATCCGCGACGGCAAACTTTATATTTCCTTGCAGGACGCTATCGACCTGGCGCTGGAAAATAACCTTGATCTGGCGATTGCGCGTTACAACCTGCCCATAGCTGACACAGACATACTGCGAACCAAGGCAGGCGGATTTTTTCGCGGTGTTAACACCGGTGTAGTGCAGGGTACTCCGGGCGGAGGCGTAGGCGGCTTCGGAACAGGCGCGCCCAGCGGAGCGGGAGCGGGCGGTACAGCTGCCGGCGCGGGAGGCGCGGGAGCTGGTGCATCAGGATTAGTTCAATCGACCCTTGGTATCGGAGTGCCCATCTCGTCCTACGATCCGATTGTTACCGGCACAAGCAGCCTGGAGCACTATACAGAGCCGCTGGCGAACTTGCAGCTTTACGGCGTGCCGCAACTGCACCTCAATACCGGAATCGTTGACGTCAACTACAGTCAGGCATTTCCCACCGGTACTAGCTTCAGCTTTGAAATCGACAGCAATCGCCAGACTACCAACACGATTTTCAGCAGCCTCAATCCAACGCTGGGCACGTACTATCGCTTCAGCGTGCAACAGCAACTGCTGGCAGGGTTCGGGACTGGTCCTAATCTCCGTTACTTGCGCATAGCTAACAACAACAAAAAAATCTCCGATATCGCTTTCAAGATGCAGGTGATCGCGACCACGATTCAGGTCGCAAACATTTACTGGGATTTGGTCAGCGCCTACCAGGCAGAGAAGGTCACGGAGCAGTCTTCCGCATTTGCGCAGCAAAGTCTTGACAGCGCGAAGAAGCAGCTGCAGCTGCAGGCGATTCCGGAGATGGATGTATTGCGCGCCGAAGCCGAAGTTTCACGCCGCGACCAGGACCTGACGGTAGCCAAAACGACTCTACAGCTCCAGGAATCGCTCATGAAAAACGCGCTAACCAGGAATCTTGACGATCCCACCCTGGAATCGATGCCGGTCGTTCCGATTGACCGTCTGGATACGATTCAGATGATTCCGGAGAAGCCCACCCAAGAATTGATTACCCAGGCGTTGCAGGACCGGCCGGAACTGGCGGAATCGGATATCGATTTGAACAACCGCGAGATTACCCGTAAGGCTGCGGCGAATGCTTTGCTGCCCGTGCTTACCCTCGTCGGCTTTTACGGCGGAACCGGGCTGGCAGGCGACTTGAATCCCTTCTACTACACCACCAACAGTTCGACCTTGCCAACAAATTATTATGGCTCTTTTCAGGATGCCTTCAACAACTCTTCCCCCGATTACCTGGTGGGCCTCAACCTAAGTATCCCGATTCGCAATCGCGTGGCGAAGGCCGATCAGTACCGCTCTGAGCTCGAGTATCGCCAGGCCGAACTGCGCTTGCAGCAACTTAAGAAACAAATTCGCATCGAAGTACGAAACGCCGAGTATGCTCTGGAGCAGGGCCGGTCGCGTGTGGAAGCTGCACAGAAGGCGCGTGATCTCGCTGAGAAAACCTTCACCATTATGCAGAAGGAACAGACTTTAGGCGCGGGTTCGAACTTCCAGACGCTCGCCGCGCAACGTGACTTGGCGCTGGCCGAATTGGACCTGGTGAATGCCAGCACCGCTTACCAGAAATCTAAGCTCGAATTGCAGCGCTCCACCGGAACAACGCTGGAAGACAACAACATTCAAATTCAGAATGCGGTTGACGGCGTAGCACGCTGAGGAAGACAACCTTGCCACGCACACAAGCTCCGACGAACACGGGCACCGCGAAGGACGCGGCCAGCGAAGCGCGCGATCGCCAGCGCACAGGCCGGATCCTGGCCGCTGACGACCAGCCGCACATTCTGGAGGCGCTGGAGTTGCTGCTCCGCCCCGCCGGCTTTGCAGTGGATACGGCAAAATCTCCCGCCGCAGTGCGCGAGGCATTGACGAGCGAATTCTACGATGGTGTTCTGATCGATCTGAACTATACGCGCGACACCACTTCCGGGCAGGAAGGTCTGGATCTGCTCTCTGAAATTGTCGCCCTCGATAGCAACATGCCGGTAATCGTTATGACCGCGTGGGGCAATGTCGGGCTGGCCGTAGAGGCCATGCGACGCGGCGCGCGCGACTTCATTCAAAAGCCGTGGGAGAACGAACGCCTGCTGGCGATACTTCGCACCCAGGTCGAACTTCATCGCGCGTTGCAGCGAACCCAGCAACTCGAAGCCGAAGCACGTTTGCTGCGTGCTGAAGGCCGGCCGGAATTCATCGCTGAATCGCCATCGATGCAGCCCGTGCTGCAGACAATCTCGCGAATCGGTCCTTCCGACGCGAACGTGCTCGTCACCGGAGAGCACGGAACCGGCAAAGAAGTTGTGGCGCAAACTCTGCACGCGTTGTCATCACGCGCGTCGATGCCGCTGGTTGCAGTGAATACCGGCGCGCTTCCGGAAGGCACGTTTGAGAGTGAACTGTTCGGTCACGTGAAGGGTGCGTTTACCGACGCTCGCATGGACCGCATCGGCCGCTTTGAACTCGCCGACAACGGGACGATCTTCCTGGATGAGATCGGCAATGTTCCCATTCGTCAACAGGCGAAGCTCCTGCGTGTGTTGGAGACCGGCGAGATCGAACGCGTAGGATCATCGCGAACCAAGCGCATTAACGTTCGGGTAATCTCAGCTACCAATACGAATCTGCAGGATGCCATTGCGGCGGGCCAGTTCCGTGAGGACCTGCTCTTTCGCCTCAACACCGTCGAGATTCCCATACCGCCGTTGCGGGAGCGTCGCGAAGACATCCCGCTGCTGGCGGCGCATTTCCTCAAGCGCTATGCTGCGCGCTATCGAGTTTCGGTGAGCGGGTTCGCCGCACCCGCTCTGCAGGCGATGATCCAATATGCGTGGCCGGGTAACGTTCGCGAGCTTGAGCACACGCTGGAACGGGCAGTGCTGATGTGTCAAACCGGTGAGATTCAGCCGTCCGATCTCGGCCTCAATGTGCAACAGCGCTCGCAAGGGCTGAACCTCGAGGAGCTCAGCATCGAAGAGGTCGAAGGCATCCTGGTTCGTAAGGCGTTGCAGCGCTTTCATGGCAATGTAAGCCAGGCGGCAGAGGCGCTGGGGCTCAGCCGAGGTGCGCTCTATCGGCGGATGGAGCGCTATGGACTCTAGCCCAGGCGGCGAATCCAAGCCACCTGTCTCGATAGCAGCGAAAACACTGCTTGCACCAGAATCCGATCCGCTTTTAGCAGCGGTTACTAAACCCTCCCATCGGAAAGAAGTCGCCGTCGACGCCCAGCGCCGACCCACTCACCGTTTCAGGCTCCTCTACGAAAAACGCATTGCCTTATTCGCAATCCTCGCGGCGTTGCCTGGAATGACTTTTGCCACGGCTCTCATCTGGACGCACGACTGGAGCCGCGACACAAAAATCTCATTGACGGTGTTGGAAGTTTTCCTTTGGCTAGTGCTCACAGTGGCTCTAATCGACCAGGTAGTCCGGCCATTGCAGACTCTGACGAACGTGGTGGGCGCGCTGCGCGAGGAAGATTATTCGTTTCGCGCTCGCGGCGCTGCTCCCAACGATGCGATGGGTGAGCTGGCACTGGAGATTAACTCGCTTGCCGACATTCTGACGGAACAGCGTGTGCAGACGATTGAAGCGACCGCGCTGCTGCGTCGCGTGGTCGAGGAAATCGATGCGCCGCTGTTCACCTTCGATCCCGATCACGTTTTACGGCTTCTAAATGCCGCCGGCGAGCGTCTATTGCAGCAACCGGCGGCGCGATTGTTGGGAAAAACCGCTAGCGAATTGGAACTGGACACGTGCTTCGAAGCTCCGAATGAGACGCTGGTCGCATTGCCATACTCGGCTCCCAACGCGCGCTGGATGGTGCGCAAGAGATCCTTCCGTCAAAACGGAGTGCCGCACACCCTGATCGTGTTGTCCGACGTAAGCCGCGCCTTGCGCGAGGAAGAGCGCAGTGCCTGGCAAAAGCTGATTCGCGTGCTCGGCCACGAGCTGAACAATTCGCTGGCGCCCATTATCTCCATTGCCGGCAGTCTGTCATCTCGCTTGCCATTGGCCGAGCTTCCCGATGCGCAGAATGCAGACTTCCAGCGTGGACTGAACATCATCGAATCGCGTACCGCTTCGCTGCATCGTTTCCTGCAGTCGTATCGCAGGTTGGCGCAGATGCCATCGCCGACCCTAAAGCCGATTGAGCTGCGTCCACTCATCGAGCGCATCGCCACGCTCGAAACGCGTTTAAAGGTAGACATCGTGCCCGGTCCCGACCTGGTCTTGATGATCGACCCAGACCTAATCGAACAGATGCTGATCAACCTGGTCAGGAACGCGGTCGACGCTGCGCTCGAGCAGGCGCAATCTCGTCAAGCAGACGAGACGGCTGCGCCCAAGGTGACGCTTCGCTGGGAACAGTTCGATCACAAGCTCGCCCTGATGGTAGAAGACAACGGGATCGGATTGCTCAACCCCAGCAATGCATTCGTGCCGTTTTATACGACGAAGCCCGGCGGTTCGGGAATCGGGTTAGTGCTCTCGCAACAAATCGCAGAGGCGCACGGCGGATCCATCGAGTTGGCAAACCGCGCGGATACGCGTGGCTGCCGGGTCAAGATCACGCTGCCATATCGAGAGCCCTGACGTTCTTCTATGGCTTCGTCTGAGCGCCCGGCGTTATTTGAATAGCCGGCTGATTCGGATTGGGAGCGTCCGCCTGCCCCGGCTTCGACTCCAGATACCTGACAATCATTGTGATTCGTCGATTCGCGGGATCGGCGGGATCGTTGGCATTGCGCGGCTCCTGATCGGCAAAGCCCCGCACCTGCGCTACCTGATTGGCGCGCAGGCCGTGTAATTGCATCAGACGACGGCTGGAGTTAGCTCGATCGGCGGACAACTCCCAATTGCTGTAATCGGCGCGCCCGGAATACGGCTGTGAATCAGTGTGGCCTTCAATCGAAATCTTATTCGGAACCTTGCCCAGCTCCTCGGCGATGGTCATGAGCAGCTCGCGTCCGTCGCCGTTCGGTTCGGTTTGCCCGCTCTCGAAAAACGTTCCGCTCTTCGATTCGAGCATTTCGATGCGCAAGCCTTCCGGGGTGACGGTCAGCTCGATGTGGTCCTTCAGCTTGTTGAAATTGGCAACCTGGCTAATCGCCTTTTCCAACTCCGCTTTCATTTTGTTGAGATTTTCTTTGCTGACCTCCTGTGTCGGCTGACTCGGGGGTTTGTTGGTTCCGGTCAATTTGCCGATGCCGGCTGGATCTTTGAAGTAGCCACTGACTGCTTCCTGTATTTGTTTGCTCGAGTTCATCAGCCACAGCACGATGAACAGTGCCATCATCGCGGTGACGAAATCGGCGTAAGCTACTTTCCACGCACCGCCATGATGTCCGTCATGTCCCCCTTTGCGCTTGATGATGATGGGCTGTGCTTTCGCGGCCATTCGATTCTCTGCTTCTTACGATGTCGCGGCAGGCGCCGATTCCCCAGGTGCGGCTTGTGAGGATTCAGCACCGGCAGCAACAGACTGCTTGCAATACGCCTCGAACTCCGCAAAGCTCGGCCGCAGATGTGCCGGGACCGCCCTGCGTCCCATTTCGACCGCCAGCAACGGCGAAATGCCTTTCATAAACGCAATCATCGTCACCCGGAGTACAGCGAGGTATTCGTGTTCTTCGTGCGAGAGTTTTGCCAGGTTGGAAGCGACTGGTCCAACGAAGCCATAACACATCAGAATGCCCAGAAACGTTCCCACCAGAGCCGCTGCGACTTTCTTCCCAATCTCTTCCGGAGGTCCGCCGAGCGCGCTCATGGTCATTACCACGCCGAGAACGGCCGCGACGATGCCCAAGCCCGGTAACGAATCCGCGACACTGCTCAAAGCTGTCACGGATTGCTCCGCCTGATGGGAATGCACGTCCATATCGGCTTCCATCATCTGATCGACATCAAAGGCCTCGACCCCGCCCATCAGCACCATGCGCATGGTGTCGCAGACGAAGTCGCGGGCGTGATGATCTTTGAGGAAGTCAGGAAAATCGGCGAAGAACTTGCTCTCGCCGGGAGCTTCAATGTCGCCTTCCACGGAGTTCGGTCCTTCCCGGCGAATCTTATTGAAGATGTCGTACATCATCTTCAGCGAACTTAGATAACGCTTCTTGCTGAACGTTGAGCCTTTTATGACCTCCAGAACGCCGCCTAAGACTGCCTTCAGCGTATAGAGGGGGTTGGCGACCAACAGCGTTCCCAAGGCTGCGCCGCAGATGATGATGACTTCCGACGGTTGAATAAGCACGCGAATCGGGCCGTGCTCCATCATGAAGCCGCCGATCACTGCGCCCAGAACCACCAACATTCCGATAATCGCGAACATTCTGCTTGTGGCCTTCTAGCGTGGTTTAGCTGAAAGTTTCCGTGACATCACGCAACACCGCCGCTGCAGTAACTCGAGCGCAGCGGCCGTCGCAAACCTCCTCACACGCGCAGTCGTGAGACGCGCGCCTCCATAGTCTCTATCGGCACGATGAGTCAAAATCTTGCGCTGCTATGTGGGAGACCGGAGCCCGAGTGCGGGGGGATGGGCGCCATAAAAAGCTGTCAGCGACCCATGCTCTCCAGCGTCTTCTGATAGAAGCTCACCAGGCTTCGGCGATACGCTTCGGGTGTGTGGGCCGATTCGACCCGCGCTCGCGCCGCTTCGCCCAGCCGAATCCGTAGTTCCGGTTCGGACAAAATTCGCAGCATCGCCATTGCCATCGCTTCGGGATTGCGCGGCGGCACCATCAATCCGGTAACGCCGTCTTGGAGAATTTCCGGCACACCTCCAACGGCATTCGCCGCGATGGGCAGTCCAGCTGCCATCGCCTCCAATACGACATTCGGCGATCCCTCGGAATGCGATGGCACAGCAACCAGAGTTGCCATTGCGTAATATGGAGTCGTGTCCCGCTGAAAACCTGCGAAGGTCACACGCTTATCGATCTTCAGATGGGATGCCAGACGCGCCAGCGGTTCCCGTTCCGGCCCGTCGCCGACGATGACGACGCGAAACGGTATTTCTTCGGAATTTGCATTCAGAGTGGCTGCCGCGCGAAGCAGATCCGAGTGACCCTTCTCCTTCGATAGACGTCCTACGGCGAGTATGACCGCTTCGTCATCAGCTATGCCGAACTCGCGACGCACGCGCTGCACTTCTTCTTGTGGCGGTCGCGGGAAGGGTTTTACCGAATTGTGCAAAATCGTGATCCTGTCGGGATCGACGCCGAGACGTGCGAGGTGCTCGGCGAATGGCTGGCAGACGGTGACCACACGGTATGCCGCTCGCAATGACCAGCGATCCAACTGCGTATAGGCGCGGTCAAGCCGGCTGGTCGCGGTGTAGCCATGATTCCAGGCAATCCACGGATAGGTGCGATGTAACCCAAGCAGCCGCACGAAGAAATGCGACTTCACATTGCGGGTTTCCAGAATGTCAGGATTGACTTCTGAAAGCACCCGCCGCAATTGTGCGAACACTTGCGTGTCCCATCGGCGGCGCTCGGCAACCGTCGTTACTGCTAGTCCGGCCTGCTGCGCCGCCATTACCAGTTGGCTTTCCTCGCGGCCACGCTGATAGGTGACAATGGTGACTTCCACTGCAGGTAGGTTCGCGTCCGCTTGCGCCGCCATCTTGCCGAACTCGATCACATTCCGGGCCGGGCCGGTCACGGTGGCATTTTCGATGAGCGTCAGGACGCGGATCTTCGCATGCGTCACCCGAATGTCTCCGGAGGAACAGGTTGGAAACGGCAATCCAAGGATCTTACGCTCACGAAGCATCCTGAAACGAAGGCGGACGTAGCTTGTTCGCTATGGTTGCGCCGCCGGGGCGGCGGCCGCCTGGTTGATGTTCTTCACCACCACACGCGCTGGATTGCCCATCGCGACGCAATATGGCGGAATATCGCTGACCACCACGCTGTTGACACCAATGATCGCGCCCTCGCCAATGGTTACTCCTTTCATGATGAACGCGTTGTGTCCGATCCAGGCATAGCGGCCGATCCGCACCGGCTTTACTTCCTCGGGTTGCGGCGGAAGATCGGCGATGCGCGCCATGGCATCGCGGGGATGAGCGTCGGTATCCATGAAGCGCACGCCCGAGGCGACATTGATGTCGTCCTCCAGCACGATCTCCTTGTTCACGATGAAAACGACGTTATGGCCAATGTCGACGCGGTTACCCAGGACCAGCTTTGGCTCATCGAAAAGACGGCCGCTGAAGATGTCAACTTTGCCGAAGAAGTTAACATCGTCGCCGATGTAGATTTTGGCTTGACCGAGGATGAAGGGCAGGCGCCAGATGCGGAATCGCTTGCCTACCGCAGCGCAGCGGCCGCGAAAAAGCGGCTCGATAAAAAAGTAGCTGAAGAGCCAGTGCAATCCCACCGACCCGGTCTGCCACGCGTTATAGCAGAAGCCGAGGAGCGGGTTAAAGAATGTGGGCAAGGGAAGCCGGCTGGATTCGACGCGTCGCGCGAAGTTGCGAATCCCTCTAAAAAAGGGGGTCTCGCCGCGCCGGATTTTGAGTAGTAACGAAGGCATGCGTTTATGGCTTCCAGCTTAGCGCGTTTCCCCAACCGGCGGCCTTGCTTTGAAAGGGCACTTCTTTACGCGCGCCGTAGGAGCTGGCTAGGCCAGTTTTCTTGCCGAGCGTAACGGCACGGCTGAAGCCGTGCCCCTTCAAGGCAGACCCGCAAAAGCAGTGACAAGCTCTAGCGCGATTCCTCCAGCAATTCCACCAGCAGCTTCTCAGAAGTTATCACCCAGGCGATGCGTCGTCCTCCGAAAGCCACTGCGGGTTTAGGCCGTTTCGCGATCACTGCGCCACGCGAACGAAACCCGGCAAGCTCTTCTTCCAGGTCAGCAACTTCATAACACACGTGATGCAGCCCGCCTCCTTTTTGCTGGAGGAAGCGTAATACCGGCGAATCTTCACTGGCAGCCTGGACGAGTTCGATCTGAGGATCTTCGGCCCGCGTCCTGAGAAATGCGACTTTCACCTTTTGCAGCGGATCGTGGAAGACCTGGCCGTCCCACTCTGCCGCCAGCGAGCGCAGAAAACCAGTCATTGCTGTTTCGATGTTGTCCACCACATATCCCACGTGGTGCAGACGGAGCGGCAGTGCCATTAAGCCACCTGGCGGCGCTTTTCAAGATAAGAGTGGATCTTCTCGAAAGAATCCAGATCGGCCAGATCATCCAGATCCATCTCGAAGCCGAACTCGTCTTCGATGACATTCATCAGCGTGATCGCGGCGACCGAGTCCCAGACGCTAACGGTCTGAGTGGACGCGCCGGCGATCGCCTCCTGCGGCATGTCAGGAAAAACCGTCTGGAAGCATTGCGTCAGCCGTTGTCTGGTTTCATCCATGAGCTTCTGCTCTCCTCATCTCGCGTACTTCATGATAAAGCGCCGGGCATTTGGCTTCGAACTGGGAACGCGTCAGGCGAAACTCCGATTGCGGTTCGCTGCCGATGATTGTCGCAAAGAAATCGCGCAGTGGCCCGTTCTTTGCGGTCGGAGTGAAACTGCACTGGATCTCCTGTGCGCCGGTCGTCTCAAACAGCATCTTCAGAGTCTGGTGCTCGATGCGGCGTGCGAAGGCGCGGCAACTCATCACCCAGGTTTCGATTACGAGGACCCGGCCGGCAAGTTGTCCTTGAACCACCGCGATCATCCCCAACGGCCCGAACTTGTCTTCATAACTGATCGCAGCCAGAAACGCACCCGGGCTGGCGAGCTGCCTGCACCAATCCGCCTCCGTGTAACGCCTGCCATTCAAGTTGAACTGGTTGGTCTTGTTGACCAGCTCCAGCACGCGAGGCTCGCGAGCCGCTGCAAAATCGAATGTGACCAACGCGTCGATCTGTTCCAGAAACAGTTCCGGAGCACCTTCGCCTGAAGCTTGTTCGCGAAACGCTGCACTCTGCCGGATGCTCTCCAATCGCAGAGCATCATCCTGAGAAACGCGTTCTTTGCCGCAGAGATCGCGAAGCCGGTGCAGCATCGATAAACAAGCCGGATAGTCATTCTTGGGAAACAGGACGCACTCGATGCCGGGATGAGCCGCGGCCACCTCGGCCAGCTCCATCGGACTATCGTCGACGAAGATCACGCTGTCGGCGGCGATGTTCCATGTCTCCAGAATTCGCGCGACGCTGCCCGACTTTGCGTTCCAGTGTACTTCGATGGGAAACACCTGCTCCGGACGAAGCAGCAGATCTTTTCGCTCGAACGCCTTGTCGACGACTGCCGGGTCGTTCTTGCTGGCGACGCCGATCAGCGTGCCGGCGTCCGCGAGCGAGCTGAGCAATTTCTGATAAAGCCCGTGCAGATGAGCATGGCTCGCGAGATCCCAAGTGACCGCCTCCGGGCCGATTTCACCGGCGATGCCGCCCCACAGCGTGTCATCCAGATCGGAGATAATGCCTTTCCTGGGAGCCGGAGGAACGACCGCGAGAGCGAGCTGCGCTGCCAGCCGGTCGGCATGTCCGATCGAGTACGGCAGACCGGTATAGAGGTCACTCTTGAGGTCGAAGCGCGCCGCGGCAGGCGACTCTTCGGCCAGCCGCTGCATATTAATGATGGCGATTCGGCCTTCCTGCGCAATGTCAGCCGCCAGGCGAGTGACGTCGGCTTGCAGCCGCAACTCGTATTTGGAAGCCTGCCATCCCGGCGTATGAAATAACGGCGGCAAAGAAATTGTCGGCAGCGACAGCGCGACCCGCATGCCCGATGGGATTCGCACCAGAGCGCCGGCGATGCGATCGAGCACGGCGTGCGCGCTGGCAACGATGTCCTCCGCCGCGGAGAGTCCCCAACTCCCGGCGCTGCGGTAATCCAGGCGGGCATCAAGGTCGGCCCACTCCAGCACGATGACGACGCCATCGGCCGCGCCTGCTTCGCAAATGGCCTCCAGTGTTCCCATCAGATCTCCATAAAGTCCTGGAGTCAGCGTTATCTTGCGATCGGGGAGGGCTTGCTGCAGGTAGGCTGCCAACAAGGTCTGCAGATGCAAAGGCGTGAAGCCGCACGCCAGGGCAACGGCAAACGGCCGCGCATCACGGGGAGCCCGTTGGATGATTCTCAAAGCTTCGGTAATCGTCACGCTGCGGTTACCCTGGAGTGCCCGGACGCGTACACGCCGCGTATCAGCGGACTTGCTGGCTGCTCAACTGAAAACGATCAAACTCACTATATGCAATCGTCAAAACCGGCGCAACCGAACGTCCGGCGGGCGTGAGTGTCTCAACCATGGATCCGCGCCTTTTGCGCCCATGGCCCGCGATTCCAAACCGAGATACGACCCCGGCGGCAGGGTTTCACACGAACTCCGATTTTGGTCATGTGCGGGCAGCACTATCTCAGGACCCACGTGAGGCAAGAAACCAAAACCCAGTTAGAATGGTACGCAATGAAAACCCTGAACCGAATCACCATCGTGGGCGGATGCGGCCATGTGGGACTGCCGCTTGGAATTGTGCTTGCCAGCAAGGCCGGCCTGCAGGTCGACCTGTTGGACATTGACGCCGCGAAAATCGAACTCGTCAACGGGGGCAAGATGCCATTTATGGAGCGCGGAGCGGACGACCTCCTGCGCCAGGTGGCCGGCAAATCGCTGCGCGCGACCCTCGATCCGACCTGCATCAACGCCGCTGATGCTGTGATCACGGTTGTAGGCACGCCGGTTGACCGTCACCTGAACCCCACAGTAGGCGATGTTTACCACAGCATTGACGCCTTGCTTAATCATATGCGGGACGGTGCGCTGCTGGTGTTGCGCAGTACGGTCTATCCCGGCGTCACTAAGCTTGTGTACGAACGATTGCGTAAACTGAGGCGCAAGATCCTGCTCGCGTTTTGTCCCGAGCGAATCGCGGAAGGCAACGCGGTAGAGGAACTCATCAAACTACCGCAGATCGTGTCGGGGTTTGAGCCCGAAGCTACCGCTGCGGCCAGCCGGCTCTTTGGATTGATCGCGCCCTCGTTGATCGAGTTGACGCCAGCCGAAGCCGAGCTTGCGAAACTGTTCACCAACGCCTGGCGCTATGCGAACTTCGCCATCTCCAATCAGTTTTATATGCTGGCACAGAGCCGCGGGCTGGACTTCTACCGCATTCATGATGCGGTGACGCGTGACTATCCCCGCATGCGCAGCTTTGCGAAGGCAGGATTCGCCGCCGGTCCCTGTCTATTGAAAGATACACTGCAGCTGGCCGCGTTTTCGCAAAACAACTTCTTCCTCGGTCATGCGGCAATGCTGATTAATGAAGGCTTGCCCATGTTCCTGGTAGAACAATTGCGGCCTTTCGATCTGGCGAACAAGAGTGTGGCCATCCTCGGCATGGCATTCAAGGCGGAGTCCGACGACAAGCGCGACAGCTTGTCCTACAAGCTGAAGAAGCTGCTTGAGGTGGAAGCGCTCGAGGTGTTGTGCACCGATCCGTATGTGCCCGACAGCTCTCTGGTGCCGCTCGAAACAGCTATTCGCAAGGCGGATATTCTGATCGTCGGCGCGCCACACGCGGTGTATCGCGACCTCGAGATTCCTGCTGAGAAGATGGTAATCGACCCGTGGAACTTCTTCCCCGCCAGGGAGCTGGCATCAGCAAGCGCGTAAGGATTCGCTATTTCGAACTTTGGCCAAGTTAGCCGCTCCCACAACTCGCCATCTTCATGGAGGATTTACTATGAAGGCCTTTGGAGCGGTTGTTATCGCGTTGGCGTTGTTGACACCGAATAGTTCTGCGGCAGCACAATCTGCGGCAGCATCCGCTAAGGTCAGCACTAAGAATTCGCACGGCACGTTCACGGTCGAGCTGGTGAAGGGGCTGGATTCCAGAAAGCTTAAAGAAGGGGATGCGGTTGAGGCCAAGCTCACCGGCGGTATTACGCTTCCGGATGGAACCGTAGTTCCTCGCGGGACATCGATTGTCGGTCACGTTACGCAGGCTAGCGCCCGCGCGAAGCACGACTCGGAATCGGCGCTTGGAATTTCTTTTGACAGGATAGCCTCGCCAGGCGGAGGGAAGACACTGATCAAAGGAGTTGTGCTGGCAGCTGCACCAAATCCCGAGCCGACGGGTTCGCCCGATGCTACCGGCAATATCTATACCAGGCTAGACTCGGCAACGGAGGCGAGCGTTGTGGACACGCAGACCTCGCGCCCCGTCCCACTCTTGAGCGACAAATCGCGGGGCGTGCTGGGTATCGAAGACCTGAACCTGAGGCCCGATGGCGTATTCACTTCCGGCGGCAAGGAGGTGAAGTTAAACACCGGGATCAGGCTCTTGCTTAGCGTCACATTACAATAGGTAGTCGATTCGTCTAAAACTCCTAAGAGGTTACACTCCGATCTCATGAAAATACTCGTCACCGGCTCGGCCGGATTCATCAATGGTTATCTCGTACAAGAACTTCTCGATGCCGGCTACTCCGTCATTGGTCTCGATAATTACAGCAAGTATGGACGCGTCGAGAAGAGCTACGACTCGCATCCCAACTGTCGGTTCGTTGAAGGCAATGCCAAAGACATTGAGCTGCTGAACGAGTTGCTGGAAGATTGCGACCATTTTGTCGCCGCGGCGGCGATGATCGGCGGCATCAGCTACTTCCACGAGTTCGCTTATGACCTGATCGCCGAGAACGAACGCCTTACTGCCGCTGCGTTCGATGCTGCACTTCGCGCGCACAAGCATCGGCGCTTACAGAAGATCACTGTGATCTCGTCAAGCATGGTGTTCGAGAACACCAAAGAATTTCCGACGCCCGAAGGCGCGCAGCGTCGCTGTCCGCCTCCCAGTTCGACCTACGGGTTCCAAAAGCTCGCGACCGAGTATTTTGCGCAGGGCGCATGGGAGCAGTACCAATTGCCGTATACCATTGCGCGGCCGTTCAACTGTGTTGGCATCGGCGAAAAGCGGGCGCTGGCTGATCGCGACATCATGAGCGGGAACGTTAAGCTCGCGATGTCCCACGTCGTGCCAGATCTGGTGCAGAAGATTCTCAAGGGTCAGGATCCGCTGCATATTCTGGGCAAAGGCAATCAGGTTCGGCATTACACCTATGGAGGCGATCTCGCCAAGGGCATTCGGACCTGTATTGAGCACCCTGCGGCAAAGAATAACGACTTCAATCTGTCGACGCCGACCCGCACCAACGTCCTTGAACTTGCCGAGCTGATCTGGAACAAAATCCATGGAGGCAAAAAGCCGTTCCGCTACGTCTCCGATCCGCCGTTCGAGTACGACGTGCAGGAGCGCTCACCGGATGTGACAAAAGCGCGGGACGTTCTCGGCTTTGAAGCTTTGACTAGCCTGGAATCAATTCTTGACGAGATCGTTCCCTGGATCGAGGAACAGATTTCGGTGGGGCAGATGTAGCCGTCGAGCCTCGCGAGATTACCGTCGACTGTTCTTTAATGGAAGATTTGTCATCACGAGGAGGGCGTCAGCCCGACGAGGGATCTGCTTTTCCGTGGCTCCCTCAAAAAGCGGATCCCTAGCTTGTCAGTACGATTTGCCGAACTCAATAACGCGTCCCGATGTCGTCCACGCCGCCACTCACCATCGTCATTCCCGTCTACAACGAGGGCGCAAATTTCCCCGCGTTATGGCGGGAGCTCACGTCCAGCATCAAAACTCCGTTTACGGCAATGATTGTCTACGACTTCGACGAGGACAACACGTTGCCGGTAGTTCGCGAGATCCTTGCTGCCGGAGAAACGCGGCTCACGCTCCGCAAGAACGCTTACGGGCGCGGCGTGACCGGCGCGATCAAGACCGGACTGGAAGGGGTTGAGTCAGGCCCGGTGCTGGTGACGATGGCAGACTTATCGGACGAGCCGACGCTGATCGATCCGATGTATCAGCTCTACCTGCAGGGCTTCGACGTGGTTTGCGGCAGTCGTTATATGAAGGGAGGCCGGCTGATCGGCGGCCCCTTTCTCAAGCAACTGATGTCGCGGGTGAGCGGCCTCACATTGCGCTATTTGCGCGGCGTGCCGACGCACGATGCCACCAACAGCTTCAAGCTCTATGACGCGAAAATGATTCGCGAGGTGAAGGTGGAAAGTGTGGCCGGGTTTGAACTCGGCCTCGAACTGACGGTCAAGGCGTTTCTTAATGGCTATCGTATTGCCGAGATTCCCAGCACATGGCGCGACCGTACCGCGGGCACGTCGCGATTTCGGATTATGCACTGGCTGCCGCATTATCTGAAGTGGTACTTCTACGCGTTTCAACCGATGCATCAGAAGGAGCGGCGTTCACGCGAAAGAGGCGCAGTCAACTAGGCAAAGTAGCGCTCCGGCGATGAGTGCAGATATCCTATCAGGCAATCGCATCGATGATCTTCGCCAGTTGTTCTGCCTGATGGCTCGCATCGAAGTTGGACTGGAACCATTCGTTGCGCGAGGCGGGCGTTGTGGGCATTCGCAGAAACTCCAACAGCTTTGCGTCGGTGGCGTTCTGCGAGTCATCAGCGTAAATACACACGTGTTGCGCCGCAGATTTGTCCAAGATTTCTTCTACGGCTGACGATCGGGGTACCAGCGCCAGAATGGGCCTGCCGATGCAGATGTATTCGAACAGCTTTCCTGGCACCTGCACATCGGTTTGCGGCTGGACCAGCAGCAACGCGTCAGCTTCTTCCATCAAGCGTTGCGATTCTGCTCGAGCGACTGGTGGGCGCAATTCCAGCCAGCCCTCGCGTCGCGCCTTATCGTAGAGAGCATGATCGAGTCCGGCCTTATCATCGAACGAGCCCAGAAGAAGAATGTGGGCAGACGTAGCTTCCGCTATTCCCTTCGCGCGCAAACGCGCCAGCGATTGGATAATGGCATTCGGATTTCTGCCGTGATAGAGCGCGCCGGCATGAACGATCACCTTGTGGGGCCGATCCGGTATCGCGCGAGCGTGCGGCGAGTCCTCCGGATCGAAGCCGTTGTAGATCACGTGCAGCTTTTGCTGCGCCCAAGGATATCGCTTGCGCCAGACGTTGGCCGCAGCTTCGACATTCGCGACCACCGCATTTGCATTCCGAAAGCTGAACGCTTCCAACCGACGGTTCCAGAAACGCGCTTGCGGCGACAACAATTGCATCCCAACGCCGCTGATGGGATCGCGAAAGTCGGCGATCCATGGAATCCTGTTGCGCCTCCGAGTCATGAGTCCGGCTGTCAGAGTGCCTATCGGAGGATAAGTCGAATACAAGACAAAACGATCCTGCGCATTATCGCGAATAATCTTCCGACACAGCGCCGCGACTCCCCGCGACCAGATGAAACCAATATGGCCGGGGAACATCAGCTTGCGGATCAGCAACTCCTGCCAGCCCTCAAACGACAGGCGTCCGTTCGGACCTTCATCCCACACTTTTCGCAGGTCATCGGGAACAAAAAATGTGTCGGGGCGCTCTTGCGGCTGCGCTGATGCGGTAATGACGTGGCAGCGATATCCCATGCGCTGAAGATATTTGCGGAAGCGGAATGGACGGAGACCGCCGATCTCCGGCGCCGGCGGAAAGTGATAGGCGATCATGATGAGCTGTGGTTTTGTGCCGTTCACCGCTGCAATGGCCTCGAGTCGAATCGCGCGAAGTGGCGACGCAACAGACTAGCAGAATTCATCTGCGATCCCTTCGGTTACAATGGCAGGACTGAAACAAGCACTTCCAGCGCATCGCATCGTGGTTAATTCAGGAACCCCAATCCGACTGGCAATGGTTGCCGGCGCGCGCCCCAACTTCATGAAGATTGCGCCGCTGATGAAAGCCATTGTGGGCGATCCCGATTTCGAAGCCATTCTGATCCACACCGGCCAGCACTACGACGACAACATGTCCGGACAGTTCTTTCGCGATCTTGGAATTCCGGCTCCGCAGTTCCATCTCGAAGTTGGATCCGGCAGCCATGCTCAGCAAACCGCCGAGACCATGCGACGCATTGAGCCGGTACTGGAGCAGGTTCGGCCGGCTGCAGTCGTCGTTGTCGGCGACGTGAATTCTACGGCGGCCGCGGCAATTGTGGCGAAGAAGCTGGGCATTGATGTCGTGCATGCCGAAGCCGGCCTGCGCAGTTTCGATCGCTCGATGCCGGAGGAGATCAATCGCATTGTCACCGACTCCATCGCCGATCTTTTTCTGGTTACGGAAGAGAGCGGTCGCGCCAATCTTCTGCGCGAAGGTGCTGCCGCGGAGCGGATTCATCTGGTCGGCAACCTCATGATCGACTCGCTGCGCCAGCATCTGGAGCGGGCGCGCAGCTGCGAGATCGCCGACAAGCTGGGAGTGCGCGGAAAGACTTACGGCGTGGTCACGTTGCACCGCCCGGCGAATGTCGATGATCCTGCCGCGCTCGCTGAAATCCTGGGAGCGCTCGGCGTGATCGCCGAGACATTGCCGTTGTTGTGGCCGGTGCATCCTCGCACACGCGCGCGTTTGGAAAGCGGAGATGTGATCTTGCCGCCTGGCATTCATCTGCTGGAGCCGCTGGGCTATCTGGATTTTCTCAGTCTCGAAGCGGCGAGTTCGCTGGTGTTGACGGATTCGGGCGGCATTCAGGAAGAGACAACTGTTTTGGGAGTGAAGTGTCTGACGCTGCGCGACAACACAGAGCGGCCGGTAACGATTGAGCTGGGGACGAACCGCTTGGCGGGAACGACGAAAGCCTCTATTCTTGCGGCTTGGCAGGCGCTGCAGCATTCGGACCGAGCGGCGCAGATCCCGCCGTTGTGGGATGGACACGCCGGCGAGCGCTGTCGCGCGGTGCTGCGCCAACACTACTTGAAGGGCGGCGCCGAACCGGGAGCGGTGAACTGTTGCGCGGCCACGCCTTCTTGATTCGGCGATGTTCCAGGTTGCGGACAACAATCGCAAGGCCAATCAGAATGAGTGATCTGCAACAGTACCGCGAAAGCGAACAAGAGAAAGCACGAACCGAGGATCTGCTGCGCCTTTTGCCTCGCTGCAGAAAGTCTGTGCTCGACATCGGCGCTCGCGACGGCCATTTCTCGCGTCTGCTGACCGAATACTTCGAGGAGGTCACAGCTCTGGATTTGCAGAAACCTCCCTTCGAATACCCGCGCGTGACGACGGTCGCCGGCGACGTCACCCGGTTGCAATTTTCCGATGCGTCGTTCGACTGTGTGTTCTGCGCCGAAGTGCTGGAGCATATTCCGGCGCTGGAGCAGGCTTGCCGCGAACTGGCTCGCGTGGCGCGGCACGAGATCATCGTCGGCGTTCCCTTTCGCCAGGACACTCGCTCAGGGCGGACCACCTGCCGCAGTTGCGGTAAGACCAATCCGCCCTGGGCGCACGTCAACACTTTCGATGAACAACGTCTCACCCAGCTATTTTCCGGTCTGGCAATGAAGACGAAGTCTTTCGTAGGCTCGACCAGAGAACGCACCAACGCTGTTTCCGCGGTGCTGATGAATCTGGCCGGCAATCCCTGGGGAACGTATACGCAGGATGAGGTGTGCATTCATTGCGGTGGAGTTTTAGTGGCTTCGAAAGAAAGGTCGCTCTTCTCGAAGGTCTGCTCAGGCGTGGCTGTGCGGCTGGATCGGTTGCAGATGAGTTTTGCACAGCCGCATGCCAACTGGATCCACGTGGTGTTTTCCAAGGACGGGAATTGAAGAGCGATGCTGCCGTATGGGCGTGCCGGAACGGGCGTGCTACTCTGGAGAGCGCTCCGGTCATAGTTGTGCTGAATTATGCGGATCGCAGTGCAGGTTCGCTGCTAGAACTAGATTCGTTGGGAGCTATGGGTGCATGCAGACTGCGCAGAGAGCCGTGGGAACATTCGAAGCTTTAAAAGAAAAAATCGAAAATAAAACCGCGCGAGTCGGCATTGTCGGCTTGGGTTATGTTGGCCTGCCGCTGGCGACGGAGTTTGCCAAAGCCGGATTCACGGTCACGGGAATCGATGTCCAGGAATCGAAGATCGCGGGCCTGAACCGCGGCGAATCGCACGTTCAGGATGTGCCGTCGGCAGAGATTGCGAAGTTGGTGAACGAGAAGCGATTCACTGCGACCACGGATTTTTCCGTGGTGCGCGAACTGGACACAATTAACATCTGCGTTCCCACGCCGCTGCGCAAGACCAAAGATCCGGATATGAGTTTTATCGTGTCGGCCGTCGACGCGATTGCCAAGCACTTCCATCCCGGCCTGTTGGTGATTCTTGAGTCGACCACGTATCCGGGCACGACCGATGAGCTGCTTCTGCCGACCTTCGAGAAGCTTGGCTACAAAGCCGGCGAAGACTTTTTCCTTTGCTTCTCACCCGAACGCGTCGATCCCGGGAATCCTGTCTACCAGACCTACAACACTCCTAAAGTTGTGGGCGGCATTACGCCCGCATGCACGGAAATGGGCAAGCTGTTTTTCTCGCAGGCTCTGGAGACTGTCGTTCCCGTTTCCAATACTCGCGTCGCCGAAATGGTGAAGCTGCTGGAGAACACGTTTCGCATGATCAACATCGGGCTGGTCAACGAGATGGCTCTGATGTGCGACGGCATGGGAATCAACGTGTGGGAGATCATCGACGCCGCCGCAACGAAGCCGTTCGGGTTTATGCCGTTCTATCCCGGTCCAGGGCTCGGAGGGCATTGCATCCCTATCGACCCGTTTTATCTCTCGTGGAAGACGAAGCAATCGGGCATCGAGGCGCGATTCATTGATCTGGCGGGCTACATCAACGGCAACATGCCGCATTTCGTGGTCGACAAGATCCAGACGGCACTTAACAATCACAGCAAGCCGGTCAAAGGCTCGCGCGTGCACGTTGCCGGAGTGGCGTACAAGCGCAATATTGATGACATGCGCGAATCGCCCGCGCTGGATGTGATTCTTCTGCTGAAGAAACGCGGCGCGGTTGTGTCGTACAGCGATCCATTCGTGCCTGGGCTGAAGCTGGACGGATTCGTCCTGAAATCAGAACCTCTGTTGGAATCGGCGGCAAGCGCCGACTGCGTTGTGATCGTCACAGACCATTCTGACTTCGACTACAAAGGACTGTTGTCTTCGGCGAAGCTGATCGTTGACACGCGAAATGCGATGAAGGCGTTTTCTTCGGAGAAGATCGTCCGGCTGTAGGAAGCGGGTTCGAGCGAAAATCCCCACCCTTTCGCAAAAGAAGCGAAAGGATGGGCCACCCGACATCGCTTTAAAAACGCCAGTTAATGAGAGCCTCCCTAATGGGCGTGTGCGATCGGACCTCCTCCACCGCCAGCAACAGTTCTGAATGTCTGATCGAAGTAGGCAGCAGTATTGCCATTGCTGTCGACCACCAGCGGCCGCCAATGGTAGGTCGTATTCGGCATCAGTCCGGTAATCGTGACCGTGGTGTTGTACACGTTCGGCGCGCCGATCGGATCCCACTGATTGGTGGTGTTGTTGTTCTTTATGGCGGCGACCGGAGTGGAATGGTACGGGTAGCTCGCCGACATCATCGCCTGAAATCCGAAGTTCGGAAATGGTGACATGCAGAACGGCGGCTGTGGATCATTCAAGTTGCAAGTTCCGGGCGCTGCCATGCCGTAGTAAACCGTGGTGGTCGCCGGCTTGAAGGTATTAAAGGTGAAGGTTGCGGTGGTTGAGCCAACCACCGGCGATGGAATCGCCGGATTCACCGAGGGATGCGGCTGGTATTGGTTTTGCGCTGCAGTCCACGTCATCTGCACCGGAGTGGTCCAGTCGGTCCACGGCGCCATACAGGGACTGGTGTGGTTGTCGCAAGGATTGGCTTCGGCCAGCACCGTCGGCACCGCGGGAGACGAACCACCAGGATTCTGCCCGGTTCTCCATCGCACGTAATCGAAGCTCCACTTGTAAATCTGGTTGAACTCCTTCACGGACCATGTCCAACCGCCGCCGGCAGCTTCATTGCTGCCGCCGGCATCGTCCCAAACGTGATTGAACAGGTCGTCGCCTTCGGTGAGGTATTGGCTATTGCCGGTCTTGCTCCAGTACCAGGCGTAGGCAGGAGCGATCAGGTCGTTGAGTTCATCGGCATCGTAGAGCGTTCCGCCCACCAGCGAAGGACTCCACGGCAGCTCATAGGGCTGGTAAGCCAAAGTGTGTGTCGCCGCAATGTACTCGGTTGAGGAGTACCAATCCAGGGTTTTCTTGATCTCGAGCGGAATTCGCGCATCCGGGACATTTCCTTCGGCAAGATCGAGCTCGTAATAGTTGGTCAACGATTCCATCACCAGTCCGATGATGAAGGGATGCGTGTCATACTGCTGTTGATTCGGATTGCTGAGGTTCAGGTTATAGCTCTAATCCAGAATTCCCAGCAGCACGTCGACGGTGCGCGGCACAAACGGACTGCGGGGAGCGCCCGCGATTTCGGCGGCCAGGCGATCGTCGAGCATGTAAGTGATGATTCGCGCTTCCGCTACGTAGGCGGCATTGGCAACCTCTGCGCTGAAGGTGGGATTGTTCGCCAGAAAGTTGACCGCTGACAGCATGGTCGGATCGCCAGTTCGCAGGTAGTTCATCTCCATGCCATAGGCAAACTGGTCCGGCTCCTGAACAAAACTGGCCTGACTGGCGATGACTGTGTCTTTGTATGGCTCCATCGCGAGTTCGGCGCAGCGCTTCCAGTGATCGCGATGCGAGGTATTGAGATATCCCGGCATTCCATACGTGTTGTAGTCGTAATCGGAGATCTGCTGATAGACGCGGCCGCCATCATAATTCCAAGCCTCGAAATAAATTGAGGACGGCAGATCGAAATAGCCGACCCAGTTTCCGTTGTCGAGACTCCACCACGGATTCGTATCGTTATTGTTGGTACACCAATATTCACCCGAGGCCGCCGGAGAATTCGGATTCACCATGTTGGTTTGCCAGGTTGCCAGGCTGGCGATGGCGGGAAAAGTACTCGGCGGCGAGGTCGTGAAGGATGCGGTAGGCAGGACTGTGAAGTTATAGACTACACTGACCGGATTGCCTGTAATCTGTCCATTAAGCTGTCCCTGAAACTTGGCAGTGAACTGGTAGTGACCAGGTGTCGCGTGCGAGTTCACCCGCAAGCGCAAGGTGGTGTTTTCGTTGTAGACCGCGCCGTTGTAGCAGATTTCATTCATCCGGTAATTTCCATCCCACCCCGGAGGCGGCGGATTCGACGGAGCCGAGAGATCACAGAGATATTGCGCGGTGATGCTGAAGTTCGTGACCACGCGACCGGTATCGGTGTTAGTGATGACGGGGTTTAGCATCTGCACGATGGCATTGGGCGATCCGCTGAGCAGATTTGCCTGCAGGGCGATGTAGAGATCGTTGCATTCGCGCGAGTTCTTGGCGAAGACGGTGCAAGCGGGCGTTTGTGAGGCGTCACCCTGATAGACATTCTGACCGCCGATAGGCCACAGCGTGAAAATCAGCGGGCCATTCGGATTGTTGGGAGTAGTCGGCAGGTTGAAGCTGAGATAGCGGCCGCCACAGCCAGGCAGCGAACCGCAGGCAGCGGTCGCGGGTCCGGGATACGATGCCCAGGTTCCATTGCTCTGTTGCGAGGCGACGTAGTATCCCCACGTGCCGTAATAGTCATATGCGGGGAAACGGTCCACGGTGACTACGTGATTGGTGGTGAGAGTCGGATTAAAGATCTGGCGAGTCGACTGGTTGTCGTTCCCGTTATAGTTTTCGGGGTTCTCGATCATGACATACGAGTTGCTGGGATGCATCGTGATCCACTGAAATGTGACGGTGACACCCTTGACCGGATCGATCGTGGGATTCACGGTTGCGCTGACGCTCCCCGGAACGATTTCGCCCGAGTTCACAGTTGCCGACAGCCAGAGAGGCAGAAGCAGCACCATGGCGATGCAAAGAACGAACCTGCGACAGCAAGTATCACTGCGTGATATGGAAATTCCCGAGTGCATGAATTTCTCCTTCGAACAAAATTGCTTTTTGCAGGGAGGAATTTGGTCGGGGATTGGGATCGTCCTGGAAATGACAGGCGGTGCTGATATTGAGCGCAATTCGAATTGCGGGCACCGCCTGGTCGCACAAGAGGAGTCATCGACATATTCGTCGGCAGCTTGAGCCTTTGCCGCCGATTTAGTACCCAAGAGTTGGCACGAAGGTAACTGTTTTGTCGATTACTGCTCGTTGGGAAGCTGAACGGACACAGGCATCTCGGCCGCGCGACAAGTGAATTCCACTGGAACCGATGTGCAATACTTTGCACATGAAGTGGCTAACCTGTTGCGCTCCTCAAACAAAATGTTGACAAGATATTTGTTTACAGTTACTTGAATATCTAGTGATTTTGGCCACTCGGCAAAATAATTGCACACACCATAAAGTTCAACGAACGCAAAGAAGGAGTCACTCGCCTGTGGCGCTTGCTGGCACCAAGACGTCGGGTACTGCGCTGACCCAGCCCGCGGAAGAGGTTCTGCCGGGCGGAAAACCTCCCTCCAATTTTTCATCCTTCTTGTCATCTTTCTGGCGGACGTTAAAGCCTTTCGGATGGCAGGGAGTTCTCCTGGTCGCGGTCTTGGGTGTGCTGTATGCATCCGTGGTTAAGCTGTTGGTTTATCAGTGGTACACCGACGCGGATTACTCGCACGGCTTTATCGTGCCGCTGCTTTCGGCGTTTCTGATCTGGCAGCGGCGCGACAAGCTGCGGGTCATTCCTCGACGGCCGTCGCCGTGGGGAATGGCGATTGTGCTGGGTTCGTTGGGGCTGTTGTTCCTGGGCAGCTTGGGAGCGGAACTCTCACTGACGCGGCTGTCGCTGTTGGGAACGATTTGCGGTTTGATCGTGTATTTCGCCGGATCCGCAATCTTGCGCGCGATGGCTTTCCCGATGGCGTTTCTGCTGTTCGCCATTCCGATACCGGTTGTGGTCTACAACGAAGTCGTCTTTCCGCTGCAATTCATAGCCTCGCGCTTCGCAACCAAAGTACTGGAGATGCTCAATCTCTTTCCCATCATGCGCGAAGGGAATGTTTTGGTGATGCCGCATTTGCGCCTGGAAGTGGTTGAGGCTTGCAGCGGAATTCGCTCGCTGATGTCCTTACTTGCCTTAGCCGCTGGTTATGGGTATCTTGTTGAACGCAGCATTCCGGTACGCTGCTTTCTCATCCTGGCCATGGTTCCGCTGGCCATCATCAGCAACGGCACGCGAGTAATGATCACCGCGCTGATGGCGCATTATTTGGGAGGACAGGCAGCAGAAGGATTTATGCACGAGTTTTCCGGATGGGTGATCTTTGTAGTGGCCACTATTTTGTTCCTGCTCCTACACAGCTTAATCACGCTGATTCGCAAAAAGCTTGGATGGTATGACCAAGGCGACAGCCCAACGCCGGCCAAGGTGACTGCATGAAAGCGGGCATACGCTATTGGCTGATGCTGGCGGTGCTTTTGGGTGCGACCACAGGCATGGCCTACTTGTCGCATGGCGAATCCACGCCGCCGGCGAAGCCGCTCTCGCAATTTCCCGCCGTTATTGACGGATATACGAAGGTCATCGACTGGAAGTTGGACGAGGAAACGCTCGATATCCTGAAGGTGACCGACTATCTCAATCGCGGCTATTGGGAGCCTGGAATGAACCAGGATCTCATGGGACTGTACATCGGCTACTTTCGCAGCCAGAGAACTGGTGCGACGATCCATTCGCCCAAGAACTGTCTGCCAGGCGCGGGCTGGAATCCCGTACAGTCGACGGTTTACCAGTTGCCGCTCGCCGATGGCCGCGTCGTCCCGGTGAATCTCTACACCTTGCGCAAAGGTTTGGACGAAGAGCTGGTGCTCTATTGGTATCAGTCGCACGGCCGCATTGTGGCCAGTGAATATTGGGGCAAGTTTTATTTGGTTTACGACGCGCTGCGTTTAAACCGTACTGACGCCGCATTGGTTCGCATTACCATCCCGGTGGAGAATGGCGATGAGGCGGGAGCTCAGAAGCGCGTTATTGGATTCGCGAAGCAAGTTGCAATGAACGTTGATCAGATCATCCCTCGGTGAACCCAGGAGAAGTCATGCGGAACCGCTATATCGTCTCAATCGTGATGGCACTGTTAACCGTCGCTCTCGCCGGCTGCAGTCGTAACCCAGAAGTCGCCAAGAAGAAGTATCTCGAAAGCGGCATGAAGTACATGGATCAGCAGAAGTACGATGCTGCTGCCATCCAATTCAAGAAAGCCATCCAGATCGATCCCAAGTACGCCGAAGCTCATTATCAGCTTGCCGAAGCTGACATGAAGCTGCAGAAGAACCAGGAGTCTTTCAAGGAAATGAGCCAGGTGGTGGAACTGGATCCCAACCATCTGAAGGCGCGTGTTGCTTTGGGCGGAATGTATCTGGCGTCGGGCCACAACTTTTACGGCAACGCCGAAGAGCAGGCTCGCTTCGTCATCGATCGTGATCCCAACAACTCCGACGCCTATCTGCTGCTCGGCAATGTGCTGTTAGCGGAAAAGCATCTGGATGATGCGCTCAGCGCCTTCAGCAAAGCGATCGCGCTGAAGCCGACGGATCCCAATCCGTACCTCAATCGCGGCGCCGCTTACATCTTTCTCAAGCAGGATGAAGCCGCGGAACAGGATTTCCGCAAGGCGATCAACCTCGATCCTCACATGCTGCCGGCCTATGCCAATCTTGCCGGCTTCTACATGTATAAGAAGGATCCGAAGAAGGCGGAGGACGTTTACCGCGAAGAGATCCGCAACAACCCTGATTCTCCGGTTCCATATCTGCGGCTCGCCGGTTTGTTGCTGCAAGAAGGACGCAAGGATGATGGCGAAGCCGTGGTTCAGCAGCTGCGTGACAAGCAGCCGAGTTCCACAGACGTTGCCACCGCAATCGGCGACTATTATCTTGCCGCGCGTAACGCCGACGCCGCTCTGAAGGAGTATCAGCGCGGTCTCAGCTACGATCCCAAGAACCAGCAGCTGGAAGTGCGAGTGCTTGAAACCATGATCAACATGGGGAAAACCGAGGATGCCCAGAAGCTGGTCGATCACCTGTTGAAAGAGGATCCAGGTGATGTCACCGCTCGCTTAACTAACGGTCGCCTGCTGGCGATTAAAGGCAACACCGCTCAAGCGACAACCGTTCTGCGGGAAGTCGTGAAAGACGCGCCCGAGAGTCCTCAGGCTCATTACGCTTTGGGTGAGGTGCTTCGCCAGACCGGCGACACGCCGGGCGCCAAGAGCGAATTGCAGGAGGCCAATCGGATTCAGCCCAACAGTCCGATGATTTTGCAAGCTTTGGCCGAAGTCTATCGCGATACTCACGATTACGATACCGCCAGAGAATATGCCGCGCGTCTGCAGAAGCTGAACGAAAACAACCCGATGGCTCATTTCATCAATGCCACCATCGATCTGGGAGACAAGCAGTACGAGAAGGCTCAGGATGAACTGGTGCAAGCGCTGAAGGCTGTGCCGAACGATCCACTTCTCTACGTCAACATGGCGTTTGCCCTGGAAGGACAGAAGAAGTATGCCGACGCGGAGAAGATGTTCCAGGCCGCTCTGAAAATCTATCCGCAATACGACACGGCCATGGCTAACTATTTAGCCATGTTGTTCTCGAACGGTCAGTCCGACAAGGCGGTTACGTTGGCGAGCCAGTATGCGGCAGCCAATCCCAAGAGGATTGGGGCGATTTTCATCTATGCCTCCGCCTTGGCGACAACTCACAAATATGATCAGGCTCAGGCCGAATTCCAAAAGGCACTGGAGATCGATCCCAAATCCGCCGTTGCGTACATGCACATCGGGCAAATCTACGAGGCTCAGGGAAAGCTTGATCCAGCCTTGGACTCGTTCCAGAAGGCGCTCGCCATTCAGCCCACTTCCACGTCCATCAACAACGCTATCGGCAATGTCTATCTGCAGAAGGGCGATCTGAAGGCAGCCGGAAAGTATTACCAGACGAGCTTGTCTCAGAATGCCCACGATCCAATCGCAGCTAACAATTTAGCCTGGGTTTACGCCGAACAAGGCGAAAACCTCGACATGGCTCTGAGCCTGGCGACTCAGGCGAAGCAGATCGCTCCGGATATGGAAGCGGTGAACGATACGCTCGCCTGGATCCAGTACAAGAAGGGCAATTATCGCGTCTCCGTTTCTCTCGCCGAAGACGCGGTGAAGAGTGCGCCGCAAAATGCGAACTTCCGCTATCACTTGGGAATGGCATTGAGCGGAGCAGGAGAAAAGGACCGCGCGAAGACTGAGCTGCAGAAGGCCTTGGAATTGAAGCTCCGAGGCCAGGACGCGCAAGACGCTCAGAAGACTCTGGCGTCGTTGCAATAACGATTCACCTTCTCGCCCCGTAGCAAATGGCGGCCCGACGATCAATTCGTCGGGCCGTTGTTTTGCTCGGCTCGTATTTCGCAGCCCGCTGACAAGGCCGCTCTGATGCGCTTTGAAGGGGCGCAGCTTTAGCTGCGCCATTGCCAACTTTCTACACTGTGATCCCGAGCGACGAGCCCGCTGCGGGCGAGAAGTCCAGGGAACTGCTGTTCGCTCGCAGTGCAGAGATGCGATGTGTTGCACGTCGCGATCGCGAATCACAAGATTGTCATCACCAGCGAGGCGAGTCATTCGCTTTTCTCCCGGAACAGTCGAATCGGCGGTGCTGCCAGCAAACAGCAGATTATTTGCCACCAAGATGCTGGTTACCAACTCCCCGCCGAAACCCCCCTTGATTACTGGGGCTAAATTATTGAAAATACTATGCCGCAACGCAGCATTAACTGCTAAAATATTCTCTCCATTAGACTTATTTGTAAATTATTCCAAACAAAAGACTTACAAAATAACATTCTACCGAAAATCAATAACTTAGCAGAATTTCCCCTGTAAATTACTCTTCTGATTAGACTTATTCGTAAAATTATCCTTCCCAAAGGACTTGCTTCGGCATCGGTGTTGACACCTCTGTGACCACTAAAAAAAAATCGGCCACCGGGCGAGGACCGGCAAGCGTGAGGCGCAATATTCGCCAGAACTATCCAGGCCAGGTCTCCCAAACGTGGAGTAGTCGGCGTTCAGGTAGCAAGTTCGTCAGCGCTCAACCGCCAAGGGCCTCACCTGATCAGTGAGTACTTTCAGCATTATGTCGAGTTCGGTGGAAGACATTCCATGGCCAGTGCCGGCCACCAAGTAGAATTGCTTGCGCGGCGCCTTGATGCTGTCGAAATAAGCTTTGGCAAGCTGTGGAGACGCAGTCAGGTCTGCTGTGCCTTGAAAAATGTAGATAGGAATCGCAAAATCGGTGCCTAGAGTTGGAAGATCTACCAGTTCAAGTGGCCCGGCCATAGTCAATCCCCAAAAATGTTCAAAAGAAAAATCGTCTGCCGCTTCGTCTTGCGCTCGCTCCCCGGGAATACGGGCCACTTTCTAAGTGAGCTCCATGGCGGGGGACCGATCGCCGTCAATGCGCTTACCGCGGACTGATCGCCTGCAGCACGAGCTAGTTCAAGGACACGTGCGTAGCTCGCTGAATCCTCTTTGCGTGTATTTACCAATTGCGCGCAACCCAGGTACGCATAGAAGAGGTCGGGTCGCGAATGAGCCATATAGATGCCGAGCATCGACCCCCAGGAACAGCCCATGATAATGATCTTCTTCTTGTTGAGGTTTTGGGCGAGAAATTCGGCAACCTCAATGCCATCTTGGACCATGCGCTCGACCGTCATCGTAGGCTCAACCGACGGCCCACTCTTGGCGTACGTTCTGCCGGCGCCGCGCTGGTCCCACTGGACGAGCGTAAAGTTCTTTTCCCAGCCCGCGAACATGGCATCAGCGAATGGGCTCCATGCATCTCCCGGTCCACCGTGTAGGAAGAGCAGGACCGGATTGCTGCGATCGTCTCCCTTGATTGTGATCCATTGGTCGATGCCTCCAATCCGGACGAACTTTTCTTCTTTAACCGGCTCCAGTGCTCGGTCATGTGATGTTCGCCTTGCCTGCTGTGCCAAGGCGGGATAACTAAGACCCAGAGCTACACTCGCTATGCACGCTATGGAAAGGCGTGTGCACCACCCCTTGAATTTAGCCGGCCTGCCAGGCATAAGAGACTGTTTCCTCCTGAATTATCAAGACAACGCGCAGCGTTCAGTCGCTATCACTTTCGCTGCGACGGGAGGATCGGTTTCAATATGCAGTACGAGGAGCCGGTTGAAAAGTTCCTGGACCTGCCGGCTGCCCCCAGATCTCGCGGTTTTCGAGACCTGCCTCAGCACGCGATCTGACACCACTCAGCACTCCCTCAGTGATTCGCCTCCATTACTCAGCTGGGCGACCTTCGAGTCTGGCCCCACAGGTTCGACGAAGACAATCTGATTCACACTGATTTATACGCACTCAGTCTGGTGATGGCGCCCGGCCAACAGAACATTCCACTAAAAGCGCCAAAATTAACTTGTTTTTCCAAGGCGAACGAGCGCACAATTGCCGACCATTGGGGATAAATCGGAAATCTCGCCTGAGTTGACTACCACTACACAAGACCACTCATGCGTATCGGTCATGAGGAGGACATCGTGGCCCTGCCAGAACGCAGCACAATCATCCTCGGAAATCTCAGCCTCACCCAGAGCATCATCGCTCTTTTCGTGATGAGCCTATGCCTGGCAATTCTGCCACTAGCGCATGCGCAAACTTTCACCGTTCTGTATACGCTGAACGGTACAACCGACGGCAACGCCCCAGCGGCTGGACTGGTCGCCGATCGCGAAGGGAATCTGTACGGCGTCGCCTCCAGTGGCGGCGGTAGCAATCCTTGTCCTGATGATCGGGGCTGCGGCACAGTCTTCCAGTTGTCGCGACACGGCTCAGGGTGGGTCTTCAGAGTCCTTTACAGCTTTAATGGAGAAAGCGATGGCTGGAACCCTGAAGCGCCGCTGGCGGTTGCGTCCGATGGCAGCATTTATGGCACGACGATTTGGGGCGGCATAAACGGATGTTTCGAGGGATGGGGCTGCGGCACGGTGTTTCGCTTGCAGCCGCCGCCGACGATTTGCGCGTCAGTCTCCTGTCCCTGGATAAAGACCACTCTGTATAAGTTCACCGGCGAGGCTGACGGAGAGTACCCCGTAGGTCAGATAACGTTTGATCAGGCTGGCAACGTTTACGGCACCGCCAGTGCGTCTGAGGGCGAGCAGTATGATGGCAGTGTCTTCGAGTTGTCGCCGTCTGACGGCGGTTGGACCTTCAACCTGTTGTATGCGTTTCCCGGAACCACCTCCGGTGCTCCCGGCGGCGGCCTGGTTTTCGACCGCCAGGGAAACCTGTGGGGCTTTCAAGCCTACGGGGGAGCGTCCAACTGCGGCGACCCTCAGCTACCAGATCCCTGCGGCAGTATTTACAAATTGAGCCCTTCCTCTTCCGGGTGGATCGAGACAACGGTGTTTGGTTTTAGTGCCAGCACGGGAGGAGGTCCGAGCGGTACCCTCGTACTCGATCAGTCCGGTAATTTCTATGGCACTCTCTCTACCAACGGTACACTCGGCAGCGGCGGCATCTTTCAGTTTGTTCCCTCAAGCGGTCAATTCAACCCGCTTTATTCAATTGCCGGGAATCCTGGGGACTATTCGGGTCCCTACGGGGGCGTGGTCATGGATCCGCCCGGCAACCTCTACGCCGCTGATGAGACGAATGGAACGTATACCTGTGGAGGAGTTGGCTGCGGTTTCGTCTTCGAATTGTCGCCCTCAAACGGCAGCTGGTATTTCACCAATCTTCACGACTTCACCGGCCATAGCGATGGGAACACCCCAGTCGGTCCTTTGGCTCTGGACGCCGCAGGCAACGTGTACGGAGTCGATCTGACGAACGTTATCTTTGAAGTTGCGCCGTTGCGCTGAAGCTGGTTGCCCTGAGCGTGCCTTGAGCCTGCCGAGAGGTCTCGCGGTTTCGAGACCTGGGTCAGTGCGCGACCAGACACCACTCAGCACTTCCTCAGTGACTCGCCTCATTGATAAGCTGGGCGACTTTCGAGTCTGGCCCTACCGGCTCGACGAAGACAATCTGATTCGCATTGATATACATTCGATCCGGCCCGTGCAGTTCCTTTCCGCGCTTCACCAATAGATTCTGCACCTGCTTGGTCTCCGGATCGGTCTTGCTCATGATGTAGAACACATCGGTCAATACCGGATTACGCGTGCCATAGCCGGAAAGCTTGCCGTAGTACACCGCTCCATTGATCAGCAACACTGCCTGATAGGGTGTGCGAAAGCTCGCCAGATCATGACGCATCCAGTGGAAGGTTGCGAGATGTCCGACGACGAGGCCGATCAGCAGGCACGCGAGGCAACATAAAACAATGACGAGATTTGAGGGCTTCTTGCTGGTTTGAACATTTGTAGCCGGCGAGGTCATGTCGCGCTCCGGAAAACTCAGGGAAATCTCTGATTAACTGCTGCTTTGAACTAAGTGCTGCCTTGAAATAATCAAGTGCTGCTTTGAAGGGGGCGACCTTCAGGCCGCTCGCTCAGTCAAGCAACAACCCCGGCTTTTACAGGCTGCTGAAAAACTCGGCGCGGTGCCATGCTCGGGTAGTGCGGCGCTTTAGCACCGCGTTCAAGTCCTGTATTTTTGTCATCCCTCGCGGGCTTTAGCCCGCGAGGGACTTGCCTCTGACTTTTTCAGCAGACTGTTTAGCTGCGGATCTCGTCGCTGACTTAATCAGAGTCTCCTCAGGATTCAGTAGACAACAGCGGATTATCCCACATCGAGCTTCGCGATTATGAATTGTTGTCTATAGTCCGAATTCACATTGACAACGCTGAGGTGTTGGCGGAAAATTCGCGCGTCCGGTTGATCGATCTGCTCCGGCGGGCCCCATCCCTGTTCGTAGGAGCAACTCATGTGCCGGAACCATCCTGCTATTCGGCACCGGAATTGTGGCAATGGCCGGAGCGCTGCGGCGCAAGAAGCGCTTGTAACATTGCGTCCAGCCGACAGCTTCAGTGGAGTTCAACCAAAGTTGTAGCCGGATCTTTGCATCCGCTCGCACTGTCTGTTAATCTAACTAACCAGTTAATTAAATGCACCGTCAAGCCAGCCTGCGCGCCATTCGCCGCGGCAGCCGCCGCCAGCCCGAGCTCAGCCGCCAGGCCATCCTGCAAGCCGCCCTCGTGGAATTTGCTCAGGAAGGTCTCGCCGGCGCTCGCATGGACGCCATCGCCGATGCCGCCGGCGTCAACAAGGCGCTGCTGTATTACTACTTTCGCGACAAGGACACGCTCTACGGCGCCATCCTCGACAGCTTTTTCAGCACCCTGGTCGAGCGCATCATCAAGGTGTGTAACCAGCCGGGAAGCGCGGGCGAGCGCTTCTTGTCGTACGCCAAAACGCATTTCGATTCCGTCGCCGAGTCGCCGTATTACGCTCACATCTTTATGGGCGAACTGATGAGTGCAGGCCGCGGCGGCTCGCCGCATCTTGACCGCATCTTCGCCAGGTACATGAAGCCCATCGGCGGATGCGTGCTCGGCCTGATGCAGGAGGGCATCAGCAGTGGCGAGTTTCGTCCCGTGGATCCCAATCAGTTTTTGCCTTCGGCAATCGGCTCCATCGTTCACTTTTTCTTGACCGCGCCGCTGCGGCAGAAGTTCATGCCCGAGTTGTACCGTCCTCGCAAGCAGGCAATTCAGCAGCGCCGTGCGGCGGTGCTCGATTTCATCGCTGCCGCATTGTTCACCAATCGCGAAGCCGGCATCAAGTTGGCCGCCCAGATCGCGACTCAGAATGCGGGCAATTTGGATAGGTCGTCGACTTTACAAACGGCCGCTCAGCGCAAGAGAGGAGAGCGCAAGTGAAACCGCACAAGTTCTTCTTATTTCTCTTCGTTCTCCTCGGTATCGCGGCCGGCTACTACTTTTATTCCACCGATCGCACCAGCGATACCGTGCTGATCGGAATTGTCGACGCGAACCAGGTGATCGTGAGCTCCAAGGTCATGGGGCGCATTGAGAAGCTGTACGTCGATGAGGGTTCAAAAGTGAAAGCGGGAGATTTGATCGCCGAGATCGATTCCGCCGAACTCGAAGCCGAGGCGAATGCAGCCCAGGCGACGATCAATGCGTACAACTCGCAGGTCTCGGCCATGCAGGCTACCGAGGCAGACACACTGGGAGAAACCAACAGCGGCGTAGTCAACGCGCAGGCGCGTCTCGCGGCAGCCAAAGCGAGTTTGGCGCAGGCTAAAGCCGACCTGGTTCGCATTCAAAGCGACTCGCAGCGCACCATCGATCTGGCTAACGCCGGTGTCGAATCAGAGCAGAACCGCGTGCGCGCCGAGGCACAGCTTGATGCGCAACAGGCGGTAGTCCTGAGCGCGCAGAAGAACGTCGATGCGGCACAAGCTGACCTGATCACGGCAAACGCCAAACTTCATCAGCAACGCGCCGCGGCCAGCAACGTCGCTATGAATGAGGCACAGGTTGCGAACGCGCGCGCCCAATTGGCCGAAGCTGAGACTCGTCTTGGCTACACCAAAATTTACGCGCCGGTCAGTGGCACGGTTTCGGTTCGCGCAACCCGTCAGGGCGAAGTGGTGAATCCCGGCGAGCCGATTGTGACCATCATCGATTTCGGCGACACCTGGGTACGAGCCGAGGCCCCCGAGACCGAAGCCAGCTTCGTCTCCGATGGCGACAAACTCAAAGTCTTGCTGCCGGCAGGAAAACCCATCGAGGGCACCGTGATCTTCAAAGGCGTCGAGAGCGATTTCGCAACACAGCGCGATGTCAGCCGCCGCAAGCGCGATATTAAGACCATCGGATTGAAGTTAAAGGTCAACAATCCCGACGGCGCTCTGGTTCCGGGCATGACCGCCGAAGTCCTGCTGCCGAAAGACCTCACGCGCAATGTGGCGAAAGAAACGCAATGAGCTGGTTCAAGAATTCGGGCACCCCATCCTGGCCATCTTTTGGCCAGGGTGAGAGGACACAGAGCGCGCAACCATCGGCTTGCGATTCGGCAGCCAACGGCGATGCCATCGTCGTCGATCACATCACCAAGAAGTACGGTGATTTCACCGCGGTCGACGATGTCTCATTCACGGTTCGCCAGGGTGAGATCTTCGGCTTACTCGGCCCCAACGGGGCAGGGAAGTCCACGCTGATTCGCATGATGACGACGCTGCTGCCCATTACCGGCGGACGCGCGCTCATCAACGGTTTTGATGTGTCGAAAGAGCCGGACGCCGCGCGCCGTTGCATGGGAGTGATTCCGCAAGCGCTCACCAGCGACATCGATTTGACGGTCGAAGAAAACCTGAATATCTACGCCAAGCTGTACGGCGTTTCGACGGAAGATCGCAAGCGCAACATCGACGAATTGTTGGAAACGGTCGATCTCTCAAAGTGGCGCGGCGCGCAAACCAAGACGTTGTCCGGCGGAATGCGGCGCCGTCTGGAGATTGCGCGCGGCCTGGTGCATAGCCCGAAGATTTTCTTTCTCGATGAGCCGACCACGGGTCTCGATCCCGTCTCGCGCGTCGCTGTGTGGGAGATGCTGACCAGGATCAAGAACAGCCGCGCGCTCACCATTCTGATCACCACGCATTACATGGACGAGGCCGATCGTCTGTGCGATCGCATCGCCATTGTCGATCACGGCAAGCTGGTGGCGCTTGATTCGCCGATTGCGCTCAAGGCAAGCGTGCCGGGAACCAACGTCATCGAGGCGCAGTTCCTCAACGCGCCGCCCAACTGGCAGGACAAGCTGCAGAGCCTGGACGATGTGACTTCGGTTCAACCGGAAGCGGCGGACATGTACCGGATCCTCACCAGCAATGGCTCGAAGACGACGACGGAACTGGTCGAGCTCGCGGTGCGCTCGAATGTGCAGGTGAAGTCGCTCTCGGTGCAGAACACCACGCTGGACGACGTCTTCGTCCACTTCACGGGACGCCAATTGCGCGATGAGCAAGTGAAGGCCTACAGCTTCATGATGCCCGATCGGCCGGGGATGCGCCCATGAATCCCATCCCAACAGACGCAAATACGGCGTCTGCCGGGGATCCCGGTGAAGTCGCGCTGATACAAAACTGATCGATTTGGGAGAAATGTCTTAGTCGCTTATGAATCGCATGTGGGCCATTGTCGAGCGCGAGCTGCGCAAATTCTTCCGTTCTCCTGCCTTGATGCTCGTCGCCATGGTCTTTCCGCTGGTGCAGCTCATCGTGTTGGGCAATGCATTTGGCGGCAAGATCAAGAATGCGCGGCTGGGCGTCGTCGACCAGGATCGCGGCACTCAGGCGGTGAAAGTTCGCGAAGCTCTCGCAGCCGTCGAATCGAACGCGCATACTTTCACTCCCATTCCCTACGACAGCGACAAGCAGGCGATGGAAGACGTTCGCAACGGACGGCTCGATGGCGCCATCATCATCCCGCCGGAGTATTCGCGCCGCGTGTATGAAGAAAATCATCCCCGCATCGCGCTCATTGTCGACAACACCGACAACATCATGAGCTCGACACTGGAAGACGAGTTCAGCGATCTGGTCAAGGCGCTGAATAATCCCGACGTCGAACCCTCGCGCATTCTGCAGCAGATCACGCTCGACACGGTCGAGCTCTATCCTTACACCGAATACATGAAATACCTGTTGCCCGGCTCGATCGCGCTGGCCATGTTCGTGTCGGTGATGATCGGCGGCGGCATGTTGTATATCGACGACAAAGCCCGCGGCGTCCACGAAGGTTACCTGGTCACGCCGATCACGAAATTCGAATTGGTGGCCGGGCTGAATATTGCCGGTGCGATAAAAGCGATCATGGCCGGCATTGTCATCACCGTGTTGGGGTCGCTGCTGTCTGGCTTGGGATCGATTTTCACCTTGCAAAACATGCTTTTGGTGTTCCTGGTGATCGTAACCACTTCGCTGGCCTTCAACACCATGATGTTCCTGATGATGGTGCGTGTGGAAGATCCGCTGGTGCCGCGCGCGACTTTCGGCATCCTCAATACGCTGCTGTTCTTTCCCAGCGGCGCCATCTATCCCATCAAGGCGTTCCCGGCGTGGCTGCGTGCCATCGCCTATGTCGATCCGTTCACCTATTCCGTACACGCCTTCAAGGCGTTGCTGCTGAAGGATGCCGGCTTCGTTGCCATCCGCAGCGATCTGGTGTACCTGACCATAGCAGCGGCCATGATGATCACCATCGCCACCATGCTGTTTAAGCGTACGCTGTAGACGTTGGTAAGGAGCGAGGCGGGTAAGGTCCTGCGGTGCCCATTCAAGGCCGTCTATTGGCCTCGAGTGGGGTTATCGGAAGCTGCCTCCCGCGCCATTTGCCGCCAACCGCAAAAATTTGTAACTCCCGGATGTCTCACGTGTCTGAGCCTGCATTTGTTGGAGGAGGAGGATTTATAAATCGGCCCTTCAGCTCTTTGGCAAAGACAGCGTTATTGATGGCCGCAGTTTTCTCGTTCGGCGCCGCAGCTCAGGCCCGGCTCCCGTCAGGCGCGACAACCTTCATCAACACCTATGCGAACTTCATGACCGATGGACAGGTGAGTGTGACGCCGGAAGATGTGCAAGCTACCTCCGACGGCGGCTATATCCTGTTGGCGGCGTCCTTTTCCAGTGAGGACTCAGTCTCCTGGCTGGTAAAGATCGGCTCCTTGGGCAACCCGCAATGGGTAGAGGAGCTGGGCAACTTCAACGCCCCGCCGGACAGTTATGCACGGCAACCGATATCTCGCTGACACCCATGTTGCCCATATTGCCCATCAGCACCGCCGTAACTCCTGCCGTCCCGTCACCCAGCCAAACTCAGGTGACCACAGCCGTCGTAGAACAAGACTGCGATTAATTGCGGGAGGGTAGGGTGGGCCCACGCGTTCGCGACGTTCGAATGTGTGGAAGGGCATACGGTTTCAACTATCGCCGGGCAAACTCGTCTTGTCTCCCGCCGCATCTCACGTTTTACACAGCGGCATTAACGGCCTGTTTGCTTCGTGCCGTTTTGAATCGTACGTGGATCATTCTAAGGAGGAGGGTATGAAAAGTTTTTTTGTTGGATTGGGCTTAGGTGTCGGCCTTGGTCTACTGTTCGCGCCGATGAGCGGCGAAGAAACCCGCAATAATCTTGCTGATCGCGCCAATGATCTGGCGACCTCGGCTCGTGAAACCTACGAGCAGAATCGCGATCGCGTGCAGCGCGGCGTGGAAAGCATTCGCAGCACAGCGGAACGCGCCATGGGGAACGCGCGCTCCACCGGGAACGAAGCGACTCGCCCGACGGGGACCGAAGGCAGCACGACTGGCAGCCACGCCATGTAATCGCGAAGCGGGCACAAGTGTTCGAGCGGGCAGGCGAATTCGCCTGCCTCTTTTTTCGTCATGCAGACGGAAGTTACGCCCCAACGGAGGACTTTCCGATCAGACCCCGCAGGGACGACACCATTCTCACGCTACACTTTGGGTGCTCCCCAGCGCGGTCTCCGCTCTGGCGAACAGCGAAGATCGATGTCGAAGGATTTATGCTGGTGATCTAAGATCGCAGAGAGGGATTTCATGCAAGTATTGGAGAACTGGCATCCGCAGGGCATCACCGTTTACATGGACGACAAGCGATTCATCAATTGCATTCTGACGGAGTGCAGATTGATCTACGGCGGCGGTGATGTGACGTGGGAGAACACGCAATTCGTAAACTGCCAGCTCACCTTCGACGGGGCGGCGCAGCGCACCGTCGCCTATCTGCAAAACTTCGGGCTCATGCGCCAGCCCGATAAGCAAGCTGCACCTGTCATCCAATCGAACTCCGGCGTGAACTAAACCCCTCCGGAGCTTCTATTTAGGGAGTTGCATCACCTGCTCACGTGACGGCCTGCACAGACAGACGGTCGGGCCCGAGCGCAGCCTTGTCTTGCGGTAGCCAGACGTCTGCTGAATAGGCTCAAGCGCGAGGCCAATACGATCTCTCAGCCTGGACGCACGATCCTCTGCTACTTCGCGTTCGTCTCTTCGAATGTGAAGCCGGCAGCACGCACCCACGCTCGAAAGCGGCTTCCACTATTCAAATTTCCTTGCAGTTTAGCTACGCCGGCCGGCGCCCGTCGCCTGTCCGCAGCCGACGCCTGATTGCCTGCCGCACTCTTGGAGGCTCGCATGCTTCATCTCGATACCGGTAACACCGGCTTCATGATTTTGTGCACCAGCCTGGTCATGCTGATGACCCCGGGCCTGGCGTTCTTCTACGGCGGACTTGTCGGCCGCAAGAATGTCCTGGCCATCATGATCCAGAGCTTTGTCTCGATGGGCTGGACGACCGTCATTTGGTATCTCTACGGCTATTCGCTCTGCTTCAGCGGCGATTGGCACGGCGTCATCGGCAATTTCCATAACGCCTGCCTTCGCGGCATCACCCTGAATACCCCATCGCCCAACGATACCGTTCCAGCCATGGTCTTCATCGCCTTTCAGATGATGTTTGCCATCATCACTCCGGCCCTCATCTCGGGCGCGTTTACCAACCGCGTTACCTTCAAGGCCTACATGCTGTTTCTCACTGCCTGGTTGACCTTCGTTTACTTCCCGTTCGTCCACATGGTGTGGGGCGGAGGCTTCCTGCAGCAGTGGGGCGTGAAAGACTTCGCCGGCGGCATCGTGGTGCATAACATCGCCGGTTTCGCAGCGTTGGCGTCAGTCCTTTATGTGGGAAAACGTCGCACTGCGGACCGCGGACCACACAGCATTCCGCTGGTAGCGTTGGGTACCGGACTATTGTGGTTCGGATGGTACGGATTTAATGCCGGCAGCGAAATGTCCTGCAATTCCGTCACGGCGACAGCCTTCCTCAACACCGACGTTGCCGCTTCGTTTGCAGCTATCGCCTGGCTGGCAATGGCCTGGATGAATGAGAGGAAGCCAAAGTTCCTCGGCCTGCTGACCGGCGCCGTCGCTGGCTTGGCAACCATCACTCCGGCGGCCGGCTTTGTCTCGCCTAGCACCGCCGTCATCATTGGCATCATCGCCGGAGTCGTGTGCTACTACGCAGTCGAAATGAAGAACCGGTTGCACTGGGACGATGCTCTGGATGTCTGGGGCGTTCACGGTGTCGGCGGCGCGCTGGGCGTGATCCTGCTCGGCGTCTTTGCCACCAAGGCCTTCAATCCCGACGGCGCCAATGGCTTGCTCTACGGCGATCCCGTCTTCCTGGTGAAGCAAGTCGTTGCCGTGGTGTTCTCTTCCTTCTGGGCGTTCTTCTTTACCTACGCCATGCTACGGATCATCGACATGTTCACCACCGTGAAGGTCGATGAGATGGCCGAAGAGATCGGCTTGGATGAGTCGATTCACGGCGAGCATGCTTACGAAACGCTGGAAGTGGAAGAACTCTTCAACGGCGATCGCAGGCTGCGCGAAGAGCACAAGAAAGAAGAAGAACCGGAGCTGGTCGGGCCGCGCAAATAACCTATGCTGGGACAACTGGCGGCCTTCCGGCGCCTTGTAGTGAGCATTGGATTAGCAGGGGCGATGATCGCATCGTCCCTGCTTCTCTCTGCGCAATCGCTTTCTTCATCGAACCCCGATTCAACGCCCGCGCCGCAGGAAAATTCCGTCGTCGCCAATCTTTTACCCGCTCCCGCCAAAGCGGACGAGAATCCTTCCTGGTGGCGAGGAATCACCGTGAATGGCTTCGCGTCATTGTCCTATCTCTACAACACCAACGATCCGGACTATCGCATCAATCAATATCGCGTCTTCGATTACGCGGACGAAGAACCGCAACTGGACATGGCTCAGTTGGTCATTCAGCGGGCCATCGACAAGCCTAACCAGTTCGGCTTCCGC
>CAWFUE010000077.1:0-75144 GCA_963818905.1 uncultured Acidobacteriaceae bacterium
ATTATAGGGTGAGGATCGATGGCTCAAATTGACGTGCCATTGTCGCGCACGGGTTTCGGACAGACCCGGCGCGCAGACAACTGGTGGGTGCAACCGCTGGCCGTGTTTCTCGGTCTCTCGGCATTCATTGTCTATTCCACCTGGGCGGCGCTGCAGGGGCAGCACTACCGTTTCGGGCCGTATCTCTCGCCTTTTTACTCCCCCGAATTGTTCGGCCCTGCTCAAGGCTGGTTTGGCCAGATGCCAAACTGGATGCCCGCCTGGGTTACTGCGGCGATGCTTATTCTTTGGGCGCCGGGCGGATTTCGCGTTACCTGCTACTACTACCGCGGCGCTTATTACAAGGCTTTTTGGGCCGATCCACCATCCTGCACCGTAGGCGAGCCACGGAAGACTTACCTTGGCGAACGATCCTTTCCTTTAATCATGCAAAACATTCATCGCTATTTTCTTTATCTGGCGCTGCTGTTTCTTGTTCTTCTTGCTCACGATGTGTGGAATGCGTTCTGGTTCAACGGGCACTTCGGTATGGGCGTCGGCACTCTGGTTCTGCTGGCGAACCTCGCGCTGCTGACCTCTTATACGTTCAGCTGCCACTCTCTGCGCCACCTGGTTGGCGGCTTTCGCGACCGCCTGGCAGGCTCCCCGACCCGCAAGCGGGTCTACGACTGTGTGAGTTGCCTCAATCGCCGACACATGATCTTTGCCTGGTGCAGTCTCTTCAGCGTGGCCTTTGCAGATTTTTATGTGCGCATGTGCTCCATGGGTGTGTTTACAGACTGGAGGATTTTCTAGTGGCTGAGTACATCACGCATGAGCATGATGTCATGATCATTGGCGCAGGAGGCGCGGGACTGCGTGCCGCCATCGAGGCTTCGGCCGCCGGCGCAAAGGTTGCAGTCATTTCGAAATCGCTGTTGGGCAAAGCTCATACGGTCATGGCCGAGGGTGGAATCGCGGCGTCCATGGGCAACGTCGACGATCGCGACAACTGGCGCGTTCACTTTTCCGACACCATGCGCGGCGGCCAGTACGTGAATAACTGGCGTATGGCGGAGCTCCACGCCAAAGAAGCTCCGGCACGAGTGCGCGAACTTGAAGCCTGGGGCGCGCTGTTCGATCGCACCAAGGATGGCCGCATTCTGCAACGCAATTTTGGCGGGCATCGCTATCCCCGGCTGGCGCACGTTGGCGATCGCACCGGGCTGGAGATGATCCGCACCCTGCAAGACCATGGCATACATCTCGGCTTGGACGTCTACATGGAACACACGGTCGTGACGCTGCTGAAAGATGGTGACCGCATCGCGGGAGCGTTTGGCTACGATCGTGAGCGCGGGAGATTTCACGTGTTTCGCGCTAAAGCCGTCGTGCTGGCGACGGGAGGAATTGGCAGGGCTTTCAAAATCACCAGCAACAGTTGGGAATACACCGGTGATGGCCACGCTCTCGCATACCGGGCGGGTGCGTCGCTGATGGACATGGAATTTGTGCAGTTCCATCCCACGGGGATGATCTGGCCGCCCAGCGTGCGCGGCATTCTGGTCACGGAAGGAGTGCGTGGCGATGGTGGAGTGCTGCGGAACCGAAACGGCGAGCGCTTCATGTTCCAGGACATTCCTCCTCTTTATGCCAACCAGACCGCCGATTCCGCAGAGGAAGGCTGGCGCTATACCCAGGGTGACAAGGACGCCAGGCGTCCGCCGGAGCTGCTGACCCGTGACCACGTCGCCCGCTGCATTCGACGTGAAGTGCGTGATGGACGCGGCAGCCCGCACGGCGGCGTCTTCCTGGACATTGCCTGGATCAAAGAGAAAATTCCCAACTCTGCCGAGTACATTAAGAAGAAGTTGCCCAGCATGTATCACCAGTTCAAGCAACTGGCCGATGTCGACATCACCCGGGAGCCGATGGAAGTTGGGCCCACCATGCACTACATGATGGGCGGCGTGCGGGTCGACGCCGATTCCCAAATGTCGGACGTGCCGGGATTATTCGCCGCGGGAGAATGTGCCGCAGGTTTGCATGGCGCCAACCGGTTAGGGGGAAATTCGCTGTCGGATCTGCTGGTCTTCGGGCAGCGCGCGGGAGAACACGCCGCAAAGTTCGCAAAACAAAATTCATTTGGCGCCATCGATACTCAGGAACTTGCATCCGCGGAAACTTGGGCGCTTCGCCCTTTCGAGCGCAGCGGCTCGGAGAATCCATACGCCGTGCAACACAAGCTTCAGGACATCATGCAGGACCTGGTCGGAATTGTTCGTACCGAGCAGGAGATGCAGCAGGCGCTGGAGCGAATTCGTGAACTGGAAATCGCCAGTGACGCCGTCAGTGTGGACGGCAACCGGGAATACAATGCCGGCTGGCATACTGCGCTCGATCTGCACAATCTGCTGACAGTCGCAGAAATTGTCACGCGCGCCGCTCTGGAAAGAAAAGAAAGCCGCGGCGCTCACTTCCGCGATGACTTCCCGGCCAAAGACGAGCAGGCCGGAAAATTCAATATCGTGGTGGGAAAAGGAGCGAAGGGAGAAGTGCAGCTCACGCGCCAGCCAATCCCGCCCATGCGGGAGGATCTGCAGCAGATCATTGAGGAGATGAAGTAATGGCGACGGCAACCTTTCGCATCTGGCGCGGCGAAAAAGGACAGGGGAAGTTTCAGGACTACACCACCGAACTCTCCACCGGCATGGTGGTCCTTGATGCTGTTCATCAGATACAAGCGGAACAGGCTGGCGATCTTGCCGTTCGCTGGAATTGCAAGGCAGGCAAATGTGGCTCCTGTTCGGCAGAAATCAACGGAATGCCGAAACTCATGTGCATGACCCGGCTGAACTCTTTGCCGCTCGATAAACCTGTGACCGTCGAACCGATGAAAGCTTTTCCTCATGTGAAAGACCTGGTCACGGATGTGTCGTGGAATTACAAGGTCAAACAGCGGATTCCCAAATTCCAACCGCGGAAGCCTGATGCCGAAGACGGCACGTGGCGCATAGCACCGGAAGACGTTAATCGAGTGCAGGAATTTCGCAAGTGCATCGAGTGCTATCTCTGCCAGGACGTTTGCCATGTGTTGCGCAACCACCACATGCACGAACAATTCATTGGACCACGCTTCCTGGTCTATGCAGCAGCCCTGGAAATGCACCCTTTGGACGTCGGCGACCGGGTTGAAGAACTGCGCAAGGAGTTCGGCGTCGGCTTATGCAATATCACGAAATGCTGCACCAAAGTATGCCCGGAAGGCATCACCATTACAGATAACGCCATTATTCCGTTAAAGGAGCGGGTGGTAGACCGCTTCTTCGATCCCCTGTCAAAGTTGTTTCGCGTTTTCAGTCACACGAAAGCATAGGAGGTGTTTATGCATTTCGAACTCAAGTCGATTTCAGCAGAAAGTGTTCCTCACGCTCTTGAAAAGGTGGAGCGTTATCGGCTGCTGCATGAACCGGTTCTTGCAGAAAGCATTTGTCTCGACATTCTGGCCGTGGTGCCCGATCACCAACAGGCGCTGATTTCGCTCCTGCTGGCACGAACCGATCAGTTCCACTCCAATTCCAACGCGCAGCCGAAAGCAGCGGAGGAAGTTCTCGACCAGATCAAGGGAGACTACGAGCAAGCCTATTACACCGGCGTCATCTGGGAACGTCTGGGCCACGCCCGTCTGCGCCATGGGGATCCTGGGGCTCGTACTTCCGCCTATCACGCTCTGCAGGATGCAATGAGTCATTACGAGAGAGCGATGAAGTTTGCTCCGGCTGGAAACAATGATGCCATTCTGCGCTGGAACACTTGTGCGCGCATCATTATGCAGAACCCGCATATTCAGCCACGAACCGAGCACGATCCACAAGGCTGGCTGCACGATGAGGCAGGTCCCAGAATCGCAGACGCCTAGCTAGAGGTTTTTTTGGCGGGCGATCTTGTAAAATATTGACAAGTGGGGTGCCTGCATATGTCTAGTTCTCCTCGTGTTGTCTACCAGCAAGGCGACCACGTTTGTAGCCTGTATTCCACGCCCGAAGAGCAACTTGCCGCTGCTGCTGAGTACATTCGCGCCGGCCTCGAGCGCGGTGAGCGGTGTCTCTACGTTTGTTGTGAACATGGACTGAAGGAATTTCGAGCAGCGTTAAGGCGCTCGGGCATCAACGTCGCCGCAGAAGAGAAGCGCGGCGCGCTCGTCCTGGTGACGAAGCACGAGGGCCATTTGAAAGGCGGCAGGTTCGACCCGGACAAGATGATCTCGCTGTTACACACCGCCGTGGAAGATGCGCTGAGGGATGGATTCACTGGCTTGGCGGCTGCCGGCGACATGACCTGGCTGCTCGATGGAGCTCCCGGCTCCGAAAAGCTCGCCGAATACGAAGCCCGACTCAACCACTTTTACCAGAGTAACCGTGCGCTCGGCCTTTGCTTGTACAACCGGACAAGCCTGCCCGACGCAGCGCTGGATCACGGTCTCGCCACCCATCAGTACATTCGCATCGACGGCCCGATTCTGCTGCACAATCCGTTCTACGAGGATCCCGAAAAAGCCGCAAATCGCCAGGCGAATCCACATGAGGTCAAGGAGAAGCTCCGCTACATCGACGGCGAGCGCTAGTCGCAGCACACTAACGTCAAAAGAAGCTTGCGCGCTTAACCTCGGGCGTAAAACGCGACTGCCCCGGTCCTTCGGAGTCATCGCGCGGTTTGTTGAATGGCTTTTTCCGCTAAGCTTGGTTTGGTCGAATCCGCGGGCTGAGCTTGCATTGAAGATTCTTCTGCGCCGACAACATGTATGGGGACAGGTTGCGACCACGGCTCCTTGAAGCCGTATTTCAGCAAGCACCAGACGGCCCGCACCCCATCTTTCCACCCGATCTTCTTCCCTTCTGCATAAGTCCGTCCCGAATAGCTGATCCCAACCTCATACACTCGCAGCCGCCGCTTTGCGATCTTGACCGTGATCTCGGGCTCAAAGCCGAAGCGATTCTCTTCAATCGGAATCGACTGGACGACTTCGCGGCGAAACGCCTTATAGCAGGTCTCCATGTCAGTGAGGTTCAGGTTCGTCAGCATGTTGGAAATCAGCGTGAGCAAGCGGTTGCCGATGGAGTGCCAAAAATACAGGACGCGGTGCGGCCGGCCGCCCATGAAACGCGAGCCGTAAACGACATCCGCTTTGCCTGTGATGAGAGGCTCGAGCAGGCATATGTACTCGGCCGGGTCGTATTCCAGGTCAGCATCCTGAATGATGATGAAATCTCCCGTGGCTTCCGCAATGCCGCGGCGCAGTGCGGCTCCCTTTCCCATATTGCGCGGCTGGACGCAGGTGCGAATCTGCGGAGACTTACTTTGCAGCTCGGCAAGGATCTCGCGTGAGCCATCTGTCGACCCGTCATCGACGCACACTAATTCCAGGTCGGGAGAAACTGCAAGCACGCGCTGGATGGATTCGCGTAGGCTACTGCGCTCGTTATAGATGGGCATTACTACTGACACGCGCATAAGGGCCTAAATACCAGAACGATGGATCGGTCGGCGTAGGTTTGATTTCTACCGTTGTTGGCGGCGAATAAAGCTCGCCACGCGCTCAGGCCGCCGAATGCAGCGGCTTGTCACAATGGCTGGCCATTATCCGCCGATCAGGCTCGGGACACAAGCAATTTCTCACCCGTTTTTGGAGTTGAAACCGCGCAACTTGCAACCGAATTTGAACACGTGTTGATTGACCTCGCATCAATACTTCGTTTAGCATGAAACTATGAATGTCGGGGAGCACGCAGACATGGCAGTCTCTACCATTGCAGCCGCCATTGGCGAGCCGGCGCGAGCTCGCATCCTTTGTTCGCTGCTGGATGGGCATGCTCGAACCAGCACCGAGCTTTCCGTCATAGCCGGAGTAAGTCCGTCGACCACGAGCGTACACCTGGACAGACTCAAAGCCGCGCAGCTGCTGAAAGTTCTGGTGCAGGGGAAGCATCGGTTTTATAGCCTGGCAGGGCCGGATGTGGCGCGTGTGCTCGAAGGACTTAGCGTCCTTGCCGACGGACATCACGACAAGTTCGAACCCACCACGCCAAGCCGGCTCCGTCTGGCACGAACCTGCTACGATCACATGGCGGGCACGGTTGCGGTGTTGCTCCATGACCGCTTTCGAAGCTTGGGCTGGCTTTCCCCGGCGTCCAGGCGCAAGGAAAACGAATACGACGTCACGGCAGATGGAACTAAGGCTCTGGAGAGCCTGGGGATGGATGTCGAGGCGACGCGGGCGCTACGCCGTCGCTTCGCCTGTGCGTGTCTGGACTGGAGTGAGCGCCGTCCTCATCTCGGCGGCGCGCTGGGCGCAGGCCTGCTGAAGATCGCTCTCAAGAGAAAGTGGGTCGTTCCGGAGCTCGACAGCAGGGCTTTGCACCTCACCAGTCTAGGACGGCGCGAACTGCTAGCCCGATTCGGGATTCAAGTTTGAAGCGCGGCAATTGAGCCTTGCAAACTCGTACCAATTATGGCATTACGTTCGGATAGGTTCCGAATTATCCTGTTGTTCACAATCCGTGCACAGGTCGCGCCGGCAGTCGCGAATTTCAAATCGGCGCACCCGTGGCACTCTTGAATGCCTAGCTGATATAGCAGAAGCCCGACCGTGTATAACAGGCTGAAAGATAGCCCATGCAAAGTTTCGGGTTTGTGATGAATGTCGCTTCGCTTGGAGCCGAAAGCTTTACCTTGGCGCCGGGGCACGTGTTGCGGCGAGCAGCCAGCGACGAGATAACCTTCATCAAGAGCACGGTGGAGGGGCTCGGTGGCAGCTCCGACCCTTATCGAAAGCTATTGTGGGAGGGGCAATGGCCTGTCACCTATGGTCGCCGCGTCGAGGATCTTCCCGATTCAAAATGGCGTTACTTTGTCATCGAATTTGAGGGTAGCAATGCCGTCGGCTTGAGCGACATTCAAGTTGCCTCAGACCTGGCGCCGGTCGAGCTCGAAATCGGATTTCACGCTCTCTTCAACCCCACTTCCGGTAATGGCATTGGGCTTCATCAGGACCGCTTTTTTCAGGTACTGGCGGAGTGCGAGCTGGCAATGCATAAACGTGACGCCGGATACTTTGTCAAAGTTTCGGGGGATGCGGCCGAAGACATTGCGAAGATTTGTGCCCAACTGCGTTCCGAGGATCGCCGCATCGCGGAGGTGAAATCTGCCGCCAATCGGATCGGCGATCTGAAAACCTTGCCTTCGCATTCGCCGCTCAGATTCCTGGGGTACTTCGCGATTCTGGAATCGCTGCTCACGCGTCCTCCCAGTCCGAGTGATCCGTACGATTCAATAACTCGCCAAGTGCAAACGAAACTGGCGCTGCTCAACAACCGTTTCGATCGCAAGATTGATTACTCGCGCTTTCGTGGAGCTGCAGCAGAAACTGTCTGGGCCAGGATGTACGCCTACCGCAGCTCGCTCGCTCACGGAAGTGTGCCGAGTTTTGTGGGCGACTTGTCGATCCTGGAGAGTCACGCGCGAGCGCTTTGGCTACTCAAACATACGGTGAAAGCGGTGATCCGCCATGCACTGGTTGAGCCGCAGCTGATCCTCGACCTGCGAGACTGTTGAGTTTTCAGGCCCGGATCTGCACCGCTGGATTACATTCGATAGACACCACTGACCGAGGCGAAAGACAGCGTCTATGAAATGCATCCTGTCAGCTCTGGTTGCCAGCTTTGTCCTAACCTGCTTCGCGGCCGCGCAGGCTCCGCAGCAGGAGCCCACTCCCAGCCCCGCGCAACAGATGATGGGTTACTTCGTTGGCGATTGGAAATTAGCCGGCACCACGAGGACCAGTCCGACTTCTCCGCCCGAAGCGTTCACCTCAACCGAGCGCAGCGAGTGGGTGCCGGGCAGTTTTTTCGTCGAGACCCACTCTTCGATGAAAACCGCGCTCGGCAGTATTCACGGCGTGCGCGTCATGGAACAGAATGCCGCCGACAACACTTATACCTACAACGCATATAACAGCCTGGGAGAACACCAGGTGGCCATCGGCCACGTTGCCGGGAACGTTTGGACCTGGATCGCCGACGAGAAAATGAACGGCATCGTTGTGAAGGGCCGGTACACGGTGACTCTGGTCTCTCCCACTTCCTACACGTTCAAGTCTGAGGTAGCTAGACCCGGTGGCGGATGGAGCACCGTCATGGAGGGCAAAGCCACGCGCGTCCAGTAGATCAGCTGTCACTCGCCTTTCCCGCCAGCGGCTATAGATCCAATATCCAATCCATCACGTCCATGGCGCGACTTCTGAAGCGCAACCCGCGTTTATACAGGCACAGAGAAGTTTCGCCGTCGCTCGTCCCCTGGAATCCAGCGCAAATGGTCGTTGACAGCGGTTTTTCGCTCCCAGAGAATTGACGGTAAGACGAAAGGACGTGTGATGTTCCCCCAAGAAGCTCAAACCACCAACCCGGAGCCGCAGGCCGAATACCGCGAAACCAACCCCATTCTGAAATATGTGCTGCTGGCAGCCGCGGCGATTTATGTGATCGCATCGTTGTACCTCATGTACAACATGAACAACAAAATCACCGCGCTGACTCAGAAGCAAGCATCGTTGGAGAGCGCGCAGGCTGACCTGGTCACTCGGCTGGCCGAGACCTCATCGGAATTCCGGCGCTCGCTGACCTCAGAAGTCGGCATGACCAAGCAGGAACTGGATCAACGCGCCGCCGAGCTGGCAAAGGCGCAGAAAGCCACGGCCGCCGCTGCCGCCAGGCTGGCCGCACAGCAGAGCCAACAGGGCCAGCAGCTTGCTGCGGTCAACGGTGAAGTCAGCTCGGTCAAGAGCGATGTTGGTTCGGCCAAGACCGACATTCAGAAGACACAGACCGATCTCGCCGCCACCAATGCGAAGTTGGAGAAGACGATCGGCGATCTCGGACTGCAGAGCGGCCTGATCGCGCACAATGCTTCGGAGCTGGAAGAGTTGAAGCGCAAGGGCGAACGTAACTACTACGATTTCACGTTGCAGAAGGGCGCGCGCACTCCGGTATCGACCGTGAGTCTGCAACTGAAGAAAGTCGACCCGAAGAAAAGCAAGTTCACTCTGAACGTGATCGCCGATGATAAGACCATCGAGAAAAAGGATCGCACGGTCAACGAGCCGCTGCAGTTCTATACCGGTCGCGATCACATGCTGTATGAGGTTGTGGTCTTCACCGCGGCAAAGAACAGCATCACGGGATATCTCTCGACGCCCAAGAGCGCGCCGCAACCCGTGACGCCGTAGCCTACTAAGAATCCGGGGATCGGTGGCGCGGCCTACGCTGCGCCACTTGGCTCTTCTCGTTGCCCCTAAATCTCTTTGCCTTCTGATGAAGCGGGTGTTGCGTGGTCAGCCGCGCATAATTGCATTTGCAATACCGAATCTCTCTCCGCACGATCTGCGACCGCGCCTCTCTGAAATAGACTCACAATTAGTCGCATAAATTATTGAATCGACTAACACCATCGTGCTCTATGCATTTAGCCTAAAGCGGCGTAAGTTATTGCCAAGCAGTTTTTAGACAAACTGTATCCAGCATGAAAGGACCCTTATGTTTAAACAAGAGGTTCCTATCAGCATTGCGTCACCTCCGTCTCCTTCGCCTATGAAGACCCCCGTGATCAGGAGAACTTATAGCAGCAGAACTCCGATCTGGAAATATCTGCTGCTGGCCGTGGCCGCGGCCTACATCATCGCTTCCTGCTACTTCATGTATTTCGCCTACAGCGTTTATGAAGTGCGGCCTCGGATCGATGCCCTGGAAAAAAGGCAAAAGGCTCTGGAGGAACAACAGGCTGATCTGAACAAACGGATGCATGCCAGACTGTCGGAGTTCAAGCAGACGTTAAGCTCCGAAGTCGGCACCACCAAGCAAGAGATAACCCTGCGCGCCGCCGAATTGGAAGCGCAACAGAAGGCTGCTGCTGCTCGGCTGGCGGCGGCTGAGAGCCAGCAAAGCAAGCAGTTGGCCGCCGTCAGCGGAGAAGTCAGCGACGTGAAAAGCGATGTTGGAGCGGCCAAGGCTGATATCCAAAAGACGCAGACAGATCTGGCCGCCACCAATGCCAAGCTGGCAAGCGCCATGGGCGACCTCGGCGTGCAGAGCGGGCTCGTCGCACATAATGCTGCCGAGCTGGCGGAGTTGAGACGCAAGGGAGAACGTAATTACTACGACTTCACTCTCCAGAAAAACACGCGCAACAGGGTTTCCAACATCAGCCTGGTGCTGAAGAAGGTCGATCCGAAAAAGAACACGTTCACCCTCAACGTACTGGCCGACGATAAGACCATCGAGAAGAAAAATCGCACGCTGAGCGAGCCGCTCCAGTTCTATACCGGCCCCAATCACGTGTTGTATGAGCTGGTGGTCTTTACAGCACAGAAGGACAGCGTGAGCGGCTATCTGGCGACCCCGAAGAGCGCACCGCTGTTGACGGCACCATAAGCGGCGGTGAATCGTGGATCGTTAATCGTGAATTCTGGATCGCGGATGATTGAGGTAAGCAGACTCCCAGGGTTCAAATATGGCACTTTGATGCCAGTTGAATTAAGTTCAAGAGCCCGGACTGCGATCTAGCGCTTTCAGCTCTCGCGTAGGATGGCCCATAATCGCGGAGAAAGGCCCTAGGAGCTCGCTTAGGGCACAAAGCACGCTCTTGGGGCCTCGGATCGTATAACGCGCCTTAAAACGCAAATGTGGCGAAAATCCGGTATGGGCCGATGAGGAAACTTGCCCGCCGTTTGTCACTTTTGTGGCGTATTGAATTCGGGTCTGCAACAACGCCGAGCACTCGGCCTTTGGCTAGTGGTATCCTTCGCGGTACCAGGCTGACTGTGGAGGAAATTTAAACCCAGGAGCGCTTCAATGCACCGGATATCCCTGCCCGGTTTGCTGCTCGTTGTCAGCCTCTTTCTTATCACCAGCGTGGCATCAGCCCAGAATCCCTGCAGCGGAATCACGCCAGGCCCCGAAGGCAGCCTCAACGGCTTCGTTCCCTTCCCGTCCAATAGTCTCTGGAATACCAACATTGCCAATGCCCCAGTCGATCCCAACTCGGATGCCATCATCAACTTCATTGGACCGAACACGCCGCTGCATCCCGACTTTGGCGCGGGACTTTACGACGGCCAGACAATGGGCATCCCCTACATTGTGGTACCCAGCACGCAGCCGCTGGTGAATATCTTTTACACGCTGTACGGCAGTGAGAGCGATCCCGGGCCGATGCCCATTCCTTACAACGCGCCGATCGAAGGCGCTCCTGCGCCCGGCAATGGCGATCGCCACGTGCTGGTCATCGACAAGGGTAACTGCTGGCTGTATGAGCTCTACTACGCGTTCAATCAAAGTCTCGCCGGATGGAATGCCGGATCGGGGGCTGTTTGGGATCTCGAAGCCAACGAACAGCGTCCCTACACCTGGACCTCAGCCGACGCCGCTGGACTGCCCATTTTCCCCGGACTGGTTCGCTACGACGAGGTGTCCGCCGGAGCTATTAATCATGCCATTCGCATGACGCTACAAAACAGTCTGGAAGCGTTCACCCCGCCTGCGTCGCATTGGGCGCCGAATTCCAGCAACCAATATGCCGCGCCGATGGGCATGCGGATGCGCCTGAAAGCGAGCTTCGATATCTCCGGCTTCTCGCCCCACAATCAGGTGATCCTGACCGCGCTGAAGCAGTACGGCATGATCATGGCCGACAACGGCTCGTCGCTATTCATCACCGGCACGCCCGACCTGCACTGGAACAATGACGATCTCGGCAATCTGCATTCGGTGACCGCCTCGGATTTCGAGGTGATTCTCATTTCGCCGCTGTACACCCCGCAGAATGTCCCAACCGGACTGAACCCCACGATCAACAGCTTCACCGCGACATCGTCCGGAGGCTCGGGCGATCCGGTGATGTTGAGTTGGAGCGTGACCAACGGAGAGTACTACATCGTGTCACCCTCAGTGGGAGCAATTCGCGGCAATACCGTAACCGTGTATCCGACGGTGACGACAACCTACACGCTATATGCGACGAATCAGTACGGAAGGACGACGGCGCAGGTTATGGTGACGGTGCCGTAAAGCCGTGGATCGTGAATCGTGGTTCGTGGATCACAGGCCCGGGACAACCCAGGCCGAGCCGGGCTGTCCCGATCATCAGAGATCAGAAGTGGGTTGGCCGATCATCAGAGATCACGAGCGAGTTGTCCGATCAGCAGAGATCAGAAGATTGTCATCACGAGCGCCGGTTTTGCGCGAGGGATCTGCTGTTTCTCACCGGACAAGCAGATCACAGGTGCCGCACTCAAGCGCCTTTTGCTTGCTGCCGGAAGAAATATGCCTATCGCACCACGCCTTCCAGCGGCGAGCTGGCGGTGGCGTAGAGCTTCTTCACCATGCGGCCGGCGAGATACGCCTGACGCCCTGCGATCACGGCGTTCTTCATCCCTTCGGCCATTAACACTGGATCCTGCGCTCCGGCGATGCCGGTATTCATCAGCACGCCATCGACGCCCAGTTCCAACGCAATCGTCGCATCGGACGCGGTGCCCACACCGGCGTCGACGATCAGCGGAATATCGGTAATCATCTCGCGCAAGATGCTGATGCTGGCGCGATTCTGGATGCCCATGCCGCTACCGATAGGTGCTCCGAGCGGCATAACGGCACTCGCCCCGGCATCGATCAGACGCTTGGCAACTACGATGTCGTCCGAGGTGTACGGCAGCACGGTAAAGCCTTCCTTCACCAGCACGCGTGTGGCTTCGATGGTCGCTTGCACGTCAGGAAAGAGCGTTGCCTGATCGCCGATGACCTCGACCTTCACCCAATCCGAAAGTCCGACTTCGCGCCCCAGGCGCGCGGTGCGGATTGCTTCGTCGGCGGTGTAACAGCCGGCCGTATTCGGCAACAGAAAATATTGCTTGGGATCGATGAAGTCGAGCAGCGACTCCTTGCTGCGATCGAGGTTCACGCGGCGCACAGCGACGGTGACCATCTCAGCGCCACTGGCTGCAATGGCGCGCGCCGTCTCCTGTCCTGATTTGTACTTGCCTGTGCCGACAATAAGACGGGAACGGAACTGCCTGCCTGCAATAACGAATGAGTCCATGCAAACATTGTAAATGTCGCGGCTGGACTTCGGTCTGTGACCGGGAGCACTTCTATCGGGAAGTTTCCGATTTTGTCGCCTGCCAAGAGGTGTTTTCCGGGAAGATTCGCAGCCGAGAGATGGAATTATTCCAGATTGTCACATCCTGCGGCGTTATCGGTCACTGACAAAGACTTGACTTTCGGGAAATAGTACTGCGGGGCACCATGGGACGAAGATTACTCGGCCTTTTGCCCACTCAACTCCTGAAAAGCTGAGCGCGAATAAGACCCTTCAACCTGCTCCCCGGCGCTCCATCACTTCCAACGTGCTGCAGGAACTGCCGCAGCTCCTGCCCGATTGCGATTGCACTCGCGCCCATTTCGCTCACGCCGAGGAGGCTCCAATGAATCCGCAGAGGCATACTCCGCTGGGATGCATTTTGCTCCTGGCGATGACCTACTTGGTTGCGGTGATGGCTCATGCTCAGAATGTGGTTCCACCTTCGGCGGTGCAGGCGGCAAGAATGCCGCAGTACGCTTCTCGACTGGCTCACCGCACCGCTGGGCAAAAGAGCACCCAGTCTGCAACTGTGCGTCCGCGAGGTGTGTGCTCGAAAACGCATCCTGGCTGGCCACAAGATAACAATGTCATCTATTCCAACGGCCCCACCAATGGCAATACCGACGCCTGGAACATTGGCTTCGAATTTGTCGTTAGCGACAGCTTCACGGTAGGCAACGGCGGTGCTACTGTCACCGGCATGACTTTCGCCGCATGGCTGTTTCCCGGCGACACACTTCCCTCCGTCACCATCGGCATTACCTCAGCCGAGAACGGCGGCACCGTGTACTTCAATCAGTCGCTGACCATCACCCAGAGCGGCTGTGTGATCAACAATCTGGGATTCAATGTCTGCAACGAGTCCGCAACCTTCAGCGGCCCGACGTTGAATGCCGGCACCTACTGGGTGAATCTGCAGAACGGTGAGGCTTCGGACGACGACTCCGTGTACTGGGACGAGAACTCGGGTCCATCCTCGGCGAGTATGACCAGTGTCGGCACGATTCCTTCGGAATCCTTCACCATTCTGGGCGAGGCCACCACGACCACGACCACCAGCAGACAGAGCGTTTGCGTACCCGAACAGAGCGGAAACTTCTCCGTGATCCACGATTTCAACGGTACAGATGGATCCGGTCCTTCTGGTGTCGCCATTGACCGCGCGGGAAATCTCTATGGACCAACCCAGTGGGACGGCGGCAGTGGAGCTGGGACGGTGTACGAGCTGGCGCAAAGAGCCTCTAGCTGGGTGTTCAGTACTCTGTACAACTTCCTTGGCGGCGCGAATGGAAGTTCTCCCTCAGGGGTGATCGTTGGACCGAATGACAACCTCTATGGTGCTGCGAACGGAGGAATACAAAATTGTAATTCTGGTTACTGTGGCTTCATCTTCGGCTTGAGACCGGGGCCTACGCCGTGCCTCTCGCGTTCCTGCGGTTGGACGAACAACGTACTCTATCGCTTTACCGGGACCACCGACGCCTACCAGGGCGGCAGCCTGGCTTCCGATCAGGCCGGAAATTTGTACGGCGTGTCAGGATCCGGCGGCGCGCAGCAATACGGCGCGATTTTTGAATTGAGTCCATCTCCAGGAGGTTGGGTGGAAAACATCCTTTACAGCTTCCCAGGAGGCGCCAGTGGCGGAGGACCTAAGGTTGTCATTGTCGGCAATGACGGCGACCTCTATGGACTGACGGGATGGGGAGGCGCCAATGGCGCGGGCGTGGTCTTTCAACTAACTCCGTCTGGCAGCGGGTGGACCGAGAATGTGATCTATAACTTCACCGGGACTTCATATTATCCACCCCCTGCCATTTTGCTTCAGGACAGTTCCGGCAATTTCTTCGGTGTCTACAATTTCACGACCTGCTGTGCAGATGTCTTTAGCGGAATCTTCATGCTGACGCCATCGAATGGCCAGTGGACCTATACGCAAATTTGGCAGGCCGACACTGAGGATTACGACCTTGAGATAGTTCCCAACTTGACGCTGGATGCCTCCGGGAACCTTTGGGGCACCATTGAAGCCTCCTCCGGAGGTTGCATGGGCGGCGCCGTGGATTATGCCCTCATTTTTGAGTTGGCGCGCACGGAAGGCGGTTGGCAGTTCAGCACGCCCATCGATTGGGGCTATACGGACTGGGGAGAGCCTGGCGGCGCGTTGGCAATGGATGCGCACGGTAATCTCTACGGCACCAGCGAATACTGTGGAGCGTACGCACAAGGAGCAGTCTGGAAGTTTAGCGCAGCGCAGTAGTTTGAGACGACAGGCCGGCGTCCGTGGGGGCGCCGGCGCTTCCTACCCTCAGCACCACAACATCTCCCGCTGCGGTGCCATCACGATGCCAGAATCGCGTGGGTAATCCCCTGCCACCACGCCGGATTGACCCGCCACACGTACACTGCTGCGCTCTGCAAAACGATCATTGGGGGTAGCGCGTAGAGATACACCTTGTGGACACGGCCATCCACCAGCCAATCGCGCGCCATGCCGAGTACGATCAGAAGATCCAGGCCAAGATAGAAAATGTTGTGGTCATACCAGAAGTCAAAGCGGCCAATGGCGGCATCCATGAGTACGCAGGTTGCGATGAATACCAGACGACGATGGTATTCCGGCTTTCTTCTCCAGTAGATTGCCAATGCCATGCAAGTACCAAAGACGAGCATGTCCTCAAAGGGAATCGACAGAAAAGCGTCAACCCCCTTCTGATGGAGCACTGTCATATCGAAGCGAGTCATGACAATTGCGATCGTGCAGCCCAGCACGACCATCAGGGTTGCCAAGCCTGCTCCGAACCAGCCAAGTGTGCGATGTACGCTCACCTTGCGGACGCGCACCAGCGCCGACTGCGCGATGAAGAAAACAATCCAGGTTGAAAACGCCGTGCCGTGGATCCACAAGAGCAACGGTCTTGGCGGATTGGCATGAAACAGGCTGGTTTCGATGGTGTGGCTGAAGCCCCAAACCACCAGCCCGGCCATCACCAGCGACATGCAGAGATAGAAATACCGGCTCAAGAAGGTCTTGAGCGGTCTCTTGGCGCTGACTTCTTTCGCAATACGCTCGGCCAGTGCCACACTTCCGGTTGTCATGAATCTTTCCCTTTCATTTCAGCGCTATGCACCGCTCGGAGCAGGCACATCATCACCCCATCTCAATAACGAGATCGAAGCTGATCACGGCAATGGCCTGCCCGGAGTCGCTCTCAATCAGTACCGGATGTTGGCTGTGTACTCTACCGCAACCTTGTGATTTTGCCCATCAATCTATGGTGGGCGATGGGATCCACCACTTCACGACTAATGCTCGCCGGCGTCCAATAGCCTAAACGCGCCTCTTCAAATGACTTCAGGTTCGCGTGTTTGACGGGGTAGTATCCAGCGAGGGGATTTTGCTACAGCACCACTTCTGGTGCAATCGCTTTAGGCCATTTCTTCGCGAGCGCACCGGAAAGCCGGGCGCGGGCGAGAGCGGGGGTGCGTGCGCGCGAGGTCTAGCGTGGGCTGGGGAGCGGGCTCAAGGGCCGGGCCAGGCTCGTGGTTTGGAGCGCGAGCGAGGCACGTGAGCGGGTGGGGTGGGCCTTGGGGACAGCGAACACCCCGCCGGGATTTTCTTGGCTTTCGCAGAAGGTGGGGGAGCTGTCGCCTTTCCTTTGGGGATGCTCTCATCTTTCAGCCCGCAGAAAGTTCCGGGGATACAGTTGTTTACTCCGAAGATCTGACAGGCGGGCAGAGGTGCGGCTCGATTGGTGTGTTAAAACCCGCTCATTACATCGGCTGGTCGAGTGTCCCCCAGGTCGGCGTCCCAAGACCAGGGCGCGGACCTGGGGTACCAGGCGCCACACTGAGCTCTGTGGGGCTACTTACCCAGCATGGCACGGACCTTGGCGAGAAGGTCTGGCTCTCTGCTACCTGACGCAGAGCCCGGGTTTCCAAACCGTTCACTGAAGTAAACCGGCAGCATTTCGCGGGGCCCAGGCCCCCACGGCGACCACGGCCCCCACTGTCCCCAGCGGAGCTGGCTTATCGCGAGCCGGCCGGCCTTGATCCGTTCCACCAGCCGAAGCTGAGGATATGCCTCGTCAATAGCCAGGATAACTACGACGTCCTCAACAGCGATAGCGATCCCCGGATCAAACCAATGGGGAGGTTCCTTCACTTCCGGACGAACCAGGGCAAAAGTGGAGACCTCCGCTTGTTGTGCCGCGAGCGACCCGAACACACCCTCGTACAAAGGTATCCACTCGCACCACTCGTATCCGAGTTTGAGGTTTAGGGCGTCGTACCAGATGAGGTAAAAACGATAGCTCCCAGCCGGCACGCCGCTAAATGGCGTTTTGGTAAATTCACCAAGAAAACCGGAGAGTTCCTTTTCGAAGATTGTGCCTCGCAAAGCCTCGCCATCGAAAGAAATCTTCTTGACGGCCCCTCCCTCGGCCACTTCCACCCGCACGGGAAGAGTCGTGGTTGCGATAAACCCGATCTGTGCGGCCACGCGGTCGAAAGCCGCATCGATTTCCTTCTGGCGCTCGCGCATGATCCGGTACACCTGGGCCAGGCTGTTGTAGAGGCGAATAACTGCGGGTTGAAGCGGTCCAGTACCGCCTCGTGCACCTAATGATTCACTCATATTGCACCTCGCTGTAGATACGGACTCTGACCTTGTCCGTGTTGGGTTGGAGAAGCGACTGGTTACTCGCTAATGCAGGCGCCTTCTTCGCTGGTGCGCTTATTTTCCGCCAGGCGAGCGCGGAAGACGTTGTAGGGCATTGCCGCTCGAGCGACGTCGAAGAGGTCCACGGCCTCCCAGCCGGAACCGGGACGGGTGAACTCAAGGCCTGGGATTAATGGGTTTGGGATCTGCTTTTCCGCCGATTCAAAACCAAAGGGTTGCGTGGCGGGAGCATCGTAGGGGACACCGGGGGCTTGCCGCGCGTAGCTGTCTTCCAGACAGTACACGATGCGCTCACCTCGGACGATCAGCTCGCGACTGTGCCGGTCGATGCGCACACGCACATCACGGGCGAAGCTGCGGAGACTGACCTCGTCCGCCGGGTCGCAGGCGGCGATGAAATCGTAGATCTCGCACAGGCGCTCGTAGGTGTCCAGATTAATCTGCTTGATAAAGTTGCGAGCGGCAGCCCTCAACCTCTGGTTCAGCAGTTCAGGCCGAAACCGCCGCAAAAGCTGAAAAGAAAAGTCCACCTGCATGCTGAAGTAGTGCAGGCCGTAATCGCTGAAGTTGCGATCGAAGAAGGCGTAGTTGGCGATCTGGTGAAACGCTTCCGAACGCGCATCTTTGAGCCGATAGTCGTAGCCGAAGCCGTCGCCCAGCAGGCGCCCTTCACGCATCAGCCTGCGCTCCAGTCCGGTGCCCGGGTAGGCCTCGGCGCGGCAAAAGTTGAACGGGTTATCGTTGTGGCGCTCAATGAATCGCAGGTTGACGAGGATATCATCAAGCGTCGTGTCAGGCTCGAACATGAGTAAATTGAAGGCGACGTGAATGTCGAAATCGTTCAAAATCCTCAACGCGGTAAGGATGTCGGCGATGGTCTGTCGGCGGTTGAGGTTTCGCAAACCATTTTCGGAGCCGTTTTCGACGCCCAGGAACACGCGGAAGAGTCCAAGCTCGTCGAGGATGCGGATCGACTCCTCAGTAATGCTGTCGGGCCGTGCCTTGACGGCGATGGCAATTTGATCAGCCCCGTTGCGACGAAGTCCGTCACGAATGGCGGAGAACCGCTCGGCGGCTTTGACCGGGTTGGGAAGGAAAAAGTTGTCGTCCTGGAAATTGAAGATGCGGACGCCATGGCGATGGTAGAGGTCACTTAGCTCGGCCACAATACTGTCCACGCTTCGTAGGCGAAATCTCTTTCCTCCACCTCGCTCGTACCAGGCGTGGATACTGCAAAACGCGCAATCGCGCCAGCACCCGCGACTGGAGAGGACACTCGCAATGGGCTTGTCGAAGTAAGAGTGGAACGTGGTGCGCTTAGGCCAGGGCAACTCGTCGAGCTTGTCAGGGTTCCCGATGGCGGGATTGATGCGGGGCAACCCGGAATCATCGCGATAGCAAAGACCAGGGACGCGCTCCAGATGATCGAGATTCGCGGTGAGGCAGCACATGAGCTCCTCGCCTTCCGCCAGGGCGACCGAGTTGAACTCGGGGAATTCGGTGACAAGACGCTCACAATTGAACGAGGCGAAAGGACCGCCGGCGATCATATGCCCGCCAAATCCTGCTTCGCGGAGGTGCTTAGCGAGGCGGCAGAACTCGAGTCCACGCCGCGTGAATATCATCGACAAACCTACGACCTGCGGCGCGAACGCAAGGGTCTGTCGTACGGCGGACACCGTGTCTTGTTCTGAATTGAAAGGAACAATGTCTACTGTGTGGCCACAAGCTTCGAGGGATGAAGCGATGTAGCGTATGGCGAGGTTCTCTTCCAGTTCAGCACCGATCAGGGCGACATTCATAGGCCCACCTACGGGCGGTGTCGAATGTTGCCTATCGCGACTCAGGTGCAGCTTACTGGACCACGCTGGTAGAGGCCGGTTGCCTAAATCGAGCTAGGCGACAAACGCCGTCCCTCCTACTCTCCGGCACTCTAGGCTTATCAGGGTAAATTGTCGGTGAGCGCGGTCATACCCATCTGTGACGAGCGCATTGTAAGCCTTCTTGGTTTGTCGGGATAGGAGGTAGAGCGATCCAACTCTGCCCTCTCTGCGCCGGAAACTAACCTACAAATTTCAGATGCTTATTGATATTTGGAAGATCTGACGAATACTCTAATCTGCTGAAATTCCAATTTTGTGAACGGTGTGCACACATACTAACCGTCGCAGAAAATTGTGAGCAAAAGAATGATCTTTGCCTGCTGAGCTTCTTGCGTCTTCCGCGACTGCAGATTGGTGGCAGACCTCGCCAGTTCTGGCAGCGACCATCGCGGCCGTCGCAGCCCTCAGCGGAGCTGCTGTGGGCGCACTCGTGACTCTCCGAACCAACGGTCGTAGTATTAAAATCGATAATGTTACGAAAGAACGGGCTAAGTGGGCAGTGGAAGCATTACTGGCACCGCGTTGGCTCACCCCGAAGTGCCCAGCCCGCTTCCCCAGCGCCCCAGCCCTCCCATCTCCCGCTTGCGGCCCGCTCGCTTGTGCTCCCGCACCGGCGATCCCGTGTTTCCACACGCAAGCAGCGCTGGAACCGATTGCACCGAAAGTGGTGCTGTAGCAAAATCCCCTCGCTAGATAGTACCCCTTCGCGTGTTTGACCCGTTTTCCCGTACTTCCCTACAATCGAGGATTCCGTACTCCTACAGGAAGAATTCATGGCGCTTGAGCTTTTCAATACCCTGTCCGCGAAGGTCGAGGAGTTTCATCCCCTGGAAGACAACCTGGTCCGCATGTACGCGTGCGGCCCAACGGTCTACGACTACGGGCACATCGGCAACTTTCGCACCTTTGTTGTCGTCGACACGCTGCGGCGATTCCTGAAGCAGAGCGGCTATCAACTCAAGCACGTGATGAACATCACCGACGTCGACGATAAGATCATTCGCAATGCGGCGCGCGACGGCGTGACGGTGCAGGAGTACACGAAAAAATATCGCCAGGCGTTTCTGGAAGACGCCGACTCGCTGAACATTCAGCATCCCGAGATGATCGTCAGCGCCACCGACCACATTCAGGAGATGGCGCGCTTCGTCGCCGTGCTCGTGGAAAAAGGGTTCGCGTATCGCACCGACGACGGCTCCTATTACTTCCGCATCGCAAAATTCCCGGAGTACGGCAAGCTTTCGAAGCGAGATTTTGCGGGCATGACCGACGGCGCGCGTGTCGATGTCGACGAATACGACAAAGACAACGCTCGCGACTTCGCATTATGGAAAGCGCCCAAGCCAGGTGAGGCGTTCTGGGACACCGAGATCGGGCCGGGACGTCCCGGCTGGCACATCGAGTGCTCGACCATGTCGATGAAATATCTGGGCGAGACCTTCGATATTCATTGCGGAGGCGAGGACCTGATCTTCCCGCATCACGAGAACGAGATCGCGCAGTCGGAATCGAAGACCGGCAAGCTGTTCGTGCGCGTGTGGGTGCACTCGCGATTTCTCTTGGTCGAAGGCGAGAAGATGGCCAAGAGCGCCGGAAACTTCTTCACCGTGCGCGATCTGGTCCTGATGGGACACAAGCCGTCGTCAATCCGCTTTTTGCTGATGTCGGTTCCCTATCGCAACCAGCTGAACTTCACCTTCGACGGCCTGACGCAGGCGGCAAACTCGGTCGAGCGGCTGCGCAATTTCAAGCTGCGGCTGGAGACTTCGCAATTTCCGGAGGGAACAAGTACGGCGATGGCCGAGGTCGCGAAAAAAACTTCCCACGAGATGACCGCCGCACTGAATGATGACCTGAACACGGCGCGAGCGTTGGGCGCGATCTTCGATATGGTGCGCGATGTCAACGCGGCCGCCGATGCAGGCGAAGTGCGCACGGGCGATATTGCGGCGCTGCTTAAGGTGCTGGAGCAGTTCGACGAAATCTTTGCTGTGCTCAAAGACGACGATGCGACGAAGGTCCGCGCGACTGTGGAATGGGCAAAGGCCGAAGGGCTTGCTGACAAGATCAGCGCGCAAACCGCAGATCTGGCCAAGGCGGCAGCGTTGTCCGATGACGACATTGAAAAGCTGGTCGCTGAGCATTCGCAGGCCCGGAAGGCGCGCGACTTTGCACGATCGGATGCGATCCGCGCGCAACTCGCCGAGAACGGCATCATCCTGGAGAACACCAAGGATGGCGTGCGGTGGAAGAGGAAGTAGAAGACAGTTGTCGGTTGTCAGTTGCCGGTTGCTGTAATCGCACCCGCAAGATCAGCACCACAATCTATTCGGAGTGGGCGAAAAAATTGCCACTGCAAATCGTTCAAGCTGGCGAGGAGGTGTTGCGTGGTCAGGCGCGGGAATTGTCTCGCGAAGAAATTCTCAGCGCGAAAACCCAGGAGCTTATTGAGCAAATGCGCGAGGCCATGCGTAATGCGCCGGGCGTTGGGCTGGCCGCGCCGCAAGTGGGCATTCCTCTGCAATTGGCAGTCATCGAGGACCGCGAGGAATACCACCGGAAGCTCAATCCGGCGCAACTATCGGAGAGGCAAAGGGAGCCGATTCCGTTTCACGTGATCTTTAATCCACGGATCACCTCGGCGGACAAAACAAATCGCGAATTTTTCGAAGGCTGTTTGAGCGTGGCCGGATATGCCGCGATCGTGCCGCGAGCGCGAGAGGTAACGGTGGAGTATCTGAACGAACATGCGAAGCACAGACGGGCACAGGTGGTGGGCTGGTATGCTCGAATCCTGCAGCATGAGATCGATCACCTTCACGGTGTGCTCTACGTGGATCGTATGCGGAGTTCCACGCTTACTACGATCGACAATCTCGAGCGTCTTTGGAAGGACCTGCCCACCTCCGACGTGCTTGCCAGATTGAAAGCTCGCTGGAAGCTACCTGGCCCCAACCGTGAAGGCTTTTAGCACAATGTCATTCGGCTGCTTGCCGACGGGAATCAGCGTCACCAGCGCGCGATCGGCGCTGATCTTCGAGTTCTCGCTGGTCTTCACCGTCCGCACCACGGCGACATCGCCCGAACCCGAATCCACGACCAGCAGATGCGCCTCATCCGGCGTGAGGACGAGCGCGTCGGGATGGTTGCCAACCTGCACGGCGCCAATCACGCGGCCTTCATCGATCGCATACACGCTCACATTGTCCGAGCCGAAATTGCTCACATACAGCAGGCTGTTGTCAGAGGTAACGATTCCGCGCACCGGATTGTTGCCGATCAGATAGCTGCCGCCGACTTCGTTGGTCGTGGTCTCGATAATGGAAAAGTTGTTGCTGTTGAAATTGCTCACGAACATTTCGCCGCCATCGGGTTTGAGCGCAAGCTGAAGTGGAAGTTGTCCCACATCGAGGTAGGTGAGCAGCCGCCCGCTTTTCAGATCCACGGCGGCTACCTGGTTCGAGCCCGGGCAGGCGACAAAGACCTTCGAGTTGTCGGGCACGATTGCCACATCCTGCGGCTGCTGGCAGACCGGCACGGTACTGCGAACGGCAAGCTTGTCGGTATCGATAATGGAGATGGTGTTATCGGCACGATTGCTGGCGACGACAAGCTTATCGTCGGGTGAAACTTTCGCCACTCCGGGTGCGCCGCCAACGGGAATGGTGGCAACAACAAGCCGTTTCGGCAGATCGATGACCGACACATTCGCCGAGCCGGCATTGGCTACGTATGCGCGCTTGCCATCGGGAGAAACCGAAACATAGTACGGCTTGGCGTGAACCCCAATGGTGGAGACCACCTGGTTGCGCTCGGCATCGATGATGCTGATGTTGTCAGAGTCGGCATTGGCAACGTAGATCTCGTTGCGCGTGGGGCTGGCAGCCAGACCTGTCGGCCCGGCGCCGACCGCAATCGTCTTGATGTTGCGGAGTTGCTGCGCTGCGCCCGGCGTCATATCGATGACGCTGACCGAACTGCCCTTGCCGTTGGTAACGTAGGCGTATTCGTGATAGCCGGGAGCGACCGATCTGCGGTCACTGCAGGCCGCCAGGGTGAGGGTTGATGCGATCAGAAGTGAGAGCAACACACCATGTGCGGCACTCCTGCGCGACGGCGATGTCTCGTTCATCAGCGAGCGGCAGCGGTTCCGGCGCCGGCTGTCACCGAAGCTGGACGACGCGCCTCGGGATTCGCCGCCGGCTCGGCAATGAAACGGTCGAGCACCTTTGCGATCTGCCGCACCTCGCGCATGAGCTGATCGAACTGATCGGGATAGAGCGACTGCTTGCCATCGCTGAGCGCGCGATCGGGATCGGGGTGCACCTCGATGATCAAGCCATCGGCGCCCACCGCAACCGCCGCACGCGACAATGGCGTAACTTTGTTGCGCTTGCCGGTCCCGTGACTCGGGTCGACGATGATGGGCAGATGGCTGAGCCGCTGCACTGCGGGCACCAGGCTCAGGTCGAGCGTGTTGCGCGTGTGATCTGCAAAGGTCCGCACCCCGCGTTCGCATAGCACCACGCTGTAATTGCCTTCGCTCATGATGTACTCGGCCGCCATGAGCAATTCTTCGAGCGTCGCCGACATTCCGCGCTTCAGCAGCACCGGTTTATGGGCGCGGCCGGCGCGCTTCAGCAGAGAGAAGTTCTGCATGTTGCGTGCGCCGATCTGGATCATGTCAGCGTACTTCTCCACCAGATCGAGCGATTCATTGTCCACCGCCTCGGTAACGATCATCAGCCCGAAGCGATCGCGAATTTCCGCCAGAATCTTCAGGCCATCTTCCGCCAGCCCTTGAAAGGTGTACGGCGAAGTGCGCGGCTTATACGCTCCGCCGCGGAAGAACTTCGCGCCGGCGCGCGCGACATGCTCGGCGGTAGTCATCGCCTGTTCGCGGCTCTCGATCGCGCACGGTCCCGCCACCACAGCTACCTCATCGCCTCCGATAGTCGCACCGTTAGGGAAGCGCACCACCGTGTCTTCTTCTTTGAGGTCGCGGCTCACAAGCTTGTACGGCTTGCTGACCTTGATGACCTCCTGCACACCTTGCATTTCGTCGAAGGTGCCGGGATCGAGCTCGGTCTCGTTACCGGTAATGCCAATAGCGGTGCGCTGCGCTCCCGGCATGGAGTGCGGGCGAAGGCCGAGGCTTTCGATTCGTTCGCAGACGCGCCGCACATCCTCTTCGGTGGCGTGCGCCTTCATCACAATAAGCATGGGGAGCCCCTTGTAGTGGTCTAGTGTATCGTTCGCAGGCGGGCCGCGGCAATCGAGGTTCTAACAGCATTGCCTCGTTTTTCAAAGAGGCGGCCGAAGCATTTTCAAAATTACTGCAAAGCGAAATGGGTGAAGCACGCCTTCAGGCGTGCATGAAAAGGCTTCAATTGAGAAATCGGCTTCAGCCGCTGAGGTCGACCTCAGCCCACTTCCATCATCTCCAGCAGCTTGAGCACGGTTGCCCAGTTTCTGGCAGTCGCAACCGTCTTCAGCTTGGAATCAAAATACGCATTCGTCAGTTTTGTGCGCCCCATTCCGTTCGGCAGGTGAAGGTAGATCTCGCGGCCGACAACCAGAAACTCGTCCGGCGTGGACCGCTGCGGATCGAGGCTCTTGATGGCATCCGCACTTGGCGGGTCTGCAAGGAAGTAGACATGCAAGGTGCTCTCCGGCAGACCGCGTTTCAGAAAAAGATTGTTACGGGATACCTTCCCCAACTCCTCATAGCTGCGCACGACAATTGGCACCGCAAATCCAAAGCGCTCCTCGATCTTCTTTGCGAGAAGTGCAGGAAGGCGATTCACAAGCGTAGCCGGCGCGTTAAAGATGACATTGCCACTCTGGATGTAAGTCCGCACGTCGACGCATTTGGCGTCCGCGAAAATCCCAACCAACTGCTTCATGGGCAGCATGCGGTTGCCGCCAACGTTAATGCCTCGCAGCAAGGCGACGTAGGTACCGAATGAGGGCATGAGTAATTATCCCGCGATATCTCTGCGCTCGGGCAGAGGCACTCCCGCGGGCACGTCGCGGCCTTCGCCGAAATCGAGCACCCAGAACTCAGTATCGCGCAGATCGGTTCGCCGCAGAACCTCATGTAACGCTTTAAGCGGCTCATCCTCGCCATCGTCGGCCAAGGGAAAGGTGCCGAAGTGGCTGGCCACGCTCAGCCGCGCTCCCAGCCGGAGATGCGCTGCAACTGCCTCATCCGGCGACATGTGCACCTCGCCCATGAACCACTCCGGGCGATAGGCTCCGATGGGGAGAATCGCCAGATCGATCTCGGGAAAGCGCTCCGCAACCTGCGCGATGTGCGGGCCGCCGCCGGTGTCCCCGGCAAAATAAATGCAGCACTCGTTTGCCTGAATAACGAAGCCGCACCACAGCCTCCGGTCGCGATCGAACGGGGTGCGTCCAGAGAAATGTTGCGCCGGCACGGACGTGATCTCAACTTGCGGGTGTGCGTCAACGCGCTGCCACCAGTCCAACTCCACCACGTTTCTGACCCCATGCTTGCCTAAAACGCCGGCGTTCTTCAGCCCGGCGTAAATCACAGGTGAGTGCTCGCGCGTCAGCCGCTGCAACGTCGGGATGTCCATATGGTCGTAGTGATCGTGACTTATCAACACGAAATGGATCGGCGGCAGATCTTCGAAGCGGATACCCGGCGGACGAAAACGGCGTGGACCAGCCCAGCTTGCCGGGCTCGCACGGTACGACCATATTGGATCGGTAAGAATATTAATTCCAGCGACTTGCAACAAAAATGTCGTGTGGTTCACGAAGCCTATACGCAGCTCCTGGGAGCTCGTCGGCGGAGGCATGCCGGGATGCGCATCTGCGACCTCACCATTTACCGCGCTCACGCGAAAGCATCCAGCGCAGCAGTGCTGAGAATCCATTACGTCGCGGAACCAGGTTGTGGAAGTGTTTGCCGTCGAACTGCGAAGGGTTGCTGGTCATTCGGCGCGTTTTCTGAGATGAAATACTTTAGATGCCGGCAGTATGGGCGACGCTTCGCACGACGTGGGTTGCCGTCTTCACCTGCTCCATGAAGTGCCATTGTCCCAGTTAATGGTGTTGCCGTCGGAGCTGATCGTGCCACCAATCTGCTGCCCCGACCAGTAGGTGGTGATGCGTCGCGAGCTGTCGAATGAGCCGGTTGCGGTCTGACCACTTTCATTGGTCAAACGGAGATTGCCTTTCTTCTGCCGGATGGCGCAGCGCTGCGAACGATTGCCGTTGAGATACCATGTGCCATCCAGATTGGGCCGGCGTCCGCCTCCGCCGCTGGAGCCGCAGCGCATCCAGTAGGTGCCGTTCGACCAGTCGATGCGCAGGCCATCGGAACTGAGGGTTCCCTTCACGAACTGCCACTGATCGGCGCTGAACTCCGTCTGTTGCATGTTGGTGAAGTGCCCCGATGACGTACTGCCCTGCTCATTGGTAAAGCTGAGGAATGGCCCGTTGTTGCTGATCGAGCAGTGCTTATTTCTATCGCCTTGGGCACACCAGTCTCCGGCGATGCGCGCGGCTTGTCCGAAGTCCTGCGGCAGCGGAGCAGCCAATGCGCGCGTGCGCAGATGGACCACACCTGACACGATTGCGATCAGGCAGAGAGCACTTGTGAGCGTGGCTTGTCTTGAATGCATGACGCCTCCATTCTGCTCATCGAGCTATATGGGGGAAGACGGCGGCTGCCAGTTGCGCAAAAGCATAGCAGACGATTGCGCAGTCGGCGATACTTCCCATTGCCAGCCGCCTGCAAACCCGTCACAATCAGAATTCCTATTGCGAACGACATGCCACTTCTGGATAGCACGCGCGTAAAGAATCCATTCTGGACTGCGCCCAACCAGATCACGCTGTTGCGGCTGATCTTCATTCCTTTTGTCATCATCTCCGTCTTCGATGGGCATTGGCATTGGGCGCTCGCACTGTTGATTGCGGCCGCATGCAGCGACGCCCTCGATGGCCTGCTGGCTCGCGCCCTGCATCAGCAAACCATGCTCGGTCAGTATCTGGATCCTCTCGCCGACAAGCTGCTACTCAGTTCGCTGTTCCTGGTGCTCTCGTTCGTAAAGAAGATTCCGTGGAAGTATACGGTCGTGGTCTTCAGCCGCGATATCTGCCTTGTGGCCACCTCGGTCGTGCTATACGCAACGGTGGGTTTTCGCGACTTCCGCCCCAGCATCTTTGGCAAGCTGAATACTGCCTGCCAGATCGTTACCGTGTTCTTCGTGGTTCTCTCACAAGTGCTGGATGCGCATTGGCTCCGGCTGCTTGTGAGATTGCTGCTGTATGCGACCTTCACCTTCACTACAGTTTCCGGAGTCCAGTACGTTCTGCTGACCGGCCAGCGTCTCCGCGATGTTCAGCACAAACAGGTGGCTAGTGGATCGTGAATCGTGGTTCGTGAATGGTGGATCGTGGATCGTAGCTAGTGTCCTGAGTCAGGAGTTCATTGCATAAGTGAGACGTTCATATCAGGGCACGGCTTCAGCCGTGCCGAGAGGACGCCTTTCAAAACGTGGGCTTTAGCCCCTGCGCTACGATCCACGATCCACCATTCACGAACCACGATTCACGATTCACGAACCACGATCCATGCCTTCCGATCGCCATCATCGACTGCAGGTAATCTTCGCCTTCGGGCTGGTCTATCTCTTTTGGGGATCGACGTACCTGGCGATTGGTATCGCCGACCAGGAGCGCATTCCGCCGGCGATCACCTGCGCCATCCGTTTCGCCATTGCAGGATTGCTGATGCTGGCGTTCCTTGCCGTCAGCGGTCGCAATATTCGCATCACACGCAATGAAGCAATTCGCCTGGCGACGATCGGTTGCTTGCTGTTGGTGGGCGGCAACTTCGGACTCACCTGGGCAGAGCAGTGGGTACCGACGGGCTTCGCCGCGCTGATCATTGCCGTCACCCCCATCTGGTTCCTGCTGCTGGAAACATTTGTGTTTCGCGGCGACCGGCTCTCCGGACGCGGCCTGGTCGGCGTGGGGCTCGGCATCGTGGGCATTGCGGTTCTGTTCTGGACTCGATTCGAGCACCGTGCCGCCCTCGGCATCATGCCTCTGCTGGGAGCTTCCACGCTGTTGCTGTCATCATTCAGTTGGTCGGTGGGCTCGGTGCTGTCGCGCAAATGGCAGATGAGTGTCGATCCCTTCACGGCCACCGGTTGGGAGATGGTCTTCGCGGCAGTCGGCAATGCAATCATCGCCGTCTTCACCGGCGAGATTCATCATGTCGCGCTTACCCGTCGCGGAATGTTGGCCGTGCTCTATCTTGTGGTCTTTGGATCGTGGGTCGGATACACCGCTTACATCTGGCTGCTGAAGCATGTGCCGACGCCGAAGGTGGCGACCTACGCCTACGTTAATCCGCTGGTCGCAGTCTGCCTGGGATGGCTGATTCTCAAGGAGCGGCTGGACGCCTTTATGTTCGCCGGAACGGTCATCATTGTCGCAGCGGTCGCGTTGGTGACAACCGCCAAAGTACACGAGGGTACCAGTACGGCATCGACACTGCCGGAGCTCGAGCCCGAAGCCTAGGGGTCGTGGATCGTGAATCGTGAATCGTGGATCGAAGCTCGTAGCTTCGAGCTACTTGCTGGCTGCTAACTGCTGCTTCAGAATCTCGATCCGGCTGGCTCGCCATTCGCCATTGTCGTCCTGCTCGGCTGTGACCCGCACTTCAGCGCCGGCGGTCAATGCATCCTCCGGTTTCGACAGGCGAGTCGACGCTGGCACGCTCTCGTCGTAGGTGACACTCGCACGTGAAATATCGACCCGGCGCGCCGTGCCATTACGGCCCTGCACGTAGATCCAGTCGGTGCCGGCGGAAGCATGAGGAGTGTCAACGATGGTGCCTCGAAAAGAGCCTGGTGTCCCCGCGGCAGCCAAGGCCGAGAGGACCAGTACCGCCAAAGAAATCCAATACACCCGGAAGCGACCCCGCATGTGCGCGTTAGATGCACACCTTGCACCGGCGGCTTACCGCGGCAGAGAGCCGCTGCTTTGTGTAGATTTGTATAGATTTGTCTCGAATGGTGTAAATACGAATCGCGCAACACGCTGTCGAAATCAGTGTTTGTAGAGTTAGCAGCGAGCGGGTTCGGCTCCTCGCGTGCTCTCATGAAAGCGTCGTTTCGGACAGATATTTGCATTGAGTTCGGAGCGACAGGAGCGACGACAATGAAATCGCGGCGGCAGTTGCAATCGTTCTTAGCGGCGCTGCTGTTTGTGTTTATAACCGTAGGCATGGTTCTCGCCCAGGACCAGGGGCAGGATCAAGGGATGGCGCCGCCTCCGCCACCGAACGCTCAGGCGCAGTCCTACCCTGACCAGGGTGCGCCGCAGCAAGGCTATCCCGATCAGGGGGCGCAAGGTCAGCCTGGCCAGGCGCAGCAACTGAATCCTCCGGGACGCGTGGCTCGTGTGCAGTACATGTCCGGCCAGGTTTCCATGCAGCCGGGCGGCGTGAACGACTGGATTGCCGCCAGTACGAACCGGCCGCTGACGACCTCGGATCGCATCTGGACTGACAAGAACTCCAAAGCTGAGCTGAACGTTGGCGACGGCTTCATCCGCATGAATTCGGAGACGAGCCTCACCCTGACGAACGTTGGCGACGACACTGTCCAGCTGGAACTCGATCAGGGCACGCTCGAAGTGACGGTTCGCCATCTGGAGAAGGGCGAGGTCTACGAAGTCGACACTCCTAATTACGCCTTCACGGTAATGAAGGCCGGTGTGTACCGCTTCGACGTTTATCCCAGCGAAGATCAGAGCTGGGTGACGGTGCGCAGCGGCTATGGCGAGGCAACCGGCAAAGGCACAGCCGTGCGCGTCAACTCCGGCTCGCAGATCCGCTTCACTAACGGCAACTCGCTGCAGCATACTGCGGTCAACGCTCCGGAGCGCGATGGCTTCGACGATTGGGCGCAGGTCCGCGACAAGCGACTGGATGATTCGCTCTCGGCGCGTTATGTTTCGCCCGGCGTGATCGGCTATCAGGACCTCGACGGATACGGCACATGGCAGACGACTCCGGCTTACGGCCCCGTGTGGACTCCATCCGCCGTACCGGTTGGTTGGGCGCCATACCGCTACGGAAGTTGGGCCTGGATCCCACCGTGGGGCTGGACGTGGGTCGACAGCGCTCCCTGGGGCTTCGCTCCATTTCACTATGGCCGCTGGGTCTACTACGGCGGAGCATGGGGCTGGGCGCCTGGACCGCTTGGCTACTGGAACCCGTACTACGCGCCGGCCTTGGTCGGCTGGGTTGGCGGTCCAGGATTCGGTATTGGCTTCGGTTTCGGCGGCGGTTGGGGCTTCGGTGTTGGCATTGGCTTTGGCTGGTTCCCGCTAGGCTGGGGTGTGCCGTACTTCCCGCACTACTGCGGCTGGGGACATAGCGGGTGGTACCGTGGCGGCGGCTACGTAACTGCGGGATATTTCCGCAACGTCAACATCACGAACACGCACATTACGAACATCAACAATTACGGCAACAACTATTTCCACAACAACACCGAATTCATGCGGAACGCAGTTGCGAGAAATGGTGTTACGTCGGCGTCGCGCGAGGCTTTCACCTCGGGTGCGGCGGTCAACAAAGTCGGCGGAGCTGTGCCGGCCTCGGCCTTGAATAATGCTCACATGATGAACACGGCCAACATGAATCCCAGCCGTGAATCCGTGCTGGGCGGTCATTCACCGCTGACCCACGGCACACCTCCAGCTTCGGCGACCAACCGCTCGGTTGTAACTCGCGCGACACCACCGTCGCGGCCTGCCAGCTTCAACAGCGCTCAAGCGGCAACCGCGCACAACAATTCGAACTCGCTGGGACATAGCGCTTCGAATACGACCACAGCCAATAATGCGGCCCACGGACTGGGCAGCACCAACAATGCAACCCGCAACGGTGCAGCCAACACCACTGCGGCTGAGCATGGTCCGTCTTCGGCTGGCAGGAGCAACTACAACTCGGCGCAATCTCAGTCTCACAATGTGCCGCGTCCGCCCGCAGCCAACGACGCCTTTGCCCGCCCGAATGGCAGCACTGGCGCTTCGACCGCCAGCAATCAGCGGTACGGCGCTTCCAGTTCGAGCACCGCACGGTCATCGCAGTCGTATGCCTCGAACCGCGGCGGCTATAGCAGCGGCGCCCAGTCCCGGTCCTCGGTGCCGCGGCCGCCGGCAGGCTACACCTATCACGCAGCTCCGACGTACTCGGCCTCCAGCAATTACAGTCGTCCGTCGACTGGCTACAGCGGAAGCAGCCGCAGCTCCTACGGCGCAGGCCGCAGCTCCTACGGCTCGACTCCGGGCTATTCGGGTAGCCGCAGCTATGGATCGACTCCGTCCTACTCGGCTCGCAGCTACGGATCAAGCCCTTACTCCAGCCGTGGCGCATCGAGCGGATCGTATGGCAGCCGCTCCTATTCGGCGCCACATTCCAGCGGTGGTAGTTATCACGGCAGCGGCGGCGGTGGCTATCATGGCGGCGGTGGAGGTCATAGCGGCGGGGGTGGACACGGAAGATAAACGGCAGCGAATCGAACATGCAACTTTGGGCGGCCTGCAAAAGGCCGCCTTTTTTTGCGCGAGGACGCGACCGCCATCCCTATGACGTTTCTTTTTTCTCAACCAGCTTCAGACGGAGGCGCCGAAGAGGCTCACCGATTGTTCCCAAGATCAACACTGCCAATGCAATTGCCCAGGCGTCGCTTGCTTTCTGCATGGAGCCTAGCGCGATCAACAGTGCAGTCGCGAAGGCTGCAGGTTGACCTGCCTTGGCAAGTAAGGTGAAGAGTCCTGTCAACGCGACAGCGATGGCGCAAGTCCCAACTCGCACCGGCACAAAATGATTGGCCGTCAACGGATTCGGCGCGCTCCAGGCATGGAGCAGTGCCACTGCTGCAAAACCGCAACCAATGGCAATCCAATGCCCAACCACCACGTTGTAAAATCGCGAGCTCGGCAATTTGGCTTTTTCAATTTGCTCGTAGGCCGTGGGCCCGAGACTGGCGAACAGCAATGGCAGGCCAACTGCCAGGCTGATGCAGCCCATTAAGAGAATGAGACCGCCCTCCATCAAGGGCACCCAAATCAGGTCGAACTTGCGCATTGCCACTTACTCCTAATCAACGCGTACGCGCTGTAGAGAGGTCTACCGTGAGTAGATGGCACGGGCGCTCTGCAAGCGGCCTGAGCAAAACGGCGAATGCCGGCCTTCTATGTGTGTCACCGCTGAGCCGGATGTCCGAATTGCGATTTCCACCGGCGTTTCATCATGGCAATTTAGGCGGCTGAAAATTCACACGTATGACTGTATAGTGGTTCCTGGCACATCAGCCAGCTCCGCAGCCAGATCAATTTCTCATTGTTCATTTGGAGTCAGTCATGAAAATCGCCGTTATCGGGTCGGGTTATGTTGGTCTGGTCACAGGAGCATGCTTGGCCGAACTTGGTCATGACGTAGTTCTACTGGACAACGATCCGGTTAAGGTTGAGGTTTTGCAGGGCGGAGTCTGTCCGATCCACGAGAACTACCTGCCGGAGTTGCTGGCGCGGCACGGCGGCAAGCGACTGAAGTTCTCCACCGACCTGGCCGAATCGGTATGCGCTTCAGAGGCCATCTTCATTGCCGTTGGTACACCGCCGACGACGAACGGTGAAGCCGATCTATCTTCGGTGGAGTCGGTTGCGCGGGAGATTGCAGCCTGCATCAGCGATTTCAAGATCGTGGTCGGAAAAAGCACAGTCCCCGTTTACACGAGCGAATGGGTGCGCAAGGTGATGCTGCTGAATGGCGCCCCAACGAACAGTTTTGGCGTCGCGTCGAATCCTGAGTTCCTGCGCGAAGGAAGCGCCGTCACCGACTTTCTTTATCCCGACCGCATCGTGATCGGCACGGACGGAGAAAAGGTTGAGGAATGCCTGCGCCTCATCTACAAGCCGCTGTTGGATGGCAGCTACTACCAGCGGCCTGATGCGATTCAAGTCAATGGGCCAAAGCGCGTTCCTCCGCCGCTGATCGCAACTACGCCGAAGAGCGCCGAGTTGATCAAGTACGCATCGAATGCTTTTCTGGCGATGAAGATCAGCTTTATTAATGCGGTTGCGACCATTTGCGAGTCGGTCGGCGCCGACGTCGACCAGGTGTGCGACGGCATCGGTTATGACTCGCGCATCGGCAGGCAGTTTCTGAATCCCGGTCTCGGATACGGCGGCTCGTGCTTTCCCAAAGATCTCTCGGCTTACCGCGCCGTGGCCCGCGAATGCGGCTACGACTTCCGCTTGCTGGAAGAGGTGATGCGCATCAACAGCGAACAACATCAGCGCTTCTTGCGCAAGGTGCGCAGCGCATTGTGGACGCTTAGAGGCAAGCGGCTAGGCGTGCTGGGTCTGGCATTCAAAGGCGGCACAGACGATGTCCGCGAGTCTCCGGCGATCGCAGTTGTACGGTCGCTTATCGACGAAGGCTGCGCTATTCAGGCATTTGACCCAGCCGCCATGCAGCGAGCAGAAGAGTTGCTGCCGGCTGGGAAGGTGAGCTATGTGCCGTCGGCGCTGGAGGCTGCGAAAAATGCCGATGCCCTTTTGGTTCTCACTGATTGGGATGAGTTTCGGGCAATCGATTTAGCCCAGGTTCGCAAGCTGCTGCACTATCCCATCGTTATCGACGGGCGCAATTTATTTAATCCTGGCCTGATGCAGGAACACGGCTTCATTTACTTCAGTGTCGGACGTCCCGACACAGCCCACGATCCCGCGAAGGAAAAACTTCGAGCAGTTGGAACCGGGGCAACGATCAAATCGGCACATGACGAAGATGCTGGCTCGTCGCAGCGGCAGGCCGTTCTCTAAACCCGGCCATAGCGTTCGCGAGCATCGGTTTTCGGGTAAGCGCCAGTTCCAAGAATTCGTGGCGGACATTCTTCTTCAGTTTGCCTTCCACAAAGCGGCTCCTAGAACCTGTCCTGGGCCTGGCTCTTGCACAAAAGCAACAACACGAACATTGCTGGGATCGGTACCCGGCTTCAGTTTCACCTGGAAATCCTGAGCAAAAGGTTTGTCCTTGCTCAGCTTTCCGATCTTCTTGATCTCCTGCACCACGGCCACATGGGTGAGATGTTTGCCGGAATTCTCGCCGCTCACGACTTGCGATTCCGCATGGCCGAGCGCCAGCGCAACGTAAACATCGGCATCGTGTTTTTCCGGCGAAGCAGGAATATCGATATGCCCTCGCACATCCGCTGAACCCTTCGGATCAATGCTCACCGAATTGAGACGTACGGAGACTGGGGCAGGGGTAGCCGCGTCTTTCTGCAGCGATTGAAGCATCTGCTGCTCGTCGCCCTGCAGTACAGCAGTTCCATCCGCGATGAGTTGCGGAGTGTAAGGCTCCTTCAGTCGCAGCGCCCGCACATACGCGATCTGGCGATCGGTGATGGACGGCGAGGAATAAGGATCCTTCCAGCCATCGTGATTCCAATAATCCACGTGCTCGCTAAGCACGATCAGTTGAGCGTCCGGCACCGGCTGAGAGGCGTCCAACTGTTGCACCAGTCGATCCGCTGGAGGGCAACTGGAACAACCCTCCGAGGTAAATAACTCAAGCAAGATCGGTGTCCGGGCGCTGTCCTGGGCCGTCGTGCTTTGCCCGTACATGATGATCGCGGAAACCGCCATCACAAACCCCGCAGCCAAGACTGCTGCGAGGTGCCTGCGGCCAATGCGCTGCAGTTTCTTCGCCTGTAAACGATTCCTGCCGGCAATTGAAAACATAGGTCTTCCCCTGGTTCCTTTTGACGCCCGAGCCGATGGATAGTTACGTCAGGCGTGTTGAACCGCGCTAGCTCTATGGTGCTCCGTGAAAGTGGTCGGGGCAATATCCACTTGATGTCCCCCTGATGTGACCACTATGGTTGAGGGATGAGGAAGGCTTCCAGCGTGCTGTTGCCGGTCATCTCCATCAACCGGAAGACTTCGTCGCCATTACACAGGCAGATCTATGACGGCTTTCGCGACTTGATCGCCAGCGGCAATTTGCGCCCTGGCCAGCAGGTTCCATCAACCCGGGCGCTCGGGTCTGAGCTGAAGGTCTCGCGCATCCCCATTCTCACTGCCTATGCGCAACTGATTGCCGAAGGCTATTGCGAGGCGCGCCTGGGCTCCGGAACATTCGTGTGCCGCTCGTTACCCGACAAAGCAGTGCCGGCGGAAGGCAGCGTCAGGCGATCGATTCTCTTGCGTCCCGGGGCGCGACCGGTATCCCGGCGTGCTTCGTTGCTCCCGCCCTACAAGACATCGCCCTGGCTGCGCGGCCTAGGCGCTTTCACCGTGGGACAGCCGGCATACGAAGCGTTTCCGTTCCAGACTTGGTCGAGCCTGGTCATGCGTCACTGTCGCAATCCTCGCGCCAGCGCCCTGCACTACGGAGGTCCGATGGGTTTGGAGGGGTTGCGTGAGGCGATCTGTACCTACCTGAGAACATCCCGCGCTGTGCGTTGCGAGCCGCAGCAGATCATGATTGTCTCCGGTTCTCAGCAAGGGCTGGAGATCTCGGCGCGCGTGCTGATCGACCCCGGAGCATCGGTGTGGCTGGAAGAGCCGGGTTACTGGTTGACGAGACATGTGCTGACCTTAGCTGGCTGCAAACTGGTGCCCGTGGCAGTTGACGACGAAGGTTTGGACGTCGCTGCCGGCATCCGGCGATGCCGCAACGCGAGCGCTGCCTACATTACTCCTTCGCATCAATTTCCGCTGGGGACGATTATGAGCGCCTCGCGTCGCCTGCAGTTGCTGGAGTGGGCAGAGCGCGCAGGGTCGTGGATTATCGAGGACGACTACGACAGCGAATACCGCTACGGCAGCATGCCCATTGCTTCGCTACAAGGCCTGGATAACGCTGCTCGCGTGATCTACCTCGGAACTTTCAGCAAGACTTTGTTTCCCGCCCTGCGGATCGGTTATATCGTCGTTCCTCCCGACCTCATCGATCGGTTTGCAACTATTCGCAACGCCATGGATCTGGGACCGTCCTATCTCTATCAGGCGGTGCTCGCCGATTTCATCAACGAAGGACATTTTGCGCGTCACATTCGCAGGATGCGGCTGCTTTACAACGACCGGCGCACTGCGCTGGTCGAGAGCCTGAAGAAGGAGTTCGGAGCCGGCCTGGAAATTGCCGGAGCCGAGGCTGGCATGCACTTGGTTGTGACCTTACCCAAGGGACTGCGGGATCGAGACATTGCCCAGCGTGCAGCCGAGCGCAAACTTTGGCTGGTGCCACTTTCTTCTTCCTACCTGGAAACGGCTTCGCACCAGGGATTCATCCTGGGATTCGGTGGAACGCCGGCAGCGGAGATGTGGCGCGCCGTACGTCACCTCAAGAGCGTAATCCTGTCATAGACAGGGCGACACAACTGTCCCCGGGGGATCGGGCAGATTTGCGTCAAGTTTGCGAATTAAAGTGGTAATACAAAAAGCCTCGTAAGCGGTCATTGCCTCGACCACTAAAATCTGGGAAATTCAACACAGAGGTCGACGAGGGGTAGAGCCGCGCTTCAGCGCCGCGTTAGCGGCACCAAAACAAGATCGCTGGAATCGTGATGGCCATAGGCATGACCATCACGACTCCCGCTTTTCGTGGCCGACGTTTGGCGCCCGCCTTAGAGCCGGCTGTACCCCTGACACTGACGCTATGGTGAGGAAAACTTGTGACGCTCTTCAGTGCAGCTGCGTTGTCGCTGATTCCGGGGCCGGCATTCTGGCCTTACTTCATCGGACTGGCGATTTTGCTTCCGGGATTGGCGCTGATTCTGCGGGGTGAGGTGCAGCAAGCGCAAGGTATCGACAAAGCGATTGTCTTCGGACGCCTGTTTATTGCCGTCCCTATGGGAGTTTTTGCCGGCGATCACTTTATCGCCCCTCACGAAATCGCGGGCATGGTGCCTTCGTGGATTCCCTTTCATCTATTCTGGGCCTGGTTCGTGGGCATCGCGCTGACCGCGGCGGCCGTGAGCATCATCCTCAAGCGCTATTCAATTTTGTCGTCCACGCTCCTGGGCACAATGCTCTTCCTGTTCGTATTGCTGATCCACATACCGAATGTGGCCGCGAACCCCAGCGATCGTTTCTTTTGGGCCATTGCCCTGCGTGACACGTCATTCAGTGCCGGCGCATTCGCTTTTGCCCTGGTTCAAGCGCAGAAGTCGCCGTGGGTAAATTCTTCCAGAATTGTCATGCTGCTGCGCTCCGTGGTTGGCGTTGCTGTCCTGTTCTTCGGGGTAGAACACTTTCCGCATCCCCAGTTTGTACCTGTCATTCCCCTCGAAGGGCTTCTGCCGTCGTGGATTCCGGGACACGCGGTCTTGGCTTATCTGACAGGCACGGTTCTCATCGTTTGCGGCGGATGCATGATCGCCAATTGGAAGGCTCGTCAGGCCTCGGCTTGGCTCGGAATATTCGTTTTCGTAATCGTCCTGCTCATCTATGTGCCGATCATGCTCACCAAGCTGTCCGATATCGGAGGTGGTTTGAACTACGTGGCAGACACGCTGCTTTTCAGCGGGGCTCTGTTACTCATTGCCGGCGTCTGCGCCCCTGCGGCAGCACGCCCCAGATGGAATGACTCCGCAGCCGATGAGGACTTCACTCTTGTTCGCGGGCGATCTGCGTAAGCGCCGGCTGCGAGTTGTATCTTCCCAGCAAAGCCATTCGGGTATTATGTGAGCTTCCAGAAAGCTCAGCTCTCCCGATGCACCCAGGCTCAAAATCCGGCCGACCAGGCTCACGCCCACGCTTGATCGCTCTTACCGGCTTCATGGCTGCCGGCAAGAGTACCGTCGCACGGACGTTGGCGTCGCTTTGGCATTGGCAATTGGTTGATCTCGACTGTGAGATCGAGGGCCGCTCCAAACTGCGCATCCACGAAATATTCTTGGCTCACGGAGAGCCCCATTTTCGCCGGATTGAAACTGAAACTTTGCAGTCGGTGCTGGAGCACGCCGCCGCTGCGACCGTGATCGCACTCGGGGGAGGAACATTTATTCAGCCGCAAAACGTGGCTCTTTTACGGAAACATGGCGCCTACGTTGTTTTCCTGGAACTTGGAGTCGACGTGCTGCTGCAGCGCTGCCGTGCTCTCAGCCAGCGCTGCGGACAGAATCCTCGCCCGCTAGCCGCCGATCCGGAAGCGTTTCGCTCGCTTTACAAACAGCGACTGCCGTTTTACCGCAACGCACACCTGACCGTGAACGCCCATGCAAAGACCGCCGAGCAGGTTGCCCGCGAGATCATCGCCGCACTGGATTTGGCCGCTCCTGACGACCGCGGTCGGTAACCCTATCGCTATCTCCTGCGCTTCCTGAACGTGATATAACTTGAACTTTCCACACAAAAATGTCTCAGCAGAAAATCCCTGTCGGAATTCTTGGCGCAACCGGAGTTGTCGGCCAGCGCTTCATCCAAATGCTGGAAACACACCCGTGGTTTGAGGTGGCGTGGTTGGCCGCCTCCGACCGATCCGCCGGACAAACTTATGGCGATGCAGTGCGCTGGCGCCTCAAGACGCCAATCCCCGCAGCCGTACGGAAGATGCCGGTGTCGAATGCGACGCCCGAAGGCGCGCCGCGCGTGATCTTCGCTGCGCTGGATGCCGGCATAGCCCGCGAATTGGAGCCGCAATTTGCCATAGCCGGATGCGCGGTAGTGAGCAACTCCAGCGCCTTTCGCATGCAGCAGGACGTTCCACTGCTCATTCCCGAGGTTAACGCCGATCACCTCGCGCTGATCGAAAAACAACGCTGGCACCAAAAATCGGGAGGGTACATCGTTACCAATCCCAATTGCTCGGCAATCGGATTGGTGGTTGCGCTGGCGCCGCTGCATCGCAAGTTCGGCATCGAATCGCTCTTCGTCACTACCATGCAGGCGGTCAGTGGTGCGGGATATCCGGGTGTGGCTTCGCTGGACATCCTTGGCAACGTGATCCCGTACATCGCGAAAGAAGAAGAAAAGATGGAAGAGGAGACGCGCAAGCTTCTCGGTCGCTTGGATGACGATCACGTGGAGCAGGCCAGTTTCGCCATGACCGCGCACTGCAACCGCGTCGCGGTGGAGGACGGGCACACGGAGTCCGTCTCGGTGAAGCTGAAGATAAAAGCCACGCAGGACGAGATGATCGCAGCCTTCAACCAATTCCAATCCACTCCTCAGGCGCTGAAGCTACCGACAGCGCCAGCCCAGCCGGTGGTTTACGATTCGGCGCCCGACCGGCCGCAGCCACGCTTCGATGTGGATCGCGGTAACGGCATGACGGTCAGCGTAGGACGCCTGCGTCCGTGCGGCGTGCTCGACTACAAGTTCACCGTGCTCTCGCACAATACGATTCGCGGAGCGGCGGGCGCGGCGTTGCTCAACGCTGAATTGCTTAAGGTCCAGGATCTGCTGCCGTGATGCGAGCGTTGCTGCTGGTGGTGCCATCGTGATCGTCATGAAATTCGGCGGCACCTCAGTCGAGAATGCCGCCGCCATCGATCGCGTCGCTGGCATCGTTAAGTCACGCCTTGCGGAACGGCCGTTCGTCGTTGTCAGCGCGATGGCGAAGGTCACGGACCAGCTGCTGGCGATGGCCGCGGCCGCCGGTCGCGGCGAACGCGATGATGCGCTGGAAATCTGCCGCGCCCTGCGTGAACGCCATTACTTGACCGCAGGCGAGTTACTGGAAACAGGCTTGCACACTGAGTTGCACCGCGAACTAGGTTCGGAGTTCGACTCGCTCGACGAACTGCTGCGCGGAATCTCTGCGGTCGGCGAGCTCACGCCACGAACCTCCGACTACGTTGTGTCTTTCGGTGAGCGGTTGTCGAGCATGATTGCGACGGCTGCATTTCTGGCGCGCGATCTGCCCGCAACATTCATCGATCCCCGACAAGTCATCGTTACCGATGCACAGCACAGCCGCGCCGTTCCGCAAACGGATGAAATCAACGATCGGCTGCAGGATCGCATTCAGCCGCTGATCGAACAACAGCGCGTTCCTATTATGGGCGGCTTCGTCGGCGCTACCCGCGAGGGCATCACCACCACCATCGGCCGCGGTGGTTCCGATTTTTCCGCTGCTCTAGTTGGTGCGGGTCTGAATGCCGAGCGGATCGAGATCTGGACCGACGTTGACGGAATGAAGACCACCGATCCGCGGATCTGTCCACAGGCACGGCGAATAAAGTTGATCAGTTTCGAAGAGGCTGCCGAGCTGGCCTATTTCGGCGCGAAGGTTTTGCATCCGGCAACAGTTTTGCCGGCAGTCGAAAAAAATATTCCGGTGCTGGTTCTGAACTCGCGCAACCCGGCGAATGAGGGGACGCGGATTCTGGCGCGAACGCCGCGCTCGCGCTCGCTGTTCAAAGCGATTGCAGCAAAAAGCCGAATCACCGTCATCGACATCGTGGCTGCCCGTATGTTGATGGCGCACGGATTTCTCGCGAAGGTCTTCGAGGTCTTCGCGCGGCACCGTTGCGCGGTGGATGTGGTTTCGACATCCGAGGTCAGCATCTCCGTCACTGTCGACTCCAACGAGGCGATTCCGCAGATTGCCGCCGATCTGGAGCAGCTTGCTTACGTGAAGTACGCGGGCCGCAAAGCCATCGTCTGTCTGGTGGGCGAGAACCTGCGGGACACGCCGGGAGTTGCCGCGCAGATCTTCGATGCGATTCGCGAGATCAACGTGCGCATGATTTCGCAGGGCGCGTCAGAGATAAATCTGACCTTCGTGATCGACGAGGCTGACGTCCCGGAAGCGGTGCGACGATTGCACGAAAGATTCTTCACCGAGATTGATCCCGAGGTGTTCGATTGAGTACACCGTCACTGAAATTGTTAGTGCTGGGTCCCGGTAAAACCGGTTCCTTGGTCGCCGAAGTGGCGCGCGAGCGAGGGCATAGGGTGCAGGTTGTCGATGTCGATGTGAATCGCGAAGGGGCGTGGCTTACGTCTGACAACCTCCGCGAGTTCGATGTCGCGATCGACTTCACCGCACCGGACGCGGTGCTGGGCAACATCGAAGCTTGTTTGCGAGCGAAGAAAGCAATGGTGGTCGGCACCACTGGCTGGTACGGCGAGATGGAGCGCGTTCGCAAGTCGGTTGAGCAGGCGGGAACGGGATTCATCTTTGCCGGAAACTTTTCCTATGGCGTGAATTTGTTCTTGCAGATCATCCGCGCCGCCGCGCCGGCCTTGGGGCACGGCTACACCGGGCACATCACCGAGATTCACCACATCCACAAGAAAGACGCGCCTTCAGGAACGGCTGCCACGATGCAGCGCATTATCGAACAAGCCGCGGGTGTTCGACTCGACATCACGTCCGAACGCGAGGGAGAAGTTACGGGCACACATACGTTGGAGCTCGATGCGGCGGGCGATCGAATCGTCCTGACCCACGAAGCCAAGTCGCGGCGAACATTCGCTGAGGGCGCAATCCTCGCAGCAGAGTGGATCGTCGTCAGGACGGGATTTTATGAGTTCAAAGACGTCTTCGCGCAGATGTGAAATGCGGTTTTCACCACAGAGCGCGCAGAGAAGGATCCAATCCGTTTCGGGCCTGACGAGGCGTAGTTTGCAAGTTCTGAGAATCGAAGCGAAAAGGGCTTCCGCGGCTGCGTGAGATTAGACAGCGTCTGCTTTTGAGATTCTCTGCGCCAAGGATTATTCTCTTCCAATGAGACTTCGCGGTTGCGGTACTGCTCTGGTAACTCCCTTCAAGCAAGATGGCAGCGTGGATGAGACGGCCCTGCGCGAACTGGTACGCTGGCAGGTCGACTCGGGCATCGACTTCCTGGTTCCCTGCGGCACGACCGGCGAGACGCCGACGCTTTCGCATGACGAATGGCTGCGTGTGGTTGATCTGACTATCGAGACCACGGGCGGTCGCGTGCCCATCATGGCCGGCGCGACGTCCAACAACACCCGTGAAGCTGTGGCGAAGGCGAAAGAGGTCTCATCGCGTCCCGGCGTCGATTACGTACTCACCGCAACGCCGTACTACAACAAGCCGACCCAGGAAGGCATATACCACCACTTCAAGGCGATTGCCGAGGCTTCGACGAAGCCGCTCGTGCTGTACAACATTGCGGGACGAACGGGAACGAATATCGAAACGCCGACTCTGCTGCGCTTGACCGAGATTCCCAACATCCTTGGTGTGAAGGAAGCCAGCGGCAACATCGGACAGATTGCCGAAGTATGCGCATCGGTGCGTGAAGATTTTCTCGTCTTCTCGGGCGACGATTCTATTACGCTCGCGGTGATCGGACTGGGCGGCGTTGGAATCATCTCTGTGGTGTCGAACGAAATTCCCGCTGAGATGACGCGCATGACTCGTGCTGCGCTGGCCAACAAGTGGGACGAGGCGCGGGTGCTCTTCCGCAAATATCTGCCGCTGATGCAGGCGAACTTCATCGAGTCGAATCCCGGGCCCGCAAAGGCAGTTTTGGCGATGATGGGCCGCATCGAAGAGGTCTATCGTTTGCCGCTGGTGGCGATGAAAAAAGAAAATCGCGCGAAGCTGGAGAAGATTGCGGCAGAGGTGGGATTGTTGCAGGCTCAGCCAGTCACGAGCCGATCGTAAGCACTGCCTCGTTAAGAAATCGTGGGCATGCTCAACTGGAAGCTGATGCCATTTCGGCTATGCAATCGCAACACGAATTTAGTTCTGGCGTGACAAAGAGGCGCGCATGTCGCCGCATCAGTCCGTACACCGTCCTGATGTTCTGCGTAGTAGGCCTTCTGCTGAGCAACACATCGTCAGCCCAGAATGCGTCTCCCGCAAGCACTGAAACTTTCACCCTGAGCGGCACAGTGGTGAATTCAGTGACCGGCGAGCCGATTCCGCGCGCTCTGGTGCGCACCAACGGCGTGATCCAGCGCACGCTGTTTACCGACGGCGAAGGCCATTTCCAATTCGACGGGCTTCCAGCGGTACGGGCTAGCGTTATTGCGCAAAAGCCCGGCTACTACGCTCCGCGTGAGGGTCCTGGCCCGTCGTCCTCGTGGTTCGAGATCGGCCCGAACATGGACGCTCTCACCCTGAAGCTCGCTCCGATGAGTGCGATTTACGGCCGCATCACGGACGCTGCAGGTCAACCCATCGAGCACGTCCCAGTTCGCCTGACATTGCGGAGCTTGCGCGACGGCCGCAAGAGCTGGGAGCAGCGCGGCATGTCGGAATCCGATGAGAACGGCCACTTCCGCTTTCCCAGTCTGATCCAGGGAACGTACTACGTTGCCGCAGGTCCGGAAACCGAGGAGTCGCCGCTCCTCGCAGCCGGCGAGAAGGCAAAGACCGGCTTCGCCCACGTGTATTATCCCGGCGTTCCTGATTTAACCTCCGCTTTGCCGATCCAGCTCAGCCCAGGCCAGCAAGCAGAAGCGGATTTCTCTCTAAGCGCCGTGCCGGTTTATGAGGTTTCCGGCACGATTGCAGGACGCACGCCAGATCAAGGTGTCGGCTTTCAGCTGCTCACCCAGTCAGGCGACGACATTTCCCTGCCGACAAACTTCAACATGGAAAATGGGATCTTTAAGCTGGACGCTGTTCCCGCCGGGTCCTACATTGTCAGAGCCATCTCGCAAACTGGCGGTCAACCGATGCGCGGCGAAGCGCGGGTCAATGTCTCCTCGAATGTCGAAGACTTGCGGCTTACGCTCGCGCCGGCTGTCTCGATTCCAATCACGGTTCGGATGGATTCGCACAATTCCTCGACCACGCGCAGCTTGAATCCCGACCGCCCGCCGATCTCTGTACGATTGCTGCCGGGCAATCCTAATGCGGCCGAATCGTTCTCCAGCATCGAGCCTGTCAGTCCGGGGCACTCCGCGCTGGCGCTGCGAAACCTCGATCCTGGAACCTATACCGTGTTGTTTACACCGCAGCCGCCGTGGTATGTGCAGTCGGCTAGCTACGGCCAAATCAACGCGCTTTCCGACGACATTTCCGTGTCGCCGGGTCAAAGTTATTCTTTGGACATCGTGCTGCGCGATGACAGCGCCAGCCTCAGCGGCACGGTGAAATCCTCCGATGCCAATCCAACCTCAGCGGCAATTGTTATTGTTCCCCAGCCAGCCGGAAAAATGAGTCCTCACGTATTGCGTGGCCGCAATGAGTTTGCTGTCTCCGGTCTGGCTCCGGGCGATTATCTCGTGTTTGCCTTCGACACCATTGACGATCTGGAGTACACCAACCCAGACGCGCTCGCTGCTTATGCATCGCAAGCTGCGCATGTCACCTTGACACCGAATCAGCAAGCGCAGGTGTCGCTCGACTTGATTCACGTCACCAAGGCAGAATGATCCCCGTGTTGGCTCGTATCGCATTTACGTTGCTCTTCGCCGGCGGTCTCCTCGCGCAACCATCGACTCCGCCGGCGCAACTCCCGTCGCCATCCGGGCAATCATCTGCCTCGGTGCAACAATCTCCCAAGACACCATCCGCGACAACTCCGCAGGGCTTTCGCATCAGCGGTATTGCGGTGAACTCTCTCACCGGACAGCCGTTGCCATCGGTATCGGTTGCCCTCGCGCCGATCACCGGAGGCATCGACCGCGATATCTCCAAATCCGTTACAACCGTATCCGACGGGCGATTTGCCTTCACCGGGCTCAGCCGCGGCAAGTATTCGCTGATGGCGGCGGCGCATGGCTTCTCGCTGCAATATTTCGAACACCACGACCAATTTGCCACGGCCATCGCGGTTGGTCCCGATCTCGATACCGATCATCTGGTCTTCCGTCTGCAGCCGGACGCTTCTGTTGAAGGCGATGTGACCGACGACAACAACGAGCCAATTCAGAACGCGATGGTGCGACTCTTCCACACCACGACTGAGAACGGACAACGAAAGACTCTTCCCATCACACAAGCCCAGACCGACGATCAGGGACACTATCACATCGGGCATCTTGAGCCTGGAACCTACTATTTGTCGGTCTCGGCGCGGCCCTGGTATGCGCAGAATTTCAGCCCGGCTCGGCAATCGGATAACGATGGTGACGCGCGTGCCGCACAAGATGCCGCAGCCCTCGACGTCACCTATCCGCTCACCTTCTATCCCGGCACAACCGATTCTGCCGACGCTACTCCTCTGCAACTCACGCCGGGAGAAAAGGCGAGCGCCGATCTGACGCTGCACGCCATTCCATCTCTCCATCTGCGAATTCACGCCGGATCGCCTGAGGCGGTTGGCAGAATGGTTTTCCCGCGCCTGTCGCAGCGCCTCTTCGATGGCTATCTCGATTCCGTTTTCAATGCGCCAGACTCCTGGATCGCGCCGGGTGTGGTCGAGATTTCCGGACTCGCGCCCGGCCACTACGTTCTCGAGATGCCGCCGTCTGGAGCCGGACCTAGGGGAGGGCTCGCCTGGTATCGCGAGATCGACTTGACCGGCGATGCCGATGTGAACGCCTCCGACGGTCCCGGATATGCGACCGTGAGCGGAACCATTCTGTTCGAGAACTCGCGCGCCCCACGCCACGCGTCGATTCAACTCTCCAATCCCGACACCGGAGAAACGTTTCGCAGCGACGTGAGCGACAAAGGCGAGTTCGACTTCCGCGCCGACGATGTCCGGCCCGGACGCTACCTCGTTGGCCTGGAGGCCGGCGGCGGATATGTCTTGCTCAAGCTTTCCGCAACCGGCGCGAGGGTTGCCGGCCGCACGCTTGAGATCACGACCGCGAGTACCGTGCAGATAAGCGCTCTGGCTTCGCCGGGAGCGGCGCAGGTGGATGGCACTGCGCTCCACGATGGCGAGCCATTCGCCGGCGCGATGATCGTCCTGGTTCCGCAGGATCCGGCGAACAATTCCCCGCTGTTCCGTCGCGATCAGAGCGATAGCGATGGAACCTTCACCTTGCCGAGCGTCGTACCGGGACAGTACACCGCCATCGCAATCGCCAATGGCTGGGATCTGGAATGGGCCAATCCCGCGGTGCTGCAACCATATCTAAAGAATGGCGCAACCATTCAGGTCCCGATAAACGGCAAACTGCAAGTGACAGTTCAGGTGCAGTAGCGAGAGCCGTTCCAGCCAGCTGGTCTCGCGAAAAAGTCATAAAACGTACTGGTCAGGTGGATCTGGCCTGAAGAGCAGCGTTGGCCTACGACACTCCTTTCCCCAGCAGGAGGTTTCACCCAAGCCTTCGCAGCGCAGGACCTTAATTTAGGCTTGCCAAATCATATGCGCAGATATATATATACATAATAATGCATATAACCCTCCGAGTTCTAGCCGACCCAACCCGGTTCCACATCGTGGAGGTGCTCCTGAGCGGCGAGCATTCGGTCAATGACATCGTTAAGCACGTCGATGTTGACCAGTCCGGCGTATCGCGGCATCTCCGCATTCTGCAGGAAGCGGCCTTGGTGCGTGTGAGACCTGAAGGCCAGAAGCGGTTTTATTCGCTTTGTCCTGCACCCTTCCGAGACCTCGACGCATGGATCAGCCGCTGTCGGCAACTCTGGGAAGGTCGTCTTGACAAGTTCGGCGAAGCCCTGGCGCGCAAGCGAGAGGCAAAACAATCAGGCCCTCAGACCAGGAAGTCATCGAGGTGAGAACAGCATGAACGGAAAATCGAATAGCAATCCCGCTGGCAAGATTGTCATTGAGCGTACTTACGTGGCATCGATTGAGGATGTCTGGGAGCTGTGGACGACCAAAGAAGGAATCGAGTCGTGGTGGGGGCCCGGCGGGTTCTCGGTAACGGTCCACGAGCTCGATTTGCGTGCCGGTGGAGAAATGCGCTACACCATGACCGCTGTCGATCCGGCGCAGGTCGAATTCATGAAGGCGGCCGGCATGCCCCTCACGACCGAGGCGAAGCTGACCTACACCGAGGTAGTTCCGCGAAGGAGCATCGCTTACACACACCGGGCCGATTTCATTCCTGGCGTCGAGTCTTACGACGTCGGCAACAAAGTGGAGTTCGTCGCGCAACGCGATAAAGTGCGCATGGTGCTGACTCTCGATCCCATGCACAGCGACGAGTGGACGCAGCGGGCGGTAATGGGCATGGAAAGTCAACTTGGAAAGCTCGCCCGGGTCATTGCCGCCCTGGGTGCAGAGTAGTCGTACCTCGGCTCGGCGCCCAGAGCCCGCCTTGAGCCGGTTCGCGTCAGGAATGCAAATGCCCCACTCATTCCTTCTTCTGGAATGAGTGGGACATCACATTCAATCACACTGCGACAGCCGGCTTCGCTTGTGCCACGCCAAACCGAATTGCCTTCGCCAGAAGAACGGTTTCGATTCCGCGCAGCGCTTCGAGCACCTTTTCGGTGATCTCGCCATCGACCTGCACGACGGCAACCGCCGACGCTTCTGGCCCACCCTGCGCGCGGCCTAGCGAGAAGTTGGCGATGTTGACATTGTGTTGACCCAGCACTGTTCCGACGCGTCCCACCACGCCAGGCACGTCAATGTTGCGCAGGTAAATGACGTTGCCTTCCAGTGGCGCTTCGACGTGAATCCCGTCGATCTCCAGCAGACGCGGCAAGCCGTCGGGCGGAACACATCCAGCCACGGTGTTTTCCTGCTGCGCACTTTTGAAGGTCATGCGCAGCACGTTGGCAGCGGCGCCGCCGGCATCGCGGGCTTGCTTGCGTTCGGTCAGGCGAATGCCGCGCTCCTCGGCGATCGAGGCAGCATTCACCAGGTTCGCCCGCTCGTGCGCGTGGGCGATCTGGTTGAGCGCGCCGGCCACGGCGGCGTTGCGGATAAGCGCGGTCTTCCACTCAGCGATCTCGCCGCTGTAGCTGAGCCCGATCTCCTCCACTCCGCCCTCGCACGACTGCGCCAGGAATGTGCCCAGCCGCTCGCCCAGCGCGATGTACGGCCGCATCTCCTGGTATTCTTCCTCGCTGATCGAAGGCACGTTCACCGCGTTCTGGATCACGCCCTTCAGCAGATACTCGCGCACCTGCAGCGCTATCTGCACGCCGACGGCTTCCTGCGCCTCCTGCGTTGAACCTGCGATGTGCGGAGTCAGGATGACATTCGGCAACGTCACCAGCGGCGAGTCTTTGAGCGGCTCATGGCTGTAGACATCGAGCGCTGCGCCGCCGAGTTGCCCCGACTGCAGAGCCTCGACGACGGCCGGTTCGTTCAGCAACTCACCCCTCGCGCAGTTGACCAGCCTGACGCCCTTCTTCATCTTGCGAATCGAATCGGCGTTGATCATGCCGAGCGTCTGCGGCGTCAGGCCGACGTGCAACGTGATGTAGTCCGACTGGGCATAGAGTTCGTCCAGCGGAACCATGGTGACATTGATCTGCTGCGCGAAGCTCGGCGCCACGTAGGGATCGTGTGCGACCACCTTCATTCCGAACGAAAGCGCGCGACGCGATACTTCTACGCCGACACGGCCAAGTCCGACAATCCCGAGCGTCTTCCCGCGAAGCTCGGTTCCCTGCAGCGTCTTCTTTTCCCACTTGCCCGCGGCCATGGTCGAGTGCGCGCGCGGAATGAAGCGCGCCATCGACAGCATCAGACCGAATGTGTGCTCGGCGACTGCAACTGCATTGCCGCCGGGTGTGTTCATGACCACAATGCCTCGCTTGGTCGCAGCATCGAGATCGACATTGTCGACGCCCACGCCGGCGCGTCCGATCACGCGCAGCTTGGGAGCCTTGTCCATCATGGCCGCATCGACAAAGGTCGCCGATCGCACCACGATTGCGTCGGCATTTGCCAGTTCGCCGGCGAGCGCTTCCTTGTCCGGAGTAACGACCGTCCAGTCCGCATGTTCGCCGAAAACCTTCAGCGCGGAGGGTGAGACTTTATCAGCGATGACGATCTTCATACCTTAGCCGCCTCGGCGAATTGCCCTGCAAAGACCTCTTGCACGGCGCGCACGCCTGCGCCCAATTCGAAGTTATGGGATGGCGCAACCTTGAGCAGCACATGCTCCAGTGCGCCAATGACGCCGATGGCATCGAGATAGTCGTAGTAACCGAGATGAGCGATGCGGAACAACTTGCCCTTCATCTCGCCTTGTCCGTTGGCGACAACCATGGCGAAGCGCTCGCGGAATTCTTTCACGATCGCGCTGGAATCGACGCCCTTCGGCGCCAGAACTGCCGTCACCGCTGCTGCCGGACATGTCGGCGCAAATAATCCGAGCCCCAACGCCTGCGCGCCGGCGCGAACCATCGCAGCCGAAGTTTCGGCGTTGTGGATGAGAGCATCGCGACCGTCGGCGAGATTGCCATTGCCGCCCTTGCGAATGAAATCGAGCGCCGCAGCCAGCCCGCAAACTAGCGCGACTGCGGGAGTGAAAGCCGTCTCGCCCTTGGTCTGCGACTTGCGCTCTTTGCGCAGATCGAAATAATAACGCGGCTGCTTGGCGCTCTCCATGCGCTTCCACGCGCGCTCGCTCACGCTGAGATACGCCAGCCCAGGCGGAATCATCACCGCCTTTTGCGAGCCGCCGATGAGGATGTCGATGCCCCAGTTGTCGACCTCGAAATGCGTCGTGCCCAAGCCGGTGATCGCGTCCACCACCAGCAGCGTATCGGTGCCCTTCAACAACGAGGCAATAGCTTTCACATCATGGCGCGCGCCGGTGGAGGTTTCGGTCGCCTGCATATAGAGGACACTGGCGCCGTCGAGTTTCGAGCCGATTTCGCGCAGATCGAACGTCTCGCCGTAGGGAGCCGTGATCAATTCGACATGGCAGTGGTAAGCGTTGGCCAGATCGCGCCAGCGTTCGCCGAATTTGCCGGCGCTGAGCACCACAACTTTCTCGCCCGGGGAGGTGAGGTTGGAAATAGCGGCTTCCATGGCGCCGCTGCCCGACGAGGCCAGGATCAGAACGTCATTGCTGGTGCCGATGAACGTCTTCAGGTCGGCGAGGGTGCGGGAGAAAACTTCTTTGAACTCTGCCGTGCGGTGATGCATGTCCGCAGCCGCAATGGCGTTTTGTGCGGCCGGAAGTAAAGGAGTAGGACCGGGAGTAAATAGCCGTGTCTTACGCAGCATAGCGATACCTCTGCTCGTAGATTACCGGCGTCAGAAAAGCGCCGGAGAGATAACTATAGAACTCGGCGCCACCTGTGGGCTACCTCGGTTTGGCACTGCCTGTGTGCTCTGAATCACAGGCCGGCGTGACTCAGCGACCTTCATTTCCCACCCGAAGCCGCTGCGGCCGCGTCATCCTTCGCAATGTGAAATACCCCAGGGCGGTAATCCGCGGGCAGGAATTCCGCGGGCATGGCCTTGCGATTGCCGTCGCGCACAGAGTGATATACCGGCGACATGATTTCCACCCCAGCAGCGAAGAAGCAGTCCTGAATATTAGCGTGCAGATCGGAGTATATGTAGACCATCATTAGCGGCTGGTCGGTATAAGCGTTGATCTCATATTGCACGTACGAATCCTGCAGAGCATTCTGCAAAACGAATGGCGCCGGGTCTGGCAGAATGTACTTCGTCTTCAACGCCGCCTGGATCAACAAATCCTGAACCTTGCGCCACGGCGCGTCATAGCCAATAGTCACCGAAGTATGAAGGATCAGTCCGTTATTTTTCGCCAGCAAGCTGTAGTTGGTAACGTAGCTGCTGAGGACAACGGAATTGGGAAGGATGATTTCCTCGTTCTTGATGGTCTTCAGGTGGGTCGCCAGCATGGTCTGCGTGGTGACCTCACCCATGTTGTCGCCAACCTTCACCCAATCGCCGACACGGAATCCGCGAGTATAGGTAAGAATCACTCCCGCTACGACGTTGGCTACCGCCGACGTGGATCCCAAGGAAATCAGCACGCCAATGAAGATGCCAACTCCTTTGAAGGCCGGCGAATTCTCTCCGGGCAGGTAGGGATAAACCATGACCGCAGTAAACGCGAACAGCAGGAAGCGAACGATCTTGTAGGTTGGTTGGGCCCATTCCGTATAAAAGCCGGAAATGCGGATGTTGCCCCGCTCGACTTCGCGCGCCAGAACCCGGATGAACTTCAACACGTAATACATCACCGCCACAATGACGGCGATGTAAAACAGGTTCGGCAGGTAATTGAGAAACGCCATCCCTACGAACTTGATAGGGGTGATGATGTAATTCAGCAGGCGCTCGCCGTGTTCGCGGGTCCAGGGAAAATAATTGAATTCAGTGGCGAGAAATATCCAGGTAAAAAAGAACAGCAGGAGGAAGCGCGCCAGACGAACCGCGGTCATCAGCATGGCCGCGATGCGCTCGCCAGCCATGATTTGCGATTGCTGGATTCGGACACCTTTGATTCGCGTGGCCGCTGCCTGCAATAGGTGTAATAGCCAACGCGTTGCTCGGATCACGAGCCACGCAATCCCCAGGTAAATCGCCAACGTGACGACACCGTAGATTGCCGCCCGGATCAGATACCTGGCGGAGTGTTGGTGGCGGGCCAGGTTGATGGCATCGCGGATTCGTCCAGCCAGGAACGTTGCCAGCCCCTGCCGCGAGACGTGATAGTGCTTGGCATCATCGTCGGTGACAACCAGCAGCAGACTCTCACCGAGTAGGACCGATGTACCATAGCTCGAGTCGGCGGTCGTGATCTTCGCAAGATCAGCAGTTGGATCGTAGATCAGCTTGCGAAATCGCTCCGAGGCGCTTCGGGCTCGATCTTGCGCCGTAAAGCTGCCGATGCCCTCGTAGACGCGAAAGATCTCGTTTCCCTCGATCGAGACGGGGTAGCCCGCATTCTCCTGGCTTGCCTGAGGCGGAGCCGGCTGCGCCGCCAGTGGAGTTGCCGCGAGCAGGAGCAGCACCGCGAAGAGCAAACCTGCATGAACCGGCGCAAGAGAAAGTGATTTGGCCCAGCGGCGCATGTGCCCTCCGGAAGCTTGCCGAAGATCGGAAGATTAGAGTATCTGAAGATCAATTGCACATTTCTGCGGCCATGTTAGGCCATGAGGAGGCGGGACTCAAGGAAACTCCGAAATCTCATCTTCCTTCGAGGAAAGGATTCTCGATACGAATACCCTCGACACGACTCAAGTGCTGCATGTCCTCTGATAGCAGAACGGTGCAGCCGCTTTGTTTGGCGGCACGCAAGATAAGAGCGTCCCAGAACGAAAAGCCATGCAGCCGATGAAGGTCAATAGCGGCCAGAATATCGGCTAAATCTGGAGCGGCGACATCGAACTCCGCAAGAAGTTCCACTTTGCGGCGGGCAATAGCAGCGTCGACGTGGAGTTTGCGGGTGACGGTAACAAAATATTCCTGCAGCACCTGTAACGACACCACGCCACTTCGCTCGCGCCGATGTTCGGCCAGCAGTTCAACTGCGCATCGCTGTTTGGCCGGGAACGCTTTGTCGTCGGTGTAGACAAGGACGTTCGTGTCGAAGAAGCTACGAACGCTCATGGATCTCGTCACGGTTGAAACGCCAGCCGCGTGAATGCCCGCGACCAGAAAGCTTCCTGAGTTCCTCAATGCTGCGTTCGGGGTCGTCGCCGCCAGCTACCGATTGCAGGTAGTCACGGACCAATTGATTGAGGCTCTTGCCTAGCGACTCGGCTTTCTTGCGGGCGCGGGCGACAACCTGTTCGTCTACGGAAAGCGTGAGGTTCATGAACACAGAATACGTGTTCACGTAAGCCGTGTCAACTGCCGAAGGTGGGACCCTGCGTATTACCAGCCGGTTCACTGCTTATTGACTGCCCGGCCCTTGCTGCATCAGGCTCGCCGGCGGAGGCGGAATCGCGATATCGACATTCTGCACCGGACCAAGCGAGCTCAGCGGCTTGTCGAAGTCGGCGTCATTGCCGACCACTAGCACAGCCAGCTGGTTCTTGTGCACGTACTTGTGCGCAACCCGCGCCACGTCATCGGCAGTCACTTTCTCCACCTCGTTGCGATACTTCTCCAGGAAATCCAGCGGATAGTGATAGAACTCGTAAGCCATCTTCTCGCGCAGCACTTTCTCCGGCGTGTCGAACTGGAAGATGAACGAGTTCAGGATGTCATCCTTGGCACGCTTGAGTTCCTCCGGCGTGGCGGGATTCTTCAGCAGATCGTCGATTTCGTCGTTTAAGCCTTGAATGCCCTCAACCGTGCTGGAGCTCTTGGTCTGCATTTCAATGTCGGTCAGGCCGGGATGATTCCAGCCATAACCGACGCCGCCGCCAACCGCGTAGGCGAGCCCCCTGCCGGAACGAAGATTGTTGAACAGCCGCGAAGAAAATCCGCCGCCGAAGATCTCGTTCATCACCGTGACCGCAAAGTAATCCGGATTGCTGCGCTCGATGCCGAGATCGAGCATATTGATGGAGCTCTGGTTGACGTCAGTCTTGCGAACGAAGTAGTAGCCGGGCTTAGGCTCAGTAAACTTGATCTCCGGCGTGTGCGCCTCCGGACCTCTCGGCCATGATTCGAAGACGGCGCGCAGCTTGGCTTCCATCGCGGCAGGATCGAAATCGCCGGTGATGCCGAAAATGATGTTATTGGGATGTACGTATTGTTGATGCCAGTTCAGCAGATCCTGGCGAGTAACGGCGGCGACGGTGGCATATTCCGGCACACGCGCGTAAGCATTGTCTTTGCCAAAAGCAATGATCAAGCTCTCGCGATGAACGATGGAGGCAACATCGTCGTTGCGCCGCGCGATCGCCGTGTACGCCTGCCGCTTGGAGAGCTCGATCTTGTCTTCGCGAAATTCCGGATTGTGGAGCAAATCGAGATAAAGCTCGAACACCGCATCGAAGTCGCCCTTCAGACAGTTCAGCGAAATACTGGTCGAGTCCGACTGATTGTCGGTTTCGATCTTGGCGGCGCGAGCTTCGAGGAAGTCATCCATCTGATCCCCGGTCTTCGTCTTTGTTCCACCGGTGCGCCAGACGTCGCCATACAAATCGGTGAGCCCGGTCTTGTTCGGCGGCTCGGAGATCGACCCTCCGCGAATGCGAGCGGTCGCGCTGATGAGTGGCAACTCATGATCCGACTGCAGGAAGATGACCATGCCATTGGCAAGCTGAATCCGCGTCGGTTCGGCCGGTGTGAAAGCCGGAAGCGGCGGCGCCTGGATCTTGTTCCAGGGTGTGAGCTGCTGGGCAGACGCGATGCCGGCGAGCAGCAGGAGCATCAGCGGTGCTACGAGCAAAAAGCAGCTCCCTCGACGACCGAAGCGACTCCGCAGCGGCTGTATCCTGCAGTCTTGAAAGGACGCGGCTTCAGCCGTGCCGGCCGGCAGCGCAAAGAGGTCGGCCTTTAGGCCCTGTGGGGCTGCTGTCTCAGCGGCTAAAGCCGGGCTCTTCAATCCGCTAAGGGCACGCCTGAAGGCGTGCCCTTTCAAAGCCGAATAGGTAACGGAGAAACCGCGGGGGACCTGCTTTTCGCCCGCACTGGCAGACAGCAACGCGTGCCCGCTCATTGTTCCGCTCCTTTGCTCGACGGCGCTCCTGGCACAGGCTGGCTCGCGGCTGATTGTGTCTGGATGATCCCTATCGTGCGGTTATTGTCCTGAAAGACCTGATTGGCCACGCGGCGAATGTCAGCTTTGCTCACCTTGTCGACACGATCGAGGTAGCGGAACAACTCGCGCCAGTCGCCATACCGTGTCTGATACCACGCCAGCTGCTGCGCCAGACCCTCGTTGCTGGCAAGCCCGCGAATGAGATCGGCCTTCGTTCGCGTCTTGAACATTAGCAGCTCGTCATCCGTCACATCCTGGGTCTTCAATTTTTGAATCTCCTCGGCGAATGCCTTCTGCAATTCGTCCGTCGTCCGACCGGGAATCGGCACAGCGTAAAACGCAAACAGGTGCGCGTACTTGCTGCCGGGAAATCCCGTGAAGCCTGCGGCGAAGGCGGCAATCTGCTTGTCCCGCACCAGTGAGCGATACAGTCGCGAGGTGCGGCCGTTCGACAAAATGTCGGAGATGGCATCGTATACAACATCATCGGGCGCGAGATAACTCGGCCGGTGATAGCCCTCGAGATAGAACGGCTGCGACGGATCCTGCAGCGTGACCTCCCGCACCGAATTCTGCGGCGGTTCGATAGTGTGCAGCTCTTCCGGCTTTGGCGCTGCGGGAAGCTGGCTGAAATAGCGCTCGATGATGGGAAAAACCTTGTCAGGATCAAGATCACCCACGATCCCGATCACCATGTTGCTCGGCACATAATAACGATGGAAGAACTCCTGCGCATCCGTCGCGGAAAAGCTTTCCAGATCGGAAGCAAAACCGATGGTTGGGCGATGATACGGATTGGCCATGAAGGCTGTGGCGAGGAATTGTTCAACCAGTCTTCCCGTCGGGCTGCTATCGGTGCGCATGCGGCGCTCTTCCATGACCACACTGCGCTCTTTGTAGAACTCGCGGAAGACCGGATCGTGCATGCGATCCGATTCCAGCGCCGCCCACAGTTCGATCTGGTTCGACGGTAGCGAATACATGTAGGCGGTCTCGTCATAGTTGGTGAAGGCGTTTACGCCGACGCCGCCGTGCGCCTCGATCACCTCGCCAAATTGATTCTTGATGACATACTGATCAGCTTCCTTAATCGCGTCCTGCCACGCCTTCTTCAGCTGCGCCAGCTTCTGCGGATTCTGTCCGACGCGCTTGATGCGCTCGCCTTCGTAGGCAGCGTACGTCTGCTCGACCTCGGCCAGCGCCGGCTTCTCAGCGGCATAGTCCTTGGTGCCGATATCGGGCGTGCCTTTGAAGGCCATGTGCTCCATCATGTGAGCGATACCGGTTTCGTTCAGCGGATCCTGCGCCGAGCCGGCATTCACCATGGTGAAAAACGAAAAGACCGGCGCCTCGGGACGCCGCCACAGAACGACCGTCAAGCCATTGGGAAGCTTCTTAACTGTGACGCGCTTCTCGTATTGCGCGAGATTGAAGGAGGCGGTCTGCACCGACTGCTCTGCGGCAGCGCCTGAGGATGTAGGCTGCGCAGTCTGCGCGGCAATCGGCAATCCGACCGCAAACACGAGCAGGCAAACAATCCTGCTGAACCACGGTTTCATCATGCCTCCAAAGCAGGCAAAGCTGAGTTGATACAGAAGTAGAACGTTACGCAGAGAGGCAGGAGTAAGTCAAACCACGTGCGGGTTATAATCGATGGCCAAGCGCACAGACGCTGCGCGATATTCCCCAATCTTGACTCACGATTTCTCTCATGTTCTGCACAAGACTCGCTGCCGCATTGCTTGTGTCCTGCACTCTTCTCGGCGCGCAAACTCTTCCCCCCGGTACAACACTTCCCGTCGAGCTCGGCACGACGCTCAATGCCAGGTCCGATAAAGCCGGCCAGAAGATCGAAGGCAAGCTTAAGCAGGAGGTGCGAATTGCTCGTGGCCAGACGGTCAAGTCCGGATCGCGCGTGACCGGCCACATGATCAGCACGAAAAAGTCAGGTGGCTTCGCTATCGTGCTGCAGTTTGACCAGCTTCAGGATGAGCACGTCACAATCCCGCTGAATGTGAGCTTGCGCGCAATGGCTTCTTCGGCAGATGTCTTCCAGGCCGGGCTCCCGGTCGGCAGCAATTCCGACGCGGAATCATCCGACGAATGGGTAACGAAACAGGTTGGTGGCGAATACGTTTTTCGTGGCCGGGGCTACGTTTCCTCGGAGAATGGTAAGGCCGGCATTTGGACAGGCAGCGGCGTTTGGGGAAGATTAGCCGCCGGAGGCGATTGTCAGGCGAGCGACAACAATGCGACGGAGCAGTCGCTCTGGATATTTTCCACGAACGCATGCGGCCTCTATGGATTTAAAGATGTGACGCTGGGCCATGCCGGAGATACACCGCCAATCCGACAAATATCGCTGGAATCGAGCAAGGATATTCTGGTTCGCAGCGGCAGCGGCTGGCTGTTGATCGTAAATGCCGCGCCAGAAACTCCCGCGAAGTAGCGCGCGCTCCCATTCCAGTTGCTTTTTGGAAATGACTGCGCGCTCGCACAACCAGTGCCGCTCAGTAGCGCCGGCTCCAGCACGGCTGTTCTGTCGTTTGCCTCGGGTGTGAATTTCGCCAACTGCCCATCCACGCGCTGCTCTAGAATGTGGAGCTTAGATAATTCCCTGCCGTTCAGAACCGCCCGTGCAACGGCAACGGCCCTGAATTGCTCTAATCTATTTCGCGGCTCACATTCTCCATTTCCATTGAGGTGAACATGCAAAACTGGAAGAAGGCAATCGTATTTGGAACAATCGGCACTGGCGCCGTACTGATGCTCACCGGGCGCAGGCCGGTCGGCATGGCCTTCGCCGCCGCAGGTCTGGCAGTGCTGGCTTCCGAATATCCCGAGAAGTTTGAAGCGGTGTGGGAGAGCGCTCCCGACTATCTGCGCAAGGGAATGCAGATTTTTGCCACGCTGCAGAAGCTGGGAGAGGGTTTTGCCGACGAAGCCGAGCGGCGCAGTGTCAGTGCCTGGCGCAATGTCCGCTCCGAATACGGATCGTAATCGCAATTAGGAGTCTTCTGGCCTCGGCCCCGGATGAATGGTTTCGATGCGACGCCGATGCTCAGCACTGCTGGGCTGGCTCCAGCCATTCTCCTGCTCAACCACGCGCACAATTGCCGGGCCGCTGCCCGCGAGTGTCGCGCCGGACATCACCGTCTTCGCATCTTCTTCCCACACTCGCTCCAACATCCCGTTTCGCAGTTTTCCGGTCATTTGCGGCGCCTTGCCGGTGGTAATGACCGCGCCACGATCAGCGCGTCCGGCCGGCATCAGGACCACGAATCGCGAATGCAACACCTGCTGATTGAAGCTTCCGAAGACGAACTGGAATGCTTCCGTATGCAGAGCGATTCCGCCATCGCCGGCGTAGTGCAAGACATATTCCTCATCGACGATGTCGCCGCGGATTAAGGCAGCTTCGCCGGAGGACTGCGGAGAGACATCGATCGCCGTAACCGTGCCGTCGGTATGGACGATTCGGAAGGCAAGCACCTGCACACCCTGCGGAAGCCTTGGCTCTCCGAAGCGGGACGCTGCCTCATCGCTCAGCAGACATGTCGCAGTGTGGACGTATAGCGACACGCTTCCGTCAGCACGCGCGATAGCCACGTGATCGTCCAGCAACACCTCAGCGTCCCCAGCCTGCGTTAAAGCTGCATCTTGACGGGCTATCAACGCCGCATCCCGTCGATACGGAGCATAAAACTCCTCGGACTTCGACGCGTTTTCTGCCGATCCGTCCGCGTCAGGAGCATCTGCCGCAAGCCGATGAAAGTTCTGAGCATTGGGTGCGATGTGCAGCCATTCGGCGGCAGCCCTCTGCGCGGCCTCGTCGTCTCCCGAGAGTTGCAACTCGACCACAAGCATCTCTCGCGCTGCGCGATTGAGTGGCGATGCAGCCAGCAATACCTCTAAGGCGCGAGCCGCAGCAGCGTGATTCCCTCCGGCGGACAGCGACTGGGCGTACTCAAGAGATTCAGGAGCGCAGCCGTTCAGCGTCTGCTGCGCAGAACCAGCTTCGCCCGGGCGTCCAGCCACACGGTAGAACGCGAGCGCTCTCTGCGATGTCTCACAGGAGGGATCGGCCAAAATGCGTCGCGTCCAAAGTGCGGATTCGTCGGCGAGCGTCAACGGTGGGCTCACGTCAGGTGTCCAGCCGTCGGTGAGTATTTCCAGTGCAGTTCGATTGGATGGGCGCACCGCCAGAACATGCTTTGCCAACTCGAACGCCACCGGCAGATCGTGAGTTGCGAAAGCTCTCTCCGCAAGAGCGACATCGGCTGACAGCGCATTAGGGCTGAGCGCTCGCAGCTTATCCCACGTTATGTCAGAGTCCCACGGTGTGGGAGATCGCCGCATTTCGGACTGCGCCAAGAGAAATTCCAGCGCTGCTGAGCCGCTGACCGACGGCACACCAGCAATCTGCTTGATCGCTGTTGCGTAATCTCCCCTTGCGTAATCTTGGGCGGCCAGCAGATAGGTGAATTCTTGCAGAGAGATGTTCTGACTAAGACTTTGCGGCAGAGCGCCCCGTTCTGCCCTGTCTTTGGCCAAGTTGGGGTAAATCGCCTGCTCTGTCGTTTCCGAAATAGCAACTCGCAAGGGAGCTGCCGTACCCGCAAGTTTCACCAGCACGCGATGGGGGCCCGCCGCTACTTCGAAATTGGCGGAACTGCGGCCGCGGGCATTTGTTCGCAGCACGGGTTGGCCATCAACAGAAACCTCCAGAGCTCCCGCACCGTCAAGCCGGACCGTCCAGCGGGCTGCTGTGAGCGAGGCAAAACCGCTGGCGCCGTAGTACAGGCCGCGCCGGGAAAGATAATCGGGCAAGACGATCTTGCCGTCGGGAAACTGGAAGTTCTCGACTAGTCGATTGTCATACGAAGCCTGCGCCAGATCGTCGCTATGAAACGCCGGCTGCTCATCGAGAAGAGAATGGAGGCTAAGCGGCCCTACGATGCGCCAGTCAGTTAGAATGCCCGCGTCGCGCGATACTGCGTATGGATCCAGTCCCGGCACGCCGTCCATAGCGGCAGCCAGCAACGCTTCGTGCAGGTCGGTCAGGGTCTCCTGCGAGTTCGCCAACAGAGCTCGCAAACGTGGCACCGCCTGGCGAAACTCCGGAGTATTTGCCGCCGATTCGCGCACCCGCCCCGCAGCCAGCAAAACCCGAGGATCACCCGGAGCGCGAGCGCCAACCTCGCACAAACGGACTGCTGCATCCAGCATGACGGCTTCGTCCGCTTCCATGGCGGCGACTTCCATGCGGACGAAGAGTGCTTCCGCATCCTGCGAATTACGCTTTAACGCTCGCTCTGCCAGCAATCTCCCGCGGTCAAGTTTGGAATCTACGAAGAGCGCGCGTGCGGCTGCGCGGGAGAACGCCGAATCGGAGAGTCCGGCAGAGCTACCAAGGTGAGACAGGCGCGCCTGGTTGCTGCTGACGCTGCCCGTATGTGGGACATCAGGCGTAGCTTCGTGAGACAGCCGAGCCAACGTTTGCGCCAGCGATACCGATTGCATGACAATCGCGAGCGTGATCCCGCTCAGAAGAATTGCGAAGCGGCGCTTCATTGTAATCTCGCGCCCAGAGTTGGCAAATCCTGGCCGTGGCTTGCGAGCGCCTGATTGTCACACTGAGCGATGCTTGCAGAGTAGCTGAGGCCGGCGTGTTTTGGAAATAATGCTTTTACCCGATGCCTACAACTTTCTGGGGGCGCGCATCAACTAAGGCCCGGCACCTATACCGATTCGCACGAGTCGATCTGAATACGCGAGTCGTTGCAGGCGAAGCACCCAGCTGATCTGAGCAGGTATACTTCTTGAATCGATGGCCACCCAGCTGGAAGAAATCGTCGCCGAGGCTCGGCGCAGAGTCACTGTGGAAAAAGGCTCGGCGGATGTCCGCGCTTTGACTTCCGCAGCGGCACGCCACCAGCCGCGAGGCTTTCGGAGATCTTTGCAAGAAGTCTCGACCAGTAAGAGTGCGATTATCGCCGAACTGAAGAAAGCTTCCCCGTCCAAAGGACTGATCCGCGCCGATTTTCCAGTGGCGGAATTGGCTGCCGAGTTGGAGACTGCCGGTGCTGCAGCCCTCTCAGTGCTGACCGATGAGCAACACTTTCAGGGCTCATTGCGGAATCTTGCGACAGCATCGGCGATAACTCGGCTCCCATGCTTGCGCAAGGACTTCATCGTCGACGAATTCCAGGTGCTGGAAGCGCGCGCCTATGGAGCTGACGCAATCCTGCTGATCGTCGCCGCTCTCAGCCAGTCGGAGCTGAACAGCCTGCAACGGTGTGCGCATCAGACCGAGCTCGAGGTGCTATGCGAGGTCCATGATGCCCAAGAATTGCGGCGTGCTCTCGATTCCGGCTTCGACATGATCGGCGTTAACAATCGCAACCTTCACACATTTCATGTAGACCTGGCGACCTCACTGCATCTCGCCGAGTTACTGCCCGCAAGCGTGCTGAAGGTCGCCGAGAGCGGCATCGAGACCGGCGAGGACATTGCACGTCTGCGGCAGGCAGGATTCGATGCCTTCCTCATCGGCGAGTCATTGATGCGCGCGGCGCATCCCGGCGACGCCTTGCGTGAGTTGCTGACGCAAGCCGTGGCGCGGTGAGAGATCGAACGCGTGCATAAGGCGGCAAAGTGGAGAATCAGCTTACGCAACCTCGAACTACGAAATTATCATCGCGAGCCTGCGGCGGCGGGCGAGGGATCTGCTATTCATCGCGATCATGACCTGGTTGAAGATTTGCGGCACCACCAACCTGATCGATGCCCGAATCAGTGTCGAGGCAGGAGCAGACGCGCTGGGCTTCATCTTCGCTCCTAGTCCACGCCACATCGGGATTACGGAGGCAGCCGACATCATCGCGCAATTGCCCAGCGGCCTCGAGAAGATCGGTGTCTTCGTGAACGAAGCTCCCGCGCGGGTCGTGGAAATTGCAGAGCTTGCCGGACTAACCGGCGTGCAGTTGCATGGTGATGAGGCGGCTGAGCAGTTGCCGGAACTACGCCGAGAACTTGGCGAGCGAAAGATAATCAAGGTATTGCGATGTGCTGATATTTCGGAAATTGTTCAGAAAAAACTTGCGGGATACCTGGCTGCAAGAGCGAGCCTTGATGCGATCATGCTTGATTCCGGGTCGACCGAGCAACTTGGAGGAACCGGCATTCCGTTTTCGTGGAACGACGCGCTGGACGTGGCGGCGACGATTCGGAAATCAATGCCGCTGATTGTCGCCGGCGGATTAAACGCCCACAATGTCGCACAGGCTCTTGAGTTGTTCCAGCCGTGGGGCGTCGACGTTGTTTCCGGAGTGGAAAGCGAACCAGGTAAGAAGGACAAAGCGAGGCTACGGGATTTCGTCTCCGCCGTCCGCGCTACGAAAACATCGGCCAGGCAAAGGGAGTAATGGAAGAAACCAGCATCAACGCGCAAAATGTTTCGACAACTGCGGCATCAGCTGAAGCTCGGCGACAAACGTCCGTACGGAGAACGCCTGGTCGCTTTGGCGCCTACGGCGGGCGTTACGTTCCTGAGACGCTCATGGCAGCGCTGCAGGAACTTGAAGCCGCTTATGCCAAGGCGCAAAAGGACAAATCATTCCGCGATGAGTACCATCGGCTGCTTGCCGACTACGCGGGACGTCCGACGCCGCTCTTCTTCGGCGAGCGCCTCACCAAGGAACTCGGCGGCGCCAAGATCTACTTGAAGCGCGAAGACCTGCTCCACACCGGTGCGCACAAGATCAACAACTGCATTGGACAGGCCTTGCTGGCGCGCCGCATGGGCAAGGACCGCATCATTGCCGAGACTGGCGCAGGCCAGCATGGCGTCGCTACGGCCACGGTGTGCGCGCTCTTTGGCATGGAATGCGTGGTCTACATGGGGACGGAGGATATGCGGCGGCAGGAGCTGAACGTCTTCCGGATGAAGTTGCTGGGCGCTGAGGTGCGCGGCGTGGAGTCAGGATCGCGGACGCTGAAAGATGCGATTAACGAAGCCATGCGTGATTGGGTGACCAACGTCCGCACCACGCATTACCTGCTGGGCAGCGTGCTGGGTGCACATCCTTACCCGACAATGGTTCGCGACTTTCATCGCGTCATCAGTCAGGAGGCGCGCAAGCAGATTCTCAAAGCGGAAGGCCGACTGCCGTCGGCGGTGATTGCCTGCGTCGGCGGCGGATCGAATGCGATCGGCGCGTTCTACGAATTCATCAAGGATCGGGACGTCAAGCTGATCGGCGTCGAAGCCGGGGGGCGCGGGCATTCGTTGGGCGAGCACGCAGCGCGTTTCGACGGGGGTGGTCCCGGCGTGCTGCAGGGCACATATTCCTACGTTCTGCAGGATCAAGGGGGACAGATCGCAGCAACGCATTCGGTTTCCGCCGGGCTGGATTATCCGGCGATCGGCCCCGAGCACGCGCTGCTTCACGATCAGGGGCGCGCCGAGTACGTCTCGGCCGGAGATCAGGAGGCACTCGACGCCTGCCGCACTTTGGCGCGGCTCGAAGGTATTATCGCTGCGCTGGAGTCGTCCCACGCTGTGGCAGAGTGCATCAAGCGCGCGCCGAAGATGCAGACGTCTGACATTGTGGTAGTGAACATCTCCGGCCGTGGCGACAAGGACATTGGAATCCTGCGCGAGAATCTGCAGTTTTAGCGCAGCGCTATTCTGGAGGGCGTCGTCCCCGAAGGAGAATCCTACGCTTCCCTGCTTTTTTCGCTGGCGATCAATTCGACTACCGGATAGTTGGCTGCGATGGCGTCGAAGGTTCTGACATCGGATCCTGCGGCAACAGGAAAGTACCGCTGCACGGTGGTCTGGAAGCGGTCGAGATAGGCTTTCAGCAATTCGGGCTTCTCCGCATTAGTAACGGTTCGCAACCGAAAGCTCTGCCGCCAGCTTCCGCGCATGAGCGCGATCTCTCCGGCGGCTTCGGCATTGCGTACCCACTGCGTGTATCCTCGCGGAGCGACGAGGAAGCGCTTGCCATCAAGCTCCAGCAGATCGATGGGAGTGGAATAGAGCTTGCCGGACTTCCGTCCTCGCACCTGAAGCAGATAGTTGTGCTTCAGTCCCAATCCTAGCCCGACCAGAAATCCGAAGAAGCGATTGAACAGCCGCTCGACTGCGTTAGCCTTTCGGAACCCAGGTGTCGCAGGATTGCTTGCCATTCGTCAATTCTAAGGCTTCGGCGCCTTCCCAATAAGGCACTGGCGTGCCGCATAAAATCCGCCGGCGGCCGGAATTGTTTGCCTTTGGCGTAGCACTCTGCTATCTTGCGCGGCAAGAACGGCATTTTGACTGTACTGGCGCGTCGATTCTGCTTCGGCGCCAGAGTGTAGAAGTTCTCACCGGCTGCGGGAGGCTGAAATGGCATTCTGTGCGCAATGCGGTACGCAAGTCGCCGATAATGTGGCGTTCTGTCCAAACTGCGGCAAAGCGACCGCACAACCTGCGGCGCCGATCGCGGCGGCGCCTGCGCCTGCGCCCGCGCCCGAGCCTAGCGCGCCTGTGACATCGACGACTCCGCTGCAGGAAAACATCGCGGGCATGCTGGCCTATTTCACCATCGTCCCGGCGATCGTGTTTCTGTTGCTCGAGCCGTACAATCGCAACCGGTTCGTGCGCTTTCACAGCTTTCAATGCTTGTTTGTCTTCGTAGCGCTGATCGTTGTCGATGTTTGCCTGATGGTCATTTCCTCGATCTTCCATCTCGTGCCGGTACTCGGCTGGTTCCTGGCTGCCTTGATGTGGCCGCTCTACAGCTTAGCGGTTCTCGCTCTATGGTTGCTGCTGGTCATCAAGGCCTATCAGCACGAAATCTTCAAGCTGCCCATCATCGGCGACCTCGCGGAAAAGCAGGCCGGAGCGTAGGCAGCGTCTGCATTAATTTGACAGAATGAACCTCACGATTTCCGTCACGACGCTGATCCAGCACTTGCTGTTCCTGTTTCTGCTTGTGGTGGCTCCCGTTTGGGATTACTACGACACCAGCCGGCTCAAGAGAAATCCCAGCTCAGCGGGAAAGATTCGTTACTACAAAACCCTGAGCGCCTGGTTGTGGGTCTCGACAATCGTGGCCTGGCTGGCCGTGGGTTGGCGTCCGCTGTTCACCATCTATCCTGCGCCCAGCGAAATCCCGTGGCTTCTCGAGCACGCCTGGGCCTTCTATCTGGTGGAAGTGGTAATTGCACTTTTTGTGGCAGTCACGCTCCTGCCACTTGCCATCGTGTTTTGGAAAAAGATCAAGAAGCAGCCGCGCAAATACTCCTCAGCCGATGCGCTGAAATCGCTCAGCTACTTCTTCCCGGCGACCTGGACCGAGCGCCGCTGGTGGGTCTTCATCTGCATCACCGCGGGCATCTGCGAAGAAACACTGTTTCGCGGCTTCCTGCTGCGTTACCTGCATGTCGTTCCCTGGACGCTGAATCTCACACTGGCACTGCTGATTTCTTCAGTCATCTTCGGACTTAACCACATCTACGGTGGCGTCAGCGGCGTAGTGGGAAGCGCGGTTGGCGGCTTTATTTTCGGCTTGCTGTTCATCCTCACGGGCACTCTTCTGCTTCCTATGGTCTTGCACGCTGTCCTCGATCTGCGGATGCTCGTGATCTTGCGGCCTCCAGAAGCGGAAGCGAAGACTTAGCTACAGCCGATTCTGCTGCTTGATTGCGAGATAGGCATTCACCACTGCAGCCGACATTGCCGCGACATTCACTTCCACCAGCAGGGCGCCGCGATCGCGCATTCTCGCCAAAAGAAGCTGGCGGCGCTGAATGACCTCCTGTGCAGCCGCAGCCTGGTACATGAGCGGCGCCGTCTTCGGATCTTGCACCGCAATTCCCCGCAGGTCCGGCTGTCCGACCATCGTGAACAGCAATAGATGTTGCGGCGTGAGTTGCAGAGCAGCGTCAATCACTTCGGGAGTCATCGCTGTCTCAGCCAGGTCAGTCAACCAGATCACCAGACTGCGCCGCTTCTGGCTGTTCATCAGTGCACTGACGGCCCGCAGGTGATCCGCCTCAAGCGTCCCAACGCGCAGATCGACCAACTCCTCCATCAGCTGGCGCAGATGCGCAGCACCACGCTGCGGCAACATGCGATGACTGGGCGTGCGATCATAGGCCAGCAGCCCAACCCGATCCCCCGAATAAAGCGCGACTTCGGCAAGACAAAGAGCGGTGTTGACAGCGTAATCCAGCTTACTGAGCTCGGCGATCTGCGCTTGCATCAGCCGGCCGCAGTCGATCACCAGCCAGATGGTTTGGCTGCGCTCGGCCTGATACACCTTCGAAACCAGCTTGCCGCGGCGCCCCGTCGCGCTCCAGCAAACGTTGCGGAAGTCGTCGCCCTGCTGATATTCGCGCAGGCTCTCGAACTCCCGCCCGACGCCCCGCGCTCGCGCCTGGCGTTGTTGCATCTCGATCTGGCGGCTGCGCGTCAGGTAGATCGATTGCTGGCGCGCTTCCTCTAGATTGGGATAAACGCGAATAGTCTGCTGCAACCGCGCGCGTGCCCATCGTTCCGCCAGGCGCAGCGGACTCTGATAATGAATGTAGACGTCGCCCAGCGACACATCACCGCGTACAGACGCTTTGATGTCGTACTTTGCGGAGGCCTGCCCATTCGCAGGCGCGCTTACTTCCAGGTGCGGTATCTCGCTGCGCAGCTGCGCTGGAACTTCGTCGAACACCTCGGCGACAAGCGTGCCCCGTCCCTCGTTGTGCAGCACCAGTTCCAGCGTACCGGGAACGGAGAGCGCGACCGGATCGTTCCAGCGGCGAATGATTGTCAACTGTTGCGGGCGCGGCAGCGAGTACAGATCGAGCACGGCTGCAATTAGTAGCAGAAGATCCCAGGCGAGAATTCCAAAGGCAAATCGGGGATTGAGAAATGCGGGACCAAGCCACACGAGGCCCACTGCAGCAAGCAAAAATGCGCGGCGTCCAAACGCGATACCGAACCGGCCGTAGGGCTGAGCATAAGCCTCAACCGCCGAGGGAGTCAGCGCGGAGCGCGTGCTCACTTCGGAACCTCGACGCTCCGCACCACGTCCGAGATGATCTGATCCGCGTTCAGGCCTTCCAGTTCGGCTTCCGGCTTCAGCAACACACGATGACGCAATACAGGCAGAGCCGCACTCTTCACGTCATCCGGGATGACGTAGTCGCGGGCATCCATGGCAGCGATAGCTTTTGCGGCCTGCATCAGGAAAACTGCGGCTCGCGGACTCGCGCCGAGAGAAAGCGCTGGCGATTCGCGCGTCGCGCGGGCCACGCGAACGACGTAGGCGAAAAGGCTTTCCTCGACGCGAACGGCGTGGCTGATCTCTTCCTGAGCACGCGTCAACAACGCCGAGTCGAGAACTTGCAATCCGAGTGCAGGAAGGTCGCGCGAATCGAAACCTTGCTGGAAGCGGCTGAGCAACAACGCCTCTTCGTCAGCCGAAGGATACGCGACATTGATCTTCAGCAGAAAGCGGTCAAGTTGCGCTTCGGGCAGCGGATATGTGCCCTCAAACTCGATGGGATTCTGGGTTGCAAAGACGGTGAAGAACGAGGGCAGCTGATGACGCGTTCCGTCGATCGTCACCTGGTGTTCTTCCATGCACTCCAGTAACGCAGCCTGGGTCCGCGGCGGCATGCGGTTGACTTCGTCGACCAGCAGGAAATCGGTAAATACCGGACCGGCGTGGAACCCGAAGGTGCTGGTCGCCATGTTGAGCACGTTGGTTCCCAGGATGTCCGCCGGCATCAGGTCCGAGGTCGCCTGCACGCGCTGAAAGCGCAGCTGCAAGATGGTTGCAAGTGCTTTGACCGTCAGCGTCTTCGCGATGCCGGGCACGCCTTCGAGCAGCGCATGGCCGCGGCACAACAGAGCAAGCAGGCATTGGTCCACCACGTCCGATTGACCGACGATCACCTTCGACATTTGCTCGCGAATATGCGCAACCACCGCAGAAACGGCTTCCATTTATCGGCTCTCCTGGGCTGCATCGGGAAAAAGATTGAACAGCACAGAATATCTGTGCAGGCGCTTGACAAGCTCGAGCGCCTCTTTGGGCGACAGATCCTCAAAGAAGCGCGCTGATTCGCACGTCTCGATTAATGCGCGAAAGTCCTGAGCGTCGATCTTCCATCGCCCGGCGACGGCCGGAACCAGTTCTTCGTTAGCCGCCGATGGCCGAAGCCCCAATCGCTTGCCAATGGCATATCGAAAGCGCTCGTAGGCAATAGCAACAGCTACATTCGCCGCGCCTGCATGTTCGTAGAGCTGGCCCAGCGCGCGCACATATTCCAGTGGCGAGAGTCGCGACTCCGGCTGCGCGGCGCGCTGCGGCAGGCTGTGGCGCGAGAAGGTCAACAGCACGGCCACCGCGACAAATCCCAATTGCCCGAACAGCCACGCCAGTTGCGGATGTGTGACACCGGTGGGCGCAGCCTCACGATGGCCATGGTAGTACTCGTCCCACAAGACGCGGCGGGACTTGCTGGCGACGGTGCTCAGCAGAAACTCCAGATTACCTGACTCGCGCAGGCCCGCATTGCTGAGCAGACTCGACGACGCAAGCCAGATCACGCCCCCGGTACCATGGGCGTATTGCATGACAGTGTAACGCGAGTTATCTCCATAGAGAGCAATTCCCTGCCCTGCCTTGGACCACGATGCAATGGTGTCGAGCTTGATCTCGGGAGCGTTCAGCGCTTGCGCTGACGGTGCTTGCGCCTGGAATGTTTGCCAGCCTAGCGAAAACGGCAACTGCAGCGGCGCAGTTTCGGAGACGAACACGGGAGCAAGCGCTCCGGCCAAAACGATTACGCCGCCGTTCGACATGAATTTTCCGAGCGCATCTTTTTCGCTTTGCGTCGGCAGTTCCTGAGGATCGGTGAGGATCAGCAGAGTATGGCTTGCGTCGTTCAGCTCGGCTGGAGGACGGCTCCAGCGCTGGACGCGATAGCCTGTTTCGCTCAGCAGCAGATATGCGGCCTTGGCGCCCTCGGATGCGGTGGAATAGCTGCTGGCAAAGTGCGCTGCGGATTCCGCCGGGACGAGAAAAATCGCGAGCGCAATACTAAGTACAAATACGCTGGCGGCAACGGCGACGAGGCGGCGATCTTCCGGAGCCAGCTTCAGCGGCATCCCAGTCGCTCCAGCAGCGCGGATGCACCGGCAAAGCTTTCTGCGGTGGCCGCGTCAGTTCCGTACCAGACCTTTTCGAAGTCGCGGGTCAACTGCTGCAGCGGATCACGATGCGCATCGCCGGCGGCCAAGAGTCGAAGATACTCGCGAGGTGTGCGGGCGCGGTCGGGACGCCAAAGACCCTGGCTTTCGAGAAAGGAGATAGCAGCCCAATAAGACAAGTGCACCGCGTCGCGCCATCGCCCCTCACGCGCGGCAAGCTGAGCTTCCGCCTGCCAGTCGCGCCATGGTTTCGCCGTGAGCGTCTCCGGCACTCCAGTGATATTCGTATAGATGTTGCTCTGCCGATAATTGCGAATGACCCAGAGCAACGCGACGATTACCGCCAGAGCAACCAGAATCCAAATGACGATCCGGCTCACCACGGGAAATGCCGAGGAAAACAAAATGCGATTCAGCAGGTGTGCCAGCCAGCGTTGTACGGCGTCCTTGAGCCGCTCATACCAGCTTTCACCCTTGACGTTGCGGAACTCGCGGCGGGAAAGAATCTCGGTCAGTTTGTTGTGCTCTGCGGTGACATCTGATTTCGCCGCTTGCATGCCCCGGGCATCCGACAACATCAGATCGATCTGGGAAGTGATCGCCGCAAGGTTGGAAGGCGTCCGCTGCTTCGCGTAGCTATTAAGAGCCTGCCCAATTCCGTTGCTGGAAATTGTGAAAAGGCAGCCATCGGCCTCGACGTGCCACTCTGGCGGGAGCTTCTGGGCCGCCGACAATGTACTGCCGCTGTCGTGTCCCGATTTAACAGCTTGGCGCAACTGCGTCAGGATTTCGATGTACTGTTGCAGTGTGAACGCGGGCTGCGTTGCGGATACAATGCCAACCATCAATGCCAACAACAGCAGCGCCAGTGCAATACGAAGGGCGCGCATTCTAAGAGGCGCCGGCGGCTGCCGATCCAGCCGGGCTGTGGCCGAGTGCATTCATCATCAGTTGAATATCAAACGCCTCCTTACGCACCCGCTCGTCGTAATACATGAGCGAGAGCGAAATGGTGAGCACCGGCGTAACCAGACATTCAACCAGGTAACTCAGGATGGCAGAGCCTACCGTCATGATCGGCATGATCGCAGCCGCACCTCCGTGGCCTTTGATGGCGATCATGGCGCCCAGCGGAATCATCAGCCCGGTCTCGAGAGCGACCACCAAAGCGAAATACAAAAGATAAATGACGAAGACGCGAGAGCGATGTCCAGCGGTGAGCTGACGGCTGCGCGACAGACTTTCGCCCAATCCTGCTTCTTCCAGCACCGCGACGGGGATCGCCAGCGCCCACATCAGGAAGAGAATGACGCCGGGAACGATCAGGAATAATGTGCCGATGCCGACGCCGAGGCCCGCCCCGATCATGACGAAGAAGACGCGCGGCAACATGCCCGAGACCTTTCCATAAGCCTGGCTGAGGGTAATCGGTATTTCTAGATATGCAGCGGAGACCACAACGATAGTCGCCGAGTTCGCGGCGGCTACGGCCAGCAGATTCAACAGTGCAGTGACCAGCAAGCCCACGCCAAAGACCACGCCCGCCGATCCGCTCAAGGTTTTCGGCGCCCAAAGCCTGGCACACTGAATCACGAAAACTGGCAAATAGGCGATCGCGGCAATTCCAACAAAGACGCCAAAGCGGCTGCGGTAAAGCTGAAAGGCGCGATCCAACAGCTCGCCGAGCGTCAGCGGCCGAAGCATGACAGGCATGAAGATCTCCCGGGCGGATTCGCGCCGATACTAGCACATGGGACGTTGTTTTTGTACCTTGCCGCATGGGAAGGCGAAAAACGCTGAAAGCCCTTCAGTCGTTCAGCGCAGTGACGCAAGATCGGCTCTACGGCTGCGACTGCCTCGCCCAGTAACTGCTGCGTGCCAGGATGGTCGCTCCTCCCGGCTCTTTCAGGCGCACCGTCAACTGATGCAATCCAGGATGTGGTTTGCTGGGCTGAAAACTCAGCAGGTAGCGATTATTCAGGTGATTAGAAAAGTCGGTCATTCTGGCATCAAAACCTTTCGCTGAATCGAACATCTGGTATTCGCCGCCGCTCTGCGCCGCAATTGCCTTGGCCGTGTTCTTGCGCATCGCTTGGGCGGCCATCACGAAAGGCGCGAGCAGGTCGGGGCTGTCCTTCATTTCCGTTTGCTCGGGATGCAGATCGGGGTTGTTGTTGCCGCGTAGAGTATCGAGAAGGTTCGACTTTGCAGGCGAGAATGCCAGCGTGTATACCACCGTGTTGCTGTTGCCGATGGCTCGAATCACATCGTCGATATTTGCGGAATGGCTGCCATGGTCGCGTGTTTCGCTGATCAGCAACAGCGCTCGCTTGCGATTTGCCGGCACGCCGTCGAGCATCTTGACCGAATAGCTAACCGCATCCAGAATCGCGGCGCCGCCATCGCCAGGTTGAAGGCTCCGCAGCCCGCGATCGACAGCGTCACTATTGCTGGTGAAGTTCTCAATCGGGTGCACCTGACTATCGAAGGCAACAATTGCGATCTTGGCCTGCGGCTGCTCCATGACCGGCTCCAGCATGGAAGCCAGCCCCTGCATGCGCGGCAGTTCGAAGTCGGCCCTGCGCCCACACTGGACAGCTACAACCATCGACAATGGCTGCGACTCCGCCGCTTCGTCCAGGTGGACTGTTTGTGGAACGCCGTCGTCCTCAATGATGAAATCCTTGGCCTCGAGTCCATAGACAATTTCCCCACTCTTATCGCGCACCAGCGCGGGCACTAACACCACATTGGATTGCGTTCTGAAAGTCGGCTGCTCCTGAGCCGGGGCTAACCGCAGAAATGCTATGAGAAGAAGCCAGGATTCAATTTGTTTGAAACAACTCATGCGGCGCGTTGTCCATCGTCCCAAGAACAAACCCACATCCCAGTTTAGTTGCGACGCTTGCCTTTGTGGCAGCGCGTCCCCTGTTCGTCGGCCCGCATCTAGATAGTGGGCAGCATGGGCACACAGGTTCAGGAGCGCACGGCCATCGAGCGTCCGCTATTGACGGCGGAGTTGAGGAGGTCTGTATGGTTGTCGCCGCAAGCCAGGCATCTGGAATTCGCGGTCAATGGAGTCAAAGAGTTCCGGTTCAAGCCCGGCCAGTTTGTCTCGATCAAGCGCTCGAAACCTGATGGGAAGTTTCACACCCGCGCTTATTCCATTGCCTCCGCGCCGCGTCCGGACGCAACCTTCGACCTCTGCCTGAATCGCGTTGATGACGGATTCCTGTCCAACTGGCTATGCGATCTCGACGTGGGCTCGTCCGTGCAATTTCACGGCCCACATGGACTTTTTGTGCTGCGCGAGCCGCAAAAGGACGCCGTATTCATTGCCACCGGCACCGGCATCGCACCCTTTCGCTCTATGATTCAGTGGCTGTTTGCTGAAAATCAGCGCAATCGTGGCCACGAATACTGGCTCGTCTTCGGCACCCGTCACGAGCATAGTATTTATTATCGTGACGAGTTCGAAGCCATTGAGAAGGAGCACTCCAACTTCCATTATGTGCCCACGCTCAGCCGCTGCGCCGACGATTGGCAAGGTTGTCGCGGTTATGTCCAGGATCATGTGCGCCAGATCATCCGCGACAGAAGGGATATGCAAGTCTATATCTGCGGCCTGCATCAAATGGTCGACTCCAACCGAAAGCTGCTGATAGATGAGTTCGGTTGGGACCGCAAACAAATTGTCTTCGAACGCTATGACTAAAAACGGCGACCTGGCTTGCTACGCCTGCGTGATCAGCTTCCGGAGACAGCTTGTTCTGTCGTATTCCTGCGGTTTTCCTTAATGCCAGCGCAATATTGCCCAGCATCCGCCAGGATATGGCGTACCTCAAAAGGCACCTCGCACTTTTCTTTTCCCCTACTCAGCCAACGAAATTTCTTAGCCTTTCATCTATTGCTCCGGAACGTTGACCGCCCATCGAGGAGCCAATGCGTCTGTACTGTACCCCTGCACTGACCGTTTCGATTTCTGCCTGCTTGCTCTTTTCCATCGTTTCCTGCGGAGGCGGAACTAACAGCAACAACGGTGACAACGGGGGCTCAGGCAATTCCTCGTCGTCACAGGTAGCCGTCTCCATTTCACCGACGACAGCGACGGTCTCCGCGGGAGGAACAGAGCAGTTTCAAGCGACTGTAACGGGCTCTAGCAATACTGACGTGCAGTGGCAAGTGAATCAGATCACCGCTGGGAATGCGCAACTCGGCACTATCTCGACCACCGGTCTCTACACCGCACCGGCAACCACGGTTGCCATGCAGGTAACGGTGACCGCGGTTGCAGCCGCCGATTCGACCAAGACGGCCAGTGCGGTGGTTACGGTTAATCCGGTATCCGTACCGCCGGGCACGGTCACCGTCGCGCCCACGACCGCGCTGCTGGCCGTGAGCACGGCTCAGCAGTTCACGGCAACTGTGAGCGGCTCCTCCAACAACAGCGTTACATGGGCGGTGGATGGCGTGGCTGGAGGCAATGGCTCAGTGGGAACGGTTAGCGCCAGCGGCCTATACACAGCACCTGCGGCTGCAGGGACGCACACGGTAACTGCTATCAGCGCGGCCAACAAGAATCAGACGGGGAGCGCCGCCGTCACGGTTATGAGCCTCAGTGTTTCGCCTCTTACCGTATCGTTGGCGCCGAACGGTAATCAGCAGTTCACAGCGACCGTGCAGGGTACAACGAATACCGGCGTGACTTGGTCGGTGAATGGTGTGGCGGGTGGCAATAACACCGTTGGCACCATTACTGCGGGCGGCTTATACCAAGCGCCGGGCACGCCCGGTACCTATACGGTTACCGCGACAAGCGCCGCGCTGCCGAGTTACAGCGCCAACGCCACGACCACGGTCACCAACACGTCACCCGGAGTTGCTTCAGTTCTCACGTACCACAACGACGATGTTCGCGATGGTGTCAATCCCCAGGAGACAACCCTCAATCCTTCCAACGTCAACTCGGCACAGTTTGGAAAATTATTCTCCTTCCCCGTTGATGGGCAGATTTATGCTCAGCCTCTCTATGTTCCGAATGTTTCCGTGAGTGGCGTCTTGCACAACGTGATCTACGTCGCGACCGAAAATGACACGGTTTATGCTTTTGACGCCGACGGTCTCCAGCAAACCGCTCTGTGGCAGAGACACCTTGCTACGCCGCTACAGATCAACGATCAGGAAGGCATCAGGCCGCTGCTCGGCATAACGTCGACGCCGGTGATCGATTCCACCACAGGCATCATGTACGTGCTGACCGATGGCACGGTTAACGGGGCACAGGCTTACCAACTGCACGCGCTGGCAATCGGCAGTGGCGCCGAGATGCTTGGCGGTCCGGTGGTCGTGACTGGTACTGTCGCCGGCACTGGTCAGGACAGCAACAACGGGCAGATCACGCTTGAGAGCAGTTGCTATCAACGCAATGGTTTGGCCCTCGATCCAGCCAGTAATGCTGTCTACATCACCTTCGGGCACTGCGCCCACGGCTGGATTCTTGGCTATAACAAAGCTTCGCTGCAGCAGATCGCAATCTTCAACGACACCAACGACGGCGCAGGCGGCGGACTCTGGGGAGGCACACCAGCCATCGACGACACCACAGGTGACATTTACCTCATCACCGGCGTCGATCTGGACGATCCCGCACCCGATTACAACGACTCTTTCATGCGCCTGCAGGACAATAATTTGTCGGTGTTGGATTACTTCAAGCCCTCCAACGAGCAGATCCTGCGTGA
>CAWFUE010000078.1:0-60047 GCA_963818905.1 uncultured Acidobacteriaceae bacterium
GACCTCGCGGGCGAGGGTGGCGGCGTCCGGGGCGGTGACGGATTTCAGTCTGGCGAGCCGGGCGGTTTGCTCCTCGCAAATGATTCTTCGCCCGACGCGCTGGATGAGGCGCGAAGCGCTGCGGACGTTCTTGGCGCAACCGGCCTTGTCCAGATTGCCGATCAGACCGACGCGTTTGATTTTGTCAGCGAGGTTTTTTCAATCAACACCAGAAATTCTTCGTTCCCGGCCGGGCCGAGCAGCGGCGATTCAACCACATTCCGCCAGCGAAGGCCAGCCTGCGCGGCGACAAAATCGCGGAGTTCGCGGATGACGCGGTCATGGATGGCGGCGTCGGTGATGACTCCACGGCCCTTGTCGGCCTCGGCCTTGCCGGCCTCGAATTGCGGCTTGATAAGGGCGACTGATTCTTTCCGCCGGCCTTCAGCAGCGGCACGGCGGCGGGCAGGATTTTCCGCAGCGAAATGAAGGAGCAGTCAATGGTTATCAAGTCAACCAGGTAGGGCGCGTCACTCTGTGCGCGCCGCTCGGCGGTCTCGTCACGGTCCACGGCGCGCACACTCTGCCCGTTCGCTCAGTAGCTGGACGAGCTTGTGGTCGAGTTCGTCAATTCTCTTGCGCCAGTCAGCGATATCCATAGATCTGATTTCTTGATAATGCCGTTGTTGCCCGATTAGTTTTAGTTGCCAGCTTCTGCATGCTGAGCCGCTGCGGTCAACGAAGACAAGAACTTCGCAACGGCATCCGCCTCGCTTCCGGCATTTCGTTCGACTTCCTGCACGATCGCACTGCCCACGACGGCCGCATCGGCAAAGGCGCCTACCTCTGCGAACTGCTCCGGTGTAGAAATTCCGAAACCGACCGCGATGGGCAATTTGGTGCAGCGCCGCAAGCGATCGACAAGGGAGCGGGCGTCTGATGCCAACTCCTGCCGCGCCCCAGTGATGCCGGTTCGCGAGATTGCATAGACGAAACCGCGCGAGTGCTTTGCCGCCTGGCGAAGCCGCTCATCGGTGCTGGTGGGCGCAGCGAGAAATACTGGTCCCAGCTTGAGAGTCTTCATGGTGCGCAGATAATCGGCAGCTTCTTCGACAGGAAGATCGGTTACCAACGCTCCGTCGATGCCAGCGCCAGCAGCAGCGGCGCAGAATTTGCCCATGCCGAAGCGCAGAATCGGGTTGAGATACGAAAAGATAATCAGCCCTGCATTGGACTGTTGCCGGATCTGCCTGGCGATATCGAGAACGCCGGCCAGGTCAGTGCCATTCTTAAGCGCCCGCTCGCTGGCCCGCTGAATGACTGGCCCATCGGCTACGGGATCGCTGAATGGTACGCCGAGTTCGATGACATCCGCGCCCGCGCGAATCGCTGCGAGAGCTACTGCGCGGGAGGTACCCAGATCAGGGTCGCCGCAGGTGATATAGGCGACCAGTCCAGGCCGTTTATTGAAGACGATAGGCAAATCGCTTTCCTTGTGCGTTAAAGCTGAGAAGATGCGCCGGTGAACCGGCGTAACTGCATTATAGGTTGTGATCCTGAATGCGATCTGCGTAAATCAGTAAGGCGCAATGCCGTCTTGATCAAGTTCATCAGATTGTTTCCACCTGCACATCGATGCTCTGGCGTTAACAGTTGCCGAAAAGCGCCGCGGAGGGCTGTGTGCCGCCCGCTAAAGCCGGCTCGTAGAGCAAAAACAATAGCCTTTATCGGCACGACTGAAGTGACAGCGTGGGAACGGTGCCATCCCTACGGACTCCGATCGTTTTTCCCAGTTACTCAAGATTCCGCTGCCCACCCCTATCGCGCAACACAGTGCGAATTAGGAGCCCCAGGTGCGCTGCGTCCTGGGCCAACTTCAATTCCCCCTTCGGGGTTCGATTCTTAGCACTCGCCTCTACTGCCGAGAGTCCTGAACATCCCCACTTAAGTTCTATACAAGGCATAGCTGGATACCTGCGCACCAGGAGAGTTCTTCCGTAGACTGCCGGCCACGACGATGGGACGACTGGCCAAGTAGCACTCAGTTCTCCTTGTAAAACAAAGCCCAGCCAATGAGAATCGTATATTGGTTGAAAATGATTGAGATGATCATCCTCAGCTGTAAATTACCACTTTAATGGTATGGCACGCAGCTATATAAGCCACTAAAATCTTGCACAATAAGCATAGTCGATAACACTAGAGCGCTAGATCGCTTTTGGCCGTTGTGCTTACGTCCGTAAGCGCTCGCGTGCTGGCGCGGAATGCCCTTATCGACTTGTAGCAACCGGATCACATCGCTCACAGAGTCGCAGTCACGGGCGAAATGAGCGATGGAATGAAAATGCCACTTCGACCTTACGAGTTTCACGCTCGACGAACTGCTGCGGATATACCACGCCCACACAACAGGCATGACGCTAACTGGGGAGTCATCAGACTCTCGCTACAGAACCATCTGGAGGTGTCTTCAACCAGGGCCCATTCACAAAATCACAATTCCTTGAACGAAGGTAGGAATATCGATGAGCAAGGCAATCACTCGAATGTTTGTTGCTGGCTTGCTGACGTTACTTTCTAGCCTCGCCTCCTCAACCAATCGCAACTGCACCGGCCAGTGGACGCAAAATCCAAACAATCCCGTCATCCAGTTTAGTCAATCGCTTCCGGGTCAATTCATGGCATGGAACGATCCCTCCGTCATCAAGGACGGATCAATCTATCGCATGTGGTTTTCCGGAGGAATACTCGGGTCCAATCCGATCATTCAGGTCTACGAGGCGTCATCGAATGATGGAGCGACATGGACGATCAATACCACTCCCATTGTCTCTCCAGGGGAGCCGGGTTCCTGGGATGATCAGCGCATTGAAACGCCAGTGGTGATTAAGATAGCGAGCAACAACTATCATTTGTACTATTCAGGCTGTAGCGTAACTGGTTGTCTAGTGCCGCAATACAGTATCGGGCATGCCACATCGGTCGACGGGACTACCTGGATTAAAGACCCGGCCAATCCGGTTATAACCTACCAAACGACTGATCCAACCCAGTGGAGCTATAACGGCGTTGGAGAACCCGGAGCGGTTTGGAATCCTGCCCAGCAGCTTATTTATCTCTACTACTCAAGTGCCAAGCTGAGGCCCGGCTACACCGGACAGGATCGGCAGGACTTGGGATGGATGGAGGGCATCGCATTAGCCACCTCCTCCGATGGCACTAATTTTACGCATTATGATCCTGCGCACAACGGATACGATGAGGCTGTCCTCACTCAGAGTACTTACTATTCGGTTCAGCAGCTTTATGTGGGGTACTCTACTCCTAGCGCCTTCATTGATTCAAAAAATACCTTCCATTTGTTTTATGACGTAGCCAGATTTCCTCAGCCGGGATTATGGGTTCAAGTCGCCTTGGCACATGCTACAAGTTCTGATGGCATAAGTTACTCTGAAATAGAAACAGGCATCTACACGGCGGGCGGCGCCGGACTTGATAACTGGTTCAATTGGGAGGTGCGCTCGCCAACGGTCATTCAGGACGGCAGCCTTTTCAAGATGTGGTTCTCCGGGACGGGACCGAACAACAACTGGTCGGAAGGTGGAATTGGTTACGCCACAGGAGTCTACAACTCCAGCTGCCCATAACAGACGAGCGTTCGATGCGCTCTGACGTTGTTGACAATCTGGCGAACTATCCCAGATCGCTGGTCATGATGAATAGCGGCTTCATCTCGAAGCTCTTGTAGCGCGGGCGCAGGCGCTCGGTATTGTACTGGTCTTTGACGTTGACGACCTTCTTGGTCGCAACGATCACTTCGATCGGCATGTTGTCGTAGCGGCCATTGCGCAGCACCACAAGCCGGCCGTGAACATTCGTCAGGATCAGGTCCAGCGCCAGATTTCCGTAGGCCATCGGAACGATCGAATCGATGGCATCGGGATCGCCGCAGCGCACCAGGTAGCCGAGACTCTGGTTCATCACATCCAGCGGCTTGCCGCCGTTGTAGCGCGATGACAGCTCCTTAATGCGCTCCGAAACCAGGCCGCCGATTCCGCCCAATTTCTTATGGCCGAACGCGTCCTTCACCTCGCGCTCAAAGATCATGTCGCCACCTTCGAACATGGCGCCTTCAGAAACCAGCGCAACCGAGTACTTGCTGGGATTTTTGTTTCGATCGTAAATCAGCAACTCCGCCAGACGATCGATGCTGAATTTGAACTCCGGAATCACGCAGCGATTGGCAGCTCCGGCCATCGTCGGCAGCATGGCGGTAAAGCCTGCGTAGCGGCCAAAAACTTCCAGCACAAGCAGCCGTTCGTGCGAGCCGGCGGAGGTACGCAGCCGGTTCGCCATTTCGATGATGCGCGTCACGCAGGTGCTGAAGCCGATGCAGTAATCGGTTCCCGGAACATCATTGTCCATGGTCTTGGGAATTGCGACCACTTTGATCCCCTCTTGAAACAAGCGCACAGCGTAGCTCAAGGTATCGTCGCCGCCGATCGGAATCAAATAGTCGATACCAAGCCAGGAAAGATTTTTCAGGACCTCGTCAGTCAAGTCATTTCTTTCGGCCTGGTAGTTTTCCTTCAGATGAACCGGAACGTCCCCTTTTCGTACACGACTGGGATTAGTGCGCGAAGTATGCAGAAACGTGCCTCCGGTGCGGCCTGCGCGGTTGACGAGCTCTTCGGAGAGATATAAGAAGTTATCGTTGTTGTCATAATCTTTCTCGCGTACCAGGTCGACTAAGCTGGCCCAGCCGCGTCGCAATCCGATGACCTCGTACCCCTCGCGCAGTGCCCGGATGGTGACCGCCCGGATTGCCGGATTCAAACCGGGAACATCGCCGCCTCCCGTAAGAATACCGATGACGCCTTTTTTCCCGTTCCCACTTGCCATGATGAGGACCTCGTGCTCAAGAGACGTGTAAAAGAATAGTTTAGCTGTAGAGAAGGGAACGCGCCCGGCGTGAATCATCAAGGGCCCGATTCGCCCCTTTCGAATTGCGCTCTCGGTTTGTGAAAATGAAGACGTTCTGTCACTGTAGTATGGTGATCGCGACCCATAATTTTCGGCTGGCGTGGCGGCAACGCGTTCAGCCACAAGAACAGCAGGGTTCCATGGGAGAAGAAACGGATGATCGTGTGTCATCACAGGCAGCTACTGTCACTTCTGCTTTCCTTCGTTCTATTACTGATCACGCTCCCTCTGGATTCAGATGCGGCAGCGGTGTATCAGTCCGCCTCACTATCAGGCGCTGACTATTCCGGCCAAGGATTACCCTTCACCACTGAGGAGCTGCAAGGCTTGGTAGCGCCAATAGCGCTGTATCCCGACCCATTGGTGGCGCAGGTTCTGGTTGCTGCAACCTTCCCCGACCAGATCGTGGATGCGAACGCGTGGCTGCAGCAGAACAAGAGCCTGACGGGGGCTGCGCTCATACAGGCCGTCACGGAGCAGCCTTGGGACCCCGGCGTCAAGGCGCTGACGCAATTTCCCCAAGTCTTGAGCAACATGGCACAGAATCTCGCCTGGACGTCCCAGTTAGGCGAGGCTTACCACAATCAGCAGTCGGCGGTCATGTCGGCGGTTCAAAGCATGCGTGCCAAGGCAAAGGCGGATGGAAATCTCAAGTCCTTTCAGCAGATGACGCTGGCGCAGCCGAGCGAGGACATCATTATGTTGCAGAGCGGCAACCCAGTGGTGGTCTACGTCCCGCAATATAACCCGGCGCTGGTCTACGGCACGCCAATAAAGACGCCCGGCTATAGCGCCGGTAATGTGGCAGCTACGGGTGAGATCACATTTGCCGGAGGGGTGGCCATTGGTGCTTTGTCGAGCACGTATTGGGGCTGGGGCAACTGGGGCTGCAACTGGTATCACGGTGACGCCGATTTTCGCAATTACCCGTATTACGGCAATCACGCCTGGCACGGCGGAAATTATGGCGGCTACAACTACTATGGGAATCATCCCTACCATAACGACGCGAATCGTCCCTTCAGCGGACAAGCCGCCGCCACGCAAGTCAGCACGCCGATCGCGCAAAGCGCAATCGGTAATCACGCCTTCAATGTGCTTGGCACCACCCCGACTCGGACCGCGGAAATTTCCGTTGCCTATGCCCGTGAGAGCGGTGGATGGGCAAACTCCGATGATGTTCGGGGTTGGGGAAAAAGTGACGCAGGCGGAACCTTGACCGCCTTCAGCACTTGGGGAAGTCAGAGCGAATTGACATTCGGTGGCGGCGGATGGGGAGATCGCACCGCCAGCTATCGCGGCTGGGTCACTCGCGGCGGTAATTCAGGTTGGGGAATTGGAGGCCGCTCTCGCGGATTGCACTGGTGATTGCCTTGGCAGAATTCAGGTCGCGCAAAATGATGGAGGAATCGATGGGGCTGACATTCGTGGCGAGCGCTCCGTGCGACTTGCCCCGCTTTCGGCATTGGCTTTTTTTCATGCTGCTGGCGCTGACGCTCGCGCTTCCCGGGTGTCATCGGCAAGGGCCTCCTGGTTCAGAACCGGCTCGTGGTGAGAAGACCTTTGCCTCACCACAGGATGCTGGAAAGGAACTGGCCGAGGCTACCCGGAACGATAATCAGCAGCAGTTGCTGGAAATCTTTGGGCCGGAATCGAAAGCCGTAATCTTCTCCGGGAACGCCGGCGAGGACAAGGCCTCGTTCGCAGCATTCGCCTCTGCCTACGACAGGATGAACCGTTGGCGGAGTCTCGAGAATGGCAGCCAGATCCTGTTGGTCGGCACGAGTAACGCGGCTTTTTCTATACCGCTGCGGAAGGATTCATCAGGAAAATGGTTTTTCGACATACCGGAAGGACAGCATGAGCTTGTCAATCGCGAGATCGGCCGGAATGAACTCGCCGCCATCGACGTGTGCGGGGCGTTGGCTGACGCGGAGACGGAGTACTTCGCCCAGGACCACGGGGGAGTAAAACAGTACACCGCGAAGTTTATTAGCGATCCGGGAAAGGAGGACGGGTTGTATTGGCCGCCAGAACCGGGTAAGCCAAGAAGTCCGATCGGACCACTCCTGGCATTTGCCACAGAACAAGGAGCCAAGCTCCAGCCGAGCTTGCACAAGCCTTTCCACGGCTACTACTTCAAGATACTGACGACCCAGGGACCTTTCGCACCGGGCGGTCTCAGGGATTATTCCCGGTCGGGGATTATGAATCGCGGATTCGGTTTTATTGCCTGGCCGGCCAAGTATGGCGTCTCCGGTGTTATGACTTTCGTCATCAATCAAGACCGCCTGATATATCAGAAGGATATGGGAGATACGACTGAGACCGACGCACCCTTCACGACTCAGTTCAATCCCGATTCCAGTTGGACCGAGGTAAGGGAGTAAGGAGAAACACGCCGCGGATCTGCCGATGCGCGTACAACTCGTTGCTACAGCGCGCGCTCTTGACTGGCCGTGGGCTTTGTCGCTTCTTGCAATGCCTGCTGGGGGTCGCGGCCAGTCACGGCCTTGTACCAGGCCGGATGATGTGTCCATCCCCAGGCTTCGGGTACGGTGCCGCGCGTCATCGCCTGGATGGTGCCCGGCTCGCCAAAGGTGCTCAGATAGACATGGAAGAAAATGCCGAACAGCATGATGAGGGCGGAGATGTCATGGATGACGTACGCGATCGAGACCAATATGCGACCAAAGATCGTTGGGAACCACATCATCACGCCAGTAATGAGATAGGCGATAGAGCCGCAAACGATCTCCCAAAACATCATCTTCTGTCCGCCGTTGAAGAAGGCGGTCTCGGGTGATTCCATCGAATCAGTTCGCGTGATGTAAGCCTTAATGTGCTTCATCCATCGCGAGTCCGCTGGCGTCCACGTCATCACCCGCCACCAATTGATGGCCTGCAACGCGAAGAAGAAGACGAAGCCGAGCCCGAACCAGGGATGCAGCAACCGCGTCATGGCGCCGCCGCCAAACAGCGGCGTAAAGAAGCGGAAGATCCAAGGCAGGTAAATGCCGAATCCCGAGAGCAGCGCCAAGAAAAAGAAGATCCCGACCATCCAGTGCAGAAAACGCGTGTAGACCGGGTGGCGCAAAAGCTCACCCTGATACACCACCGTCTTGCCGAGCCGGTCGATGGCATTGGGCCGATGTACGAAACGATTCGCTGAAGTCGCCATCTAGTTCTCCTTCCCAGCCGTATCGCCGGTGGGTTGTGGGGCCGGTGGCGGTTCGATTGTTTTGATCGGTGGCAGAGGCTGCATCCGGCGCGGGCCCTCAAACACGTAGTGCATGACCACGCCGACGAAACCCAGCATCGCGCCAAATAACCCGATAGGCTTAAACCACTCTTTCCAAATCAGAAACGCCTGGGAAATGCGCGGCTTGCTGGGCAGATTTCCATACGCTTCCGGCTTGTTGATATTGTGCAGCACGTAGATAACGCTGGTGCCGCCGATAGTGTCGGGATCGTAGACTCCCGCCTCTTTGAATCCCGAGACATCGCGCAGTTGCGCGGCACGTTTCTCGGCGAGGAACTTCATGTCGTCCTTGGTACCGAAGTGCAGACAGCCGGTGGGGCAAGCCTTGATGCATGCCGGCTCGAGTCCAGCTCCCACTCTGTCAGAGCAGAGCGTGCACTTGTAAACCTTCTTGGTGCTGGGATTGAATTTCGGAATATTAAAGGGACAACCGGAGACGCAGAACTGGCAGCCGATGCAGTTTTCCTGCTGGAAATCGACAATGCCGTTTTCGTACTGCACGATGGCGCCGTCCGCGGGACAGGCGTGCAGACAGCCGGGATCGGCGCAATGCATGCACTGATGCTTGCGCATCAACCAGGCGAAGCTGCCGTCGGAATGCTCGTCTTCGTTGAACTTGATCAGGTTCCAATAATTCCAGTCCGTGTCGGGCATGGTCTGGTAGGTATTGTCGAAGTAAGTTTCCTGGAACGGCATGTCGTTCCACTCGACGCACGCTACCTCGCACGCTTTGCAGCCGATGCAGGTGGTGGTGTCGATCAGCTTGCAGACCTTGTCTTCGCGCTGCGTTCCTTCGCCAGGTACCGGCCCCGGGTGGGCCGAGATTCGCTGGATTCGTAATGTGCCGCGATCGCTCATCTCGTGCCCTCCTCTAAACCTTCTCCAGCTTTACGAGAAATCCCTTGAATTCCGGCGTGTACGCGTTGGGATCAATCACCGTCGGCGTCAGCCGGTTCGCCGGCATCTTCGAGGTGCGATCCAAATCCTCCGAGATTCCCTTGTAGCCCCAATGGATCGGCACGCCGACCTGGTACAGCTTCTTGCCGTCCACCATCATTGGCTTGATGCGCTTGGTCACCATCGCCTTCGCAATGTAGTCGGCGCGAATGCTGCTCACCTTGATCCGCTCGCCACCACTGATGCCCATCTGGTCGGCCAATTCCGCGGGGATCTCGACGAACGGCTCCGGCACCAGCTCCACATTCATGGGATTGTTCTTGGTCCAGTAGTGATAGTGCTCGGTCAGCCGATAGGTCGTGCAGATGATGTTGTAGCCCTCGTTCGGCTTGGCGTACTTGTCCATCGGCGTCTTGAACGTCTTCGCCAGCGGATTGCTTGACTGCTGCGGATGCAGGACATTCGCAACCGGGCTCTCGATCGGTTCGTAGAACTCGGGGAACGGACCGTCGGCCATCGCACCCAGCGGAACAAAAAGGCGTCCGACGCCCTCGGGAATCATGATGAACGGGCCCATGTGCTCTTCCGGCTTGGAATCGGGCTTGAAGTCGGGCACGTCGTTACCCACCCACTTCTCCGTCGCCGCGTTCCACCAGACCTGCCGGCGCGAGGGATCGTAGGGTTTGCCGGTGAGATCGCACGAGGCGCGGTTGTAGAGCACGCGACGGTTGGCCGGCCACGACCAGCCCCAGTTGGGATAGATTCCCAGCCCCGAAGGATCTTCGGTGCCCCGGCGCTGACTCATCGCGCCCGCTTCCGTCCAGGAGCCGCAGTACAGCCAGTTGCCGCACATGGTCGAGCCGTCGTCGCGCAGCATGGCGAAGCCCGGCAGTTGCTGACCGGCCTTGAACGAGGCCTTCGTCTTCTCATCCTCGAAGTCGCTCACCGCCTTGCCGTTGATCTCCTTCGCCACCTCGGCCAGCGAAGGACTGGTCGGCATGGTGTACGTCCACGAAAGATTCACGATCGGATCGGGGAGCTTGCCGCCTTCCTTCTTGTACAGCTCGCGCACTTTCAGGAAGATCTGCGCCAGGATGTCCTGGTCCAGACGGCAGTCGCCCGGAGTGGGCAGCGCGGCGTACTTCCATTGCAGCCAGCGCGCCGAGTTCACGAAGGTCCCGTCCTTCTCCGCGAAGCCCGCGCCCGGCAGCTGATACACCGTGGTGTTGATCTGCTTCATCTCCTCCGGTGTCGTGCCCGGTGCCTGCCAGAAGTTGCTGGTCTCGTCGGGATAGATCTCGCACACCACCAGGAAATCGGCCTTCTTCAGCGCGTCGATGTTCTTTTTCGAATCCGGCCCGACCATTACGCCGTTCATGCCGAAGGCGAAGACGCCTTTGACCTGGCCGTTGTACATGTCGTTCCAGTCCTCGACCCAGGAGTACTTGCGGTCGATCTTCGGCAGCCAGTTAAAGCCGAAGTCGTTCTCCTTGGTCGCCGCCGGGCCGTACATCGCCTTCAGGAACGAGACCATGAACTTGGGCGTGTTCGACCAGTAGTTGAACGACTGCCAGTCGTTGGGCTTCGATGGCTTCGGCGTAGTGCGTTCCAGGAAGGTCTTCAGGTCCTTATCCGCGGGCGTTGGCATCTTCAGATAGCCGGGCAGAATGTCGAAGATGCCGGCCATGTCGGTCGCTCCCTGAATATTGGAGTGACCGCGCAGCGCGTTCACTCCGCCGCCGGCGCGTCCCACATTGCCCAGCAGCAGCTGCAGCACACAGGCGGTGCGAATCACCTGCGTGCCGTTGCTATGCTGCGTCCAGCCGACCGCGTAGATGACCGTCCCGACCTTCTTCATGTCTCCATCTTTGCGGATGGAGGTGTACATGTCGTAGGCCTTCAGGAGCTGGTCCTGCGGGATGCCGGTGATCTTCGATACCGTCTCCGGCGTATAGCGCGAGTATTGTTGCTTCAAAAGCTGCAGGACGCAGCGCGGATGCTGTAGGGACAAATCGTAAGCAACGTTGGGCGGCATCGACGGAGGCGGAACTGCGCCACCCATGGCCTTCGCGCCCGCCGGTCCTTCCGCCTGGTATCCGTGGCCTTCAGCACCTTGATGCGTGACCGATCCTTCTTTCGCCGCCGGAACATGGCCCTGCGGTTCATTGCCCTTCGGCGCGCCTTGAGTAGCCGGTGCAGCGGCTGCGACCGCCTTTCCTGTCTCGTTGCCACCTTCCTGATAATTCCAGGTGCTCTTGTCGTACACCTTTTTTTCGGGATCGAAGCCGGAGAACAGGCCGTCTTCCGGCAACTTGAATCCGTCTTTGACGATGAACGCCGCGTTGGTGTAGTTGACCAGGTACTCGTGCGCGACGCGGTTGTTCTGGATGGCGTAGTAGATCAGGCCGCCGAGAAAGGCCAGGTCAGCGCCGGCGCGAATCTGGCAGAAGAGATCGGCCTGCGAGGCGGTGCGGGTAAAGCGCGGATCGACCACGATCATCTTGGCGTTGCGATTGCGCTTGGCCTCGACCGGCCACTTGAATCCGCAGGGATGGTTCTCGGCTGGATTCCCGCCCATGATCAGCATCATGTCGGTGTTCTTCATGTCGATCCAGCCGTTGGTCATCGCCCCGCGTCCGAAAGTTGGTCCCAAACTTGAGACCGTGGGGCCGTGTCAAACCCGCGCCTGGTTTTCCAGGCGCACCACCCCCATTGCCCGCATCGTTTTCACGACCAGGAAATTGAACTCATTGGTATCGGTGCAGCCGCCGCTGAAGAACAGCGAGTCGCAGCGGTTCACCGTGTTGCCATTCGCGTCCTTCTCCACGAGGGTGGCATCGCGCGTCTTCTTGGTCCAGACGGCAATCTCGTCGATCGCCTGGTCCCAGGGGATGTTCTCCCAGTGGTCCGATCCCGGGCGGCGCACCCGCGGGTACAGCAGGCGGCGCTCGTTCTGGATGTCCTGCTGCAGCGACGAGCCCTTGGGGCACAGCGTGCCGCGGTTGATGGGATGATCGGGATCGCCTTCGACGTGCACTACCTGTGCGGTGACGTTCTTCGCCTTATCGCCAATTGTGTGAATGATGACGCCGCAACTCACCGAGCAGTATGGGCAGGTGCTGCGCGTCTCTGTGGTGCGGGAAATCTTCAGTGACTGCGCCTGCGCTTGCAGCGGCGTGAGATCGAATCCTAGAACCGAAAACCCGACCGCACCTGCCGCGCCGGTCTTGATAAATGTTCGCCGGGATACATCCATTAGTTCGTCCTCCATGGATGCGAGACGATGACAAACTTGTGCAAAGATGTGAGGGAAAACCGCCGATTTGGAAAGGCGGAGATAGGCATTGTCCGGTTCCTGGCCTGAACCCTTACAACGCTTGGGTTGGAGAGAACCCCAATGGCAAGGGAGATTACACCGCGGTCACGGGGAGCGTCAACAGCTTTCCACGGATGTACTGATCAACGCCGTTGGTGAGATCGCTTACGCAGGATTCTTTTGTCGGCGTCGGGCCGTTCGAACCAGCACCGATAACTCGAGTAAGCAGCCTTTCGCCTTTTCTTTCCACAGGCCCACGCCATACAATGACGGCAGCAACTCTGGGGCTGACCGATGAATGTCGTTGTAGTCGTCCTGATCGCCGCCATGAGTGCCATAGCCGGCGCTCTGCTTTCGCTTTTCATTTGCCGCGCGAACACTGTCGCTCTCAGCGAGCGAAAAAATACCTTGGAGCAGGAGTTGCTCTCGGCGAGAGCCGCGCTCGATCGGCAGTCAGCGGAGATTCGAGCGTTGACGGAAGCCCGCTGTGCTCTTGATGCAACCCTTGCGAGCGAGCGGAAAAATGCCGCGGAAAAACTTGAGCTGCTTTCAAATGCAACGGAAGAGTTCAAGTCGCACTTTAAGGCGTTGGCGAGCGCGGCGTTGGAAAGCAACAACGCCAACTTTCTTCAGCTCGCCAATAGCGTCCTGCAAAAGTATCAAGCGCAAGCGATCGGCGAGCTGGCACAAAAAGAGCTCGCCGTCAGGAATTTGGTTGAGCCGATCGCACAGTCGCTTAGCGGAATGAATCAGCAAATCCAGACGCTGGAGCAGGCGCGCAGCCAAGCGTACGGCAGCCTCACATCCCAGGTACAGTCCTTGTTGGAAACGCAACGCGCCCTTCAGGCGGAAACCGGCAATCTGGTGAAAGCCTTGCGCGAACCGCAGGCTCGCGGCCGTTGGGGGGAGCTGCAACTGCATCGCGTGCTGGAGCTTTCCGGCATGTTGGAGTATTGCGACTTCAAAGAGCAGCTGTCGTTCAACGACGAGGAGCGACGCTTCCGTCCCGACGTCATCGTCGATTTGCCTGGTGGCAAGCAGGTCGTTGTCGACGCCAAGGTTCCTCTGACGGCGTATTTGTCGGCGCTGGAGGCACCCGACGAGCTCACGCGCAATCTCTGCCTCGGCGATCACGCGCGCCAGGTGCGAAACCACATCGATGGACTCGCCGGCAAATCGTACTGGGCACACCTGCCGTGTACGCCGGAGTTCGTCGTATTGTTTCTTCCGGGCGAGGTCTTCTTCCGCGCCGCCATGGATGCCGACCCGGAGCTGATCGAATACGGCGTCAGCCAGAAGGTCATCGTCGCTTCGCCGACAACCCTGATCGCGCTGCTGAAGGCCGTCGCATACGGGTGGAACCAGAAGAATCTTGCCGAAAGCGCCAAGCAAATCAGCGAGGCAGGGAAGACGTTGTACGAGCGTCTCTGTAAGATGACCGATCATTTCGAAGCTCTGGGAAAGAGACTCGGCGGCGCAGTGGAGTGCTACAACGACATGGTCGCATCCGTCGAGCGGCGCGTGCTGCCGATCGCGCGCAAGTTTCCTGAACTTGATCGCTCACTCGCGGCCGATTCCATTCCCGAGCTGCCGCAGTTAGAGAAAACTCCTCGAGAACTGCAGGCCCAGGATTGGCAGGAGACGATCGAGCATCCCGAGCTGCCATTGCAGGAAGCGAAAGCAAACACGGCAAAGGCGTGAATTCCAGTCCCACTGCGCCCAAAGGCTCACGTGCATAGTTCCAAACGAGTGCGGTAAGAAGAGCACGAGTGCCCCATGTCTCGCGTGTCCGAGACCTGGGCTAGGATTGTGCCGCCCTGCGGGCTGGTTTTCCGAGCTACCCATCTGAGTCCACGAGATCCTAGGTTCTTACCAGAGGAGGGCGCAACTCTTCGTGCAACCTCACCACCTCCTCGTGCAAGACCGCGCTGAGTTGTTTGCGATCGTCGCCGGCCTCGATTGGGCTTCCAAACACAATGTTCGCGTGAATGGCCCGTTTGCCCAGCAGATTCCAGACGTGGGGAAGCAAAGTCATGTCGCCCCACCAGCAGATTTCCCGCGCGGGATCCCCGTCTTGCAATTCATAGTGGATGGCGCATGGCGTAATGGGAACGCCGGTCTCGATCGCCGGCTGCAACATTGTCGAATGAAAGCGCAGGACGCTTTGTCCATCCGTCGTGGTGCCTTCGGGAAAAAGAACAACCGGTACTCCATTGGTCAAGGTTTCTCCGACGCTCATATTGGCGCGCGCCGCATCCGCCCGATCATGGCGCCGCACAAACACGCTGCCGGACCAGCGTGTGTAGCGGCCGAAGACCGGCCATCGCTCCACTTCCGCCTTGGATATAAAGACGCAAGGTGCCGCGGCACTGTAGGCGAGGATGTCGAGATAGCTGAGATGATTGCTGACGATCAGACCCTGCTCAGGCGGTTTACCTTGAATCAGCAATTCAACGTCGATGGCACGCAATCCACGCAGGCATGTTTGGTGCAGCCACTCGGCGCATTCCACGCGCGAAGCATTGAGAGGCAGCCGGCGATGTTGCCATAAACCGTAAAAGGCAGCGAATACGAAAGCAAGAAGCCGTTTAGTCCTTCTCAGTTCTCTGGCGACTGTTTCGATCATTCCCCCGATGCGGCGCCGTTAACGTCTTGAGTGTAACGAGTTGCTGACATCCACGCCGCGGCTTTTGTGCATCTATGAATGTTGCGCTAACGCGACGTGTCATCTACAAAGAAAATGGCGAAAGCGAGTAAGCTCAAATCCCCCGACCAGATCGATCCCTTCGCTACCGGCAGTAAGACTCTACGCGTTGTCATTGAAACACCGAAGGGCAGCCGCAACAAGTTCAAATATGACCCTGATCTAGGGAGTTATGCGCTGAGCAGCGTGCTGGCAGAGGGAATGGTATTTCCCTATGACTTCGGCTTTGTGCCGCAGACGAAGGACGAGGACGGCGATCCGACTGACGTTCTGTTGCTGATGGACGAGCCCGCATTTCCAGGATGTGTGGTGGAATCGCGCATCGTAGGGGTGATTCAAGCCGAGCAGACCGAAGATGGCAAAACGATTCGCAATGATCGCGTGCTGGCCGTCGCCAGCCACTCGCATGCCCATGCTGACATCAAGGAACCAAACGATCTGAACAGCAAGATGATTGACGAACTGGAGAAATTCTTCGTTGCCTATAACAAGGCGCGCGGAAGGAAATTCAAGGTTCTCGGCTGCAAAGACGCAGAAACTGCCATCAAGCTGATCAAGAAAACGCGGACGAAGTAAGCTCAGGAAAGCTTCCGAAAAACGTGCCGCGTCCCGTGTGCGGCGGCATCACCCGCGAAAAGAACTCCTTGGGCACTCTCGCCAGATAAGGAAGATCGAGAGGTGATCGCCCCGAAAATCGGTTTGCCTTAAGCCTGGTGCACTCTCTAAGCGGAAATATGGCGTTTATATTGATGCATCAGTTACTTAGCAGCTATAAGCTGCGATTATCACAGCAATAAAAACATTAAATTTCCCACCCCGCTGACCCGCCTATATCCTGATCTGTGGCCCAGGGACGACGGCCCAACGCCACAGTCACTCCCTAATCCATGTGGGTTGTAGTTCCGACTTCTTACCCCCGGAATTTACTTGGCTCCGCGTACCTAAAGTCGCGGGACCATGAGCAGACATTCCGCGAGATTTCAACGCAAGACATAGCAAGCAGCCTGCTGAGGGCGAGGCGCGCAAAAAGGAGAATCTGAATGGCTGATACCAAGCCTGATCCGAAGAAAGTCCTGGATTTCGTGAAGGAAAACAACGTGCAAGTGCTGGATCTGCGCTTCACCGATCTTCCCGGACTGTGGCACCACGTCTCTTATCCCATCAATCAGCTCAGCGAATCGTCGTTCGAAGAGGGCTTCGGCATGGACGGCTCGTCCATTCGCGGCTGGGCGGCCATTCACGAGAGCGACATGCTGCTCATCCCCGATGCCAACAAGTACATGCTCGATCCGTTTACCGAAGTTCCGACCCTGGTGATGGTGTGCGATGTTATCGATCCGGTCACCAAGCAGCGTTATGATCGGGATCCGCGCTACATCGCCAAGAAAGCGGAAATGTATCTCGCGTCTACCGGTATCGCCGATACCGCATATTTCGGCGCCGAGGCCGAGTTCTTTATCTTCGACAACATCCGTTTTGATCAGAACGAGCACGAAGGCTTTTACTTCATCGACGCCGAAGAGGGCCGCTGGAACTCGGGACGGCTGGAAAACAACCTTGGCTATCGTCCGCGGTACAAAGAAGGCTACTTCCCAGTCTCGCCGACCGATCACTACCAGGACCTGCGCACCGAGATGGTCATGACCATGCAAAACTGCGGACTGGTCGTCGAGTGCCATCACCACGAAGTCGCCACCGGGGGGCAGACCGAGATCGATCTGAAGTTTGATTCCCTCATCAAGTCGGCCGACGCCATGATGCTCTACAAGTACATCGTGAAGAACGTCGCCAACCAGTACGGCAAGACCGTGACCTTCATGCCCAAGCCGCTCTTCCAGGACAACGGCAGCGGTATGCACACCCACCAGTCGCTGTGGAAAGACAGCAAGCCGCTGTTCGCAGGGGACGGCTATGCCGGGTTCTCGCAGCTTGGACTGTGGTACATCGGCGGATTGATTAAGCACGGACCCGCGCTGTCGGCGATCATTGCGCCGACCACGAATTCGTATAAGCGTCTCGTGCCCGGCTTCGAAGCTCCGGTCAATCTCGCTTACTCCCGCCGTAATCGCTCGGCAGCGTGTCGTATTCCGATGTATTCGGCATCTCCCAAGGCAAAGCGCGTGGAGTTCCGTCCGCCCGATCCGAGCTGTAATCCGTATTTGGCATTCTCGGCAATGCTAATGGCGGGACTCGACGGCATCGAGAACAAGATCGATCCCGGCCAGCCGCTCGACAAGGACATCTACGATCTCGGTCCAGAGGAACTCGCGAAGGTTCCGTCTATGCCGGGTTCGCTGGAGAATGCGCTGGACGCGCTCGCCCGCGATTACCAGTTCCTGCTGAAGGGCGATGTGTTCACCGAAGAGATGCTGAACACCTACATCGACTACAAGCGGGAGAAGGAAGTGAACGCCATGCGTTTGCGTCCGCATCCCTACGAGTTCCAGATGTATTACGACATCTAAGACCAGTGGTCAGTAAGAAATTCGACTGAAGTTGAAATTCAAATGCCCCGTTCAAGTGTGACAGCTTGAGCGGGATTTTTCTTCTTGGCGATGCCGCCTGTCGCTGCCACATAGTCGCAAAGGGTCCCCGGACCGACGGCGCTGGGCACACCTCCTCATCGAAGATTTGATGCAGCGCCGATGACTCGCTTCAGGCTCAGAACGGGCGCAGTCCGTAACCGGCCCTTGCCGGGCTAGAAAGGGTTAGGGCAGTTACAGAAGCCGTCTCCGTGAGAGCGAAGGAATATGAGCTCACCTTGGTCGAGGCCTATGAGCCAATGAGCAGGGCACTCCGATGGGTCAAAGGGCGACCATACACTTCCGGCCGGCGACCAGGAATCATAAATCCAATGAAAATTCCCGTCGCTTTGACGCTCCTGAAATTGCCCCACGAGTCCCCCCGACGAGTCCCGGACGATTCGAATTGGCACGACATGATTGCCCATTGGCAGCCCGGTTTTGCTTATCGACGCCGTGCCGTCGTCCGTCCTGACCGTGACTAGAGCGGTTGAGCCCGGAAGCCAGAACCAGAAGATGCCGGAATCATATCCGCTGCTGGCACTTCCGATGTCCGGGCCCTCGCTAATGAATTCAGCATGCAGCGGAAACATAGCTCGCGGGAGAGGTTCCCTCAGGACATTTCCTTTCGCATCGTACTCCACAACCATTGAAACTGACGACGGATTCTTACCGTCAGAGCCCCTGGTTACTGTCCAGATGTTTAGGTTAGCGTCCAGTTCAATTGAACGTATTTCGTGCGACGGCGTTAGTACAAAGGCTGACAACAGCTTGCCACTGAAATCGAAGATCAGGAGCGTAGCCACAGGCTGTTCGCCCTGCCGCCGGACATAGGTTGCGCCTACCGCGATCATTCGACCCCGCAGCGCCGTTACATCATCGATGACCACGGATGTGGCCTCGGGAACCAACTGTAGGAGCCGCACCTTCGCTATCGAACGCTCGGCGTCATCGAAAATCTCCACTTGAGCGTCGGTTTTTTGATTGGAAGTCAGCAACCAGCCGACAAGCAGTCCGTTATCTATTTTCCAGCGCTGATAATGTGGCGTGGCATTCGCGCCAGCCACGCTGCCGAGGACACCGCCAAACGTAACTACTAACACGACCCAACTCAGCCATCGCATAGCAGCACCACCCTGCAGGCTTGGCTAGTGGCCACACCCGCAGTCTTGATCGTCTTCGCATTCCGTGCAGTTGCCCGCGCCCTGTGTGCAGCGATGCAGCACGTCGGCTTTGTGTTTCCGACGCACACGTATCTTGTGCAATCCAACCACATATATTAACAACTGGAATGGCTTTCAAATATATCCCACAGGGCCGACTTGCCTCATGCCAGGAGGGCATTTGCCGCTACTGCATACAAGACCAGGGGGCGGCGGCGTTGGGGAGAGTGCTTGCGAAAGGGGCAGGAGTGTCTGCTCGATGATGCACGTCAAGCAGCTTCATGGTCCTGCCTGATCGAGTGCAGTACATCGAATGTCCGGACCGGCAACTGCAGTTGGGGCATGGGATCTGCCTGCTTGATCGAATCCGAAGCGGGCCCAAGCAAAGGCAAATCAGAAGCCGCCCTGCGGAATATGCGCAACTTTCCTATAGCGCACGAGTTTTGAAGAGGTGGTGGCTCCCGGCTGACACCTTTTTCTTTGTTGTTCGTCAAAAAGGTGGCTTGCACCTTCCACCCAGGAGAGAGTCTATGAAACGTTTTTGGCTCGGCATGCCGGCGCTGCTCGTTGGCTTTTGTGTTGCGACTGCCTGCGCGCAGACTGCTACTCAGGCTCAGTCGGCACAACATTCAGCAAATGCGGCTCATCATGGCACCTTCACCGTGGAGCTATTGAAGCCGCTGGATTCCAGGAAGCTGAAACAAGGCGATCCGGTTGAGGCGAAGCTGACCGGAGGCATCACGCTGCCCAGCGGCGCCCAGGTCCCTCGCGGGGCGAGGGTAACCGGCCATATAACGGAAGCCAAGGCCCGCTCGAAGAGCGACTCGGAATCAGCGCTGGGAATTTCATTCGACAAGATCGTCTGGTCGGGAAATGAAAGCTTGGCGATTCAGGGCACCCTTCAGGCGGTAGCGCCAAATCCCAATGGCGACATCACCACCGGCGGTGGCGCGGTTGACTACGGCAACAGCCTGAAGATGGAGACCACAAATAACTCAAGCGCGCCTAACACGCAAAGTTCGCCGGTGCCGCTTCTCAACGACGATTCGACCGGTGTGCTCGGTTTCAAGAACATGAAGCTGGCAGACGGCGTGATCACTTCCACCGGCAAAGATCTGAAGCTCGACAGCGGAACCCGAATGCTGCTCAACGTGACGATGCAATAGCAGCTGCCTGCGATTAGCGCATGCGCGACGGCACTCTCAGATCCCAATTTGACCGCCCCATCCGCCAGCCCGGATGGGGCCAGTTTACTTGCTGCGTCGCCGGAACTCCGCCGTCATTGTGACAACTGCCCACCGTTCAGCACAACCTGTCGGCTTCTCCTGGGTTTCAAGAACCAGCGGCGGCTCTATGCCAGCCCGATGCGCCCTAGTACAATGTAAATTCCGTTCGCCATTCTGCTGCAGTTGGGCAAATCCACGTAGGGAGTGTGGATGAAGTTTCTGCGCGAGACCCTTCTTCTATCGTTAACGACATTGACGTTGCTGCCTATATTCGGCTGTGGCGATTACTACCGTCCGGTTGCCAATCCCATCGTCAGCCCGGGCGGACAGCCACAAACCGCCCACTACGCGTGGGTTGTCAATTACAACCCCAATGGCGATGGCAGCACCACCGAGATCGATGTGTCCGGCGATACCAATCTCGCCGTCAACAGCATGGGAGCGGGCTCGATTGCGGAAGCTTTCCCGTTTTCTTCTCTGGCATTGTACGTGGCTAACAACGGCGACGACACCGTGAGCGAGTACTTGCCCACCTTGGCGGGCTCGATTACGACCATCACCCTGCTGCCGGGATCGCATCCCATAGCGCTGACCTCCGAGCAGAATACTTCCATGTTTGTTCTCAACTCTGGAACAAACTCGGCTTGTCCTACTACCGGCTCAATGAGCGTGATCAGCACGGCCACGCTGTCGGTCTCGCATACCGTCTGCGTGGGCGTTAATCCGGTCGCGTTCGTGCAAACCGTAGCTAACGGGTTCATCTACGTGCTGAATCAGGGAGACAACACCGTCTCCGTGATTAACCCAACAGGGCCGGCGGTGGTCGGTCTCATAACGACCGCAACCGGCTTGGGACAGAACCCGGTTTCTGTGACCACGAGCACGGATGGCAGTTGGATCTTCATCGTTACTCAGGGTAACGGGACCGGCCCGGGAACTCTCGACATCGTTCCGGCAGGTTCCGCTAGCATCGCAGCCTCCGTTCCGCTTGGAGTTGGCCCCACGTTTTCTGTAGTCGACACGAATCTCAATCACCTGTACGTCGCCAACACCACCGACAATACCGTCAGCGTCTTTGATACCACGAGTGTGAATACTTCCTCCTCGCCGGCCATGACGCTGCTGGCTACCGTTCAGTTGAATTCCAATGGATTGGTAGGTACGGGTCCGGTCGGCGTCACTCCCTTGCAGAATGGAAGCGTCTTTTATGTAGCAAACGCCGGTTCCGATAACGTTACAGTCGTCAGCGCGAGCAGCTTTAGTCCACTGACAACCGTGCCTCTGCCAGCGGGTGCGGGCCCGGTTTGGATTGCTTCTGATCCCACTTCCAGCAAGGTTTACGTCGCGGACAAAGGCGCCGGCGAGACCACGATCATCAATACGGCGGACAACAGCGTCGCACAGAATATGCCGGCACCGGCACAGGTTTCCGGTTGCACCACTTCCTGCGCACTGCAGCAACCAGTGATGATCGTGACCCAGTGATGCTTCGACACGAAGGGGCTAAATCGCTCGTTGCTAAATGCCAGGCATCCCGCGGCGGCTCGGGTGTATCCTACTACCCAGCAAATACCAGTGTGGGGAACTAGATGGCGACCCTCGCCCCCGTTCATTCTGTACATTTCTACAAAACTCACGATGCGCTGATCGACAGGCTGTGCGGTGTTGTCTGTTCCGGTCTGCTAATCGGCAACTCGGTGTTGATCGTCTGCACCGAGGAGCACCGAACGCAGTTGATAAAGGCGCTGGAGCGGCTGGAAGTTAACGTTCGGGACTATGCCCGGAAGGGTCGCTTTTCGATCTGCGACGCCACCGAGATGCTGGCAATGTTCATGGTGGACGGACTACCCGATTCCAGACTATTTATGAGTTCAGTCGGCAAACTTTTGGCAGATGCCAAGAAGGCTGCTCGCAGCCGAGAGAAAACCCTTACGGTGTTTGGAGAAATGGTCGCAGTCCTTTGGGAGCAGGGCAACAAGGCCGGAGCTCTGGCACTAGAAGACCTGTGGAACGGTCTGATGCAGGAAAGAGTCTTCCACTTGCACTGCGCCTATCCTGGCTGGCTCTTCAGCAAGGATGAAACAGAATTCGACGACATCTGCGCAGCTCACTCTCACGTTCTGGGATTAGCTCCGGCGTAGTGATGCCATCCGCCGGGTAGCAGCCTTCAACAGCGTGCAAGCCCCTTTCCACCTCTCATCCGGAGCCGGCGTCACGGCGGCCTCAAGAGGCCTTCGCAGCAGCCTGTTCAGCCGCTAAGGGCCTCGCCATCGAGAGTCTCCCAGACGAAACAGCTACGTAAACATGAATTCCTTGGTGCGCAGATCGCGAATGGTGTCGCGCAATTTGGCTGCCTGCTCGAATTCAAAGCGCTTAGCAGCTTCTCGCATGTCACTTTCCAACTTCGCGATGTAACCGTCTAATTCTTCCTGGGAGCGGAATTCGGGGATGCCGTCGGCTTGGTTGGTCAGGTCGGTGTAATCGGCCTCGGCCACAGCCACCAAGGTCATATCGAGCGGTCGCACGATGCTCTCGGGCGTGATGCCATGTTCCTCGTTGTAGGCGCTCTGAATGGCGCGCCGGCGGTAGGTTTCGTCGATCGCTTTCTGCATTGACTCCGTCATGTGGTCGGCGTACAGAATTGCGCGGCCGCTCAGATTGCGCGCGCAGCGACCGATGGTCTGGATCAGCGATCCTGAAGAGCGCAGAAAACCTTCCTTGTCGGCATCGAGAACCGCAACCAGCGACACTTCAGGCAGGTCGAGGCCTTCGCGCAGCAGGTTGATCCCGATCAACACGTCAAACTCGCCCTTCCGCAGATCGCGCAAAATCTTGATCCGCTCCAGCGTCTCGACCTCCGAGTGCATGTAACGGCAGCGCACGCCCACTTCGCTGTAATACTCGGCCAAGTCTTCCGCCATGCGCTTGGTTAGCGTCGTCACCAGAACGCGTTCATTCTTCTTGGCGCGCTCGCGAATCTCGTGCAGCAGGTCGTCGATCTGTCCCTTCACTGGACGAACTTCAACTTCGGGATCGATCAGTCCCGTTGGCCGGATGATCTGCTCCACAACCACGCCGGCAGATTTGGTGAGCTCATACGGCCCGGGCGTCGCCGAGACGTAGATCGCCTGATTGACGCGGTGCTCAAACTCTTCGAATGTGAGCGGGCGGTTGTCCAGCGCGCTGGGCAAGCGGAATCCGTACTCGATCAGGTTCTGCTTGCGCGAGCGGTCGCCATGCCACATTCCGTGCACCTGCGGAATCGTCTGGTGCGACTCGTCAATGAACAGCAGATAATCTCGTGGCACATAGTCCAGCAACGTTGGCGGGGGCTCGCCCGGCAGGCGGCCGGTAAAATGCCGCGAATAGTTCTCGATGCCATGGCAATAGCCCATCTCCTTGATCATTTCCAGATCGAAACGCGTCCGCTGATGCACGCGCTGGGCTTCCACGATTCGTCCCTGCTTCTCCAGTTCCGTCTCCCACCACGCCAGCTCTTCCAGGATCGACGCAATCGCAGCATTCTTGCGCTCCGGCTTCATTACATAGTGCGTCTTCGGATAGATCGGCAGGCGAACGTGCTTCTGCTTGACCATGCCGAACAAGGGATCGATTTGCGCCAGCGATTCCACCTCGTCTCCCCAAAGCTCGATGCGATACGCGGCATCGTCATAGGTGGGGAAGATCTCGATGATGTCGCCACGCACGCGAAATGTTCCGCGGCGAAAATCGCCGTCCGTGCGCTCGTAAAGAATCTCGACCAGCTTGCGCGTGATCTCGTCCCGCTTGATCTTCTGTCCCTTTTCCAGGAACAGCAACATGCCGTAGTACGCTTCCGGCGAACCGAGGCCGTAAATGCAGCTTACCGACGCGACAATGATGCAGTCGCGCCGCTCGAACAGCGACTTCGTCGCCGAAAGGCGCAGCTTGTCGAGCTCGTCGTTGACCGTCGCTTCTTTTTCGATGTAAACGTCGCCGGCCGGAATGTAGGCCTCAGGCTGGTAATAGTCGTAGTACGAGACAAAGTACTCGACTGCATTGTGCGGGAAGAATGCCTTGAACTCGTGGTAAAGCTGCGCTGCGAGCGTCTTATTGTGCGCGAGGATTAGCGCGGGACGGTTCACCTCTTCGATGACCTTGGCCATCGAGAACGTCTTGCCCGAGCCCGTCACTCCCAACAACACCTGGTGCTTGTCACCGTCAAAGACGCCGCGCGTCAGCGACTGAATCGCCGGACCTTGGTCCCCTTGCGGTTTGTACGAACTGACGAGACGGAAATCCATAGCAGCTCTGCTGACACCTGTATTCAAAATTATTCCTGTGGCTTACAGAATTGAATTTCGGCGAGTGGGCATCTCTCGATTATACGACGGTGAGGAAGAACGTCCGCGCCATTACGCGCCTCGTGAGTGGGTCAGTTGGAATTTTCGTTAGGGGTAGCACGGCTTTGACAGGCTGCCGACGAAGTCGTCTTGGATGCGTTGAAGGGGCGCACCTTTAGGTGCGCCGTCACAAGTCGTCTATTCTGGTCATCCTGAACCGACTTTAGTCGGCGAGGGATCTGCGGTCTGAAGTTTTTCCCGCAGCCTGTTTGGGGCGCGCATAAACGGCCGAATTTCAAAACGCGCTTGAGCGCCTGGGGTGATCGGTCGCTTTACTTCGATTGCGCGAAGGTCTTCTCGCGCTGCCGGTAGTGTCTGTCGTAGTAATCGCGGTACTGGCCGCTGCGCACGTTGTCCAGCCAATTCTGGTTCTCGCGATACCACGCGATGGTGTCCGCCAGTCCCTTATCGAATGAGACCTGCGGCTGCCATCCGAGTTCCCGGCTAAGCTTCTCACAATTGATTGCGTAGCGCAGATCGTGCCCCGGACGATCGGTCACGAACTGAATCAGCTCTTCCGATTTCCCCAAGGCTTGCAGGATGATCCTCACCACATCGAGGTTTCGCATCTCGCATCCGCCACCGATGTTGTAGACCTCGCCGTCGCGGCCATGTTGCAGCACCGCGTCCAGAGCGTTGCAATGATCGCTGACGTGAATCCAGTCGCGAACATTAGCGCCTTTGCCGTAGACCGGAAGCCACTCGCCTGCCATGGCCTGCGCAATCATCAGCGGAATAAATTTCTCGGGAAATTGGTATGGACCGTAGTTGTTGGAGCAGCGCGTCACAATACCAGGAAACCTATAGGTGTGCACATATGCCAGCACGAGAAGATCCGACGCTGCTTTGGTTGCCGAGTAGGGGCTATTGGGCTGCAGCGGCGTCCCTTCGGTGAATTGACCTTCGTCCCCAAGGCTGCCGTAGACTTCGTCTGTGCTGACGTGTACGAAACGCGGCACACCAGCTTCGCGGCATGCCTGCAGCATGTTGTGTGTTCCGTCGACATTGGTGCGCACGAAAGCCGACGCGTCCTCGATGCTGCGGTCAACGTGACTCTCGGCGGCAAAATGAATGACCGCATCGCAACCGCGCACCTGATCCACCACGCCACGATCGCAGATGTCCATCTGCACAAACTCGCACCGGCCGTCGCTCAGCTCCGGCTCCAAATTGGTGAGATTGCCCGCGTAGGTTAGCTTGTCCAGCACCACCAGCTTCCACTGAGGATGCTTCGCGACCATTTGATGAACGAAGTTGGAGCCGATGAATCCCGCGCCGCCGGTGACCAGTAATCTCATGCGCCACGCACCTGGGCAGATACGTCAGCATTCTTGACGGCTTCCTCCGCGTTGCGCAGAACTTTCTGGCGCACCATGTTGCTGGCATGCCACAGCGATTCGAAGGTGCCGGCATCGGTCCACCAGCCTTCCAGCAGGCTGTGATGCAGAGTGCCTTCGGCGATGTAGCTGTTGTTAACGTCGGTGATTTCGTACTCGCCGCGGCCGGAGGGCTTCAACCGGCGAATGCGATCGAAGACGGTGCCATCGTAGAAATAAACGCCGATCACGGCGTAAGACGAGAGCGGTTTCTTGGGCTTCTCTTCAATGCGAACGATCCGCCCGTGCTCGAACACCGGTACGCCAAAGCGCTCAGGATCGGTAACCTCCTTCAGCATCACCATGGCGCCTTTTTCCAGCTGCTGGAAATTTGTCGCCGCCTCGCGAATGTCGCCTTCGATGATGTTGTCGCCCAGCACCACGCAGATCTCGTCACCCTTGGCCCATGGTTCAGCCAGCCGCAGAGCGTCGGCGATACCGGCCTCGCCCTCCTGGTAGGCGAAGCCGAGCTGATTCAGTCCGAAGTCTTTGCCGTTCTGCAGAAGGCGCAGAAAATCGCCTGCATTGTGTCCGCCGGTGACGATCAGGATGTCGCGAATGCCCGCGTCCACCAGGATCTGCAGCGGATAAAAGATCATCGGTTTGTCGTAAACCGGGAGGAGGTGCTTGTTGGTGACGCGAGTCAGCGGGTACAAGCGCGAGCCAATACCGCCAGCCAGGACTATGCCCTTCATAGGTCTCCGTTCATTTGCAGTAAACGGTGCGAATTCAGATCATGCCAGCGCTTCCGTCTGGGGGCTTGCGAATTGCACTTGCCGAAGCGTAAGGAAATTTTCGTCAATAATTAAACACGATTATCGGCGAACTGCGTCCTGCAGCGCAAGCCGGAGCTGATGGCGCCAATGGGGCATAAAGATGCCGAATTCACCCTGGATCTTCGCATTGGAAAGCACCGAATTCTGCGGACGGCGCGCCGGCAGCGGATACTCTTCGGTACCGATCTCGACTACGCGCTTTGCCTTAAGCGGGCCACCGAACTCGCCAGCTTCGGCAGACTCTGCCAGTGCTTCATATTCTTCGATGATCGCCTGCGCGAATCCTGCCCACGACGTTCGGCCGCCTGCCGTGAGATGAAAGAGTCCGCTCGGCCACGCCTGGTTCGCTCGCTTGCGCTCCAACGCTTTTCCCGCGATGATCGCCGTAGTTTCTGCCAACATGCGCGCCCACGTCGGCGCCCCGAATTGATCGCCAACGATTCGCAACTCCTCTTTTTCACGTGCCAGACGCAGGATTGTACGCAAGAAGTTTTTGCCGCGGATGTCGTACACCCACGTCGTGCGAAGAATGACATGCGGGCTGCCGCTGGCGATGATCGCCTGATCACCAGCGAGCTTGGTTTCGCCATAAACGCCCAGCGGGCCGGTAGCATCGGTTTCGACATAGGGCTCCGTTTTGCAGCCGTCGCAAACGTAGTCGGTGGAGTAGTGGACCATCAGCGCACCCGCGCGGGCACATTCTTCGGCGATTTTGCCGGCAGCAGCTACGTTGATGGCGCGTGCCAGCTCGGGCTCGCTTTCAGCCTTATCGACGGCTGTGTAAGCGGCCGCATTGACCACGACATGCGGAGCGAACTCGCGGACGGTGCGGCCGATCGCGTTCAGGTCCGTCAGGTCGACCTCATCGATATCAATCGCCAGCACCTCACCCATCGGAGCGAGCGTGCGTTGCAGATGCCATCCGACCTGGCCGTTGCAGCCGGTTATGAGCAGTCGCAAAGCCGGGGAGCCAGGCGCGCCTGCTGCTGGCGAAGCGGGATGGAGGCTCACTGTTCATACCTCGGCAACTGATCATGCGGGATTTCAGCGAGCGGTCGATAACGCTGGTCTTTGGCGGAGAGAATCGGCGAAGGCTCTTGCCACTCGATACCGATCGCGGGATCGTTCCACAGCACGCCGCGATCGTCACTGGCCTCAAAGTAGTCGCTGCACTTGTAGAGGAAATCGGCGGTCTCGGATCGCACCGCAAACCCGTGCGCGAAGCCCTGGGGAATATAGAGCTGGGCATGGTTCTCGCCCGAGAGCACAATGCCGACCCATTTGCCGAAGTGCGGAGAACCAAGGCGGACATCCACGGCAATGTCGAGGACTTCGCCCTGAGCTACGCGGCACAACTTTGCTTGGGGATTCCGTAGCTGATAATGCAGTCCGCGCAGCACGCCTCGCGAGGAATGCGAATGATTATCCTGCACGAACGTCTCGCGAATTCCCGCCTCGGCAAGCACGTTCTGCCGGTAGGTTTCCATGAAATATCCGCGCGGATCTTCGAAGACCCGTGGCTTGATCAGCAGTACTCCGGGAAGTGAGGTTTCGATAATCTGCAAATTCCTGTTCTCGGCTAGTGTAGTGGCTGAAAGTGCATGCATTGGCTTCGTTGTTGGAGTAATCGAATTGTAATGAAGCAAGGCAGTGGCGAGCGGTCAGAGTCAGAGCCTGGAGCCTATCTCATAAATCGCTTTGTATCAGGGCACGTCTTCAGACGTGCCATAACGGCTCGCAATGACTTGGGCTTTAGCCCCTGAGAAGCCACCTGTGCGGGGGCTAAAGCCCCTGACGTAAAGGCATTTCGTTCGGCACGACTCAAGTCGTGCCCTGATACAAACCAAGAACGATTTATGAGATGACTTCTAGTCTGATTCCGTTACACTCCAACCGTCGCCTCCAATCCGTGGTCACCCGCACGATTATAATGCGTCCTTCCTGAACCTATGCATTGCTCCGCCATTGCGGTCACACATAACTCGAGCACGACCATCGTCACTTGCCTGGAGGCCCTTACTGGCGAGGATTGCGAGATCGTGGTAGTGGACAATGCGTCAGCGGATGACACTGTTCAGCGCGTGCAGGAGTTCGTCGCTTCGAACGCCGTACGCCTGATCGCGAATGATCAGAACCGCGGCTTCGCTGCGGCTGTCAACCAGGGTGTGCGCGAGGCAAACGGCGATGTTTTTCTCATCCTCAATCCGGATGCGATTGCTGAACCTGGAGCGGTCGCGGCATTGCTGCGTTGCTTGAATGAAACGCGCGCTGCCGCTGTGGGTGGCGCGCTACTGGAGGCCAGCGGCCAACCCGCTCGCGGCTTCGCCTTTCGCCGATTGCCGACCTTGTCGTCGCTGCTGTGCGAAATCCTGCTGGTAAATCAGATCTGGCCGGGCAATCCAAACAACCGGCGCCACCGCTATCTCGATGCTGACTATTCGCGGCAGCAAGAGGTTGAGCAGCCCGCGGGCGCTTGCCTCGCGATTACCCGCACAGCCTGGGCGAGCGTCGGCGGTTTCGACGAGCAGTTTTTCCCCGTTTGGTTCGAGGATGTCGATCTCTGCCGGCGACTGCTGGATCAAGGCGCAAAAATTCTCTATTGTCCGGAGGCTCGCTTCCGTCACAGTGGCGCCCACAGTGTGGGACAGCTATCCTTTCGCGATAAGCAATTGGTCTGGTATAGCAACATGCTGCGTTACACGCGCAAGCATTTTTCCCCAAGCCAAGTTGCCATTCTGCGTCTCGCAATTATCGCCGGAATGCTGATGCGATCGATGGCTGCATGCTTCGGTGCACGCGACGTGCCGCTGCGTGAGGCGTTGACGGCATACGCATCTGTAATAAAGCAAGTGTGAGCCCCGGCAGCCAACTTGACTCTGCTGCGTCGACAGGCTACTTTGCCGACCATGCCTGAAAGCCGCATCGTCACCTTCACTACCGACTTCGGTCTGCAGGATCATTTCGTGGGTGTCATGCACGGCGTGGTGCTAAAGCTGAATCCGCAGACCCTGGTTGTCGATATTTGCCATGCCGTAGCCTCGTATGACGTTTTGGATGGCGCCTGGACCATTGCCCAGGCCTATCGCTTTTTTCCGCCACAAACCGTGCATGTGGTGGTTGTCGATCCGGGTGTGGGAAGCGAGCGCCGGCCGATCGTCGTGGAAACGGACGACTACATCTTCGTCGCACCCGATAATGGCGTGCTGTCGCTGGTGGAAGCCCGCGAGAAAAAGTTTGTGGTTCGAAATGTCACTGCGAAACGGTATTTCCTGCATCCGGTGAGCCTGACGTTCCATGGCCGCGATATCTTCGCGGCAGTGGCGGGATGGCTGAGCAAAGGGGTTACGGCCGCCGAATTTGGCCCACAGATTTCCGATTACATTCGTCTGCCGCTACCGCCGGTCGAGCGGGTGGGTGAAAACAGCTTGCGGGGAGTGGTGCTGAAGGTCGACAAATTCGGCAACCTCATCACCAACATCGACGCCTCAAGTGCTCCGGCATTGTTTCAGAGCGAGACACAGGCGGTTAGCATCCTCATTGCAGGACAAACGATCACCAGACTGTGCAGATCCTATGCTGACGGTGCGGGTGATGAAATTTTCGCGATTGTGGGCAGCTCAGGATATTTGGAGATTGCCGCGAAGCAGGCATCGGCAGCAGAAAAGCTGGCAGCCACAGTGGGCACTCCGATAGGGATGGTCGTGACTCCATTGAATCGTGAATAGCTCAGATCGGGTTGGCGAAAAGCGGGACGCGAATTACGGATTCTTCGGTTTGGCGCGAGCGTAGCGTTCCATATCGCCCGTCCACTTCAAGAAACGCGCCAATTCTTTTCGCTCCCGCCACAAGAATCCACAGAACTCCAGGAAGCCGATGCTTTGCATCTTGATGCCGGTGTAGGTTTCAATACGCCACCGAAGATAGGGGCTGCGCCATGGCGCCAGGCGATGGCCGCGAGCGGAATTCCAGATAAATCGCAAGATGTTGCGCATCTGCCCTCAGTATATCGGGAACGTTTATGCTACCGAGGTGCGGTGTAAACGGTCCCTCACTCCGGAAGCGATGGTTCGCGCCATCTATCGCAAACTGGCGCGCGCCTGGGGACCACAACACTGGTGGCCAGCGGAATCGCCTTTCGAAATCATCGTCGGCGCTATCCTGGCGCAAAATACCTCATGGAGCAACGTCGAGCGCGCGCTTACCCGTTCGCGCGATGCGGGGCTACTTACCGCCGACGGCATTCGAGCCACGCCTTTGGAAACATTGCAGGAGTTGGTGCGATCTTCCGGTTACTACCGCCAAAAGGCGCAGCGGCTGAAGGATTTTGTAGCTTTCCTCGACGCCAGCTATGGCGGTTCGCTGGAAAATATGTTTGCCCGACCAACCGATCAGCTGCGCTCGGAGCTACTTTCGCTGAAGGGAATTGGACCGGAGACTGCTGACGCAATCCTCCTTTACGGCGGGAACCATACAGTTTTCGTGGTTGATGCCTACACTCACCGCATTCTGGAGCGCCATGGAGCGGTGAATCGAAGTGCAAAGTATGATGAAATCCGTACCCTCATGGAACGTGCATTGCAGCGAGAAGGACCACGAAATCCAGCATTGAGAAATGCTATGCGGCTGCCGGAGCTTCAAGTTCACCAACCTTCTGCGATGAGTACTGCCGAACGCAGTCCCCTTACGCAGGTCTACAACGAAATGCATGGTCTGCTGGTTCAGGTAGGAAAGCACTACTGTTACAAGCAGGATCCCAACTGCGAAGAGTGCATTCTAAAATCGCTTTTACCCGATACCGCGGACCGAGCTCATAACCAGTAATCCCGCCGGCTGTACTCGCTTATGCAACAAAAATGGTGCACTTCGCAGCGGACCTGAAGCTAAAACAATGATCCTGATAGCACTGAGGTTGCATTCGCGACCTATACATTGTGTCTTACATCACAGCGGGACTGCTTCTGATGTTGCTATTTTAACTATAAATTGAATCGCGGCCTCCCACGCGGAAGTACTTTTAGTCAGAGGCAGGGGCAGATTGCAGCTGCTCTGTACATAGTCCGCTCAGCCTCCAGATCCTCAATGTAATTTGTCGGCAGGTTCGAAGGCGCTAAACCACGCCTGGGCCCCTGTATTCACCAGCGGCAAAATAGATGACATTGCCGCGAAATCTTTTTCGAGCGCCCCGGAAGACGTACAGCTTAGGATCATCTGGCCGGATGCACTCCTTATTGACCATTGCGCTTGTTGTTGCTGCTGGTTCTCTTCTTCTCGCCATACAACGCTTGTCGGGTCAGCGGCAGACCATCCATCAGCTAAGTAGCCGTGTGGATCAACTGTCCGAGTCTTTGCACGCCTCAGACAGCCGTCACGAGCTGATGTTTTCGGCGAATCCTTACCCCATGTTTGTGTACGACTGTCAGAGCTTGCGCATTACTCAGGTGAATCAGGCTGCGATCCATGCCTATGGCTATTCGCAGGAAGAATTCCTGAAGCTGACGATGCTCGACATTCGACCCGAAGAGGACCGGGAGGTTTTCCTGAAGGAAATCAGCCACAGTCCTAATGGATTCAGACGCTCCGGCGTCTGGCGGCACTGCCGTAAAGACGGCAGCATCATGCATGTGGAAATCATGGGATTTGTGCTCAGAAAAGAAGGCCGTAGCGAAAAGCTAATTCTTGCCATCGACGTTACCGAGCGATGTCGAATCGAGCAGGCCTTGCGCGAGTCAGAAGCCTCACTGAAGTTGCTGGTGGACAATGCGCCGTTCGGAATTACCCAATCTTTCATCGAAGGGAAGCGGTTCAAGAGTCTCAATCCGGCGATGCTCAGCATCCTTGGCGGCTACAGTTTGCAGGAAGCTTTGCAGCTTAATACTGCGGAACAAGTCTATGCTGATCCTAAGGAGCGAGACAGAATCATTGAGGTAATGCGGCGCAGCGGAAAGCTGGAGGGGTGGGAAACGGGCCTGCGCAGGCGTGACGGGAGCATCGTTCCGGTCCGCATTACAGGTTCATTCGGCGGCGGAGGCGCAGCGCCAGAAGTTTTCTACGGTTATGTTGAAGACATGACCCAACAGAGCTCGCTGGAACAGCAAGTCCGACAGGTCCAGAAGCTGGAAGCAGTGGGGCGACTTGCCGGCGGCATGGCTCACGACTTCAACAACATTCTTGTGGTGATCAAGTTGTCGACCGAGCTTATGCTGGCCCAGACCACGCCCAATAGTCCCTTCAGCAAGCCGTTGTTGCAGATCTCCAGTGCCGCCGATCGAGCGGCGTCGCTGACCCGGCAGATGTTGGCCTTCGGACGACAGCAGATGATGCAGCCGCGCATCATCAACTTGAATACCGTGGTCAGCGAGACCACGCAGATGCTCCGCCGGGTCATAGGCGAGGACATCCAATTGGTGACCTCCCTGTCCGAGGCCGTGGAGAATTCTCGTTTGGATCCCGACCAGGTCAGCCAGGTGATTCTGAACCTGGCAGTGAATGCACGCGACGCGATGCCGGAAGGTGGAATGCTGCACATTGAGACGGCCACCGTGGATCTGGATGAGGTTTATACCCAAGAGCATCCTCCGGTCCAGCCCGGGCGCTATGTAATGCTCGCCGTAAGTGACACTGGGACTGGCATCGACAAGTCGATCCTGCCGAGGATTTTCGATCCCTTCTTCACCACCAAAGAATTGGGCAAGGGAACCGGCTTGGGTCTTTCCATTGTGTACGGCATCGTGAAGCAGAGTGGTGGCTATATCTGGGTTTACAGCGAATCCGGACACGGTACCACTTTCAAACTGTATTTCCCTGCGACCTCGGCTTCAGTGGAGCGTCCCGCAATTCGCACCGACTCTCTGGTTCGGCCCTCGGGACAGCTCTTGCTGGTGGTGGAAGACGACGCGACGATTCGCAGCAATGTGTGCGAATGCTTACAGCAGCTGGGTTACCGTGTGCTGGCTTGCGAGAGCGCCATGACTGCACTCGAGCTCTGTGCAGAGTATGGCAACGAAATCGATCTTGTCCTTACAGATCTCGTCATGGCAGGGAAGAATGGTCATGAGCTGGCCATGCAGCTGACGCAGGAGTATCCCAAAGTCCGGGTGCTCTTCATGTCCGGATACTCAGAGGACAGTGCAGCCCGGCGTGACATCCTGTCGCGAGGTAGTCCGTTTCTGCAGAAGCCATTCAGCGTGGCCGAACTGGCCAAGGCGGTGCAGGATGCACTAGTGGCGAACCTTGTCCCAGCTCAGATCTGATTTGGGCTACTTTTGCATGGCGTTTCCGCTGCGGAGCAATTCAGTGCGGTGAAGCGGCGGCATGGCTGCCGGGCGCGCCGCAATAGCATTTGCCGTACTCTTCGGGACTGAGCGCCTCAATGGCGCAGTATGTGCCGGGCATGCCGTTTGCGGCTATGTGCACAGCCGCGCTGGACACATTCAGCAGCTTTAGCCACTGGTCGCGAGTGGTCTCGTCATTGACAATCCTGGTATAAAGGGAACTCAGGCTGGCAGCATCGATTCGCAGCAACTTCCATTCTTCCGAAAATGTGTACTCGCGCTTCCATTCACCCAGTGTCGTCTTACTAGCCAGATCGAGGTTCGTCAGGTAGTAAGTGGATTGATCCAGCAGCGAACCGTCATTTGCGAATGTAATAACCCGAAATGATGGATTCTGGTTGTAGACAGGCGACACGGCTGGATTAATCAAGACAAAAACCGAATTTCCTCCTGCCACATTTATCACTGCGAAGCTATCCTGGTGGGTATGGCCTGCAATGCCGGCGATGACAGTGCTGTGATACTTCGCCAGCAAGTCGTCAAATTGTGCCGTCCAACTTGGAAGCCATAGCGGCACCAATGATGACATGCAAAGTTGCTCGCTCGCAGGCTTCGTTTTCAGCTGGGTCTGGTATTGGAAGAGGGATGTGTAGCTATCCATGCCGGGAGGAATGTGGAACATGAGCCAGACTTTTTCGTGCGCCTCCTGCGCTGCGCTGAGCCGTGACTCCAGCCAGGCAAACAGGTCGCTGGGTCCAGTGGAAGGCGTCGTCGCGCAGTTCTCAGCGAATTTCTCAGGATGGTATTTCGCCGAAAAGAACACGCTGTTCAGGGAAATGATTCGGACGCCGCGCAATGTGGGATGCGCAATGTCATAGCTGCCCACCGCCTGCCAGGAACTCCGAAAATCGTCGTCACCGTGAGCAAGCTTGCTCACAAGGCTGGTGGTGTCGTGCAGGAATACCCCGTCCGCTCGAATGCTGTAGTTCCCGCAGTTTTCGTCATTATTGCCCGGCGTGAATAATATCTGTGTGTCGGGAAATCGCCTTTGAAACTGGAGCGCCAGAAACTGCATCGTCTTCAGCACGAACTTACGATAGTTCTCGCGATCGTTATCGTGGGTAGTTTTCAGGAAGGTCTGGGGAAATTGGTGCGCCAGAAGGTCGCCGGCTATGAGGATGAATGCAGGATGTGGCAGAGTCGTACGCATTGCATCCAGTGAAGAATGCAGGAGCCACCAGTTTGTATCCTCACCGTATTGGCTAAAAGCAGTTGCTTTCGAGCGGTTGAAGATTGTCTCCCATTGAGCAGGAGCTGCAGCGGTCAGGGCATCAACCAGGCTGGCGTCTGCCATGGGATTGAAGTGAATGTCGGAGACCATCAGAAAGGTGTTCTTCGGGGCAGGCGACTTGCCTTGAGCGCAGATGGTGAGCCCGAAGAACAAAGACAGAATTGTGGTTATATGAACAAGTTGCCGGCGAAGACGGCTGGCCAGAGCTCTGGTGTTTCTCGTCTTTTGAGGCATGGGCGTGATGATGCAAAGGTGTGAAGAATCGTGGCGCTTAGGAGCGGTCGGCGAAGCGGCGATTTCTATTTGCATTTCACCACACGTCCGGGATTTCCGCGCTTCAAGGTGTAAGCGGGCAGCGTGTTCTCGCCAACTGTGATTTTGAGTTGCATGGTATTGCCTTCAATGATGCCTTGGTAGGTGGCAGGCAGGTCGCGCGGAGCACTGTTTTTTTGAACCGGGCCACCGCGTTCCGGAGTGTAGGTGCCGGAGACACTAAATTCGCCATTGCTGTTGGGTTGGATCGGCTGCGAGATCGCGCCGTGAGCGCAATCGAATTCCACGGTCGCACCTTGCGGGTTCAACTTGATGGAAATGCCTCGCGCTCCCCATATTTCGGATGAGCCGCCAGTACCCGCCTCTGATTGCAATGTGAGGGCGAAGCTTGCCGGCGTCAGGCTGCAAACTCCCGCGACAAAGATAGCCAAAATTGCAGTTCGTTTCATCTCGCCTCTGTTTAATCTCGCGCCAAAGGTGCGCGCAGGCAGATTGTCTCACAGGGTGATTCCATCGATTTTGCCGAGTTTTCCATCCAGCCGGCGATTTTTCAATTAACTTATCTCTATGGAAATGCCACTACGTTTTGTGGACGATGACTACACTCCCCGGCTCTGGGCTGAGTTGTATCCCGTCCTCCGCAATATCAAGACGGATGATCTGGTGAAGAAAATGCTGGCCTACAAGAGCAAGCCGGTCCGAAGCTGGAGAGCCGACGACTGGGGACTGCTCGACGCTCTTAACAAGATGCTGACGCTCAGAGCCAGCTCCCGGCACCATGCCTTGCGGAATGACTCGCCCCCGGTGAGGGATGCCGCGTTTTGGACCAAGCTGGACAAGGAGTTGGAGTTCTACTATGAAGCCGAGTATCCCGGCAAAGAACTGGCGGACGAGGAAGAGTGATCGCGAGCGACCTAGAACCGCCGCCTGGCCGGTGAAGGGCGTACACTGCCGGTCGGATGATACACTCGAAGTGAGGCCGATTACGGCGAGTGCGGAGGTTCATTTGGCAGAAGTTCGTTTACAAGAGGGCGAATCGTTGGAAAATGCCCTACGTCGCTTCAAGCGTAAGGTTCAAACCGAAGACATCATCAAGGATGTCAAGCGCCATTCCTTTTACCTGAAACCGGGCGAGAAAAAGCGGGTGAAGCAAGCTCTGGCTCGTAAACGTGCCCGGAAAAAGGCCCGCACCAATACGGACGAGCGGCGATAAGCGGTCTGCTGTTTTCGAGGACAAACGGTTCGCTGGCGGGAGCTCAGTAGTTCCCGCTGGCAACGCGGTGCGTGAAAGGCTTCATTGAATTCACTGCCTGGCCACCTTGAGTCCGCCCGGACGACAGGTCTTCGACCTCTTTTTCGGCAGCACTTTCAGCCAGTTCACGCGTGGGCGCATGGCCCCAGGACACTAGTTCGTCGGGATTTTGCGACCGGCAGATCATCCAGTGGTATCGCGTACCTTGATGATAAGGCTCCACGTCAAACGACACGACGTACGCGTTGGCATTCTTTTCCGTCTCACGTCTCTTATTCGTGTGCCACCCCCTCGCGATTGAGCCAAGCCAGCTTGTGCTCGCAATCGAATGTAAGCGCGCGTGCACTCATCATACGCTCAATTGCCAAACTGGTGCGAGCGCCTGTTCGTCATCTTTACCAGAATTCGGGAAACGCACGTTCCGCTACCGTGCGGGAATCGGGTGTTGTTGCTCGTTTGCGGCCGGCACGAGTTGTAGATAGACCTGCTTCGGAATTTCTGTTGTCCAGCGATTTGTGATCTTGGCGTAGGCCACCAGCCCAACGAAGAGGATCGCAATTCCCGCGGCGATGCTCCAGACGGGAAGTGTACGACGCTTACGCAGCCCAACCGGCACACTCGTCTCCAGGGTTTGTTTCGCAGGGCAGACGGCTACGCACTCCAGGCATCCGGTGCATTCCGCTGAGCGAATCTGGACCAGCTTGTCGACCGGCAAGAGCGAAGGACATGCTTTCGCGCATTTCGCGCAATCGATGCAGGTGCTCGCATTGCGCGTGATACGTGAAGGGCTGAGTAGAGAGGCGAGTCCAAGAAAAGCTCCGTACGGACACAGATAACGGCACCAGAAGTTCTGCACGAAAAGCGATGCCACCAGCAAGAAGAGCACAACGGCTGCAGCCGTGCCGTCGAGATAGCGAAAGAAGTTCAGCATCCGAACGTCGACGACCAGCGCATACGGACTGCCGAGAAAGTCGGCGATGGCCGCTGCCGACATGCCCGCAACAGCGTAGGCGAAGAAGCCGAACAAAATGTACTTCAGGGAGCGGAGCGCGATGTCGGCCCAACGGGGCAGTCGCAGGTTACGGCGGAAAATGAAGCGACCCAGCTTCCAGAGATATTCGGAAAGAGTTCCTACCGGACACAGCCAACTGCAGAAGGATTTGCGGAAGGCGACGGATATGAGCAGGAATGCCAGGAACAGGAAGAATCCGGCAGGGTGAATATGCGGTATCTGTCCGGTGAGCAGGAAATACTTGAGCTGCATCAAGCCTTCGATGGGGAGCCAGCCTTCAACTCCGGCAGGTCGCGATACCGCGGGCGTTTGTCCGCCGCTCTCCGCCCAGCGCACCCACAGATAAAACTGGATACCGATCCACAGATTCAGGCATAAGAAGAAGAGCTGCACGGCTAACCGCAGGCGTTGCGAATAGTCACGATCGTCGCGACGAACAAGCTTCTGGCGCGTGCGGCTTAAGCTTCTGGCAGCCGGCACTGCGAATAAGGAGACAGGCGGCATATTAATGTCTGCCGCGTCGCTAACTCTCTGCAGTTGGGCAACGGATGACCTGCGATCCCGTATCACGTCCGGCAAGATTTCATCTTCTCCAGTTAAGAAGGTGTGGCTACCGTTTTCCTTCCATGGCGACGGCACGCGGGAAGAGCAGGTTATTTTCCAGATGAATGTGCCGATGCAGGTCGGCCTCAAACCCCTGCAGCGCCTCGTATAAAGTGCGATAGCTGATGCAAGCGTCTGCGGGAAGCTTGTAGTTGCCGGTAAGGGAGCGCAGCGCACGAAGAGCTTCGCCTGCGCCATCGTGCTCCTGCATCATCATGCGGATTGGGTTGGTCACGGTACCAAAGCAGGAGGGGGGAGCCGGCTCGCCGGCGATGGCGCTCTCTTCCATGCGGCTGATGTATGGAAAAAGAATCTGCTCTTCCTTCATCAGATGAACGCGCAGCTCCTCGCCCAGAGCGGAGAATACCTGCTGGACCTGAAGCAATTCGGGATGATTCTTACCGTGGACGCTGACTACCTTGCCGGCGAGCGCTTCGATGCGCGGGCCCTCTTCGCGCACAAAAACATGGTGCGTGGTGACGATGTGGGCAATGAGGTCCGCCAGCAGCTCGCCTTGCCAATCCTTGCCATCCTGGGAGGGTGTGGCTGCCGAGTTCTTCTCCAGGCGAGACAGCACCTCCTCGATAGGAATGTTGCTGCCAGCGCATGCGTCGTTCAAAGTGCGCCTGCCGCCACAGCAATAGTCGATTCCGAGTTTCTCGAATTCGCGAGTTGCACCGGGGATCTCAGCTGCAATCTCGCCAACCGTCTTCGTCGCTGTCAGTGTCATTGTGTATTTCCTCCGGCGAGCCGGGCCCGCTCTCTGAATGCAGAGTAACGGGGGGGTTGCGCAGCGGCTATGACTTCTGTCACAAGGGGGCAAATTCTACGGGTCGGGAAATCATCCGAGATCTTGATTACTGAGGGCGTGTCCGACGGTTGCTGAAGATTAGGGCTGTGAAGGGACTAAGCGCCAGAATCCTGCAATTCCGCTTCGAGGCGTTTGAGGGATGGGATCTCGAGTTTACGGTCGTCAATCTGAATCAGTCCTTCCGACTGGAGCCGGCTGAGATTACGCGACACCAGTTCGCGGACAGTGCCGATCTGAGCTGCCAATTCGCTGTTGTTTGCCGGAAGCGTCAAGGCCACGGCATCGCCCGTGCGAACGCCGCCGGACTTGCCTAGCCGTAGCAGGAGCGCTACAAGGCGGTGTCGAACCGTGGTGAACGAAAGCTCCTCGATGATTCCGACCAGCTTTCGCAGACGTCCCCCAATCACGCCGAGAACCTTGAGCGCGACATGAGGGTACTGCAGGCAGAGGGCCTGGAAGTCCTGACGACGAAAGAAGAGAAGAGTGCAATCGGTGATGGCTTGCGCCGACGCGGGATAATTTCCGCCGTCAAATACAGGCAGTTCGGCGACAGAGCTGCCTGGACCGTCGATCGAAAGTACCTGCTCTCTTCCGGCGGCGGAACTCTTGAAGATCCGAATATTTCCAGTCTGGACGACATAGAGGCCGGCGCAGGGATCGCCTTCGGTAAAAATCAGCTCACCGGAGGAGTATCTGCGTTGCAAGAGGCGCGAAGTTACAAATGCGAATTCCTGGTCAGACAGGCTGCTGAAGATAGCGACACGCTTCAGCAACGCGAGCAGGCCCGGCTCTTGCTCGGGAGACATGGGAAAGATTCTACTCGACTGAGTTTACGGCTGAGGCGAGGCGGCAGGGAGGGCGACATTTATTGCTTGACTCATGCAAGTAATCTTCGCTAATGTGTTTCTGTGAAGACGAGGCGCGACGCGGTTCAATTCTGGTGGGACGAACTCGAGAGGCTGGCCCGCATTCTCGGCCAGGTTGGTCCGGATGAAGTTTGCTGCGAGGGGCTCAGCCAACGCCAGTGTGCCATTCTGCGAACACTTGTAGCCCAGGAAGGTGCGCGGATTTCTGATCTAGCCGCCAGTTCCGGAATTACTCCCAGCGCGATGACTCGAGTTCTTGAAAGGCTGGAGGCTCGGGGGCTGGTCGAGCGCATTAGAGGGGCGCAGACCGACGGACGCGCAGCCATGGTGCGCATCACAGCGGCTGGCCGGCGTACACGGAAGCAACTTGACGCTTTGATGCGCGAGAGAACGCAGCAGATCATCGATTCAATTCCTGAAGAACAACAATCCCAGGTCCTCAAAGCGCTGCAAACCCTCAACCGAGCAATCGAATCCGTCGATTGCTGCGCCCTGAATGCTCCCGTAGCAAAACTGGTCAGAATCGAGGAAAAGAAATGAAGAATGAGTCTGTGACTACCGCCGTTGAAGAACACTACGCTGCGGTTGCGCGAGGAGAGGCTTCAGCCTGCGGCGCACCCAGCGAAGAGGTCGCTCGCTCCATTGGATATAGTGACGAGGATCTGGCGCTGGCAGGCGACGCCAACCTGGGTCTGGGGTGCGGCAATCCGCTGGCGCTGACGGAGATCAAGCCGGGAATGACTGTGCTGGACCTCGGTTCGGGCGCCGGCTTCGATGCTTTTTTGGCGTGGAATCGCGTAGGGCCTGCGGGCCGAGTCATTGGTGTCGACATGACGGACGACATGCTGGCCCTCGCGCGCCAGAATGCGGAGAAACGTCGCGCTGCCAATGTCGAGTTCCGCAAAGGTTTTATCGAGAGTCTCCCCGTGGAGAGCAGCACAGTCGATTACGTCATCAGCAACTGCGTCATCAACCTTTCGCCAGACAAGGTAGCCGTGTTTCGGGAGATCGCCCGTGTGCTGAAGCCCGGCGGACAGTTTGCGGTCAGCGACATCGTGCTGCTGCAACCGCTGCCGGAGGCGTTGAAGAACGACATCAGCGCGTACGTGGGCTGTATTTCTGGCGCCAGCCTGCTGACGGAATACTTGAGCACTGCGCTGGCGGCGGGACTACGCGACCTGAGCATCCCTCGGATCGCGCACGGTTGCGACTTGGTGAAGATGCTTGCGCCTGAAGGTCTCACCGAAGGCAAGGGAAGTTCCTGTTGTGGATCGATGGTGTCGATCACGTCATTAAAGAATCCGAGCGAACTGGTGCGCACGGCGACAGAGGCGCTCGCTTCCATCAAGCTGCATGGAAGGAAATGAAAGGCACGCACTATGCAACGCTAAAACCTGCTCTTTCTCTGCGCCGAAAATTCGTCTGAAAGCGTTCGTCGGCGCAGCTCCTGCACTCCAGGGCACTCGCCCACGACGAAATACTTGCGACGGCGCACTTACAAAGCTGCGTCCCTCCAAAGAACCTAACAGCGTTTCTACGGCTCGTCGGCTTTGGCGCACTCGTCATCGTGGTTAGAAGGCAAGAAATTGTTCTACGTGGAACAATTGCAGCTCTACTCCGCCCAATTTTCAGACCCGTTGCCGGGCCAAATTCGACGTAGTTTCTGGCGAAGGTTCTGCAGCTATGTCAAACGTCGGCTTCTTTCAAACCACCAGAATGCGAACAGTAACATGATGGAGGCAGCGCTCAGCCCGTCACCAATCCAGCGATCGGGCGTTCGGATGAAGCGGACATCAACCTCGCTATGGCCGGCGGGAACCGCGATCACCATGCGACCGGTGGGATCGTCAGATTGCGGAGTCATAACCGCGCCATTCACTTTGACTTGCCAGGCCGGATAGTTCATCAGGCGAAGCTCGATTGCGACCGGCTGCGGCGATTCCACCGTCAACTGTTCGTGATAGATGCTTGCATGCGAGTGCGTCACGCGAGCGCCAACCGGAGTTGCACCGCCATCTGCGCTGCGCAAACGATATTCAGGGAAGTCCGGTTTAATCTCGTAATTGTCGCCGCCGGCGGGCGTATATTCGTCGGTTCCCATATAGCCGTAGCCGGTGTGGTACAGATTGGAAATCATGAACGGCGTATCTTCGGGATCGCATTGTGGCTGCAAGGTGAGATTGCAGGTGGCGATCAGCCCCACCACCAGCGGCGCCAGCAGCGACGCCTTACCGCGAAATCGTGGCACAGCCAGGACGACAAATATTGCATAAGCGACACCGGTAACCAGCAGCCAGCGCCAGGGAAATTGCAGGAAGCGTAAGTCCGGCATGAAGCGGTAAGCGATGCCGCTGACCGGCAACATCAACAGCACCGAAACGCCGGTCAGGATGACGAGCGACCACCACAGTCGCGGATTGCTTCTGCGCCAATTTCGCGTGACCAGAATCGCCACACCCGTGACCGCAACCTCGCCGAGCGCCAGCCACGACAGCGCTCGCAAAAAGCTGTCGTGCTCCACTTCACCAATGCGCGCAAAGAGAAAATTCTCCGCTGGCCGCACTCCGGCTGAAAGAACCTGCGCCATCGTGATCCAGATCTTCTCATACAGCACCGGCACGATATAGAACGACGCCAGTGCCACTCCAATTGCGATGCCCGCGAAGCCGTAGAGAAACACACGAGAGCTGCGCCGAAAAACTGTCACGATGACCAGAAGCAGCACCGCGACATACATCGCGATGATGGCCGACGGAACGTTTGTCAACCACAGCGCGGCAATGGTCAGCGCCAACGGCACTAGCATGCGGCGGGCGGGACGGTCGCGCACGATCCACAGCACCAGAAGAGGGAAGAGCGATGCCGCCAGCAATTCGGCAAAAGCGCTGCGGACATAAATTGTGAGCAGCAGATACGGGCTCACCGCATAGACGACGGCCATAAGCGTCGCGTCAGGTTCTTCGAACCACTCGCGGGCCATGCGGTGCATCGCCAGTCCGGCGAGAAAAACTGCGCAAGCGTCGAAGGCTACCGGAACGAAGAGCCAGGGAATGAAGCTGCCCAGCGCACCACCCAATATCCACGACAGCGGCGGATAGAAAAGGAAACGCGGCTCGCCGCTACCATAGTTGGCGAAGGCTGCCCAGCGCGGATAAACAATCCCCTGGCGCCACTGCTGCGCTACCTCCATCCAGCTATTCATGTGAAAGCTGAGATCGTGTCCGCAGGCTACACCGCGCAAGCTGAAAGGTGCGACAACAGCTATCGCCGCGAACAGCAGCGCGAAGACACTGACGGAGCCTGTCCTGGAAGTGGGTTGCGGCATCTCCCTATGCTAATATCCAGTCCCTAAACAATTAACAAGCAAAGCTAGCCAATGGTCGCGAATGATGCATACTCTCCAGTTTCGCGTGATGAAACAAAATCAGCACGTCGAGCAATAACCATGAACTAGCCGCGACCCAACCGTTAATTGGGCCCACATAGATTTCTCCGGATCTTCAATCTTTGCGGATTTCACGAGAGGGAACTGGTTGTTCAATTCCTGTTGCTTTTCCTGGTGTTCACAGGCTTTTAATGCTCGATTCAAGCGGGGTTGATCTTCGCCGGGTATGAAGGTAGACCTCAGAGGTCTGTCTGAGTACAAGGTGAGGAGAACTATGCGACAGATTTTGGCAACCCTGTTAACGGCGGTCATGCTCTTTGGACCGCTGTCAAACGCCAACGCTGCCGAAGCTAAGTCAACTAGCAAAACGGCACGCCACCAAGCGCCCACAGCAACTCCCATCACGCATCTGGTAGTGATCTTTGGGGAAAATATTTCCTTTGATCATTACTTTGGCACTTACCCCAACGCCACCAACCCCAACGGCGAGCCACCTTTTACTGCTTTTCCTGGAACACCAACCGTTAACGGCATTCAGGGCCTGCTCAGTACCATCAACCCCAATCTGAACCCAGCTAACGGACAGGGCGCGACCAATCCCTTCCGCCTCGATCGTTCGCAGGCAGCGACTGCGGATCAGGATCACGATTACACCCCGGAACAGATGGCCTTCGATAAAGGCCTGATGGATCTGTTCCCGGCCAATACCGGCACCTCGGGACCGCCTCCCAGCGGCGGTGGCATCGTCGACACAACCGGCCTGGTGATGGGCTACTACGATGGCAACACCGTCACCGCAATGTGGAACTACGCTCAATATTTTGCGTTGAATGACAACGCCTATGGCGTCAATTTTGGTCCATCCACGGTTGGTGCGATCAATCTTGTTTCCGGCCAGACCAATGGCGTAATCAACAACATCAGAGGGACGGGAGCGGTGATTGGTGACGGTAATGGCGGTCTCACTCTCATCGGCGATTCTGATCCCAACGGTGATACCTGCTCAACCACCACTGGCGAGAATCTCGATTTGAGCGGCCACAACATCGGCGATTTGCTTAACGCTGCCGGCGTGAGCTGGGGCTGGTTCGAGGGCGGCTTCAATTTGTCCATCGTGAACCCCAATGGCACGACCGGTTGCAACCGATCGACTACCTCCACCATCACCGGTGTGACCGAGAAGGACTACATTCCGCACCATGAGCCCTTCCAGTATTACTCCAGTACCCAGAACTGGGCGCACACCCGGCCCACGTCGGTCATGACCATCGGTCAGCAAGGCGATGCGGGTAACCACCAGTACGACATTCAGGATTTCTTCGATGCCGTCAACGCCGGCAATTTCCCGGCGGTGAACTTCTTGAAGGCTCCTGGCTATCAGGATGCGCACCCCGGCTATTCTGATCCGATCGACGAGCAAACCTTTGTCGTCGACACCATCAATTTCCTGATGCAGAGCCCGTACTGGGCGAGCACTGCGGTCGTCATTAACTACGACGATTCCGACGGCTGGTATGACCATCAGCTCGGCCAGATCATTAACACCTCGCAGACTACCGCCGATGCCATTACCGGCGCTGGGACCTGCGGCACCGTGCCACCAACGCTTTCCGGCGTCACGGCTCCCAGTGCCCAGGGACGCTGCGGCTACGGCCCGCGCATTCCGATCCTGATGATCTCAGGCTATGCGCGGCAAAATCAGGTCGATCACACCTTGTTGGACCAGGCTTCGATCATTCACTTTGTCGAAGACAACTGGCTCAACGGGCAACGAATTGGCAATGGCTCGGTTGATTCCGTCAACAACTCCATTGCCTCTCTGTTCCAGTTCAACCGGCCGACTTCTTGTTTGCGCTACCTGCTTCTCAATGACTCGACCGGCGAAGTCACGGGAACAGGCTGCGCAAGTCTCTGACTCTCGACCGCGAAAGTTGTAACCATCTTTTAATCTTCAGCAATGGATGCAGGCTCGTCTGCGTCCATTGCTGCTTTATGCTTATAAACGAACTCCAGTGAAAGCCTTTCTTACTGACTTCAGGTGACCTTTTTGACCTCACGTCGAAATTTTCTGCGGCAATCTTCCATGCTGGCGGGCGGCATTTTGTTGCGAGGAACAAGAACCCTCTCCGCGATGCAGATGATGCATCCGGCGACACCGAAGGCTGACACGCTGAACGTCAGCACGCTTCCGACTTTTGTTGATCCGCTGCCCATTCCGCCAATCGCGAAATCACCAGGCATGCGAACCTTGCCAGGCGATCCCAAAACCGAAGCGCCTTATTACCGTTTCGCGGCACGACCGGTGGAAATGAAAATTCACCGCGACCTCAAGCCGACGCGCTTCTGGTCCTTCGGGCCGTCAGTGCCGGGCCCCACGCTGGAGATGCGCAGCGGCGAGTCAACTCTTGTCGAGTGGGCCAACGAGTTGCCGCAACAACATTTCTTGCCCATCGACTATCGGCTGCATGGCGCGGAAGGCAATCCTCAGGTGCGAATTGTCTCCCATCTGCACGGCGCGCGGGTTCAAGCCGACAGCGACGGCTTTCCCGAAGACTGGTTCGTGCCCGGCAAGTCGGCGCTCTACCACTATCCCAACCAGCAGGACGCAGCGATGCTCTGGTATCACGACCACGCCATGGGCATCAATCGCCTGAATATTTATGCAGGGCTGTTCGGCGTCACTTTTATCAGAGACCAATTCGAAGCTGGTCTCAACTTGCCGAGCGGCACGTATGAAATCCCGCTGACAATCTTCGACCGGCTAATCACGCCCGAAGGCCAGCTCTATTACCCGATCTCCGATAAACCCAAAGCTCCCTGGGTTCCGGAATTCTCCGGCGATGCGATTCTGATCAACGGCAAGCTCTTTCCGTATTTCGAGGTCGAGCCGCGCAAGTATCGCTTCCGCATTCTCAACGCCTCAAACGGGCGGTTCGTTTATCTCACATTGCACAACGGCATGGGCTTCGATCAGATCGGCACCGATCAGGGACTGTTGCCGGCGCCGGTCGCGCTCAAAGGAACTCAGTTAGCCCCCGGTGAGCGCGCCGACATCATTATCGATTTCAGCCAGAGCCGCGGCGAGCAGATTGTGCTGAAAACAGACATGACCGGGATCATGCAATTCCGCGTCTCGGCCAACAAAGTCAGAGACAGCAACTCTCTTCCCAGAGAGCTGCGTCCCGTCCCCAGGATTGCGGAATCGGAGGCGACGACCACCCGTTTACTCACGCTGGATGAATATCGCAGCTTCACCGGTGAATCCACCGAGCTATTGCTGAACGCCAGTTACTGGCACGATCCCATCACGGAAAAGCCCACAGTCAACACCACCGAGATTTGGACGTTCATCAATCCAACCGATGACACTCATCCCATTCACCTGCACACCGTACGCTTCCAGATTCTCGACCGCCAGCATTACGAGCCGTGGACCTATATAACCAAGAAGCAGTTTCATTTTCTTGGGCCGCGCACTCCGCCCGAGCCCTCCGAGGCCGGCTGGAAGGATACCGTTCGCGCCGACGGAAAAATGGTGACGCGCATCATCGTGAAATTCGACACCTATCCGGGAAAGTATGTCTGGCACTGCCACATCCTGGAGCACGAGGACAACGAGATGATGCGGCCGTACGAGATCGTCGCCGGATAGTTGCCAGTACGGTTTTGTATCAGGGCACGACTTGAGTCGTGCCGTCATCGCTCCTAGTTATTACTTGTCATCCCGAGCGAAGCGTCCGCATCGGTTTTCCGTTCCGCGTCTTTTGCGGAACGGCGGACGCGCAGTCGAGGGACCTGCTTTCGTCCCCCAGGCAAGCTGCTGTACGATCATGCGAACGTAATCCAGAGGAGGCCCCATGCCGCTCTACCTGAAAATCGGCCTGCTGACCTGCGGTTTCTATCTCGGCGCACTACTTCTGCTGGAGGCCGCAAAGATCATTCTGGTCCGCTGGTTAGGTGGCTGGGCAATCTCGTATCGTGGCCAGCGCGCTTGGCTGATTTCAGACGTCCTCTTTTACGGGTTGCTTTGGTTGGGATGTTTCATTCTGTCCAGGCATCTGATCTGGAAGACACTGCAATTTCCGGGGCCGAGCGGCACCTTTCACGTCGGCGGTTAGTCAATCGTTTTGTACAATGACCCAACCCATGACCTTCGACGACGCTCGCCGCCAATTTCCCGCGCTCCAACATCAGGTCTTTCTCGACTCGGCCTGCGTCAGCCTCGCTCCGCAGCGCACGATCACGAAGCTGCGCTCTTTCCTCGAGATGGTCGCGACCTGTCCATCCGGCTCATCAGCCCAGCATCACATTGACATGGACAGGATGCGCAGCGCCGCGCGTCCCGAGATCGCCAAGCTCATCAACGCCAACGAGAACGACATCGCGCTGGTCGAGAGCACGACGCACGGCCTCAACCTGGTGACCAACGCTATCCCGCTTCAACGCGGAGATCGCGTCGTCATCTGCAACCTGGAATTTATCGAAGTCGCTCTGCCATTCGTGCAGAAGCGTCGCGAGATTGGCATCGAGATCGACATCGTGCCAAATCGCAACGGCCAGATCGAGATCGACGACATCGATGCAGCGATCACGTCCAACACGCGGCTGCTGTCCATAAGTTCAGTGCAATGGAACAACGGTTTTCGCTGCGACCTCGATGCGATATCTCGTCTCTGCCGGCAACGCGGCATCTTTCTGATCGTCGATGCCGTCCAGCAGGTCGGCGCAATTCCGCTCGACGTGCGGAAAACGCCAGTCGACGCGCTCGCTTGCGGCGGTCACAAGTGGTTGATGTCCCCCTTCGGTTGCGGCTTTCTTTACTTGAATCCCGAGTTTCGCGCTCGAGTGGAAGCACCGCTGGCCGGATATCTTTCCGTCGCCGAACCGGAAGACGGTTGGGGAACATATTTCGGCACTCCCTCGATCACGCCGGTTTCCGAGTACAGATTTATCGACAGCGCGCGGCGCTGGGAGACCGGAGGCACCTCCAACTATCCCGGCGCGATTGGATTGGCCGAGTCAGTTGCGTTCATCAATGAAATCGGCATCGAGAAGATCGCCGACCACGTGTTGTGCCTCACCGATTATTTGATCGATTCTCTGCACCGGCACGAGATTGAAATCGTCACGCCACTCGACCGCCGCTATCGCTCCGGCATCGTCACCCTCACCTTCGACAGCCCCGCCGACAACGTCGCGCTCATCGATTTTCTGCAGCAGCAAAAGGTCCTCGTCTCCTTGCGCTACACCTCTGATGTGGGGGGCGTGCGGATTGCGTGTCACCTGTTCAACAATCGCGAAGACGTTGACCGTCTCGTCGCGCTCACCAGCGAATTTCAGCGCCATCACGCAAAGGCGAACGCCTGATGGCCGCCGATCCCGTTCGGCTTCCCGAATTCGGCGAAGAGGCAATCGCCAACGAGCAAGGTCTCGCGCGCCAACTCACCGAAGCGCAGCTCAGCATGATCGCCATTGGTGGCGCGATCGGCACCGGATTGTTTCTGGGCAGCGCGCTCGCGGTTCGTACCGCCGGTCCGGGCGTCATCCTCAGCTACATCGTTACCTCGGTCATCGCGCTGCTGCTGATGTACTGCCTGTCGGAGATGGCCGTCGTGCATCCCACCGCCGGCTCGTTCGGCGTGTACGCCGATCTCTACGTCTCGCCGTGGGCAGGTTTCGTCGTGCGTTACACGTACTGGGCGGCGCAGTCGATCGCGGCTGGTGGCGAAGCTGTCGCAGCCGCCATCTACACGCGATGGTGGTTCCCGAACACGCCGGTGTGGGCGTGGGTCGTTTTCTACTCGGCGGCGCTCATTTACATCAACGCGCGCAGCGTCGGCGCGTTCGGCAGCTTCGAGTACTGGTTTTCGATGATCAAGGTCAGCGCCATCGTCGTCTTCATCGCTCTCGGCGCCGGCATCCTGCTGGGCATTCACCAGCAACGGCCGATTGGGCTGGAAAACTTCCGCGCCCACGGAGGTTTCCTGCCACGAGGCTGGCTTGGCGTATGGCAGGCGCTGGCCTTCGTCATCTTCGGTTTCATCGGCACAGAGGTCGTGGCCGTCACTGCGGGTGAAGCCAAGAATCCGGAAGTCGCGGTGCCGCGCGCCATGCGCACCATGTTGCTCCGGCTGGTTATTTTCTACGTCGGCGCGATTGTGATTCTCGTCGGCGTTATCCCGTGGACCGAGATCGAACCCGGCCAAAGCATCACGGTCAGCCCATTTGTTCGTGTCTTTGACCTGATGCACGTGCCGATCGCGGCCGACATCGTCAACTTCGTCGTGCTGACTGCAGCACTCTCGGGGATGAATTGTTGCCTCTATCTATGCACGCGCATGATCTTCTCCCTCGCGCGTGGCGGATACGCGCCGAAAGCATTGGGCCGTGTCACCGAAAAAGGCACGCCGATTCCGGCGCTGATGGCGTCCGCCGGCGGGTTGGCGCTCGCCACGGTGCTGGCCATCTCGTTCCCCAACTCCGCCTATGTCTATATGTTTGGAATCGCGCTCTTCGGCGGGCTCTTCGTCTGGCTGATGATCTTCATCACCCATCTCGGCTTCCGCTGGCACCGTGACCCGCAACCGCGGATTTTCTTACTAATAAGAAAGAAGACAAGAATCTTATCAGTAAGACGATCCAATGTAATCTTACCAGTAAAAGAAAATGCCCCTTCGCTGACCATGCCCCTATTTCCCTGGACAACAATCGCCGGCGGCGCGGCCGTGTTGGCGATCATCATCTCCACCTGGTGGGTCGAAGGAATGCGGGTCGCGCTGGAGTCGGGTATTCCGTGGCTGCTGTTGCTGAGCCTCGCTTACCTTGCGTGGGGCCGAAGAGGAAGGCCTCGCGTCAATTAGCGACATCCGTCGCCCAGAATGCTATACCCCGATTTCGCCAATTAGTGTTAATGTCACTTCCATCACTTCACCAGAGGCAGCTTTAGAATGAATGTGCCTATGAGGAACGTTCCCTTCCACAACCAAAAAGACATTAAGGAACTCAACCGGCTCTTGTCGGAAGGAGAGGCGGAGCGACGACAGCGGTGGGAGGCTAGAAGCAAAAAACTGGATTGGTTGCTGATAGCGTTGGTGATCGTGCTCGTTGTGACTGCTCTCACCCGCGTGGCTGTTTGGCTCGCGAGAGCCTTTTAACGATATCGACGCCCGCAGAGGCAACGAACTTTGCCGTAGCGTTCCCGATTCAGGATGATGAGCGTAAATCGAGGATATTTCGCCAACGACTCGCAAGTTTGTGGGATAAAGACGATTCATACGAACACACGGAAACAACGCCTGAGCGGAAGCCGAAGGTGAAAGCGCCTGAGCGTTAAGGCTTGGCTGAAGACTTCGTGGCCGAAATTTCACTTGAAGTGAGTCGAGGACTCCATTTTTGTGGCTGGCGGGCTTACTGGCGATTGAGTTGTGTCGTGGGTCACAGCAGCGGACAGCTTTCGTCCCGTACTATTCATCCCGTATTACCCAAGGAATTGAGGCTCCGTGCATTTCTCGGACCCGGAGATACAGTCCCCTCCGCCGGAAACGCCGCGCCGCGAAGCGACTGAACCCTGGAAGACGCGCGTCGTCCGCCGGATCTTTCTGGGCGGCCAGGGGCTCCGCGCCGGCTGGTCGGTGCTGGCTTTTGTCTTGTTGATCGAGATCTTTAACCGAGGTGTTGATTTTGCGCTCATCAAACTCCATCTGGTCAGCCCGAACTACGACTTTGCTGTTCCATCGGTATTCTTCGAACTCTTAGGGGGCCTTCTGGCCTTGGCGGCCGCGGCCGCTGTGCTCGCGCGGATCGAGCGCCGAGAGAGCCTTTTGGCCTACAATCTCACCGGCCCGAGCCGCCTGCGTAACTTCCTCAGCGGCCTGGCGACAGGCTTTGTCTCGCTTACGGCGCTGGTAGGTGTACTGGCCTGGGGCGGCTGGCTGCACTTCGGGCCTGTCACGCTCTCTGGCATGTCGCTCTTCAAGTTTGGGGCGCTCTGGGCAGCCACCTTTCTGCTGGTGGGCTTCAACGAGGAGGGTTACTTCCGCTGCTTCCTGCTATTCACCCTCACTCGCGGCATTAATATCTGGTGGGCGCTGGGCCTGAACGGCGCGATCTGCCTGGCGTTGCGGCTAACGGCCAAGGGCAACGCGCTCTGGGGCGTCTACCTCATGGCCCTGCTGGGGATTTTCCCCTGCCTGTGGCTGCACCTAAAAAAGATCGAGGGCGCGGGATTCTGGCAGGCGGCCTGGGTCACTTCCACTCTCTTCGGCTTCCTTCACGTCCGCCCCGGCGAAAACTGGTTCGGCGTGTTCTCCGCGGCGGCCATCGGCTTCGTCTCCTGCGCCAGCGTAAGGCTCACCGGCTCGGCCTGGTGGGCCATCGGCTGCCACGCCGCATGGGACTGGGCGGAGACCTTCTTCTATGGCACCGCCAATAGCGGCTTGGTCGCCCCTGGCCACTACCTGACCACCACTCCGGCCGGCAACCCGCTGTGGAGCGGCGGCGCGGCTGGCCCCGAAGGCAGCCTGCTGGTGTTCGGCGCCATCCTGCTGTGGCTTGTGGTGATCTACACCCGGAGAGAGTCCGTCGTTGCCGTTCAGGGGCAGGCCCCGGCTTGATTGTTGCTGACATTTGGTGGCTTCCCAGGTCACGCCAACTTCTGGGCCTGAGAACGCACAAACTCAACGCGCCATATTACGGTGCCGGAGCTCGACAACTCCTTCCATTTCTTGATTTTTCGCTTTGGGGCCCCGGACATAAAGATCACGCAGTACATGGAAGCAATGCTTCCTTTTACCGTGCTAATCAGAGTGACTTTTTCAACAACCACACCTGATTACAGTTACTTCTGGTCTGTTCGGGTCGCCTGCTATAATCCGCGACACCAAACAGGAGACGGCAATGACAGATCACACTCACTCCCATTCGCACGACAAAGTGACGCACACTCATGAGCATTCTCACGACGACGGCCATCACGACCACTCCCACGAAGGGGAGTCCAACCAGAGCGGCAAGCACACACACGAGCATACCCACGAAAGCGTGGCTCACTCCCATCCTCATGAACACGACGAACACCATCATCACGGTCACGAGAAGGAGTAGTGGTAGCAGGACCGTATTCCGTCAGTTTGCGGCCTGCGTCGACTCGCTTGGAGCAAACTTACGATGACGAGAATCCGAAGTTGGGCGTTGCTAGTTTGCCTCAGTCAGTTGATGAGAAAGCCCCATTACAAGCAATAGCGATATTGCCGCGTCACGTGGAGCCTGTCTGTGGGAGGTCGTGACACGCCAGTAACCATTCCATAACGACACGCCCACCCAGGGTTTATACTGGCGCGCTTGGAATCTCTTTCGAGGCGCCATGACCAACCTACTTCGCATTGCTATTTTTCTCTCGCTTGCATCCGTCATACTCACAGCCCAGAACATGAAATCCACCACCGACGTCAACGCAAAATTCGAGCAGCTCAGCGATCAGTTCGTGAAGGACTCGCTGGCACTTTCGCCGGTAAATGCTTCGCAGGCCGGATATCACCAGCACACTGATCCAAAGACCGGCAAGGTGATCGACCTCGACGCCCAACTCGACGATGAGAGTCTGCAATCGTTTGCCGAGCAGGTGAAGTTCTATCGCGAGTGGCGCACGCGCTTCCAGCAGGAAACTCCCATCGCCTCGCTCAACCCGCAGTGTGCCGCCGACTTCCGCCTGATCGACGACCAGATCGCGCTCAACCTGCTCGAATTCGAGAAGATCCAAAACTACCAACACAATCCCACGGTGTACGTGGAGCTGATCGGCAACGGCTTATTTCTGCCGCTCACGCAGGACTACGCTTCGCTGGAGGTTCGGCTTGGCGACGTTATCTCGCGCATCGGACAGATTCCGCGCTTCCTCAATCAGGCGAAGCTGGAGTTGAGCGATTCCGATCCCATCTTCATCTCGACCGCCGTCGAGGAAAACAAAGGCAACCTCGACCTGCTCGAAACTGTTGCCGCGGAAATTCCCGCCGGTTCACCGCTGAAGGCGCAGTACGACAAGGTCGCGCCCGCCGCAAAACAGGCGCTCAATAACTTCAATACCTGGATGCAGAACTATCTCTCCCAAGTGCCGACGAACGCCCGCAACTGGCGATTGGGCGCGGAGCTGTATGCTCCGAAATTTCGCTATGTGATGGAGACCTCCATCACGCCCGATCAGTTGCTGACCGATGCCGAAGCCGAGCTGAAACGGGTTCGCGCTGAGATGTTGCAGATCGCGCTGCCGCTCTACAAGCAGATGTATCCCGGCCAGGACGATTACGCGAGCCTGCCCACCGAGGAGCGCGAGAACAAGATCATCGCTGCGGTGCTCAACAAGATCAGCGATGAGCATCCGCAGCCGGATCAACTGATGGAAGTTATCAAAGCCGACGTGGTCAAGATCCGCCAGTTCATCATCGAGAAGAAGATCGTCTCACTCGGCACTCGCAATAACCTGAAGGTAATTCCGACGCCGGAGTTCGAGCGCGGCATTTATTCAGTTGCGGGTTTTCATGGTGCGCCGCCGCTGGAGCCCAATGCCGAGGCGCAGTATTGGGTGACGCCCATCGATCCCAAAATGCCCGCGGCGAAGATTGAGAGCAAGCTGCGCGAGTACAACAATTACGCGTTGCAGTGGCTTACCATTCACGAGGCCCTGCCCGGCCACTACGTGCAGTTCGAGCACGCCAATGATGTCGAGCCGCCGACGCGGCGCGTGCTGCGCAACCTTTTCGGCAATGGTCCTTACATCGAAGGTTGGGCCGAGTACGGCGCCGATGTCATGACGGAGGAGGGTTATGACAACTTCAATCCAAAATTCAGTTGGTGCGCCTGAAGATCTGGTTGCGAGCTGTCGCCAACAGCATTCTCGACATTCGGCTGCAGACCATGAATATGAGCGATCAGCAGGCCCTCGATCTGATGACAAAGTACTGCTTCCAGGCCCAGGCCGAAGCGGAAGGGAAGCTGGTGCGGGCTAAGCTCAGCTCGACGCAGCTGCCGACCTACTTCGTCGGCACGCGGCAATGGTGGGAGCTGCGCAAGAAATATCAGGCGGCCAAAGGCAGCAGCTTCAGTCTGGAAGAATTCCACAATCGCGCGCTCGATCAGGGGCCGCTGCCGATTGAGTATCTGGAGAAGATTATTCTGCCGGCGGGAAGCAAGTAGCAGTCAGCAATCAGCTACAGCAAACAGGGTTCAGCCGGTAAATCGCGCCATTAGGCTTGAAGGGGCGTGCCTTTAGGTGCGTCGTTGCAAGTCCCTTATTTTGTCATTCCGAACCGGCTTCAGCCGGTGAGGGATCTGGGGTTTCGAGTTTTTCAGCAGCCTAGTCGCGTCGGCGTCGATAGTGGCTTGGGCTTCAGCCCCTGTCCGGCGCTGATCTTGGCGCCGAGTTTTGAAGGGAAATTCCGTTTGTGAAGAATTGTTAAAACTGGTTGTCACGCGAACTATTTGTCGCGCTCTCACGTCTATAACAGTAACCCAAATCCAAGGTGGGCGTCGCAACCCCAACAGTAATCGGGCGCCCACCGCCCTTTTTTCTCCGCTAACATTCGAAAGCTCCACGCCTCGCATAACGTGCTGCACAAACCTCGTCCTGTTTCGGCTTCTCCTCGCGAACGCGGTAAACTCAGGTTGATTACGCAAGTGTTCCGGATGTCTGCTCCGGAGCAATACCTAGTCATCGCCAGGAGTCGCATATGCCCGAATCGCCGACCACCGCTGTCGCCCAATATCAGAACATCCTTTTCGAAACCGACGGTTCGATTGCGTTGATGACCCTGAACCGGCCGCAGCGCCGCAACGCTCTTTCGCTGGAGCTGATGACCGAGCTGATTCAGTGCCTGAACGAAATCGGCCGCGATCGCCAATTGCGCGTGGTCATCCTGCGCGCCGCCGGCAAGGTCTTTTCCTCCGGCCACGATCTCAGTGAGATGGTAGGTCGCGACATCAACGAATATCGCCAGGTGTTCGACGTCTGCACCGAGTTGATGACGCGCGTGCAATCGATTCCTCAGCCGGTGATAGCCGAGGTGCAGGGCATCGCCACCGCGGCCGGATGCCAACTGGTTGCGACTTGCGATTTGGCGCTTGCCTCCGATGCCGCGGCATTTGCCACGCCCGGCGTCAAGATCGGTCTCTTTTGCACCACGCCGATGGTGGCGCTCAGCCGCGCCATCGGACGCAAGCGCGCGCTGCAGATGCTGCTCACCGGCGAAATGGTCGACGCCGTAACCGCAGCGGAATGGGGATTGATCAACATGGCCGTTCCTGCCGGCGAGCTTGCCGAGCGGACGCGCAAACTCGCAAACCGCATCGCCGAAGCCAGTTCGCTGACCGTAGCGTTGGGCAAGCAAGCTTTCTATACGCAGATCGATCTCGACCAGCCCAAAGCCTATGCGTACGCGAAGGAAGTCATGAGCATGAACGCGCTGGCTGCCGATGCGCAGGAGGGAATCTCGGCGTTCCTTGAAAAACGCCACGCGTGTTGGACAGGGAAGTAGCTAGCTGTTCGTCCCGACGCTCCCAATCGAGCTCGAGATCGGCGCACCATGGCCGGGTCCCAGTCTTATCTTGATCCGCAATCAAACTGTGGCCGCGATATGTCGGCCTCTCGTCGAAAAACGCATCCGTTAAAGAAGTGATCTTCATCGATTTCTGCAACTGATCCAGAGTTGCCGGACTCGTCACGTGAACAACGATCTCTTCTCCCGGCAGCAGATCAAAATAATTGTCGGATACCGTGACATCGAGATCGCCAAAGGAAAGATACACATCGCGCGCCAGCACCGGAGAGCGCAGCGTCACCGCGTAATCCTGACCACCGCGGGCGACACTGCTTTGAATCGCAGGCTCCAGCGGCAGTTCCAGATTTCGCATGCGATCGCCGAACACTTCATTGCGCGAAACCGTTTGTCCGTCGACACTCAGATCAAAGACAAGGAACGTGCGATCGCGCTCGGCTGCGCCTAATAATTCCTTTTCATTCAGGCTGACGTAAACCGCGCTGGACTGCGCCGGAATCTGCACCTGCTGAGTTTTGTCGAGCAACGTCTTGCCGTCGAAACTCAGCAGCCGCGTTCGAACTTGCCCGGTCACCGGCTGCAGCTTGTCAGAGACGACGTACACATCGACTGTTCCGTCATGCGCGAATGGTGAGATGAGCAGATCGGCATAAAATCGGCGCGCATAATATTGCAGCGCCTTCCAGCGGCCAAAGTAGTCGATGCTCGACCATGACGCGACCGGCCAGCAATCGTTGAGCTGCCAGAACAGTGCGCCCATGGTGCGCGGACGGTCGCGCCGCAAATGTTCCGCGCCAAGCTTGATTGCTTCCGCCTGCTGCACTTGGCTGATGTAGACGAAGGACGCGAAATCCTTGGGCTCGGGATACTCGCGCAACATGTAGGTGAGGATGCGCTCGTTGCCGCCATGGTTCTTCTGATGCGACAGCATCGCCGTCGAGTCGATGGTGAGCTCGTTGGGGGGTGCGAAGTTGCGAATCGTGCGCATCTCAGGAAACGACTGGAAGCCGAACTCGGACATGAAGCGCGGATCCTGCAGGTTGTAGTTGTCGATCGGCTCCAGCGCGTGCCACACGCCCCAGTAATGCATATCGCCGTTGTCCTGGCTGTTCGGAGGCTCTTCGAAATCGGCGCTGGGTGAGCTCGGCCAATACGGTGTCGGCTGGCCGTATTGCTCGACCACGCTTTTGATGATGTCGTGGAAGAGCACAACGTAATCCTGCCAGACGCGCTCGCGCTCCGGCGGAGTGATCGACTCCTTGAACGCCAGACGATCCGCCCACACCTGCCATCCCGCCTCAATCTCGTTGTTGCCACACCAGAGCACGATGCTGGGATGATCGCGCAGCCGTTTCACTTGTTGAATCGCTTCCTCGCGCACGTTCTCCTGAAACGCGAGATCCCCCGGCACCATGTCGCCGCCAAACATGAATTCCTGCCAGACCATAAGTCCAAGTTCGTCGCAGATGTCGTAGAAAACATCGCTCTCATAAATTCCGCCGCCCCACTCGCGCACCATATTCATGTGCGCAGCGCGCGCCGCCTCGAGGATCTCGCGGTAACGCGCGGTCGTGACGCGGCTCGGGAAGCTGTCGAACGGAATCAGGTTCGCGCCCTTCGCGAAAATTGGAATGCCGTTCACGACGAAGGTAAAGCTCTTGCCCCACTGATCCGGCAGGCGGCGCAGCTCGACCGAGCGCAGGCCCGTCTTCAGCTCGGCGTGCGCAACCACAGCCTTGCCGGCGAGCACCTCCGCCGAAAAGACATATCGATTCTGTGCTCCGTATCCCGCGGGATACCAGAGCTTCGGCGAGACAATTCGCAGTGGAATGGAGATGTGGTTCATGCCTGTGTCGAGCTGAACGGTTTGCGAGACGGCGCTCAACAACTTCGGGTGCCCTATTCCACCCATCGTTTGGCTGGGGTGGGACGATTCTGCGCTCAGCACATCGCTGTAACCGACCGTGACAGTTCCCGTCATCGGCTGACTGGCTTCAATGTCGAGCTCCGCCGCTAGTTCCGCCACGTCATGCTTGATCTTCAGCTGGCGAATATGAAAGTTTTCGATGCGCGTGTTGTCCCATGTTTCCAGCCACACCGGCTTCCAGATTCCCATCGTGATGAAGCGTGGTCCCCAATCCCAACCGTATTGATACGCGGCTTTGCGCGTGTAAGGTGCCGTCGCGATATTTTCCTCGTTGCCTTCGTTGACCGTCGACACCGATGGCAGGATGTATGGCAGCGCTTTCACCTTCGGTATCATCGATGTGATCGGCGAGCGAAATACGACGCGCAGCGTGTTAGGCCCGAGCTTCAGCAGCGGACGCGCTGCAATCCGCCAGGATCGGAACATATTGTCAACGGTTAACACCTGCTGATCGTTGACGAAGATCTCGGCGAAAGTGTCGAGCCCCTCGAAGACCAAGTCCACGTGTTCGTGTTGCAGGGTTACGGCGTCGACATCGAACGTGGTCCGGTATTCCCAATCGGTCAACCCGATCCATTGCAATCGGGATTCGTTGTCGCCATAAAAAGGATCAGGGATCAGATGAGCGGCGAGCAGGTCTGTCTGCACGACCCCGGGAACCTGTGCCGTGTGCCAACCTGCGACTTCGGGATGATCTTTGGCATTGGTGGCGCGGAATTCCCAGCCCGAGTTCAGCGGCCGCAAGGGAGTCTCAGCCGCGTGCAGCGGTCCCACAAGACTTAGAAAGAAAAAACACGCGCAAACTCGGGCGAATTTGAGTTGCAGCCAGTCCATCGTGAGCCGAAACGTTAGATGCGTCCACGGGGGAGATTCACGAGAGTTTTAACATCGCAAGTCGGTTTCACAGGGGCTGCAATTTCACCCTGTTTGCGACAACCCCGGCCTAGACCCTGCTGGATGAATGGAGTACCATACTCTCGCCTCGAAGGAGTTGAAATCCAACCGTGGCAGGGTTCATCCGGGAAAACTCAGTTCGACTAAACCTGTAGACCGCAGTTCAGAGCTCGTAAGGAGGGCCTATGACTCGCCGGATCCTGGGTACAACTTTTCTTGCCGTCTTCGCATTCGTCCTCACCTTCAACCTTGCTTCCAATGCAGCAACCAAGCGCGCGCTGATTACGCAAAAGATCGACGAATCGAAGCTGGTAACACTTACCGGCAACGTCCGTCCCGAAGCCACCCAGGCAAATGACCGCGGGGCAGTGTCCGGTAATCTGGCGCTGAATCATTTGTTCCTCCAGCTGCGGCGGCCCGCTGACTTGGAGACCGCGCTGGTCGAGTACATCGATGATCTGCACAATCCCTCCTCGCAGTACTTCCACAAATGGCTTACTGCGCAGGAGATCGGATCAAGGTACGGATTGGCGTCGTCGGACATCAGCACACTTACCGCATGGTTGAGGTCCAAAGGATTCACCGTAAACCAAGTGTATCCCACCGGTACGGTCATCGACTTTTCCGGCACCGCGGCTCAGGTTGAGGCGGCGTTCCACACCGAGATACATAATCTGGACGTGAACGGGACGCGCCAGATCGCGAACATGACCGACCCCAAGATTCCCTCCGCGCTGGCTCCCGCGGTTGTCGGTGTGGTTAAGCTGAACAGCTTTATGCCCCATCCGATGATCAAAAAGATGCAGCCGCCTCCGGTAAATCCGAATGTTGGCAGGAGACCAAGGGCCGACTACACCCTAGGTAATGGCTATTACGCGGTTGTGCCTTCCGATCTGGCGACTATCTACAATTTGAACCCTGCGTTCAACGCCGGCTACACCGGCCTGGGTCGTACCATCGCGTTGATTGAAGACACCGACGTGTACAACTATCCCGGTGATTGGAATGCATTCCGCAGCACCTTCGGTTTGTCGGAGCAGTTTCCATCAGGGACCTTTGTCCAGGTGCATCCGGGAGTCGGCTGTGCCGATCCGGGTACTAACGGAGACGATGTGGAAGCTGCGCTCGATGTGGAATGGTCCAGTGCGGCTGCGCCGAATGCAGCCATTGTGCTGGCCTCCTGCGAAGACACCATCACTAACTTTGGCGGCTTTATCGCGTTGGAGGGCCTGTTAAGTCAGCAAACTCCGCCTGATCTGGTCAGCATCAGCTATGGCGAATCGGAAGTGTATGACGGCCAGCAAGACCTAAACTGAACGAGTAGAGGACAA
>CAWFUE010000079.1:0-14445 GCA_963818905.1 uncultured Acidobacteriaceae bacterium
GTTAAGCATCCTATTTGTACCATCGGTAGCCAGCACCATGCCGCTAGGGCTCTCGCCGTCAGCGCAGTCGTTTTGAGAGCAAAAGCTGTAGAGCGTGGTCTCCGTCCCGCCGGGGGTGGTTTTGTAAACAGTCCCACAGCCGTAAGCAGGACCGCAGTGGTCTCCGCCCCCTAAGGTAGTCCCGTAATAGCTGCCGTCCGTGCCCAGCACCAGCGCGGCGCCAGGTTCGGAACCGTCGTTGGGGTACCCCTGGAAGCTGTGCAGCGTGGTCAATGTCCCACTGGGCGTCATTTTGAAGATGAGGCCACAGCCGTCGTCGCCGCACGTCCCGCTGTGCGTCCCGCCATATTCGGTGGTCCCGTAGAAGTTCCCGTCGATGCCCTGAATAAGAGATGAACTGGGGATATTTCCGTTGGTTCCGTTGAAGTTCACCAGCGTGATGAAAGTTTGTGCGGACGAGGCGATCGCCGTCGCTGCACAAAAGACAAATACCACGAAGGCTTTCTTCCATGACCCAACGTTCGTCGAATTTGGCGCGGGCGAACTGGCGGAGACCCCCGGATTACTCATCGCGATCGTTGTTTCCTCGTGAGCTGTGAAGGACCTGAGGCTGCCGAAGGGAGCGGGTTCGGGCTTGTGCCGTTACTCTCCTACGTCTGGCGAGAGGGCAGCAAATGTTCGCAGCGGTGAGCTCGATGGAAAAGTTATTCCGCGTGCTCCCCCTTTCAGCGAATCCCATTGCAGGAAATCGCGGAGATATTGTGTGGGGCACGCCATGTTCAGTACGCTCCCCGACCGGAGAGGACGATAGGAATAGTCCGCAGAAAGATCTTGGCGTCGAGCCAGAGCGACCAATTATCGATGTACTTGAGGTCAAGCTGCATCCAGCGATTGAAGTCCACATGGCTGCGGCCTTCGAGCACCCAAATACAGGTTAGACCGGGTCTCATGCGCAGGCGGCGACGCTGCCAGTCTTCGTACTGCTCGACCTCTTCCGGTACGGCGGGACGCGGCCCGACAAACGACATGTCGCCGCGAAAGACGTTCCACAACTGCGGCAGCTCATCGAGCGAGAAGCGGCGCAGCCAGCGTCCTACCGGCGTAATCCGCGGGTCTTCGCTGATCTTGAAGACCGGGCCATCCAGCTCGTTGAGCTGATGCAGTTCGGCGCGCATCTGCTCAGCATTGTTGATCATGGAGCGAAATTTGTAGAGCGTGAAGCGGCGCCCGCCCAGTCCACAGCGCGTTTGCTGGAACAGCACCGGGCCGGGCGAGGTGATGCGGATCATGGCTGCGATGGTCAGCAACAACGGAAACAGAAATAGCAGCGACGCGAAGGAGAGAACGACGTCGAAGACTCGCTTGAAGAAGAGACGCAGCTCGCTGTCGGGCGCGCTTGACAGGCTGAGCAGCTGGACCTCGCGAAAATTCTCCAGGTAGATGCGGGAGTAGGCCGGCGGCAGGAACTCGAGTTGCACGCGGGTGCGAATGCCCAGATCGGCGCAGTGGCGCATCACCGACTCAAGCCGGGCAAGCTCCTGCAGATTCACCGCGAAGACAACTTCATCGACAACGTGATTTTGCAGGATGCCGCCCACCGAGTCGAGCGGAAAAACTTCATAGCCGCCGATGCGAGGCTTGGGTGCCGTATCGAAATCGGGATCGACGAAGCCGACCAGCCGCAATCCCATGCCGCGGCTCTCTTCGATCAGCGTGGCCATTTCACAGGCGCGCGGGCCGCAGCCGACAATGAGCAGATAATGATAGCGGCCGAGCCGCTCGCGCATCAGCGAGACGCCCCAGTAGGAAACGCTGCGTCCTACCAGCAGCAACACGCAATCGACTACGCCGACCAGCAAAACGTAGGTGCGGCTGATGTCGGTGCGCCGGAATAAATAGAGTCCGGCGTAGATCACGACCAGCACGATGGCAAGCTGGCTGACAATGTTCAGGATGAGCTGAATGGGATTGCTCAGCTCCAGATCGCGATAGAAGCTGGAGAAGTAGCCGACGATGGCCCAGATTACGAGGAACGCGACCATCAGCGGCAGATAGTGGGCGAAGGGATAGATGCCCGGCAAGTGCGCGCTGAAAAATGCGAAGTGCACAAGCAACGTGCGCAGCAGGTAAGCGAGGGCGAAGGCGACACAGGTCACGCCCAGGTCGTGCAGCAAGGTTACGGTGCTGAGCAGCTTGGATCGACGATCGAACACAATAAGGCCGTCTTATCGAAGGTTCGTGGGCCGGGCCAATCCAGCAGCCGTGCCCAAGGGAGACGTCAGCGAAGCAGGCACAGGAGGAACGGATGGCCCTGACGTCGAAATGTGCACTTCGAAGCTTAACTTTAGCAGGATTTCTCGCCCCCTCGCCAGTGGTGTACGCTGTTGAGTAACGCAGATTCAATTGATGATTAGTCGACAACAAGCGCCCTCGCCGGAGACGTTACAGGCAAGTTCCGGACGGACTGAAACTACGCGCGAACCTGCAATCTCTTTGAGCCGCTTTCTTAATGGCGCAATCTTCTTCTTCCTGTGTCTGTTTGCGATTCTGCTGCCACACTCCATCAAGGGCTCGCAACACTCCTGGCAGATCGCATTTCTGCTTTGGCTGCTAAAGCTGGCGGTCGAGCGCAAGCGGCCAATCGAGCAGCCATTGTCGGCGCCGCTGCTGGCGTATGTCACGTTGAGCGGGATCTCAACGTTGCTCAGTCCCGATCCCAACCTGAGCTGGGATCGCATGAAGATTGTGTGCCTGGTGCTGGTCGGCATCGTCGTCGCGCAGAATCTGCGGAGGCTGAGCCAGGTGCGAGTTCTTGTTTGGCTATTGGTGTTGTCCGGCCTGGCCGCGGCCGTTTTCACCGGATGGCAGTACACCTACGGTGTGGGAGTTCGGGTTTCGCTGATCGCACCTGAGACGCCGCTGTGGCACGCCCATGTCTGGCACGACGACATCATTACTCACATCAACGGACAAGCGGTGCATAGTCCGGCGCAACTGGAGCGGATGATCAGAGAAGCGCCGCCGCGCACGCTGTTTCGCATTGATTACATGCGCGGATTTCCCCTTCACAAGAAAGAGACATTCGTCACCCGCGAGCAGATCATGCAGAGCGACTTTGGCGGACATTGGTTGCAGTTCGCCAGAGGCAGGCCATACAAAGCGCAAGGCAGGCTCGGACATTACGTCTTCTTTGCCGAGATCCTGATGCAGATTGGCTGCATGGCCTGGGCGCTGCTGTTGGGAACGGACCCGCGGCATCGAGCACTGCGAGTGTTGCTGGCGGTGACGTTTGTGGCGCTGGTGGCCGCGCTGTTCCTCACCGAGACGCGGGCAGCTCTGGGCGGACTGGCGGCTGGAGGATTCGTCGCGGTGCTGATGCTGACCGGCAAGCGCTCGCGCATTTGGGCGACGGTCGCGCTGGTTGTGTTTGTGCTGGCGGCGGCAGCATGGGTTCGCTACACGCGCGGGCCCGTGTGGACGGGCGCTCACGACCCGGGCACGCACTTCCGCACCATGATGTGGGAAGACGGGCTGCGACTCATCGGGCAGCATCCATGGTTCGGCGTGGGCATGGAGACGATTCGCAATCACTGGAAGGAATGGAATATCCGCGCGTTCACTTTCTTCCACGACGAAAGCCATTTCCACAACGATCTGATCCAGATCGGCGTCGAGCGCGGATTACCGGCGCTGGCGGCATGGTTGTGGTTCGTGGTCGCGTACTTCATCTTCCTGTTCCGGCTGATTCGACGCTGGCGCGGGCGCAGTCGTTTTGCCACCACCGCGGCCACCGGCGTGCTGGCCAGCTTTGTCGCCTATCAAACTACGGCTGTTGTGCATTACGACCTGGGGATAGAATCGGTGGCGATGATCCTGTTCTTCTACTTTGGGCTGGCGATCGCGATGGATCGGATGCTAACTGAGTCGTCAGCAAATCCTGCAGCCATCGATGTGCCGTAGGTGCGCCCGTGAAATCGACCGCAACCCTTCCATCCAGCAGTGCAGCTACTTCGCCTTCCGAGACACAGCGGACCGCCTGGTGGATCCCCGCTGTGCTTCTCCTGCTGTTTGCCGCGCAATCGCTGTGGTTCATCGGAACGCAATCGCTTACCTACGACGAGCCGGGTCACATGATCGCAGGACTGGAAGCGTGGCAGCATGGCCGATTCCAGATGTGGACGGACCATCCGCCGCTGGGGCGATTCTGGCTGATGTTGCCGTTGGCGCGAGCGAAGGTCGATGTCGTGCAGCAGCCGCTGGCTCGCGGATATCGGGTGACTGCAATGCAGCCTGGACCGGAGTGGCTCGCGTGGCATACGCGCCCGATGAATACATTGCTCGGCGTGGCGCTGGGAATCGCGCTGTGGTTCGCCACACGGCGCTTGTTCTCCGATGGCGCAGCCAACGTCGCGCTCGCACTCTTTGCGTTCACGCCGTCGCTCATCGCGAACTTCTCGGTCACAACGACCGATGGAATTGGCGCGCTGTTCGTGTTTCTTACGGCGTCCCAGGTTGTGCTGTGGAGAAGAAATCCAGGCGCGAAGCAAACGGTGCTGATGGGGCTCGTGCTCGGCGGACTGCTGCTGGCCAAGCTGTATACGCCGCCGGAATTCTTGTTGGCGCTGGTGCTGATGCTGGTGCTGCGTCGCGAAGGCGGTTTGAATCCGCCGCGCAAATGGAACTGGCGACCGGTGCTGTTGGCGCTGGGCATCGCACTGCTCACGTTTTGGGCGGGATATCTGTTCCATGTTTCGCATCTGCAAGTCGGCAATGGAAAAGTAACGGCGACATTTCCCAACCGCGAGACGAAGACCTGGGCGACGAAAACGAAGACGCAACTGAATCTGCTGGTGCCGGCGGGTGAGTACGTCGAAGGATTTCGCGAGGTGGCATTCAGCAATCGGCACGGGCGGCCGACGTGGTTCTTGGGAAGGATTTACAGGAATGGTGGCCCGGCGCTCTATTATCCGATTGCCATCGCCCTGAAGTGGCCGACGATTGTGTTGTTATTGTTCTTCGCGAGCTTGATCCTGGGAGTTCGCAAGACCAGCCGTGCTCCTGGCGATCTGCTGATCACAAGCTTGTTTGGGCTGGTGTACCTCGCATTCGCGTTGCAGTCACGCTTCGCTATCGGCGAGCGGCACATCCTGCCGTTGTATCCGTTTGCATTGCTGATCGCCGGCGGAATCTGGGAGCACGCTCGCTCGCCTCAACGGGTTGATACCTGGCGGTCGCCGGAGACGCCGAATCGCCGTCATCGCACAGGAACGGTGCTTTTGATAGCAGCCCTTTGTCTGAACGCCGCCGATGCGCTGCGCTATGCGCCCGATTATCTCGCGTACTTCAACGTGCTGGTAAAACCGCAAAACAGTTGGTGGCTCCTGACCGACAGCAATCTGGATTGGGGACAGGGATTGATCGCTCTGCGCAGCTATGAGCAGCAACATCCCGATCAGAGTTTGCACCTCGCCTACTTTGGCTCCGTCGATCCCAAGCTGTACGGGATTAAAGCAGAGACGCTGGCTCCCAACGAGCAGGTCAAGGGAATGATTGTCGCGGGGGCAAGTTGCCTGTCCGGTCAGGTGCTGGAGGATTACACGAGTTATTGGTGGTTGTGGCTGCATCGGCCGCAAGGCGTGATTGATCACTCGATGTGGGTGTTTGATACGCGGGCGAGATAAGCGGCGGCGCTTCAGTAGTGATCAGCCACTTTTGGGACCAAGCGTAGCCAGACCGCAGTGGGCCGCCGGCTAAAGCCGGCTCATATATCAGTTGGTACTTATCGGCACGACTGAAGTCGTGCCCTGATACAAGGCCTGCAAATTGGAAATTTTTCCGCCGGTTGTGGTTGTGCCTGCAAGGCCTGCATGCCAGGGTTTTCGCATCGTGAGGCACGCCTTCGAAGGTTCCCACGTGGTCATGGGACTTATTTGCCCATCCCGATGGCGTTCCACTGGAATTGGATAACGTCGCTGAAGTGGGCAGCCACGAACTGCGCTGTGTGCCCGCCGGGATAGATATGAAATTCGTGCGGGATGCCGCGCGATGTGAGCAGCTTGTCCAGCTCCTGGGCGCCCTGCTCGAAGCCGTAGTCGTCATTGTTCCCGACATCAAAGTAGATCTTCAGGCGTTTGAGGCTGGCGATGCTGTCAGTGCGCGCGAAGTAGAAGACGTTGTTGCGATCGAAGTACGCGCGATTGAAGGGATTGCCAAATGGCTCACTCAGCACAGCTCCCAAAGAGCCCGGCGAGTTTGCCGATATATCCTTAGGCACTTCAGGGATCAGCGCCGGCATCTGGGCGCTGACGGCGGCGAATTCGTCGGGATACTTGAAGGCCAGCCGCAGCGCTCCGTAACCTCCCATGGAAATGCCGGTGATGCCGCGATGCGCGCGCGTGCCATCGGCGCGATACTTCTTCTCCATCTGCGGCATGAATTCCTTCATCAGGAAATCCTCGTAGCGAATCTTGCCGTTCTCGGAGTTAATGAAGAAGGTGTGGCCGCCGCGGGGCGCGAGGATGACAAAGTCGCCGATCTTGCCCTTGCTGCGCAAATCCGAGATGATGTCCCAACCACCGGAGTTGAGCAGCGATTGTTCGTTGTCGCCAAGACCGTGAAAGAAGTAGAGCACGGGATAGCGACGATGCTTGTCCTGATCGAAGCCTGGGGGCAAAAACGCACAATATGGCATGCGGCGCGACAGGATCTGCGAATCGATGACAGAGCACTCGGCGCGGCCCTGCGCGTGAAGAACCGAAGTAAGAGAAAGGGCAATAAGCAAACCAGCAAGAATGCGGCTTCGCCACCGTCCAGATTTGAAGGAATACTCAAACAACCTTGTCATTTCTTGATTCTCGGATCGAACGGGTACCTAACCGCGGATTGGATGCGCAGCCGCGTAGCATCGCTGTGCAGCGGATTTAGCATTACGTTGAAGGTTGCCGGTACCAGCGCGCTTGGTATTCGCAAGAGTGCTGTCTTTCCTTCTCGTAGCCAGGCGGAACCGATTTCCCTCGTGGCGTGCAGGTCCTCGCTCCATTTTGAGGGGAGGGCGTTCACATCGACGCTCTCGATAGCAACCTTCGCATCAACTTCGATCTGCAGCAGAGTGTAATGGGGAGGAATGTCATTCGAGCTAGTGTGGACGCAAGCTTCCAGCAGCGCTCCTGCCGGACTTTCTGCCAAATACACAACCGGCAGGCCGCGTTGGTGCCAACGTCCGGGAGCGCGTAACCCTCCGGCTCCCTTTAGGTCGCGATGCCGGCTTGCGCGCCAGAGCGTCGTCAAACGAACATGCCCTCGTCGATTTGCACCAACAGTTCTTCGACGATGCGGCTGCCCGTATCGGTCTTTGACATCTCCAGCGGCGTACGATTGCGCAGGCGAGGATGCGTCCGGCGAAGCCATGCGAGCGCCCGCTGGCGCGATCCGTAAACCGATTCGGCTAAAGACAGAAGCCGCGCGACTCGCAGCACGCGATCTGACTCTTCTACTGTGAGCTTCTCGCGGCGTGAACGGCGATGCTGCAGGGTCCGCAGCGGGATCACCAGGGCGTCGATCTCTGCGCGGGTGATACCGAGCGAGACTACGCGGTTGATGGCAGATGTCGGCAGTTGACGCTCGACGATCTCCAGCATCTGCTGCTCAGTTCTGGGGGCGGGAACGCCCAGCCATTGGCCAATCTGTTGATGAAGGACCGACATCGCGATCTTACCCCAGCTACATTATGCCATAATTCGATCGGCAAAATGTAGTGTCATGGCGGAGCACGCTTTGAGGCGTGCAGGAAGGAAGCTCGTTAAAGGCCGGCTTTAGCCGCTGAGGTAAACCAAAGAATGGGCCTCAGGCGCTAAAGCGCAGCGCAGGCGTTCAAGTTCACTGCACGCCTCACGGCGTGCTCCACCCATGCATGATCTAACCTACTCGTACTTTAAGGTCTGCACCGGATCGAGGCGGGCGGCGCGGCTGGCGGGATACAGGCCGGCCAACAAACTCACCACAATCGAGAATGCGATCGCCGCGCCGATCAGCCACGGCGGCAGGATCCACACTGCCTCGGCCGGCAACTTATGATTGCGCAGATAAATATCGGTGCCGAAGTTGATCGCTTTGCCGATCGCGAATCCCAGCGCGATACCCAGCACACCACCAAAAAATCCCATCGCTCCCGCCTCGGCAAAGAACAACCGCCTCACATCACCATCGCTGGCGCCGATGGCTTTCATCACGCCAATCTCGCGCCGCCTCTCCAGAACTGCCATCACCAATGTATTGATGATGGCCAGGGTCGCGACAGCGAGCGCCAGCGATCCAAAGATGCCGAGGAAGAGATCGAGCACAGTAAAGAAACGGCGCAGGCTCTTCGTCGCATCAAGTATGGAGAATGTGCGGAAGCCCATCTGCTTGATCGAATCCTGCACCTGCGCAACTTTGGCGGGATCTTTCACCCGCACCGTCAGCGTCATGTAGTTCTTGCCGCCGCCGCGCAGCGAGCTGCGCATGTCGCTGAACTGCGCCATGTTCAGCTTTTCGGTGAGATCGACCGGCAGAAATATGCGGCCGCGCGAGACCGTGCGCATTCCGCCGTACGGCTCCTCGTCGACGATGCCGACGACCTTCAATGGCTGCAGCTTGCGAACAACTGAGAAGCCGTAAGAGGAATCGGGCGCCGAAATGCTGGAGTTATCGTTCTGAGACTCAGACATTGTGGGACGTCCTACACTGTCGGGCTCCGCCGACAATGATTGATGCTCGCCATAGCGCAGTGTGACCGTCTGTCCGATTAGCGCCTTGGGGTTTTGTGCATCGAGTTCTTTGGCAAAATCGTTCAGCAGGATGACTTCATCGGCGTCCGAGCGCGAAAAGAACTTGCCCTGCAAAGTATCGAATGCTTCGTTCTCGCGAGCCGACATCGGCAGGCCGGTGACGAATCCGAAATGAGTCTGCCCGTTGTAAACGATTTCGCCCATGACGCGAATTTCCGGCTCAACCTCGATGACGTAGGGCAGCTTCGCCATCTTGAGTCGCGCCGCCTCATCGAGTACCGGCGCGTTTTCCGGATGCTGATCCTTCTGATCTTCCTCGCGATCGAAGCCGCGAAAGTCCTGCTTGGAAGTAACGAATACGGTGTCGAACATTCCCGAGCCCGCGAGGCGCTTGGTGGCGAGCTGCTGTAGTCCCACACCAAGGGACAACATCGCGACCAGCGATGCCACGCCGACGGAGATGCCGATGGTCGTCAGCCCATTGCGTAACTTCGATTGCCGCAGGTTGCGCACGGCGAGATCGAGTAGATCGTAGCCTTTCACGCCAGCGCCTCCTGTGATTCTGGGCCCTCCGCGCGGCTTGGGGTTGGACTTACAGGGTTCGAGGAAATTAACTTTCCGTCGGCGAGATAGATGAGCCGCTGCGCGAAGCGCTCGGCCAGCGCCCGCTCGTGCGTCACCATGACGACGGTCATGCCGAGCGACAAACTCACATCGCGAATCAGATTGAGGATGTCTTCTCCAGTGCGGCTATCGAGATTGCCGGTGGGTTCATCGGCCAGCAACAACGACGGGCGATTGGCCAATGCACGCGCCAACGACACGCGTTGCTGCTCGCCGCCGGAGAGCTCCGATGGCCGATGCTCAAGCCGCTTGCCGAGTCCGACGCGCTCCAGCGACTCACGCACACGCTGCACGCGTTCAGCACGATCAACTTCTGCAAAGCGCATCGGCAACTCAACATTGTCAGTGATCGTCATCGATGGGATGAGATGAAATGCCTGGAAGACCATGCCAACGTCGTTGCGCCGATAGCGCGCGAGATCTTCTGAGGGCATCTTCGCCAGATCGCGTCCCTGCACGACGACAGAACCCGAACTTGGCCGATCGAGGCCGGCAAGCAGATTCAGCAACGTTGATTTTCCGGAACCCGATTGCCCCAGGAGCGCGACAAACTCGCCGCGATCGATGGTCAGCGAGATTCCGTCGACCGCTCGAATTACGCTGTCGCCCATTGGATAATGGCGGCAGACGTTTTCGGTTCGCACCGCTGGGGAAGTTGAGGGTGAGGCCATGTGTAGTTGATTCGATGCTGCCATGCTAACAACGGGCGCAAGCGCTCCTCTTTGAACATACGAAATCGGCGGGCAATTCGATCCACGATCGGTGTAACGATTTGTAAACCGTTCGAAAGAATTCATCATCTTCTTCGTAAGGCCGCGGCGAATTGCTGCTCTTACGCAGCGTATAATCACCTTTTGCGCACTTCATCCTAAGCGCCCCAGGACTACACGTGAGCTCTCATTCGCACCTGCCCGGCCAACCGCCGGCCGAACCGCAGCCGCTGCCCGGCGTCAACAGCATCATCGCTGTCGGCTCCGGCAAAGGCGGAGTCGGCAAGACCACGCTGGCCGTCAACCTCGCCATCGCTCTCACCCGCATGGGCAACAAGGTCGGACTGCTGGACGCCGACGTCTACGGCCCCAACGTTCCGCTGATGCTTGGCTCCAGCGAGCCGCCCAGCGTCATCGGCGAGAACCGCATTCTGCCGCCCGAGCGCTACGGCATGAAGGTCATCTCCGTCGGCTTCCTCTCACCGGGCGACAAACCGCTGGTGTGGCGCGGTCCGATGCTGCATTCGATCATCAAGCAGTTCCTCAGCCAGGTGGAATGGGGACATCTCGACTACCTCGTCGTCGATCTGCCGCCCGGCACCGGCGACGTCGTCATCTCGCTGGTGCAGACTGTGCCGCTGACCGGCGCGGTCGTCGTCACTACCCCCAGTGACGTCTCGCTGCAGGACGCCCGCAAAGCCATCGAGATGTTCAAGCAGGTCAAGGTCGACATCCTCGGCATCGTCGAGAACATGAGCTACTTCGTCTGCCCGCATTGCCATCAGGAGATCGACATCTTCTCCAAAGGCGGAGGCCAGCGCACCGCCGAGCAGTTCAGTGTGCCGTTTCTTGGCTCCATCGAACTCGACCCCGACATCCGCAAGGGCGGCGACAGCGGCCATCCCATCGTGCTCGAAGGCGATCAGTCACCGCACGCGAAGTCGATCTTCGCCTTCGCCCATCGCGTCATCGAGCGGACTAAGGAATTGCAGGCGGCGGACAGCGGAAGTGTGATCGAGATTCGCTAGGGAATTTCCGTTCGCTCCTTCCCTCTTCGCCGTTCGCTTTTCGCCAGACAGGTGCCCCTTGAGTCGGATTGCCATTTTCATTTGTCATCCCGACCGAGGGGCATCAGCCCGAGCCGAGGGATCTGCGGTTCGGCGTCCTCTGGCTACGCTATTGACCACCTCATCAGAATGTTCCTCATGGAACATTTTTCGCGCCCGCAACTATCTTTCGAATCTGTTATTTAGACCATAAGGCTTTCGTGTCGTAACTAAGGACCTGCTCCACGGTAACCTTAATCGCTCGACATACGTGTTAGAACACGAATCTGCGTGTGACAACACCAAACTTGGCGTGGATCTGGGTGCCCTATTCAAGGCCGTCTTTTGGACTTGAGTAGGGATTTTGGTTGGCATAACGAAAAAGACCAAACGTTTACCTGGGCCGCTCGCCCTGTTACTCGACATCTGGAACGAGATTTTGGGTGCCCCATTCAAGGCCGTCTTTTGGACTTGAGTGGGGATTTTGGTTGGCACAACAATGAAAACCCGCTCAAGCTTCGATTGAACAGGCACCCGAACAATTTACCCGGGCCACGCCCCGAATCGCCGGCGTCCCTACAACGTGGGACTGAATTTCCCAGCCACTGTCGCTCGATGAACGGTTGGATGTGCGGAGCGCCTCGCGCGAGTCCTGCACCGCAGGACGGAAGAGCTTAGCCCAGCGTTTCAACGCTGGGTAGGTGCGACAAAGAAACCTTGAGTCCCTTTAGGGACGTCACAATAGCCTATTTGTTTGGGCTGTCGCAGGGGCCCCACTCATTCCTGGTTTTGGAATGAGTGGGATAGGGATTAGCGTCGACACCCCCTGCCTGTTTGAATCAATCCTTCTTCCCACACATTCGAAAGGTGCGAATGTGTGGGGCACCTGTGATCTTTCAAGAGGTTGTCCATTCGGTTGGAACCGGAGAAGCTGGTTGTGACGAGCAACTAGTACCTCTGGAGACCGAATGGACTATCACAAGAATGCCCCATGGACGGCGGTGAGTCGAGAGCGGCTTGCCCGTATGGTGATCGAGGATGGCCGGAGAGTAAGTGCAGCGGCTTTACGCTTCAGTGTGAGTGCTAAGACGGCAGCCAAGTGGGTGGGCCGGTATCGGCAGTTGGGGACTGCCGGCCTGACCGACCGCAGCTCGCGGCCACACCACAGCCCGCGTCAGACCTCCTCTTCCTTATTAGAAAGGGTTGTTGTTCTTCGCCGCGGGCACATGCCCGGTCACGAGATCGCACGCCGCACCGGTCTGAGTCCGGCCACCGTCAGCCGCGTCCTGCGTCGCGCCCGGCTGAGCCGCTGGCGCGATCTGTACCCGCCGCCTCCCATACAGCGCTACGAGCATCCTCGGCCCGGCGACCTGCTGCATCTGGATATCAAAGGCATGACGCGCTTTTCTGCAGTCAGCCTGCGGGGCGCGTCGGGGAGCCGTCGAAGATGAAAAAAGTCTCCTTCAGGGTCTGGCCGCTGGGAAGCTTCGCGCCATTTTTCAAGAAGGGCGGAGTATGTATCTTGCCCAGATTCTTGTAGAAGGCGACCACTTTCGCGAACGAATCATTGGTGAAATAGATGGTCTCTGTGGCGTTCGGAGGCATGGCCTGCAAGGCTTTTTCGGTGGCCGGAGGCGTGAATTTCTTCGCCCGCGGATAAACCTGGAAACCTTGTGCTGACACTCCGATCGTCACGGCCAGCACCAACGCGCATGCGGCGGCAAAGTTCAATCTGTTCATGTTTCGTTCTCCCGGAGCTCCATCGGCAGCCAGAGGATTCAGTGAGGTCAGATGCTCGCGTAGGCCGTCCGGCATTAATTAAATAACATCCACTCAATCGCTAGCTTCCAGACGTCAGAAAAGGCTAGAACCACAGCGGCGCCAGTGCTAACATTCGCCTCCATCCGGAGTAGGTGAATCAGCTACCCAGCGAGAAGCACGCTGCGGGGCTCCTGGGTATATCGCGGCCATTCGTGCGGTGAAAGCCCCGGCAGCCGACCCCAGGGAAAGTATTCGGAGGAAGCTATGCGGCCACGAGCGTCTGTCCTGCCGGCGTTCAGACTCGCGACAACGTTGTCGATCGTTATTGCCTGTTGTGCCGTCATGGCGACCTCTTCGCCGGCGCAAACCTTGACCACGCTGGTCAACTTTGACTACACGAACGGAGCGGAGCCGCTTTATGAGTCTCTCGTGCAGGGGCCGGACGGCGACTTCTACGGAACCACCTTTGGTGCAGGGGCACACAACGGTGGCATCGTGTTCCAGATGACGCCGGGCGGCACGCTGACGGTCCTTTACAGCTTTTGCGGCCCGTCGAACTGCCCCGATGGCAACGAACCGGATACCGGGCTGACGCTGGGCAGCGATGGCAACTTCTATGGGGTAACCACCGCAGCCGGCGCCAGTGGGGATGGAACGGTATTTAAAATCACTCCGCGCGGCGACTTCACCGTGCTGCACAGCTTCATGGGAAGCGATGGCGCCGAACCCCAAGGCGCCCTGCTGCTGGCCAGCGACGGTAATTTCTATGGCACCACCACCTCCGGAGGCAGCCACGATTTTGGCACGCTCTTCAGAATCACCCCCGCCGCCGCCTTCACCACCATCTACAACTTTTGCACTCTAGGCGCCTGCGCTGACGGTAGCGGCCCTTTTGGCGGACTGGTGCAAGGCAGTGACGGCTACTTGTACGGGACAACTACCGGCGGCGGCGCCCACTTCCTCTACGGCACGGTGTTCAAGATTGGCCTGAACGGCCTGCTAACCACGCTGCACAGCTTCGACAGCTCCGATGGCTCCTCGCCCAATGCGAAGCTGCTCCAGGCCAGCGATGGAAACTTCTATGGCACGACAACGTCGGGTGGCAACACCCAAGCCTGCACCTTCGGTTGCGGCACAATTTTCAGGATCACCGCGAGCGGCAGCTTCACGTCGCTGCACAACTTCGTTGGCACGGACGGCTCCTTCGTTCATGCCGGGCTGATTCAGGCCAGTGATGGGAACTTCTATGGGGTCGCAGGGAGGGGCGGCAGTAGCTGTGGTTGTGGAACCATCTTCAAGATCACTCCTGGCGGCACGCTGACTACGCTGCACTACTTCGCGGGATTTCCCACTGAGGGCTCTCTGCCAGTCGGCGGGCTGATTGAGGCCAGCAACGGCACTTTCTACGGCACGACCGAAGCCGGCGGATCCGTTGGCGACGGCACGATCTTCAGTCTAACGGGCTTTACGACGACGGTCGTGACGACTGCTCCGAATCCCTCGGAAGTGGGGCAACTGGTTACCGTCACTGCTTTCGTG
>CAWFUE010000080.1:0-143792 GCA_963818905.1 uncultured Acidobacteriaceae bacterium
GCGCTGCTCCCAACGCAGAGCGCACCGCAAATTCCCTTTGTCGCGCCGCAGCCCGTGCCAGCAGAAGGTTCGCTATATTCACACACGCAATCAACAGAACCAGACCCACAGCGCTCATCAAGAGCAACAGGGCCGGACGAGTGTCGCCCACGAGCCGCTGGTGCAGGGGCAGAAGTTGCACCTGCGCTCCCGTCAGTTTCTCAGCCACAGCCTGCGGATATTGCGGCGTTAGTGATTGCGTGATGGTCTGCAATTCCGCCATTGCCTGCTGCAACGGAACACCTTGTTGCAGGCGCGCGATCACGCTCATGTCATCGCTCTCGCGCTGGCTCCAATCCGGCTTGCTTGGAAGCGCAAGCGGCACGAAGGCATCCGGCTGGAGCTGGCTGGGATAGACAAAGTTCGCCGGCAAGATGCCAACGACCGTATACTCAGCATTGTCCAGCCGCAGCGACTTGCCTAGAACATTGGGATTCGCTCCAAAGCGACGCCGCCAGAAGCCGTCGCTCAAAATCATGGCTCCATGCGCTCCGGGGGCATCTTCTTGAGGAGAAAAACTGCGCCCCAACGCGGGCTGTATTCCAAGCAGGGAGAAGAAATTCGCACTCACCTCGGCGCAGCGGTCCAGTCGAACCGGTTCGGCGCCAGTGGTGAGGTTGCCGTCGCAAAGGTGATCGTCATACGCCGCCAGGCCCTCGAAGGACCGGTTCTGGTCGCGCCAGGTGAGGAAGGTTCCTGCCGGGATCAGGGTTGCGTCGAGGCGTGGCGCATACTGCGAAGCCCAAACCAGCCGGCCGGGATCGCGATAAGGCAACGGCCGCAACAGTACGGAGTGCAGCAAACTGAATATTGCAGTGTTGGCGCCAATGCCAAGCGCGAGCGTGAGCACACCCACCACGGCTATTCCGGGATTGCGCTTGAGAATGCGAGCTCCGAAGCGCAAATCGGCAAAGAACATGGTCAGCCAACGTAGTTCTCGTCGCATGACAACACCTTCCTCACTCCTCAGCTTAAGGAGACTCTGATTAAGTTCCATCGAAGGCGTCCAGCGGCTAAAGCCGAGACGATTTTGCTGAGCTTACGGACGGCCTGAAGGCCGTCCCCTCCAAACCCGGACTTAATCAGATCTCCCTAACGATCGGCGCGGGTGTATTCTCCACGAAACTCCGTCGTCCAAGTGGCGCCGTTGTCGATCGACTTCTGCCAGGTTTGCTCGACTTTGTCCGGCGAAATGCGGGTGATCGTCACCTTGTTGAGAGTGGCTTCGCCATTCGCGCCGTGGCTTGTACCCTCGAACTCGGCGGCGCCCGATGCCACCTTGCCCTGGGTGAAGATGTGGACTCGACCTTTGTTGTCCGCGAACATCCCGTACCAGCTCTTGTCCTCCGGACTGTAAGCGAACATGTTGTCGCCGGAATGGCCTCGGCCTCCGTCCCAGTTCTCCACCAGCAGACATTGATCCAACGCAGGGAATACCTTGCTGGTAGCGCTGCTCGATCCGCCGGGAGCGGAGACGGTCCAGTTGCCAAGCCAAAAATCCAGCTGGCGGCCCTGCGGATCGGTTGCGCACGCGCCAGAGTTCGACGCCGCATAGGAAGGGATGGTCGCCCCCCACCAGATCGCCAATGCGGCTAAGAACAGCAAGCCTCCACGCCAACCCGAGCGCCGAGTCGTTCTATCTTCTTGCATCATGTAATTCCTCCGCGATCAAAATGTCGGGCTCTCCTTGGCAGAAAAGCGTTAGTTGAGAGTTTCGAAAATCTGATCCGTCGAGTGGCGCAGCCGGGCCGACATCTCCGCCGCCGCCCTTACCGGCCTTCGTGCGTGAAAGCGAAATGCACGGGAGTTTTTCTCGATTTCCAGCACTTCAAATCCGGCTAACTCAAGCCGAGCCGAAACCGTGTCCGGATTGATGGGGACGAGCGTGTCGCCAATGTGGATCATTCGCATCAACCAGCTTTGCCGGCTGTCACTGCCCACAAAAACTCCTCCCGGTTCGAGAACTCGCCACGCCTGAGCGAAGAGCCGGTCCTGCAATGCGGTCGAAGACACATGGTGCAGCATGGTGAAGGAAACGACCCCGGAGAATTGTTCATCGGGGAAGGGCATTTCCGTGGCATCACCGACTACGATTCGGACATTGCTGCCACGCAGGCGTCGCCCCAGCGACTCGGCCAGAGTACGATCGACTTCGATTGCAGTTAGGCTATTGACTCGCTGTCGCAGCAGGTCGGTGGTGAGACCAGGTCCGGGCCCGAGCTCCAGCACCCTGTCTCCCAACTCGGCGGTTGAGAGCGCCCATGGCACCCGTTGCCGAACGGTTTTTCTCCAGCGTGCGGAACGACACAACCAGTGATGTAAGCGGTTCACGTTTCCTCACCCAAGAAGAACTTCACTGAGGCTCATCCTAGGTGATTGCCAGATGTGCGCACTTCCGTTATTGTGACAAGTTATGTCGCAAAAGCGACAAACTGCAATCTTCGACCGCTTGCATGACCAGCGATCCCACATCGCTACGCACACGCACGACTATCCGGCAGGGCACGTCATCCCACCGCATTTCCACGATCGCGACCAGCTCGTCTATGCCTCCCAGGGCGTAATGACTGTCGCGACTCGGGTCGGGATCTGGGTCGTGCCAACATTGAGAGCGGTGTGGATCCCAGCTGGAGTCCCCCACACCATCACCATGTCCGGTTCAGTGGCCATGCGGACTCTTTATTTGAAGCCACGGCTGGCGCGAGCTCTGCCGGTCGCCTGTTGCGTGGTGAACGTCTCGCCGCTGTTACGCGAACTCATCCTCTATGCGTGCAGCTTTCACGCTCTCAAAAAAAGTGTCCCACGGCAACGGCATTTGATCGACTTGATCACGGACCAGCTCGAAGCAATTCAGATGGTTCCTCTGCAGCTTCCCCACCTATCCGACCAAAGAGCACGCCACGTAGCCGAAATTCTGCTGGCCCATCCGCCGAATACTCAAAAACTGTCGCAGTTGTGCAGAGGGAGTGGTGCCAGCAAACGCACCGTTGAGAGGCTTTTTCAGGATGAGATTGGAATGACCTTCGGAAAATGGCGGCAACAACTGCGCCTTATGCATGCGGTTCGGCTTCTGGCCGAAGGAGCGAAGGTGACACATGCCGCGTTAGAGGCCGGGTATAGTACACCGAGTGCCTTCATTTGCATGTTCAAGAAGGTCTTAGGATTTACGCCGGCAGTGTACTTTAAAGCAGGGGCCTAAACTGACACGTGCGCCTCTGGTCGAACCGCTCCAAGTAATGCCCTAATTTGTCAGTCTTCCATCAGCGTGTCAGCGCCACGGTTGACACCGCTCGATTCAGGAGCTTGCCGGCATCGGGACCGTTGGCTGTGAACATCCATACATTTCCTTGATCGATAAGGATAGCCCCAGCTTTCTGCGTGGATAACACTGCGAGTGCTTCTTTCCCGGCGATTCGGATGGTGGAGCGCTGACCGGTAATATCTTGGCTGCGCAGTTGCTTGTCAGCGTCGAAGTCCGGCGTTGGCAAAGAAGCCGAAAGATTCGCGACTTGTATCTTTTGCCCTTGCGGCCCGGTCATCGCGATCACGGTGGTTTGCGGCCCGGCCAGATTTGACTCGGCAAACTGGAACGAGGACGGCTTCGTTATCGAGAGACCAAGCCAGGGGTTGTGGTAAGTATCTTTGTCGACGACGAACGGGACTGCGTCTTCGGGCACGTCGACGCGTTTACCGCCGACGGTGTATTGCAGGATCTTGATGTCGGCGTGGCCCAGCAATTGGCCGAGCGATCCGATGCCGACCAGCGTTCCTTCCTCAAGCCCGCTGGTGAAGAAACTGAAGCGCGCGGCATCGGCCGCACCTGGCGTATAGAGCGCGCCGTCGAGCGGAATCCAGCGGTCGCCAATACGAACATCGATCCAGGCGTGTCCTCCCCAAATTCCTCCGGCGTAGACATATCCCATGCGCAGACGCGAGGGAATACCGGCCGCCCGCGTCAGCGAGCCCAGCAGCATCGCATATCCGAAGCAGGTACCACGCCGGTTACGCGCCACTTCTGACGCGGGTGCCAGCGCAATGCCGAGATCGAACTGCATGTGCTCGTTGGTCCAGAGCTGCAGGGCGCGCGCGGCCTTCCAGGTGTCGCGCTCGTTGCCAACTACGCTTTTGGCGATCGCCTGGATGTTGGGATCGTCGGACTGAAACAACGCATTCGGCGAGAGGTAGGTCGCAAGCGCCGCATCGGCGGTAGTGGGCAGCGTTTGCGAGGCCCTGGGCTGCAGACGGTTCACTTCCAGCACGACGTAGTTTGCCGTTTTCTCGATGACGTGCTGGTTGTCTGTTTCGAGATTGGGCCAGCCCAGCTCGGGCTGTTTCTGGATGACCTTCAGCCGAATCGAATCAACCAGCCGCTCCTCTGGCAAACGAATGTTGGCCTTGACGATCGACTGCGTGAACGCTTCCTCGGGAAGCGCGGCGCCTTGTGTCTGGCTGTTGGCGCCGGCATTGCTGCGGATCGCTTCGATATCGCCTAAGGGGCCAGGAACGATCTGGCGCAGCAGCCAGCCGTCGCGATCCAGCCACAGCGTGATCTTTCCAGGCATCGCGCTCACCGTTTGCTCGAGCTTCAGTCCCGCAATCTTCCCCTGATCGGTGGTGACCTCCTCCGATCCAACAACCACGCTAGTGATGGTGACCACCGTGCCGAGTTCCGGGAAAAACGCGTCGTAAGTCGCGGTATCGCCCGGAGCGCGGCACCGCGAAAGCACCAGGCTGCGCGCCCCTGCCGGGCCCAGCAGAGTTCCGGTGAGCGCAACACTCCGCTCATAGGTCTTGCCACCGGTTGTGGTCTTGATTTGCAACGAATTGGCAGCTACGGTCGCCTCAACGCGGGTGCTTTGCTGGGAGCTCGAGACCTCACCGCTGGCGATCTTGAGATGCCCGTCGCTGGTTTCGCGATACTGACTGCCGGACTTCATCTCCAGCTTGGTACCCAGGCGGTTGAAGATCAGGTCACTGTCGATGGTGGTCAGGATTTCGCCGGAGTTGGTGATCTCGGCCTTCTCTTTGTAGGAACCGATGGGCTGTCCGGCAAGAAGATAGGCGGCGTGAATCTCATGCGGATACGCGCTATTGGAGGGTGCCGTCGCTGCGCGGCTTGCGGAATTCTGAGCTACACAAGAACAGGCTCCGAGAAGGAGGGTCAGAAGGCAGAATTGACGGACATGTCTGAACAAACTCTGCCGAACAGCCGTGGGTGGTTGCATGTGCTCTCCCCGAAAATTGCGATCGAATGTGCGATCTGTGGGAGGTAGTCTTGACCGCGCGATATTCTTACAGAAAATCCGCACAAATAAATTTTGTAAGGACCGGGTGATTGGCGAGACTACCGTGATTTGAAGGGAGTCTTGCAGCTGGCGGGAGCAATCCAAAGCGAGCCGGTGCGAGCGGAAAGCCGCGAAGCCTTGCCGCACCTAGATGGGAGGGATGTGGAGGCGGGACGCGAGCAGCTCGAGCAGGAGTATGAGCAGCTGTGGCGGGATTATGGCGCAAGCCTGGGCCGGCTGGCGTCGTCGTACGAATCGGACACTCACGCGCGAGAGGACCTGCTGCAGGAAATCCGCCTGGCGATCTGGATTGCGCTGCCTCGTTTTCGTGGAGAGTCGTCACTGCGAACCTTTGTCTTCCGCATCGCCCACAATCGCGCTTTGACCCATGTGTGGCGAAGGAAGCGAACCGCCCCATCCGAAGATTCCCAAGAAGCTCCAGACACGCGCGACGGTCCGGAGGTGGCTGCGATCGAGAACGTGAACCGCTCTCGGCTGATGGAAGCGATTCAGCAGCTACCAATTTCGTTTCGCCAGGTAATCACTCTATCGCTCGAGGATCTATCGCATGCAGAGATCGCCGGCGTGCTGGGCATCAGCGAGAACAACGTTGCGGTGCGCATGAACCGTGCCCGCAAAGTACTCAAGGAAAAGCTGGGAGAGATGCGATGAGCGCTGACCTCGAACTCAACGACTGGCGAACGGAATGGCTGGCCCAGGATGTGGCGCCCGAAGTTAATTCTGCTGACGTGCGACGCAACGCCCTACGGCAACAGCGGCGCCTTCGCATCCTGCACGTTCTGGAACTCTTTTCCGGAGTGATTTTCCTGGCCGGGAGCGTAGCAATCGCCTGGAGGATTTCCAGCGCGGAGATGTACTTGTGGGCAGCGGTCGTCTGGTTGACCACGCTGGTTGTGTCCGCATTCTCGGTTTGGAATTGGCAGACTCTCTGGAGGGCCGACGTCAAGTCGGTGGCCGAGTTCGCCACGGAGTCGGAACGGCGCTGCCTGGCGGAAATTCGCGCCGCACGGTTCGGGAAAGGCTTCATCATCGTTCAGGCGATGATTTCAGTGCTGTGGTTCACGTGGGACTATCATCGCAGCGAGTTTTCAACTGCTCGTTTTGGCGTGGCCATGCTGCTGGTGATTATTCTGTGCATCGGATATTGGGTGATGTTCTCTCGTTTCCGTCGCAAGGCACTCAGCGAACTCGAGGGAATCCGCGAAGCAGGAGATCTAAGGTGATTGCGGCCCCCAGGATAACGTCCAAAAGAAGGACGTGAACCTGGGCCACCTGTGATCTTTATCCTTTCGCCCGCAGTTGGCCGAAAGGGTGGGAAGATTGATCACTCAGCAACCACGCCGCCGATGATGGTGCGCTGCACTTCCCCGGCTGGAGAAAAGACTGCGATGTCGGCGTCCGCGCCTGCGCGCAAAACGCCTTTGCGATTTTCGATGCCGAGCACTCGTGCCGGATTGAGAGTTGCAAGACGAAGCGCATCCTGAAAACTGACGGCGGCAAAACGCATGATATTGCGAATCGCTCGATCCAGCGTCAGCACGCTGCCGGCAAGTTTGCCGTGCGATTCGCAGCGCCCATCCCGCAGCTGCACTTCAAAGGATCCCAGGCGGTAAGTCCCGTCGGGCATTCCGGCGGCGCTGATCGCGTCGGTGACCAGGACGGCGCGATCCAAGCCTTTGGCTCGGAGGAACAGATCGACTACGGTCGGCTGCACGTGCAGGCCATCGGCGATGATGTCCGCGGTGAGCGCCGGATCGGTGAGGATCAAGCCCAGCAACCCAGGATCGCGATGATCGAGCCGCCGCATGGCATTGAAGGTGTGCGTCGCGTGCCGGGCTCCGGCCCGTATGCCGGCAGCAGCTTGCGCGAGATCGGCATTGGAGTGACCGATGCTGACACAGACTCCAAGCGCGGTCGCATCGGAGGTCAGCTTCAGCGCTCCCTCAAGCTCGGGAGCAATGGTGAGGATCGAGATTTGCCCATCGGCAGCGTCCCACATCTCACGCCAGAGCTTAGAACTAGCGGTTTGCAGGTGTATCGGCGAATGCACGCCGTGACGTGCATGGCTAAGAAACGGACCTTCCAGATGAATGCCCAGCGGCCGGGCTCTTGGCGAACTTCCGCCGCTGGTCCGCGCGGCCGCCTTCGCTAGGTCTCGAAGAGCCTTCAAGGTGTCGGGGATCGGCGCTGTTACCGTCGTCGGGCAATAGGCGGTGACTCCATGGCCCGCCAACACCCGCTCGATTGCAGCTAAGGCGTCATCCGACGCTTCCATGACGTCATGGCCGGCTGCGCCGTGAATGTGGATATCGATCAGTCCGGGGGCAAGAATGGAATCGCCAAAATCGATCACCCGCGCACTCGGCGGAATGGACGTGGCGTCGCGTCGTCCGACGGCGGCAATCGTACCCTCTTCGATGAGCAGCGCCGCGTCGTCGATCCGCTCCAGCGGAGTGAGCAGTTGCCGTGCTAGAAGGACCGTCGACACGCTCGCCGCCTTGCTAATCTTCAACCTGATTGAATTCTAGCGTCTCCGGCATGACAATCGGTGAGAAACATGCTCTAGTAAAGGCGGGACAAGTGTGGCATTGGCTAAATGCAAAGCGCTAGAGCCTATCCTGGTAAATGGCTTTGTATCAGGGCATGTCTTCAGAGGTGCCATAACGGCTGGCCATAGCTTGGGCTTCAGCCCCTGAGAACCGATTTGTGCAGAGGCTAAAGCCCTGACGTAAGGGGCATTTCGCTCGGCACGACTAAAGTCGTGCCCTGATACAAACCAAGAGTGATTTACGAGATGATTCTAGTTGCAAATTGCTAGTTGCTCATGGCTGCTTTATGGACTTCGATCAGCTGGAAACATTTCTGGAAGTAGCGCGGCTCAGCAGCTTCTCGCGCGCAGCCGAGCGTCGGTTTCGTACCCAGCCGGCGATTTCGTCGCAAATTCGCGCTCTCGAGGAGGAAGTTGGAGCTCGCCTGCTGGACCGTAGCGGCGGCAAGGTCGCGATCACTGCGGCCGGCAAGGTTTTCCAGAAATACGCGGAGGAGACGCTGGAGCAACGTCGTGTGGTGCTGACCTCGCTGGCGGAGATGCAGCGTATTCCCCGCGGCGAGATCGTGGTTGCCGCCAACGAAGGAACCTGCCTGCACATCCTGCCCGAGGTTTTTGCCGACTTCAAACGTCAGTACCCCACTGTGGGAGTTGCGGTCAAGCGTTTAGAGCACAGCAAAATCCTCGAGGCTATCATTGATAATTCCTGCGACTTTGGCGTGCTTTCGCTGCCCGTGACCGATAAGCGGCTCACTGTCGTTCCCATTCACCGCGATGAGCTGGTCGTTATTACACCTCCGGAGCATCCCCTCGCCGCAAGCGAGAAGGCGACAGTAGCCGAAGTGGTGGAATATCCGCTGTTGGTGCCCAAGGTCGGCCGTACTCGCGACGCCCTGGAAACGCTTTTTCACGAGCGACGGTTGAAGCCGGTGATTTCCATGGAACTCGATTCCAGTGAACTACTGAAGCGCTTCGTCGCCGTGGGAGTGGGGGTTGGCTTTATTGCCCGGTCCAATGTCATGGAAGATCTGCAAGCCCACGCGTTGGTTGCGGTTGCCCTTGCCGATGCCGCCATCCAGCGAGATCTGGCGCTCGTCTTCCGCAAGGACAAGGCGCTGAGCCGCGCAGCGCTGGCGTTTATCGATATCGCGGTCAAGCTGAAGACAGCTGGTGCGGTCACGACTGCCGGATAGTGTCCTGATTCACATCTGACAATGTGGTATAGAGTGTTACATCTACACGTCAGCCTGGCTTGTCCCCCATTGTGGGACTGATAAGGCCACAGCGGTGAAGCGTAAGATTCCCCCCCGGGAGAAAAAATTTAACTTGGACGCGAATTCACGTTTCGCCGTCGGCTGAATGTGTTATTTTGAAAATTCGATGACAACTTCTTCCTTCTTGGAGGCCCTCACAAATTGCCCAAGGACATGGTGCCTAAGCGCATTTTCCTGACGAAAGGCGTCGGCAAACATAAAGAACGGCTCACTTCGTTTGAGTTGGGACTGCGCGATGCTGGTATCGCCGCCCAGAACCTGGTTCGGGTTTCTTCCATTTTTCCGCCGAACTGCAAGCTCATCCCCCGCAAAGAGGGACTGAGATTTCTGTCGCCCGGTGAAGTCGTATTTGCCGTGGTGGCGGAGAATTCCACTCGCGAGCCGCATCGCCTCGTTGCCTCCAGCATCGGATTGGCCATACCGGCTGACAAGAGTACGTATGGTTATCTGAGCGAGCACCACTCATTCGGCGAAACCGAAGATTTCGCCGGCGATTACGCCGAGGAGCTAGCGGCCGAAATGCTGGCGACGACTCTCGACGTTGAGTTCGACGCGGATAAATCGTGGGATGAAAAGAAAGAGGTCTATCGCATGTCGAACAAGATCGTGCGCACGGCGAACATCACGCAGAGTGCCGTGGGCGACAAACGGGGTCTTTGGACAACTGTGATTGCGGCGGCGATTTTGATCTTCGAATAAAGACCAGCTACCGTAGTAGCTGCTGAAGGACTCCTTGGAAAGCAGTGTGCCGCCAGCTAAAGCCGGCTGTTCTCCGAGCCTTTTATTGCACCGCTGAAGCGGTGCTCCACCCTTTGCATCAAAGCTGAAAATGCTTTAGAGGGGAGCTGGTTGGGGAGCAATCACATCACGGCGTGATCTCCCAAACGTTGCCACCTTCATACCCTCCGCCGGAGTTGGTGCCGTACAGATTGCCGCTCGAGTCAAAAATTATTCCGCCAATAGGGCCGTTTCCATTAGGCCCAGAGAAGTCGTAGAGATGGGTGTAGATCCATCCAGTACCGGAGGGCGTCAGCTTGAACACTTCACCAAGTCCGTCGTTGCCCCCTAAGCTGATCGTACCGTATAGATTTCCTTGCGTATCGAGAGTAGGAGTGTCGAAGGCGCCTTCACCATTCGCCGCAAAAATTTGTCGCCTGCTAACTGTCCAGCTACCGCCTGATGGTGTCAGCTCGTAAGCTTCGCCGCTCCCGAATTGACCGCCCGTCGTGCCATAGAGATTGCCCTGTGCGTCCATGGTGACACCGGCAGAGGGGTTGCCAGCACCGTCTTCAGAGCCAAAGCTGTAGAGCGTTGTTTGCGTCCAGCCCGATCCTGAAGGCGACAGCTCGTAAACGATTCCGTCTCCGTTAGCGCCGCCGAAAGCAGTGGTGCCGTACAGATTGCCGGCGCTGTCGAAGATGACGCCGCTTAGTGGAACGCTACCTTCAGTCCCGAAACTCCAGAGCACGCTTTCGGTCCAGCTTTGCCCGGAGCGGGTAAGCTTGAAAACTACTCCCCCTCCGTGAGCTCCGCCCATGGGGGTTGTGCCGTAGATGTTGCCGGCCTGGTCGAAGACCAAGCCGGCATAGGATTGCAAGCCCTCTCCCAGGCCTCCATCGCTGCCGCCGGTAAAGCGATAAAGCACGGTTTCCGTCCACGGACACAGCGCTGTCTTGCAGATGGTAGGCGGCGGACGGAGGTTAAAAACTGTTCCGAATCCTTCATTCCCGCCGGTGCCACCAAAGGCTGTGGTGCCGTAGAGCGTCCCATCGGGACCAAAGGTGACGTTCGCCTCAGGAAATTGTCCATCCGGCTCTCCCTGGAAGCTATACAGTCCGGTCGCAACCCAGCCCGAGCCGGCGCGGGCCAGGCGGTACACCGTACCGTATCCGTACTCTCCCCCCGCGACGTTCGTGCCGTAGAGCCTTCCAGCCTGGTCCATCACCAGGCCGGAGTAAGGGTACTGTCCGACATTGCCAGTGATGGAAAAACTGTAGAGGACATTCAACGTTTGCGCGTTCACCGCAGGAGATGCAAGCAGGGCGAGCATAAACATTGAAAGCGCCGGGGCGATCGTTGAGGTCGAAATGCCGGCTGTGAGTTGTCGTGGCTGTGGGCGCGCCATTGACTCTCTCCTTTGGTTTGCCAAGTGGGCCGTGGATTAAGTCCCACAATGTATGACATAGCCGAATGAGCCCTGAAAGCGGTAACCAGGCTAGCGCCGGTATTCTTTGGGTTGAGGTCCCTTTTCCAGCGTCTCGCGATTCCAGACCAGTCCTTCGCGGCTGTAGTTGGCCATCTCGAAATCCTGCGTCAGCTCCAGCGCGTCCACCGGACAGGCATCTTCGCAGAGGCCGCAGAACATGCAGCGGCTCAGGTCGTAGGTAAATTCGGTGAGCTCTTTGCGGCGCGTCTTCTCGTTACGCTGGCTGCCCACAATGATGAGGTTCTCAGGACAGGCCAGCGCGCACAGATCGCAGGCGATGCACAGCGTCTCGTTGGTTTCAGGATGGTTGTTGAGGCGAGGCGCGCCGCGAAAGCGTTCCGCCACCTGCGGGCGCTGCAAGGGATACTGTTCCGTGTAGACGTTCTTGGGATCCTGATTGCGGAAGGTAACCCTGAGGCCTTTGATTAGGTCCACGAACAACATCTTGCGGACGACAGAATTCATCCAGGAACCCCACTGGGGGGAAGTGTAGCACAGGAAAAACTGTATCGTGCCTGGAATGACTTGCTGCCCCGCCGTAGGGCATCAGGATCGAATTCGATTCGTATCACACTATGACCTTACGTTGGCAGCGCATTTTGATCTAGCTGACGGCGTTTTGCAATTTAGCACGGGCTTTCTGGCGGCGCGATTCGAGCCACTCCATCCAGCGCTCAAGACCTTCGCCGGTGGTGCTGGAGACGTCGATGATCTCCATTCCGGGATGTACCCGGCGAGCGTTCTCGCGCGCGACGTCGGCCTTGAATGGAACATAAGGCAGGAGGTCGATCTTGGTCAGCAGCATCAATTCCGACTTGAAGAAGATGGAAGGATATTTGAGCGGCTTGTCTTCGCCCTCGGTGGTGCTGAGCAGCACGATCTTTGCATCCTCGCCAAGATCGTAGCTGGAGGGGCAAACGAGGTTGCCGACGTTTTCCACGATCAGCAGGTCGAGGTCCTCGAGCCGCCAATCCTCCAGATGCCGTTGGATCATTTTGGCGTCGAGATGACAAGTCCCGCCGGTGGTGATCTGCTTCACGGGAAATCCGAACTTAGCCAGGCGCTGAGCATCGTTTTCGGTTTGCAGGTCTCCGGTGAGCACGGCGACGCGAGCGGCCTTGTCCATCCGCTCCAGCGTTCGCTCGAGCAATGCGGTTTTTCCCGAGCCGGGTGCGCTGATGAGATTCACGCAGAGAATGCCGTGCTGGCGGTAGCGCTCGCGCAGCTGTTCGGCGAGAATCTGATTTTCGTTCAGGACCTTCTTTTCGACGGCGATGCGATTCATTCGTCGGCTTCCATTTTCCTGGGTAGTGCGGCGCTTTAGCGCCGCGTTCACGCTGCTAAGAAATCTCCTGGGCTGCAGTGGTCATTTGTAGGACCACCGCAGCCCAACCTTCTAAGATGAACCTCTCAACGCCGGCCTGAAGGCCGGCACTACCAAAGCCGCGGCCCTAATCATCCACTTCCATATAAGCGATGTCGAGCTCTTCCCCGCTGACGCACTTGGTGCCGAACTCGCCGCACAGCGGACATCGCGGGTCGAAGTCGGTCATGCGAAACTCGTATTCACACTTCGAGCAGCGCTGCACCCGCGGCACCAACTCGACATCCAACTCCAGCGGCTCAAACTCCGTGTCCTTGACGAGCACTTCAAAGCCGAACTGCAGCGCGTCACGATCGACCCCGGAGATCTCCCCAATCTTAATCCCGACCTTTGAGATGTGCGCGCCGGGATGACGCTGAGCCTCCTTTTCTACCGATTCCAGAATCGAGGCGGCGATGCCAAGTTCGTGCATGGAACAATCTTTTCACCACAGAGACACAGAGAGCACAGAGAAAAAGACGTAGAGAAATTGCTTTGGCGGAAGACTCCCCGAGTATCTCCGCGAGCTGTGTGTCCTCTGTGGTAAATCGTTGCTGAATTGACGCGGAAATGTCCGTAATCGGACGATCCTGCGACCAGAGAACCAAGGTCATCATAGCTCCTTCGTGCTTTTAGCGTCGACGGCGTTCATTTTTCGGAAACATCTTGGTTTCCACTTCGTCTATCACACCGTAGGTGCAGCTCGTCTTCGTTTATGTGGGGTTGAACGCAGAAGCAGGTAGCTCACCATGACACGAGATTTGCCGCCGTCAGCGAGCGCGGAGCTGTCCACCAGTCTGGGCAAGCGACGTAGTTTGTCCACGCGACGCCTCAGTCTCGACTGGATCAAAGGCTGGTGCCGCGTCTGGGCGATCGGCTTTGTGCTGTGGACGCTGCTGGCCTTCCTCAGCGCAGCCGGCGCGCACGTTTACACGGCCTCGGTGGGCAGCCCGGAAAGCTGGGCGCAGCTGCTCGCCTGGAACATGACCATCTCGTTCATATGGTCATTGCTGACGCCTCCCATCTATTCCCTTTCCCGCCGCTTCACTTTCGATCGCAACAATTGGAAGCTGGTGCTGCCGCTGCACATCTTCGCAAGCATTGTGCTGACTCTGGTAGCCGCGTCGATCATCGTCTGGCTGGAGCCGTTCGTCACCTGGACGCCAGAAGCGCACGTTCCATTTGCCGCGCACATGCTGTCGCGCGCCTTCATGGATTTCCAGCGCTATTGGTACATTCTGCTGATCACGCAGGCCATCGGATACTACGCGAAGTATCGCGAGCGCGAGCTGCAGTCGTCGCAACTGGAGGCGCAGCTGGCGCATGCGCAACTTGAGGTGCTGAAGATCCAGCTGGAGCCGCACTTCTTATTCAACACGCTGAATTCCATCGCCGCGCTGGCGCGCAACGACGGGCCGGCGGCGGAGAACATGACTTTGCAACTGGCCGACCTGCTGCGCTTTTCGCTCGATGCCATCGGCGTGCACGAGGTGCCGCTTAGCCGCGAACTCACCGTCCTGCAGAAGTACATCGACATTCAGCAGACGCGCTTTCAGGACCGGCTGCGCGTCGAGATGGACATCGCGCCCAACACGCTGTCGGCGCTGGTGCCCAACATGATCCTGCAGCCGCTGGTGGAGAATGCAATCCGTCACGGTATTGGGCCGCGCCGCGCGCCGGGCCTGGTTCGCATCGCCACACGTCAGGTCTTCGACGAGCTGTGGATGGAGATCGGCGACAACGGCGTCGGACTCAGGCGCTTCGGCAACGAGGCGCCGGCGGAAGGTGTCGGGCTGCGCAACACCCGCGCGCGCCTGCAACAGCTTTATAACCACGATCACCGCTTGAGTTTGGAAGATGCGCCCGGCGGAGGCTGCATCGTGAAGATTCACATTCCGTTCCGCACCTATTCCGAGGAGGTCAGTACCCGCGATGCCCATTCGAGTGTTGCTTAGTGATGATGAAGCGTTGGCGCGCGAACGTCTGCGCAGCCTGTTGGAAGAAGAATCCGACCTGGAGATCGTAGCCGAATGTGGCGATGGCAAGTCGGCGATCTCGACCATTAAACGCGAGAAGCCCGACCTGGTCTTCCTCGACATTCAGATGCCGGAAGTCGACGGCTTCGGCGTGGTCTCGGCATTAGGCGCCGAGCAGATGCCGCTGACTATTTTTGTCACCGCCTACGATCGTTATGCGATGAAGGCGTTCGAGGTGCACGCGCTCGACTACCTGCTGAAGCCGGTAGTGAAGGATCGGCTGACAGAAGCACTGGATCATGCCCGCAAGCAATTGCAGCATCCTTCGGAGGCGATGTTCCAGCGGCGGGTGCTCGATCTGCTGGCTGAACTCGACTCGCGCCAGAACGCCCCACAGCGAATCGTGATCAAAGCTGACGGGGAAATTGTTTGTCTCAAGCCAAATGAAATCGACTGGGCAGAGTCGGCGGGCAATTATGTTTGCCTGCACGTCGGCGGCAACACGCACATCCTGCGCGAGACGATCACCTCGCTGGAGTCGCGTCTGGGACACCGGCAATTCCTGCGGGTGCATCGCTCGACGCTGGTGAATGTCGACCGCATCAAGACGCTGCGGCCGTCGCTCTATGGGGACTACGCGATTCTGCTGCGCGACGGAACCAAGCTGACGCTGAGCCGCGGCTTCCGCGAGACCGTGCTGAAGAGACTGGGGACGGCGTAGACGTCTGAGCCCACGACAATTTCTTGGGGCCGACTCTTTTGTCGGCCCCAAAATTGTTCCACGTGGAACATCACAAAGTAACCTTGTAAGGCAATGTAAAGAAGGGCAGGAACCCCGCCGGCTGGCTAAAGGTGGCAGCCGTCCAACTAACATTGCGTGTTGTAACACAATTCCTGAGATACCACGCAGTGAGGCCACGGACTGGACATCCATGCTGTCTAGAACAACCCGCTAATCGCCAATAAATCCACTTCCCTGGGATTGACACGTCCTACCCGGAGGGATTATTTCCATAGCCGAAAGAAGGCCGGACTTGGGCACTCGGCGCCGGGGCAAAGGACCCGGCGTGAAAACGTGCGAGAGCATAAGCGGACGGGCCCTCTTACGAGGAGGGAAACAATGAACAAGCAAAGGCTCGTTGCCATCGGAGCGGCAATGGCCGCGTTGCTGGCCGTGGGAGTGGTCGCACAGTCGCAGACAACGGCTGTGCCTGCTCAAACTGCATCTGTGCCGGCGCAGACGGCCTCACAAGATGCGCCGAAGCCCGCGGCTAACGCCTGGATGCTGACGCCGACACCCTACGGGGCCTGGAACCAGGACATCTCTCCCGCCCTGCGAGCGCAGCGCGATCGCTTCTGGGACCAATCAGCCCCTCAACGACTGCCTCTTACCGCGCCAAATACGGATGCGATGTCGGTAAATTCCGGGCAAGACGGTAACGGTATGGGTCCTGAAATTAAGGAGCTACCGAACAGGGTTATCTTAACGGGTACGTTCACGGGACATCGCAGCGTGTTGAGCGCATCCGAGCTCTCCATTTACACCGAAGTGACGATGCACGTCGATCAGGTGTTCGAAGACCAGACCGTATCCGGTCACCCGTTCCATGATCGGGATATAACGTTACTGCTCTCCGGCGGAACGGTTACGTTGAGGTCCGGGCGGATCCTTATTCACAATACTGCCCCGCGTAGACTCTTCCTTCAGCCAAGCCACAAGTACCTAGTTGTCCTCTCTTATCACAGCGAAGGCGATTTCTATCAGTACGTCGACGACTGGGATGTTTCGGACGGTACTGTTCGGGCCAATACGGGTTGGACCGACTACTTGGCACAATCCGGACGCTCGCACTTAAGCGGTCTCACGCTCCAGCAGCTCGGACCGGCAGTGGATAAGCTTTTGTATGCGGGTAAGTGATCGACGGACCTGTAATTAAGAAAGGAGAAAAGCCGGGTGCCCCATCCTTTCCCCGCTTCTAGGGAAAGGGTGGGGATTTTGGTTCAAGTGGAAAATGCATTGTGCCCCAGGTTCGTGTCCGTGTTTTGGACGCTAACCTGGGCACACGACGATTCATGCCTGGTGCGCCGGGCGCCCAGGATGTATCCCAAAATGGATCCCACCCTTTCGCAGAAGCGGCGAAAGGATGGGACAGAGGTTGATTTCGTTACCGAAACCGTTTCATTCGAAACTCGAAACCACCCCAGTCGTTCAGCCCTTGTATCCGGCTCCGCGCAGCGCCTTAGCGAAGCAATCAACAAAGTTGTGGACGCTATCGCTGGTGGCCAGCGGTCCCATCAGACCGACGCGGAAGACCTTGCCCGCGAGTGGTCCGAAGCCTCCGGCGATCTCGATACCATTGTCCTTCAGCAGCGTGGCGCGAACTTTCGCGTCATCGACTCCTTCCGGCACCTTGGGCGTGTTCAGGTTCCAGATGCGATGCTCGGGCGCAACCAGCATCCGCAGGCCGAGTTCTTCGATCTTCTCGACGAACTCGAGATGCGCCTTGCGATGCCGCTCCCAGCGGTTCTGCAGTCCTTCTTCTTCAATCAGCGCCAGGCCCTCGCGCAACGCGTAGAACATGGTCGCCGAAGCGGTGTGGTGATAACGATGCGACTTCACCAGGTAGTCAGCGATCAGCTTGATATCGAAATACCAGGAGTGGTTGGGGGTGGTGCGCTCCTGCAGCCATGCCATCGCGCGAGGCGAAACTGTCAGCGGCGCCAGCCCTGGAGGACAGCTCAGACCTTTTTGCGAGCAGCTGTACGCAATGTCGATGCCAGTCTTGTCGACTTCAACCGGCATTGCGCCCAGCGAGGTCACGCAATCGGCAATGACCAGCGCGCCAACTTCGTGCGCCGCTTTGCAAATGGCATCGCCGCGCTGGAAGGCGCCGGCTGAGGTCTCGGCCTGAACGTAAGTAACAACCTGCGGCTTCTCCAGGCGAATGAAGTCCGTGACTTCCTGATCGCCGAAGACCTCGCCCCAGGGTTTTTCGAAGCGAACGACTTCCGCGCCCTGGCGGCGCGCCATTTCGCTCTGGCGGTCGCAGAAATAGCCGTTGGCCAGCACCACGACCTTCATTCCCGGGGTCACGAAATTGCTGATTGCGGTCTCCATGCCGCCGCTGCCGGTGGCCGAGATGAGGAACGTCATCTCATTCTTGGTGCCGAACACGGTGCGCAGCAGGGTTTGGATCTCGCTGGAGACTTGGAAGAAATATGGATCAAGGTGTCCGACGATGGGCTGCGCCATCGCCTGATACACGCGAGGATGCACCTGACCGGGGCCAGGTCCATACAACAATCTTTTTGGTGGATGTATCGCAATGTCTGCGGTGAGAGCAGTAGGTTCTGCAACAGTTGCCATTCAGCGACTCCTTACCTAGTAATGGATGTTCTCAGTATAGCGAGGTCGCGAAAAGCCTTTCTGTGACCGGTGAACATATCGGCTGTCCAACGTCCCGAACATTCTGGCGGACTTCGGCGCGATTTGGATTTTCGCACTGTAGTACACTTTTCAGGCTCATGTGCTCCCGGGAGGTTGTCGGCTCTCATTCTTTCGCCCGAGTCAATGTCTGCATCGTCGTCATGACGATGTTGGCACATGCGCTGGCTTGGGGCGCAGCGCAACAGGAAATACGCGGAACGGTCAAAGACCGCAGCGGGGCGGTTATCGCGCGGGCGCAAGTCATCCTGCATGTTGAAGGACAGAATTTCGGGCGCTCCACCCAGCCCGACGGAACCTTCGTCTTCACCGACGTTGCCGCGGACAACGGCACCATCGAAGTTAGAGCTCCCGGATTCGCCACCTCGACCGTCGCGTGGCGGGCAGGCGAAAACAATGTCGCCATTACGCTGGAACCGGCGGCAGTGCAACAGAGCCTCGACGTTACGGCAACCCGGACATCGATTCTTCCCACCGGTGTCGACAATGTTGAGTCGCAGCCGGACGCGGTTGTAGTCAACGATCAGCAGTTGGAAGAATGGGGACCGCTTACAACCGACGACAAGCTGAGACTGGTTCCCGGCTTCTCGCTGTTACGGCGCTCGGGCAGCCAGACGGCGAATCCCACTTCGCAAGGCGTCTCGTTGCGCGGCCTTGGCGCGAGCGGAGCCAGCCGCGCACTGGTTCTAGTCGATGGAATTCCCATCAACGATCCCTTTGGCGGCTGGATCTACTGGGCGCGCGTTCCGCAGTCATCGTTGAGCGAAGTGCAGATCGTTCCCGGCGGCGTTTCCGCGCTCTATGGCAATGATGCGCTCGGCGGCGTGGTGAATCTGGAGACGCGCTCGGCGGTGCAGACCGCCGGGAATATTGAAGCGTCTTATGGCAACGAGAATTCGCCCTTCGGTTCGGGATGGGGCGCGATCAGCTTCGGCCAGTGGAATATTTCGGGCAGCGGCGAAGGCTATCGTACGAATGGCTACATCGACGTTCCACAAGATGTGCGCGGCTCGGTCGACACGCCGGTCAATGTGCAGTACGGCAGCGGAAATCTAAAGATCGAACGCCTGATCTCCGACCGCGAGCGAATTTTCCTGAACGGTGAGCTTTATGGCGAGGATCGCGATAACGGCACGCCGCTGCAAATCAACGACACGACAATACGTCAGCTGGCATTCGGCACCGACTACGACAGTCCTGCGGCCGGCTTGTTCACGCTGCGACTCTACGGCGGCACGCAGAACTATCACCAGACGTTCTCTTCCGTTCCGTTAAATCGCGACAGCGAGTCGCTCACCGATGTGCAGCACGTTCCCGCGCAGCAGATGGGCCTCATTGGTCAGTGGTCCAGGCAGATCGTGAACAAGTTCACGCTGCTCGCCGGTCTGGACGGGACCTACGTGCAAGGCGTGAGTTTGGAGACGACCTATTCCGCCGATAAACCCACTGCCGATCTATCCAACGGCGGCACGCAGGAGACGCTGGGATCGTTCCTGGAAGGCATCGTGCAGATCACGCGGCGCTGGTCGGTGAGCTTGGCTGGACGCGAGGATCTGTGGAGTAACTACGACGCGCACTCTTTCCGATTTCCCACTCATGGCGCGCCCACGACTCTGTATTATCCCGACCGCGGCCAGAATGCCTTCGACCCGCGGCTTACAACTTCATTTCAGCTGACCGACCGCGTGGTTCTGTACGCCTCAGGCTATCGCTCTTTTCGCGCGCCGACCCTCAACGAGCTTTACCGCTCCTATCGCGTGGGTAATACCGAAGTCACAGCCAATCCATATCTGCAGGCTGAGCGCTTCTCCGGCGGTGAAGGCGGACTGCGCACCACCATGCTGAACAATCGCGTTTCCATCCGCGGCAGTTTCTTTGGAGGCGTGGTTACTCATCCGGTGGAGAACATCACGTTAACTTCCACGCCGACCCTGATCACTCAAATGCGCGAAAACCTCGGCAGCACGCAATCGCTGGGTTTCCAGCTGGCCGGCGACATCCGTTTTACCAACCGCATTACGCTGAACGTCGGCTACCAATTCACCAACAGCGTGGTCGCGAGTTTTCCCGGTGATCCCACGCTCGTCGGCAAACTGATTCCGCTGGTGCCGCGCAGCATCTTTACCTTTCAGGGAACGTGGGCCGCGCCCGCGCGTTTGTTCGTTGCCATCCAAGGCCGCGCTGAGAGCAACGAATTTGACGACGACCTGAACCAGTTCCCTCTCGGCTCTTGTTTCGTGCTCAGCGCGACCGTCTCCCGTCCGCTGCCGAAGGGCTTCGACGTCTTCTTCCAGGGCGAGAACCTGACCAACGACCAATACTTCATCGCCAAGACGCCAACCCCCAACATTGGCCAGCCAATCCTGGCGCGGGTTGGCTTCCGCTGGCAAAGCAAGCGATAAATTCTGGAACTGTGATACTTCGCGGGCGGAAATTCATCTTATGAGAATGAGCGGCTGCAAATTGGGATTTTCCATCACCTCGCGCTCTCAACGGCCTGAAATCGCTTGGCTGCGAGCCGGATAAGAATGTTGATACGCCCTCGCATCATCGTGACCCTCGCGCTCGCCTGCGCAATCACCACCACCATTGGCACTGCGCAAACCGAGCAGCCTACGCATTCGGCGGAATCGGCCAAGCTGCTCAAGAGCGATCCTCTCCATGTATTCAGCCAGTCGGTACAGCAGTTGTCCAGCACCGTCACCAAGTCGGTGGTTCAAGTGCTGACGACCGGGTTCGGGCTGGCGTCGGACGAGGACAAGAACGACACCGCTTATCTGGAAGCGCAGCGCGGCATCGGCGCCGGCGTGGTGCTCTCATCCGACGGATACATCGTAACCAACGCGCACGTAGTGCAGGGTGCGCGCAAGATTCGCGTGCGCCTGCAAGGTCTCGACAAGCAGACTGCGGCGCAAATCGCTGCCACCCCGCACGGACCGATCGAGGCGAAGCTGGTGGGCATGGATTCACTCAGCGATCTGGCGGTCCTGAAAATTGACGTCACCGGCTTGCCCACGCTGCAACTGGCCGATTCCAACGATCTCAAGCAGGGCCAGGTCGTGTTCGCCTTTGGCAGCCCGATGGGCTTGGAGAATTCCGTCAGCATGGGCGTAGTCAGCGCAACCGCGCGGCAGATCGATCCCGACAAGCCGGAGATCTACATCCAGACCGATGCGCCCATTAACCCCGGTAACAGCGGCGGCCCGCTGGTCGATGTGGATGGTCACGTCGTCGGCATCAACACTTTTATTCTTTCCGAGTCGGGCGGCAATGAAGGCCTGGGCTTCGCGATTCCCAGCGATGTAGTGCGCAGTGTCTATGATCAGATCCGCACCGAAGGACACGTGCATCGTGGGCAGATCGGCGTGTACTTACGGACGATTACGCCTGACCTGGTCGAGGGTCTGCACTTGCCGACCAATCACGGCGTTCTGCTCGAAGATGTCGTGCCGGGCTCAAGCGCCGCTCAGGCGGGATTAAAGATTGGGGACGTGGTTGTCAGCATGGGTGGCAAACCGGTCAGCGATGTGCGGCACTTCGCCGTCGATTTGTATTCTTACAAGATCGGTCAGAAGGCAGAAATTGGCGTGCTGCGCGATGGCCAGGTGCAAACCGTCGCGGTGACGGTGATGGAGCGTCCGGACGATCCTGAACGCTTCGCCGACATGGTCACCGGCCCCGACAATCTCGTCAACCGCCTGGGCATCGTGGGAGTGACTCTCAACGGCGAATTACGCGAAGCTCTGGGCGACGATCTCCGTATCCCCAATGGCGTGCTAGTCGCCGCGCGTACTCCCAGCAGTACCCTGCTCGGCGACGCCCCGCAGCCCGGTGACATCATTCATGCGGTTAACGGTACGCCCATACACGACCTGGCGCAGTTGAAGCAAAACGTCCACAAGGTCAAGCCTGGCGATACCATCGTGCTGCAAGTCGAGCGCTCCGGCCTGATGAGTTATCTGGTGCTGGAGTCGGAATAGCGAACCCGGGAACCGTTGTTGAGGAGTGCAAAACAGATATCCGCAAGAAAACCCTGTAAGGGCACGGCTCCACAGCCCGCAGAAAAGTCTTTCTGTTTTGAAAGGGCACAGCTTTAGAAGCGCCGCTGCGAAGCTTTTATGTTTGTCAACCCGAGCGACGAGCCCGCTTCGGACGAGGAGTCGAGGGACCTGCTGTTTCGACTTTTTCGGCAGCCTGTCCACTCGTGCCGCTCAGCGGCTCATTATTCGTAGGAAGAAGGCTTTCAGCCGGCGGCACACACAACTCTCAATCCATATCCGTCGACACCGTGATCACCTTCAGCTCCGGCATATTGTGGTCCCACTTGGCGGGAACCTGATTGACACTGACCTGGAAAAATCGACTCTGGTCAGGCTCAATAGGAGATTCATCGGCCAAAGTTCGATATTCTTCTTTCATCCTCCCTTGGATCGGTTTTTGTACCGTCTCGATGGTTTTGCCTTTCGCATCTTTGAAAGTAAGTTGAACCACCGCCCGCCTGATCCGGTGATTGCCGCTATTCTTTGCCTGGCCATAGATGTCCAGCCGCCCGTTCGCCGACGCCTGTGTCATCTGCAGATCGCTCAGTTCCAACTCTGACTCAGGGCCTTCACTGTCGGCCGCAGCCGCACCGGTAACCTGATCTTTTATCCTGGCGCGTTCCGGCACGCGCGAGGCATAATAGAACATCGCGGCGACGATCGCCACTCCCAACAATCCTGCAAATACGGAACGGCCGGAGATCGCCATCGGCTCTGAAGTCGCTCCTCGTCTGCGCGGCAGCAGACGCAGCTTCCTTCCATCCGGCGCGCTACGCGGTTTCGTCGCATCTTCAACCGGGATGCGTGGATCGGTTGCCATCAAGTTCTCCTGACACATTGGATGAGACAGAGCTAGCCGCAGGTCGCATGTATCGCGTACCGATGTGTAACGATTGGTTACGGTTCGCGATGAGCGCTCGAATCGTTCGCCGCCGTCTCCGGGCGAGACACATCGACCCAATCGTAGGCCATGCGTGAGACGCCAAACTCTCCCGTCGGAACTGGAAGTGTAGGCCGCGCATCGCTCGCGCCTTGGGTAAGGCCGAACGAAAGAAACATCGTACATACAACGATGTGGCGCGCGGCCCTCACCAGCTATGGCCTTGCCTCATAAACGATATTGAACGGCGTCTCCGTCGCCCGTCGGAAGCGGCTGAATCCTGCAGCGCTTATCACCTCGCGGATACGCGACTCGCCGGCCTGTGCGCCCAGGCACAATCCCACCTCCTGCGAACGCGAGCAGGGTGTACACAGCAGAGTCGAGAACGAGTAATACACACGTCCAACCGGATTGAGGTTGTCCTTCAACTGGTCATTGGCAAACGGTTCGACGATCATCCATGTGCCGTCGCTTGCGAGCGAGTCGCGAACATGTTTTGCCGCTCCGACCGGATCGCCCATGTCGTGCAGGCAATCGAACACCGCGACGAAGTCGTAATCTTTGCCGGGAAATTCTTTCGCCTTGGCGACGTCAAATTTCACGCGATCCGCTACGCCCTCGCGTTCCGCGGCCTCGCGCGCCGCCTGAATGGACATATCGTGATAATCGAAGCCGAAGAACTGTGACTTGGGAAAGGCCTTCGCCATCAGCACCGTTGAAGCTCCCTTCCCGCAACCCACATCGGCCACGCGCGCGCCCGCCTCCAGCTTCTGCTGCACATCCTGCAACGCCGGGATCCATGAGCTGACCAGGTTGGCAGCATAGCCGGGACGGAAGAATTTCTCGCAGCCATGAAAGACGCCGTCATCATGCTCATGCCATCCCATGCCGGCGCCGTTACGAAACGATTCAGCGATGCGCGGGACGGCCGCCAGAGAGCCCAGCGCCAATTCGAATGCTCCGGGCAGATAAGCAGGACTGTCTTCGTTGGCTAGTGCGAACGCCTGCTCTTCCGTCAGACTGAATTTGTTGCTAGCGGCATCGAAGGTGATGTAGCCGCCCGCAGCTTGCGAGGCCAGCCACTCCCGCAGATAACGCTCATCCGTCTGGGTGGCGGCAGCGAGTTCTGAAGAATTCATGGGAGCGCGCGAGAGAGCCTTGTAGAGTCCCAGCTTTTCTCCAATTACAACCATGCCGGTGTGGACCGCCGCCCCGAGATCGGTGACGAACTGCCCGATGAAGGCGTTCAGCTTGTCCATGTCAAGTTTCGAGACCTGAGGAGAGCTCATGATTTACTCCTTTCGAATTGAGAGACGTGCGGAGGTGAGCGAAAGACGAAAGGGTCGCCCCAATGTTGGGCGCATTCTGTCTCGAATCAAGAGGGAAAGTCAAGCCGGCGCCTGCGGACATCGGGACGGCGCTGGTGCCAAGGGGAGCAACGTCTGCTACGGACCGAAGCCTCGGTTCATGTCCCATAGCGGGTAATGCGGCAGAGTGCCAGCCGGATCGCGCACGAATGCTTCCGTCTGAATTACCAAATCCCGCTTGCGCTGGCGTGCGGCAGGTCCAATGTCGAAGCGGCCTAGGGCCGCTGTCTGGACACCGGCGCGGGTCGTTCCGGGAGGCGGTTTCAGGCCGTCAGACAGTTCGCCTCGTTTCAGCAGAGTCGTCAGCGATTCCCGAATTTCTTTCGTTGCGGTGCCAAAGCGCTTCTTCCACTTTTCCTCAATATCGCGCGTGCGATTGTAATACCCTTGCTGTGCCTTGATGCCGGCTTCGGACAAGCGCACGAACTTGCCGCGGCCGTGGGCAGGATCTCTTTCAACGATGATGTACGGCTTGTGCTGCCAGCCAATGCCTGCGGTCTCTTCCGAACAGCCGGTTCGTTTGGGAATCTCCGTTTCAGGGATCGGCTCGTCACTGAGAACGCGGATCGCGTTTGCGCATAGCGAAATCGGCGTTCGCGACTCACGTTCGAAATCGAGCGCGAAGGCGAGCAGAACGCGGGAAAGCAGCACCGGCAGTGGCAGGCCGTCTTCCGCAGCCGATTTCCGGGGCGCGAACTCCGGCAGCTTCAGAATCGCAACGGGCAACCCCTGCGGCAATTCGAGGTCAATCTGGTGCTCAATTGCTTCTAAGGAGCGGCGCAACCTCGTCGCGTCGTCGCCGAAGCGTTTCGACCAGCGGGCGTCGATTTGCGGGATCAGCTCCGGCCAGATTCTAATTGCGGTTTCGCCGCTGGCCGTGAGCCGAACCGGCCAATCGGCGCGGATGCCTCGGCCGCTGCCGAAACCGGCGCGTTTTCCGGGTTGCAGCACAATAAAACCCCATCGCTCCAGACAGCCAAGCGGGGCCTTGCCCTGCTCCTCGCCGGCGAGCGCGCGCGAAGCTAGCGTTCGAACCGAAACCGGTCCATCGGCTAAAAACTGCAGCACATTAAGCCAAATTACCAGCGAGAGGCGCGCGCTACGGCTCTGCGTTTCGAGCATGCGGCGCTCGAATTCGGAATCGAGTTCCACCGTGTAGGCGACCAAAATTTGGGAGAGAAGGGCCGAGAGAGGCTTGTGCGGCGCCGAGCGCATTCTATTGGCAAGTATAGCGCGGGCCGGATTCCTGCGAATCGCGAGGAAATGGCTCAAGCGAAAAGTGTTTTGACTGAAGAACAACGTAGCTGCTACGAATTCCAGACATACAGGAACACATCATCCGTGGCCGTGGCTACCGGCTTGTGCGCTTTATGCGTTGCACGGTTAAGCGCAGAACGGATGTTGACCTTGCTGTCCGGCAACTCGGAGAGAGGAATTTTCAAACATAGTCCAGGTTCAAGCCTCTCCAGGTCCCTCAAAATGTCCGTAACAATCGCATGGTGCTTGCCCTTACGCCCGGTTGGTATTTCGGAACGTTCGGCAGTTTTGAACTGGCGCTTGGCCAATGGTTTACTTGCCATCTCCCCCTCCCTATCTTCCGATAACGTATCACTAACGATACACTAAACAATGATATTAAACAACTAATTTCGTACTAAATTCGAGACAACCCGTAACCTATTCATCTACAGAGACTTCGTAAACTCATCCCCACAGAAAAAGTCCCCGTATCGGCTTGCAGGGTGTAGCGTCGACAATGTGGGGTAATAAGTGAAAATCTCCGGGCTCCGATTTGAAGCCGTACCGCTCGCCGAAGTCATTAACAACACCGCAGCGAAACCTATGGGTACAACGGTAGAAAAGTTGACTGAAAAAGACGAACCGTACGCGGTGCATCACCAACATCTACGCTCGTGGCCTGAGCTTTCTCACGACTCGAAGCAGCGCAGAAGTAGCCGCAGCCGCTGATATGGTTGGCGATCCCCATCCTTCCAAGGAGAGCAGAATGTCGAAGCGAGTCTTGGTGGTAGACGATGAGCAGTGCATTGCTGATACTCTGGCAGCAATTTTGCGTAAGTGCGGCTATGAGGCAACTGCGCTGTACGACGGAGAGGCTGCATGGTCGGCGTGCGAGCTCGATACTCCCGACCTGATCATCACCGATGTCGTCATGCCGGGACTAAACGGGATCGATCTGGCTACCCGGGTCAAGGAGCGCTATCCCGCCTGCAAGGTTCTGCTGTTTTCAGGTATGGCGGCCACCGCCGATCTGCTGGCAGATGCTCGGCTTCGAGGCTACGATTTCGAGGTTCTGGCCAAGCCAGTCCATCCCAGCGAGTTGCTGGCGAAAATGGCGGCCTAGCCTTTCCGTTACACCCTTTCGATCGTTACCGAGTTCAGCACAACATCTTTGTTCGGCTTGTCCTGGCGGCTGCGCGGGACTTTCGTGATCTTGTCGGCCACGTCTTGTCCTTCGACTACCTCGCCGAAGATAGTGTGATTGCCGGTGAGCCACGGCGTCGCGGCGACGGTGATGAAGAACTGCGAACCATTCGTGTTCGGTCCGGAATTGGCCATCGCCAGCTTACCTGGCTTGTCGAACTTGTGCGGCGAACCTTTGGTCTCGTCCTGAAATTTATAGCCCGGGCCACCCATGCCGGTACCCGCCGGATCGCCGCCCTGGATCATGAAGTCGGGGATGACGCGATGAAAGATGGTTCCGTTATAGAGCGGCGCGCTGCTCTTGGCCCGCGTGGTCGGATGACTCCACTCGCGTGAGCCTTCGGCAAGCTCGATAAAGTTCTTTACCGTGACCGGCGCCTCCTGCTCAAACAAGCGGCAGACAATGGTTCCTTCGCTGGTATCAAACGTGGCATAAACTCCGGGCTGACGAGCCATATGAGAGTTCTCTCCCTTCATCCAGTCTAGCATTCGGATGGGATCCTCCGTGAATGCATGAGGCCGGCGCGGTAGTGATGCGGTTTGATTCAATCTGCATCACTTCCGGCAGCGTATATTTGTTGACTTAGAACAACGAGGAGGCGGTCCGATGGGAAGAAGGGGTGGACAATCGAATCTGACACTCTTGTTGCAGGATCCGGAGTTCCGGTACTTGACGACCATCATTCAGATGTACGTCGACAGCGGCAAAGCATACGTGCAGGTTGCGACCGGTGCGCTCGTGCTTCCAATCGTGTTCCTGCGGAATCTGCTGGGATTGGGTGAACACGACCCCCTTGGCTGGATTCCCGCGCCTATTTGGATTTCGTGGTGCTTGCTATTACTTTCGATCGGGGCAGGGTTAGGTTACCAGGTGAGAGCCGTAGGATACCTGGAGGAGGCGATGGAAGGCGACGATGAACCGGATGCAGGTAAAGTTCTTCCCAGGGACCCTGGGTTTCTGTTTGACATTATGGCCGCCACATTCTATTTAGGAATGATGTTCTTTGTGATCGGTGCAGTTGAAAGAAGGTTCTACCATCCCTGGCAACCTTATGTACTTTGTCCTCTAGCAGCGATCCTAAGCTACGTCGCATACAAGGCGCTGTAGCGCAGCAAGCCCTTACGATTCGTAGTCAGTTCCAATCTTCATATCCATGACGATCGCGTCTTCGTCCGGATTCGAGTAGTAGCCCGAAACTTTTTCCCTGATACAAAAACCGAACTTCTGATTCAAGCGAATGGATCTAGTGTTACTCTCGCGAGCATTCGTGACGATATGCTTGAATTTGTGCGTTCTCGCGTAGCGAATCTGCCATTCTTTAATGTCGTTACCGAAGCCGTACCCTTGAAATTCTGGCAACAGCCCTGTACTTGCTATGAAAAGACAGCCTTGCCGCACTTCTTCGTTGTAATCGACGTTGTGCTGAAAGGCTATGCACCCAGCCCTAACACCGTCCACAAGCACCCAGTATGACTCAAGGTCGGCCCAATAATCCTCCGGGAAAAGGTCGTCGGGAAATGCTCCGAAAACGGCGCGGTCAAGATTGCAAAGGGAAGGGATCTCGTCGGGAACGACGGCTCTGCTGAACTCAAGCCGGGCCTCATGGGGCTTCGCTATCGGCACCGTCTCACCGGCTCGCGGCCAGCTCCTTTTGTTTAGCCGCTTCGGTCCCGCGATACCACTCCACCGTGCGCCGCAGACCTTCCTTGAAATCGACCAGCGGCCGATATTTCAGCTTCTCCTGCGCCCGCGAAATGTCGGCAAGCGAATGTTTGATGTCGCCGGCGCGCTCCGGAGCGTACTCCACATCGCCCTTATAACCAGTCAATGGCTTCAGCAACTCGAAAGTTTCATTCAAATTGAAGCGATGACCAGTCGCGATGTTGAAGGTCTGCCCGGCTACGTCGGCCTCGGGAGCGGTTGTGGCCAGCAGATTCGCGGCAACCGCGTTGTCGATATAGTTGAAGTCGCGTGACTGCTCCCCATCGCCATAGATCGTCGGACGCTGGCTTTTTCCGGGGTCCCCAGCAAGTCCCGGGTGTGGACTTGTTGGGGTGGCACGCAGCATCAGCGTGATGAACTTTGCCAGCACGGCCGAATACGGCGAGGTGGGATCCTGCCGCGGACCAAAGATGTTGAAGTAGCGCAGGCTCACGGTCGGCAGTCCGTAGACGCCGTAAAACACTCTCATATACATCTCACCCGCCAGCTTGGCGACCGCATAGGGCGACAGCGGCAGCGGCGTCATGTCTTCGCGCTTGGGAAGTGTTGGAGTATCGCCGTAAGCGGAAGACGATGCCGCATAGACCACGCGCTTCACCTTTGCGTCTCGCGCCGCGATGAGCACGTTTACCGTACCTTCAACATTCACCCGATTGCTGCGCGCGGGATCGGCGATCGACTTCGGCACCGACGGCACCGCGGCCTGATGCAGGACGTAATCCACTCCCTGGCAGGCCGATCGAACTGCGTCGGAATCCAGCAGATCGGCCTCGCGAAAATCAATCTGTGGAAAAACTTCTTGCAGATTTTCACGTCGGCCAGTCTCAAAGTTATCCAGGCCGCGAACTTGCTCGCCGCGTTCGAGCAAGGCGCGTACCAGGGCCGAACCGATGAATCCCGCCGCGCCGGTAACGAGATATAGCGCCATCGCTACAGATTAGCATGCGAAGCTACAACGATGAGGCGGCCGGGAGGAAGGCGAGCTGTCGCTTGCTCGGACGCAGGTGGGCCTTGTATCAGGGCACGACTTCAGTCGTGCCGATAAGACCCACATTTTTTGGTAGGAGCCGGCTTTAGCCGGCGGCACAGCGCAGAGGTTCCAGCCCCTTGTGAAGCCGAGCCGTTTCAAAGCGAGACGAATCAACACCTGGCACCTAAAACGTCGTCAGCGCCGTTCCCGGCTCGCGCCAGCTATAGGATCCCAGCATCTTCAGATAATTGCCGCGCAGGAATGCCGTGGGATTCTCGACGTTGACCATGCTCATGCTGCCGCGCATCTGGCGGATCGAAACGTACTCGTGCTCTTCCATCCAGCTTTCCATGCCGGCCAGAACCACTCCGATATGCTCGATACCGTATTTCAGCAGCGCCGAAGTCATCATGGCAACGTGCGCGCCCGCCATCATGCACTTCAACACGTCGGACGAGTCATGTACGCCGCCGGTGATGGCAATGTAGGTCTCGACCTGATGATAGAGAATCGCGGCCCAGTGGAGACGGAGGCGCAGTTCATGTGGGCTGCTCAGTACCAGGTTCGGTGTGACCTCCATCTCCTCCAGGTCAAAATCGGGTTGATAAAAGCGGTTGAAGATGACGACGCCGTCCGCGCCGGCTTCTGCCAGGCGCTTGGCGAAATTTGCAAAGGAAGTGAAATACGGCCCCAGCTTCACCGCTATGGGGATATGAACGCTCTTGCGAATCGCGCGCACCAGGTTGCAGTAGCGCGACTCCAGGTCGTCGGCGGTGAGGGTGGTGTCAGTGGGAATGTCGAAGATGTTGAGTTCCAGCGCGTCGGCGCCGGCCTGCTCCATTAATTCCGCGTAGCGCACCCAGCCGCCGGGCGAGCGCCCGTTCAGGCTGCCGATCATGGGAATGTTGACCGACTGCTTCCCTTTGTGCAGCAGCTCAAGATAACGATCCGGTCCGACGTGATACTTCTGCATGTCGGGGAAATAGGAGGTCGATTCGGCGTAGCTGTTCGCGCCATACTCCAGCGCGTTGTCGATGTTCTCCGCCTCAGCCTCGATCTGCTCCTCCATGAGCGAGTACATCACGATGGCCGATGCGCCGGCCTCTTCCAGCCGGGCAAAGTTCTCCAGCTTCTCCGTCAGCGGCGAGGCCGATACCACGACCGGATTCTTCAGCTTCATTCCTAGATAATTGGTTGATAGGTCGATCATGATCTCTCCTCGCTTGGTAATGCGGCGCTTCAGCGCCGCGTTAATGCCTCACCTTCAGAATCAGGCTTTAGCCTCTCGGTACTTCATCCAGACGACGCGATGTGCTCGCGGAAGAATCAGGTATCGCCGGCTAAAGCCGGCTCGGCCCAAAAGGCTGCCCCTCAACGCGGACCGGAAAATCCGCACGGCCTATTTCTTCTCAAAGCTCATGCTCGCCATGTGCTGGTACAGCTTCCAGCGCTCGTTGACGTTTTCCTGCGCGGCCACCAACAGCTTCTTCGCATCCTCAGGATTGCTGTTGACCAGCATCGTGTAGCGTGTCTCGTTATAGATGTACTGCTCCAGCGGAATGCTGGGCGCGCGCGAATCGAGCACAAACGGGTTCTTGCCTTCCTTGGCCAGCACCGGGTTGTAGCGGAACAGCGGCCAGTGTCCGGAAGTTACAGCAAGCTTCTGCTGATCGATGCCGTGCACCAGGTCGTATCCATGCGCGATGCAGTGGCTGTAGGCGATGATCAGCGACGGGCCATCGTAAGCATCGGCTTCCATGAAGGCCTTCATCGTCTGCCCGTCGTTACTGCCCATTGCGATGTGCGCTACGTAGGCGCGGCCGTAGTTGATAGCCATCATCGCGATGTCTTTCTTCGGCATGTGCTTGCCGCCGGCGGCGAACTTCGCCACCGCGCCAATCGGCGTGGCCTTCGACATCTGGCCGCCGGTGTTGGAGTAAACCTCCGTATCGAGCAGCAGGATGTTGACGTTGGCATCCGACGCCAGCACGTGGTCAAGACCGCCGTAGCCGATGTCGTAGCCCCAACCGTCGCCGCCAATGATCCACACGCTCTTGCGCACCAGTTCGTCAGCAACCGCGAGCAGATCGCGCGCGGCAGAAGATTTGTCGTTCGCCAGCTTGTCTTTCAGAATCTTCACGCGCTCACGCTGCGCAAAAACGCCTTCCTCGGTTGATTGGTCGGCGTCAAGGACTGCAACGGCCAGATCGTCACCAATCGTCGCCGCCAGACGTTGCACTAACTCCTTCGCATATTGGCTTTGCCGATCGACCGCCAGCCGCATTCCCATCCCGAACTCGGCCGTATCTTCAAACAGCGAGTTCGACCATGCCGGACCCAGACCCTTCGCGTTGGTGGTGTACGGTGTGGTCGGCAGATTGCCGCCGTAGATCGACGAGCAACCGGTCGCGTTGGCGATCAATGCCCGATCGCCGAACAGCCGTGTCATGGTCGAGATGTATGGCGTTTCGCCGCAACCATTGCAGGCGCCGGAGAACTCGAACAGCGGCTCCAACAGCTGCGCGTCCTTCACTTGACCGTGCGATAGCTTCTCGCGCGAGAGCTCAGGAATTGACTGGAAGTAGTCCCAGTACTCGTTGTACTTCTCGCGCAGCGGAGGTTGTGGCTCCATGTTGATGGCGCGATGCTTGGCTTCGCTCTTGCTCTTCGCCGGGCAAATGGCGACGCACAGTCCGCAGCCCGTGCAGTCTTCAGGCGAAACTTGCAGTGTGTACTTTAACTCGCTGAACTCACGCCACTTGGGAACTGCCGTCTGGAATCCCTGGGGGGTGTGGTTCACGGTCGCAGGATCGTAAACCTTGGCGCGGATCACCGCATGCGGGCATACCATGACGCACTTCCCGCACTGGATGCAGAGCTCCTCATCCCACACTGGAATTTCCAGAGCAATATTGCGCTTCTCCCACTTTGTGGTACCTGTCGGGAAGGTGCCGTCGATCGGCATAGCGCTGACTGGAACCTCATCGCCCTCGCCAATCATCATCAGCGCTTCCACATCGCGAACGAATGCAGGCGCACTCGCCGCAACCGCCGGACGAATATCGAACCTGGAGCTGATCGTCTGCGGAGCCTTCACTTCGTGCAAATTCTCCAGTGACGCATCCACTGCGGCGAAGTTCTTGCGGACGACCGATTCGCCGCGTTTGCCGTAGGTCTTCTCGATAGCGTGTTTGATGGAGGCGATAGCTTCCTCGCGCGGCAGCACGCCGCTGATGGCGAAGAAGCAGGTCTGCATGACCGTGTTAATACGTCCGCCCATGCCTGCTTTGCGGGCCACGTCGACTGCGTCAATCACATAAAAACGCAGCTTCTTCTTGATGATGGTTGTCTGCGCGGTACGCGGCAGGTTATCCCAAACTTCGTCCGGTCCAAACGGGCTGTTGAGCAGGAAGACCGCACCCGGATCAGCGGCCTTCAGCACATCCAGCCGCTCCATAAAGCTGAACTGGTGACACGCGACAAAATTCGCTCGTGAGATGAGATAGGTCGAGCGAATTGGCGTCTTACTAAAGCGCAGGTGCGAGGTGGTCACCGCGCCAGACTTCTTAGAGTCGTAAACGAAGTAGCCTTGGACGTTCAGGCCGGTTTCTTCGCCGATGATCTTAATCGTGTTCTTGTTGGCACCCACTGTTCCGTCGGCGCCCAGCCCGTAGAACATCGCGCGCACAGTGTCGGCCGGCTCGGTTGAAAATGTTGGATCGTACGCCAGGCTGGTATGCGTAACGTCGTCATTGATGCCGATGGTGAAGTGATTTTGCGGCGTCGGCTTGGTCAGCTCCTCGAAGATACGATTGACCATCGCCGGCGTGAACTCTTTCGACGACAGCCCATAACGTCCTCCGATGACCTTGGGAAACGTCGCCATGGGAGCTTTGCCTGCTGTAAAGCCTTCCGTCAGCGCGATGATGACATCTTGATAAAGCGGTTCGCCGATCGCGCCAGGTTCTTTGGTGCGATCCAGAACTGCGATGTTCTTGACCGTCTTCGGCAATGCTGTCAAGAAGTGCTCGAGTGAGAATGGCCGCATCAACCGCACTTTCAGCATGCCGACTTTCTTACCCTGCGCGGTCAGGTAATCCACTGTTTCATGCACTGCCTCAGCCCCAGATCCCATAACAATGATCACGTTCTCCGCGTCGGGCGCGCCTTCATACTGGAACAGCTTGTATTCGCGACCAACCAGCGCGAAGAACTTGTCCATCACGTTCTGCACGATGGTCGGGCACGCCAGGTAGTAAGGATTCACTGACTCGCGGCCCTGGAAGTAAACATCGGGATTCTGCGCCGAGCCCCGCAGCACGGGATGATCGGGCGACAGAGCGCGCTCACGATGCGCACGCACCAGATCGTCATCGATCATCGCCCGCATGTCCTCAAGCGAGAGCTGCTCAATCTTGGAAACTTCGTGCGAGGTGCGGAAGCCATCGAAGAAATGCAGAAACGGAATACGTGACTCCAACGTCGCGGCGTGCGCAATCAGCGCCAAATCCATCGCCTCTTGCACGGAATTTGACGACAGCAGGGCAAATCCAGTCGGGCGGACGGACATGGCATCCTGGTGGTCGCCGAAAATCGACAGTGCGTGGGCCGCAATCGCGCGGGCCGCAACGTGAATCACCGTGGGCGTCAACTCGCCCGCGATCTTGTACATGTTGGGGATCATCAACAGCAGGCCCTGCGCCGACGTGAAGGTCGTGCCCAGCGCGCCCGCCTGGATCGCGCCATGCAAAGCACCCGCCGCTCCGGCCTCGCTCTGCATCTCGACCACCTTGGGCACCGTGCCCCAGATATTCTTGTCGCCAACAGCAGACCACGCGTCGGACGACTCGCCCATGGGCGATGAAGGAGTAATGGGATAAATGGCGGCAATCTCACTGACGTGGTAAGCCACGTACGCAACCGCTTCGTTGCCGTCGAGCGTCACTTTATTTCTTGACATCTTGCCTCCAGCAGGCGCGTCGCCCTCAGGCGACGGCTGCGCACAAGCTTCGCCGGCCGCGGATGAATTGGTATGAAGGGTTGCAACCGGCGAAGCAGAGTATTCAGTTGTTTTCACGTCGTTAGTCCCCCCGGACCGGCGAGTACGCGGTCCGCTATGAACTTTTCCCCGGTACTGTTCACGATAGGCGGTGGGTGAGGCGGCGGGCTGTGACAGGGGTACTAACAAGTCTGTGACGTACATCACATACACGGTGTTGACAGTATGGGCGGCTGGAAGCTGTCAGCAATCCTTCGGCGGTGGGTTTTCTCCGATCGAGGCTCTAAATCCGAGGCTCTAAATCCAAGTCGTCGAAGATGTCACCTCGCCTTGCGCCACGCATCACTGACAAAACTTTGCCTGCGAGCGTGAAATCCTAGCGGGTGTCTCGGGAGAAGATTCCCGGCCTTTTCCCACCTTTCGCCATCGCTCCCAGGATGGCGAGATTGAGATCCGCGAACTACTTCTCCCAGACCTCCGTGTGCGCCCCAATTTCCTGCCACCTGTTTTCGTCTGCGCCCTATGGCGAGGAGGACAAGCCGATGCACAGCAAACCACGATCGCATAGCTCAATCTTCGGCGTGAGCTGGAATCCGGTAAACACGGCACTGGCAATCATGATCGCGCTGCTATTCCTCATCTTCCTCCTGTTATTCATGACCCTCACCGCGCAGTCGGCTCAGGGGCAGAACTCCGCGCCACTCACGGCGCGCGAGGCAGCGAAGATGCCGCAGTACGCCGCGCGCCTGGCTCATCGCATCGGTCAGCAAACCACGGCTGCGCCCGCTGCCTTGGCACGCAGAGCGATGCGCCCCGGCCCGCTGCAAGGCAACGAGATATACGACAACGGTCCCACCAACGGCAACACCGACGCATGGAACATCGGCTTTGGATATGTTGTCAGCGAGAGCTTCGTTGTGCCGTCGGGTGGCGCTACCGTAACCGGCATGACTTTCGCGGCTTGGCTGTTCCCTGGCGACACCTTGCCATCGGTGACAGTGGGCATCACATCGGCTGAGAACGGCGGCACAACCTACTTCAATCAGACGCTGAACATCGCGCAGAGCGGCTGCGTGGTGAACAGCTTCGGATTCGATGTATGCAACGAAACCACCGCTTCCTTCAATGTCACGTTGAACAGCGGAACCTACTGGGTGAACCTGCAAAACGGCCAAGCTTCCGACGGCGACTCGGTTTATTGGGACGAGAACTCCGGACCGTCGTCGGCGAGTGCTACCAGCATCGGCACGATTCCTTCTGAGTCGTTCACTGTCCTGGGCGAGGCTACCAGCACCTGCTATCCCAATTGTCCGGCCCCTTGCTTCAACGAGCAGGGCCAAAGCGGATTCCAGGTGATCCACGATTTCACCGGCGGCTCGGATGGAGCCTATCCTGCCGGCATCTTCAGCGATAACAGCCGCAACCTCTACGGAGCCAGCTGCACCAACGAGCTCTGCGGCGTGTACATCCTCTTCAAGCTCTTCCAGGAGGGAATGAGCTGGATCGTCAAGCCGCTGGGAGGTTATCAGCCATGGGCGGGCGACATCTTCGGCCCGAGCGGAGCTCTCTACGGCGCCGCTGGATGGTGGACCACCGGCTCGGTCGTGAACTTTCAACCGACTACTAACGTCTGCCTCACAGGCTCCTGCTCCTGGACGGAGAATTCGGTCTATAACTTCCAGGGAAATCCTGATGGATCGAATCCGACTGGCGCCATTGTCTTCGACCGAAACGGCAACATGTACGGTACGACCACCTTTGGCGGAGGCGGGAGCTGCCCTCCCAGCTCCGGCTGCGGTGCGGTTTACGAGTTGACGCCCTCGCCCACCGGCTGGACTGAGAAGGTGATATATGGCTTTCCGAATGGGAGAGGTGATCAGGGGGCGGAGCCCGGAGCGCTGCTGGTCGGCATTGACGGCAACCTCTATGGCAAAACCAAGGGCGATGGAGCTTACAACGATGGCACCGTGTACCAGTTGAGCCCGTCACTCGTAGGCTGGAGTAAGACTATTCTCTATAGCTTTCCTTATGACCAAACCTTGGACGATGGCCCGTTCACTCAAGACTCCGCCGGCAACTTATACGGCACGGCTATTGAAGCCGGCTCTCCGTTTCCACACGGGATCATTTTTGAGCTGTCGCCGTCCAATGGGAATTGGGTATTCACGATCATCAGAGACAACGAGGACTACGGAGACTTGTTCAACAGTATGATCCTCGGCCCGGACGGGAATCTCTATGGCACAGGCGGACTGGGCCGGTATTTCGGCTGCGGCCTGGCTAGTTGGTGCTATGCATATATTTTCAAGATGACCAACGTCAACGGCAGTTGGCAATTCAGTACGCCAATCTATTTCAACGGACAGCTTTTCCAAGGCTACATTGGCACCTACGATAACGAAGGCAACCTCTACGGCATGACTCCAACCTGCGGTATATACAACGACGGTACGGCATGGGAGTTTTCGCCTTAGCGCTGGGGGTCTCGGGAGAAGAGTCCCGGCCTTTTCACCGTTCGTCACCGCTCCCAGTGTGGCGAGATCGAGACGTAAGCACTAATTCTCCCAGACCTCAACCTGCGCCCAGTTCCCTTCACCTTCCACGCACGCCCTATGGCGAGGAGGACAAGCCGATGCACAGCAAACCACGATCGCATAGCTCAATCTTCGGCGTGAGCTGGAGTCCGGTAAACACGGCACTGGCAATCATGATCGCGCTGCTATTCCTCATCTTCCTCCTGTTATTCATGACCCTCACCGCGCAGCCGGCTCAGGGACAGAACTCCGCTCCGGCGACGGCGCGAGAGGCCGCGAAGATGCCGCAGTACGCTGCGCGCCTGGCTCATCGCATCGGTCAGCAAACCACGGCTGCGCCCGCTGCCTTGGCACGCAGAGCGATGCGCCCCGGTCCGCTGCAAGGCAACGACCTCTACGACAACGGTCCCACCAACGGCAACACCGACGGCTGGAACATTGGCTTCGGTTATGTCGTCAGCGATAGCTTCGTTGTGCCGTCGGGTGGCGCTACCGTAACCGGCATGACTTTCGCGGCTTGGCTGTTCCCTGGTGACACCCTGCCCTCGCTCACGTTGGGCATTACGTCGGCGGAGAATGGCGGCACCGTCTACTTTAACCAGACCCTGACGATTACGCAGAGCGGCTGCGTGGTGAACGGTCTCGGCTTCGACATCTGCAATGAGACCACCGCCTCCTTCAACGTAACGCTGAACAGCGGAACGTACTGGGTAAATCTGCAGAATGGCCAAGCTTCCGACGGCGACTCAGTTTACTGGGACGAGAATTCCGGTGTCGGCTGCACCTCACAAGGATGTCCGTCGTCGGCGAGCGCTACCAGCGTGGGCACGATCCCTTCGGAATCGTTCACCATCCTGGGCGAGACCACCACCAGCACCATCCCCACGTACTCTGACCTCTCTTGCCCCGCTCCACAAAACGGATTCCATGACCTCCATGATTTCAGCTCTAACGCTGGACCCTCGGGGCTGGCAATCGACACAGCCGCGAAGCTCTACGGCACGTTTGCGAATGGCGGCAGCCATGGCGCGGGCCTGTTGTATGACTTCGCACAAAGAGCCGGCCATTGGTTCCTCACCTCTTTGTACAACTTTCTGGGAGCCGGCAACGGCAGCAGCCCGAACGGCGTCATCGTTGGACCGGAAGGAGTGCTTTACGGGGCAGCAACAGGGGGCATTCAAAACTGCGGAAACGGCGGAGCGTCTTACTGCGGATTGATCTATGAGGCGAGTCCGGGCGCAACCCCCTGCGCCACGGCATTGTGCAGTTGGGACGAGATGCCAATCTATGAGTTTACCGGCAACACGGATGCGGCCGGTGGTAGTGTTACCGCCTTCGATTCCGCCGGCAATCTATATGGAATATCGGGCAGCGGCGGGGCCTACGGACACGGCGCTGTCTTCGAGCTAACGCCCTTGCAGGGAGGCTGGACAGAGAAGATCCTGTACAGTTTCACCGGAGGAAGCGATGGCGGAGATCCCACTAGCCTGCTTCTGGGCCAGGACGGAAATCTGTACGGAACAACAGCGGGGGGCGGCAATAATGACTGCGCGGACGGCTACGCGCCGTGCGGCGTAGTCTTCCAATTGGTGCCGTCGGGGGGCGGTTGGACAGAAAACGTCCTCTACGCCTTCATGGGAACTACAGACGGCTATGGACCTGGTGGCCTGATCCAAGATAGCCAGGGCAATCTCTACGGCTTCAGCACTTGTTATTACTACGGCGGTTGCGAATTCAGCGGCAATTTTATCGAGTTCGGTCTGATTTTCAGGATGTCACCGTCGGGAGGCGGCTGGAGCTTTAATGTCATCTACAACGCCGGCGATGATGAACATAATTGCGAATTCATGTCGAACCCCTCCTCGAACCTTATCCATGGCTTGACGCTGGATGCGGCGGGCAACCTCTACGCTGCCGAAGGGGGCAGCTTGTACTTCTGTCTCCCTCAAGAATGCCAGCAGTTGTCTTGCGGCCAAATCGTTCGCGTTTTCGACGGCGAAGTTCTGGTTACAGGTGATTTGGACATTTTTGAGAACATAACCTCGGATGCCAATGGCAACCTCTATGGCACTACTTCAACGTGTGGCTTCGAAAGCCCCTTGAGGACAAGTGGCATGGTCTGGCAGTACTCGCCATAAGACAGTAGCCAGTCGCCAGTCGCCAGTTGTCAGTTCACAGCTGGGTGGGGCACTTAACATCGAAGCTGCTCTTGCTTGGGTGGGGTTTGCGTTGCGCATCATGAAGCTGCAGTTCCACCGAACATGCCGCGATCCGTAGGGAGCAGCTTTCCTTGTTGACTACAATCGAAGGGTGAAGACCTGGGATGTCCTCATCATTGGCGGCGGGGTGATTGGGCTGTCGCTGGCGTGGCGCTTGCGGCAGAGCGGCGCAAGCGTTCTGGTTGTCGAGAAGGGTGAGCCTGCCCGTGAAGCGACCCACGCTGCCGGAGGAATGATCGCCCACTGCGATCCCCGCAATCCTCCGGAGCTGGCGCAGATGATTGCGGCCAGCGCGCGCATGTATCCCGAGTTCGTCAATGAGCTGCGGGCGGAGGCGTTCGAGTCGCCCGATCTGCGCGATGTGGGGACGATCGCATTCCTGAAAGACAACGAACTGCCTGCGTGTGATGGTGCGCGAGCGCTTGATGAGGCTGAGCTCTCGGAATTTGAGCCGCTGATTGCATTGCGCGGGCGAGCATATCGGCTGCCGGAGTCGAGCGTCGATCCGCGCAAGCTGGGCAGCGCGTTGCAGAAGGCCGCGAGGACGCTGGGAGTTGACTTCGTCACCGGCGCGCCAGTTACCGAGGTCGCCGTGCTGGGCAGTCGTGCTACCGGCGTGCGGACTGCGAAGTCTTTCTACGCTTCTTCAGCCGTGGTGAACTGCGCTGGTGCCTGGGCGTCGCAAATCAAGCCTTTCGGAGCACCGACGCGTCCGGTGAAAGGGCAGATGGTTTGCGTGGTACCGCAGGCAAAAGTGCACACCGCAGGGCCGCTGGTCCGCCACGTCGTGCGCACGTCCGAGGTCTACATTATTCCGCGCAGCGATGGTCGCATTTTGCTCGGCGCGACGGTTGAGGAAGCCGGATTCGATAAGCGAGTCGATCCTGAAACGGTACGGCGGTTGCATCACGCCGCAGCGAGGGTCATTCCGGAGATTGCCAACATGCGGATTCACGACGCGTGGGCAGGGCTGCGTCCCAGCTCGCCTGATGGATTGCCGATTCTGGGAGCAACTTCGCTTGCGGGATACTACGCGGCGACCGGCCATTTTCGCGACGGCATCATGCTGGCGCCGATTACCGCATTATTGATGACACAGCTGCTGACCGGGCATACACCGGATTTCGATCTGCAAGCGTTCTCGCCGCTGCGGTTTTCATAGGCCGAGGATCAGAAGCTATCCTATAAATCGTTCTTGAAAGGGTCGGCTTCAGCCCTGCCGATGCTCCCGACTATTGATCTGACATCGTGCAAACGACGTTCATCTGCTTGCAGACCTTCATTACGCCCTCGACGACCATCGGCGTCGCGTCCGCTTGCGTGCCCGTCAGATTGGAGGCGATCACCAGCTGCGTGATCTTGTCGCCCAGTGGTGTGGCCTGCAAGCTTGCAACCTGTTCGCCCTTGGAGAACTTAATCTCCCGCTTCTTGGCATCGCTGCTATTGATAATGATGTCAGGATGGTTGGTCTTCAGTGAAGTCAACGCCGTCTGGTACACCTTGTCGGCATTGGCCAGGAGAACCACCGTTGCCACGTCGTATCCCGATCCATTGGACGACTTGTTGCTCATGCGCTGAACCTGTCCGGAAACAGCGCGGGCGACCATCACCCATTGCGCTTGCGCAGCCGCTCCGCTGAACAGAAGGGCAAGCATCGTCGAAGAGAGCAAGTATTTCCGCAGCACGGTATCTATTCCTCCAAATAAAACGTGAGCCCCGCTACAATCCCAGGATCGGAACCGCTGCCGCTGCTATCATCCAAAGCCCCAGTTGCAGCGCAAGGATTGGAAAATGTTTACGCAATCCCCGCTTAGTTGCGACGACCACCAGGATCGCCATCAGAGGAATCTGCGCCACCATAGCCAATTGGTAAAGATGGGACAATGTTCCCTCGTCTCCCGGTGGCTCGAGCTGAGGAAAAAGTCGAGCCTTGCCCACGATGCAGATCGTCAGCGCGAATAGCGCGAGGAACGGCGGCGCCATCCGGCTGATGCGATACAAAGAGTCGACGAACTTCGATGTCGAGCCTGGCGCCTGCACGCTGATTGCGCCTCCATCCTTACTTCTTTTGCTGGGGTGGATACTTCTGGAACAGCTTGCTGATCGCCTTATTCAGATTATTGATGTTCTTGTTGCTGTTATCGGAGATGGTATCGGTCGCACTGCCGCGCCACAGCAACTGCTTGTTCTTAGCATCGGCGATCTCGACCACCAGCGTTCCCTGCTTGGTGACATAGGTGTTGTAGGTTACGTTATTCGGTCCTCCCCAATAACCCCAACCCCAGCCCGGCCCAAATCCGTAACCGGTGCCAACCACCTGTTTCTGATCCTTAATGCTATTGCTGTAAACGACCCACACGTCGGGGTTGGAGTCAACCAGAGTGTAGCCCTTGTTCTGCATTTGCTGGTTAATCCCGTCAATGATGCGCTGGTCCCAAAAACCTTTCGCAGGATGCGGACTCTTCTCCCACATGTAAGTGTGGTAGTTGGAAAAATTGGCAGTGCGGTCCCAATCGGTCTCGATCTTTTGCGCGAAAGCTACACTGGACAGCAGAAGGCTGAAAATAACAACCGCGTACAGGCGTTTGTACATGGACAACGGCTCCCTTGGGATGTGTAGGTGCATGACAAGCACACAGCGTCGCATCCGCAAAGATACTATTACGAATTCCCCGCGTCCAGTGGCATTCGTAATCTCTGCGAAACGGTCAGCGACAGCGCCGGCTTCCGGGAACCCTTTCACTTGCGCTAACGTAATTTGTGTGGGGGATGTCGATGACGGCTCTGGGCATTTGCGGGTACCTGTGGTTAGCGTTTTGCGTGATCTGGCTATTATGGGCGCTGAAGACCAAGCCGGCGCAACAGCGGGAGAGCGTATCCTCGCGGCTTTCCTATACGATATTTGTTATCGCGGCGTTCTACCTTGTCTTCGCTAAGGAAATCACACAGCCTTGGCTACGTATCCACCTGTTTCTGCCCAACCGGCTTTCGGAAGTGCTGGGAGTTGCGCTCACCGCTGCCGGAATCGGCTTTGCCGTGTGGGCTCGCTTCTATTTGGGCGGAAACTGGAGCAGCTCTGTCACCGTCAAGGTGGGCCACGAACTCGTGCGCACCGGGCCCTACCGGTTCGTCCGCCATCCCATCTATACGGGACTGATCGTTGCGCTTCTCGGTACAGCTTTGCAGCAGCCGCAGGTGCGCGGTCTGATTGCTATCCTCTTGCTCTATGTCGGATTCAAGATCAAAAGCAAAATCGAAGAACAGATCATGATCAGTACGTTTGGCGCGCAATACAAGGAGTACTCACAGGCCACCGGCGCGATTATTCCCAAACTGCGCTTCTAACAACTCGGCAGCGACGTTGCCATTTACCATCCACTCGAAATTGTGCTTCCCGCCGAAACAGAACCGGCTTTCCGGGTTATCCTAGACTTAGTCGCAGTATGTGGCCAAACGCCGCTTCAGTCCACCAGTACCCGATCCAGAAGCTAGAGAAACCCTCCTTTGGCAAGGTTCGGCAGAAGTGTTCCTTTTCGGCGCTGTTCCTGTTATTGCTCTGCTCATCGTCTGCCTTTGCTGCCGCGCCGCCGGTGGAGCAAGTATGTCCTCGACCTGCTGTTGGCTCCGTGGTGCAGAATCCACCGGAACTGCGCAGCCAGAACGGCGTTCTGGAGGTAACGTTTCACTTCCGCTACCAGGTTGTAACCGACGGCAACGGGCCGCCGCGTTACTGCTACGTCACTGACGGCGGCATGGAAGCTCCGACACTACGCCTTCATCCCGGCGATCAGTTGATTATCCATTTGCACAATGATCTGCCGGCTGCGCTGCTTTCCCAATCGCATTTGCCGCTCACCCCTGCACAGCTTGCCGAACCAAGCGGCTGCGACGTGACCGCGATGACTGGCGCCATGACCAACCTGCACTTCCACGGGTTAACCGTGCCGCCTACATGTCATCAGGACGATGTCATCACCACGGGGGTGAAACCGGGCTACGACTTTGACTATCGCGTCACGATTCCTCCTGACGAGCCGCCGGGGTTGTATTGGTATCATCCTCATCCTCATGGATTCAGCGAGCGGCAGGTGCAGGGCGGAGCTTCCGGCGCATTGATTGTTGAAGGATTGGAGAAGGTGTTTCCATCGCTGGCGAAAATGCCGCAGCGCGTAATTGTGCTCCGAGATCAGTCGTTGTTCCAGGTGAAGACTTTCCACGTCCTTACCCCAGCGTGGGACATCTCCGCCAATTACGTCCCGATATTTTATCCCGACTATCGGGCCGCCACGATTGAGACCAGGCCGTCGCAGAAAGAGCTATGGCGAGTGCTGAACGCAGCCGCCGATACGATATTCAATCTTCAGATTGTCGCCGGTGGAATTGCTCAGCCGGTGAAAGTAGTTGCCATTGACGGAGTTCCCGTCAGCGGCGACTGGCCTGTGCAGACAAACATTCTGCTGCCTCCCGGAGCCCGCGCGGGGTTCGTGGTCGAGACCCCGAAAGTTGACGAGTCGGCCCAACTTTTCACTACCAAGTGGGACACCGGCCCGCAGGGAGACAGCGATCCCGCCAGGCCGATCGCCAACATCATCAGCAAGAAGAATCTTGCGAGCGATGGCGCCGAGACCGAGCCGGAATCCGATCTGGCCAAAGACAAGGGTTGGCAGCCGCCGGGCGATGGTGTTCCAATCGTGCAGCGCATGTTGTATTTCTCGCAGGTCACGCCTGATCCGCGCGAAGCCGATGAGTCGGTGTTTTACTTCATTACCGTTCTCGGACAGCCGCCGGAGGTGTATCACATGGGTCAGAAGCCAAACATCGTGGTGCATGAAGGCGATGTCGAAGATTGGACTGTGGAGAACCAGGCGCAGGAAGATCATGTCTTCCACATTCATCAACTGCACTTCCGGGTACTGGAGATCGACGGCAAGCCGGTCAACGATCACTCTCTCCGGGACACGATCAATCTGCCCCACTGGGACGGCGAAGGTCCATATCCCAGCGTCAGGTTGCGCATGGATTTTCGCGATCCCAACATCGTGGGCACGTTCCTGTATCACTGCCATATTCTGAAACATGAAGACATGGGCATGATGGGCGTAATTCAGGTGCTGCCGCCGGGATTGGCAACGACAACCACACTGAAGGGATCCACGCGGGTCAGTACTGCAACGTTGATCACGGTAGAAGCCAGTGTGGGAGCGAAAAAGCCGAACAGCACCGCCCCGAGCGGCACAGTGCAGTTCGCGGTGGACGGCATCACCACCGGCAGGCCCGTAGCGCTAATCGGAGGAAAAGCAGCTTTCACCACCTCGTTCGACTCGGCTGGAACGCATGCCATCACCGCTACCTATGCCGGTGACAAAACCTACGATGTCTCGATCTCACGTCCGCTGAAATTGACGGTCACGGAATAGGAACTAACTCACATTCCAATTGAAATCGAAGATCGCTGTAGCACCAGCCCTGTGCTAGACTCGCTGCGCCGTTCCAATTCCAGACAATCCTAAGGAGCGCATCGATATGCTTCGGCGTGCTTGCAGCGTCACTTTGTTTGCGGTTGTCGCGATTTTGTCTTGTAGCGCGCAAAGCGGCCAGTCCACTTTGCAGAGCTACTTCGTCGGCCGCCAGGTAAAGGTCGAGATCGACATGCCGGGAACGCAACAGGGTGTCGACCTGCGCGTGGAGCGCGACGATCCCATGGATTGGAAGACCTACTCGAGCCGCCTGAAGCAAAACGGTGCGGCGATTCGCAGCGGCGACCGCGCGACTATCACGACCCTCGTCGTAAAAAAGAACCTGATCGAGTTCCAGCTCGACGGCGGCGGTTTCGGAACCTTCTGGGACGACAGCAGCACCACCGTAACTCCATATCACGTGGAGAAGAGCAGCTACGAAAGGCAACTGGAGCGCGACATCAACAACACCAGCGATCCGCAACGGCGACGCGATCTGCAGCGCCAACTGGATTACGCTCGCAGCCGTCGTGAACGAGAGCAACGCGCCGATGATCGCGCCGCCATGATTGCCAGCGAGCTCAAGGCTCAGCAGGTTGCCGAGAAGCGCCTGCGAGGCGGCTCACGCTTCAACCTGCGCTGGGCCGGCAATATTCCTCAAGACCAGCTCACGCCTGACGCTGTCATGAAGCTGCTCGATGGCTATATCGATTTCGGCGACCTCAACAAGCAGAAGCCAATCCTGCAGCCCGCGGCGCAGAAAGTGACTGCTCAGGCGAATCCGCCGGCGAACGGCGCAACGTCTACTCCCATGACCCAGCTCAAGCGCGGCATGCAGATCGGTGAGGTAAGCGAGCTGATGGGATTGGGACGACGCCTTTCGGAGTCCACGTCTGAGGAAGGATTAAAGACGCAGATCTTCGAGTACCTTCCCAACGATTATCGCGTGGAAGTGACGTACGTGGACGGCATAGTCGTGCGGTACTCAATCGAGTCGAGATAGCTTCCCCCGCTGATATGATTCCAGCGTGGCGAAGGCAGCGCAGCGCGGAAAATTCATCACCTTCGAAGGACTGGACGGGTGCGGCAAGAGCACCCAACTGGAAAATCTCGCCGAGGCGCTGCGTCGGCAAGGCATCGACGTGGTGACGACCCGCGAGCCCGGCGGGACGGAAATTGGTGAACGCATTCGCGCCGTGCTGCTGAGCTCCCGCACCGCCGGACTGGATCCGCACGCGGAGATGGCGCTGATGTTCGCCTCTCGAGCGCAGCTCATCGCGGAGGTCATTGCTTCATCGCTGGAAGCAGGCAAATGGGTGCTGTGCGACCGTTTCACTGATTCCACCGAGGCGTATCAAGGCGGCGGACGACAGCTTGGCAGCGAAGCCGTGTTGCGGCTGCACCAGGTTCTGTGTCGCGGACTGTGGCCCGACCTGACAATCCTCATGGATTCGGGGGTGAGCTCCAGTGTCAACCGCGCCCGGCGGCGTAACGCGTCTTCCGAACACGATGAGAATCGGTTTGAGAAAGAAAACAACGCTTTCTTCACCCGAGTGCACGATTCATTTCTGAAGATCGCGCAGCGTGAGCCGCAGCGCGTCGTTGTGATCGACGCTCGTCCACCTATCGAAGAGGTGCATGAGGAGATAGTGCGGCTGGTGCGGGAGAGAATGCTGTGAAGGGGCGCACCTTTAGGTGCGCCGTAGAGGTGGTAAGTAGAATCCGCTTATCGCTGATCGCCGTTCTGAGTTGCGTCACCAGCTAAGGCTGGGTCTCAGTTCAAGATCGCGTAGTTGTATTTCGATACGATCCAGAGGGTGAAGGAAATCAAGATTAATGCCCTTCTCTGATTTTCATGGCAATGCCGACGTCGTGCACACGCTGCGCGAGATGCTGGCGCACGATCACTTCCCTCACGCGGTAATCCTTTCCGGGCCGCAAGGCGCCGGCAAGTTCACGCTGGCTCAGATGGTCGCCAAGACGATGAATTGTCTGGAGCGCCCGCTGAGCGATGGCTTGCCGGATTTCTGCGGGCGCTGCGCCAACTGCGTACGTATTGCCGAAGCCGACGCCCTGGAGGAGCGTTTTGCCGAAGCGGTGGAGGCGCGCGACAACCTGCGAGAAGCCGACAAACGCGAAACTCGCATCCTGGTGCAGACCCATCCCGACGTGCTGGTCATCCCACCGGATCCGCCGCAAATGCTGGTGAAGGTCGATCAGGTGCGACATGTCATTCACGAGATCTATTACAAGCCGATCGAAGGCGGCGAGCGGGTTTACATCTTCAGCGATGCCGACTTCATGAAGGAGGCGGCGAACGCGCTCTTGAAGATCCTGGAAGAACCGCCGGATTTCGCCACTATTTTCCTGCTCACCGATAACCCCTCCGCGCTGCTGCCGACGATTCGCTCGCGCTGCATGCACGTGCGGCTGGCGCCACTCACTGCTCGCGAAGTCGAACAATATTTGGCCAGCGTGCGCCCGGAATGGAAGCCACGCGAACGCGCGTTGGTGGCGCGAGTGTGTGGTGGAGGATTGGGACGGGCGCGCAGCTTCAATCTGGCTGCTTATCTGGCGGCGCGCCAGGACGCGCTCACTCTGCTCGGCCCCGCTCTGCGAACCTCAACTCGCAGTGGCTTGGGGCGTACCGAAGCCGGTGATCACACGGATCTGTTTCGCGTCACCGACACCTATCGCTCCGGCGCCGAAGGCAAAGCCAAGACCGAGCAACTGATCCGCACCCTGTATTCGCTGCTCGAGGACATGCTATTCCTGAAGTCGGATACGACCGAACTGGTTCGCAATCAGGATATCCAGCCGGAGTTAGCCCGTATGGCCGAGAGCGTGGATTTTGCCTGGATCGTGGTTGCCGTCCAGCGGCTGGGTGAATTGGAGAGCGGTATGCGCAGAAATCTGCTGCGTTCGCTGGCGCTGGATACTTTTGCAACTTCGCTGGAGCGGTTACGAGTCAACCCGAACAGGGAAAAACCTGATACCAAAGTAGTACCGTAAACCGATTGTCACGGCCGTACTCCTGTGTTAGGGTATCGCTAAGTTCACACCTAGGAAAATCTCGGGTCGACACACTTCAGACTTTTTGCCAGGCTGCGTGTCGGATGCAGCGCCCGGGTTCACGATCGCCGAAAGGCTGGTGTGCAGACCACAGGAGCCAAGCCCATGAAAGATTCCATGGATGCCACCGCAGTAGGGCGAGCGGTTGACCCGGAAGCGTTCGCCAATCGCAAGCTGATACGTCCCGCACTCAATCGCAACGATCATCCGCGTGCGGAGAACCACCGCGCTGAGCGCCCCGACCGCAACGACCGCCCCGATCGCGCGGACCGCTCCAATGGCAAGAAAACGCCTCCGCCCGAGCAGACCCACGCGGAGAATTTTTACTATCAGAAGCAGATGCAGGCCAAGACGCCGATGGTGCTGGTGCTGCAGGATGGCGAGGAAGTGCATGGCGTCATCGAGTGGTATGACAAGTACTGCTTGAAGGTGAATCGCAATGGCGCATCCAATCTGCTGATCTACAAACCAAGCATCAAGTACATGTTCAAGGAAAGCGAAGCCGGACCGCGTAAGTAGCTCTCATTTTCTTTCGTCAACAAGCCGCGCTCAACAGCGCGGTTTTGTTTTGCTCATGCAACGCGCTGGGATGGGGCGCTGGCGACGGGAAACTTTCGCTGCAAGAATCCAAATGTAACGCGCACCACGAACACATTGATCAGGATTGAGATCAACGATACGGCGATCGCGGTGCTGTAAACGTTCTCTGGAACCAATCCCGAGGTGCGCGCAACCTGCACCACCACGAACGACAGCTCGCCAATTTGCGTCAGCCCGGCAGCCACGGCAATTGCGACGTGCATTGGATAGCGAAACAGCCAAACCACTGCCGTCCACATGACGAACTTCCCGAATACCACAAGCAGCAACATGACCCCGAACAATGGCAAGCTGGCGAGCAGCACCTTTGGCTCGATCAAAGTTCCCAGCGAAACGAAGAACAACGCGACGAATGCATCGCGAAGCGGTATCAGCTGAGAATGTACTTCGAGCAGTTCTTTAGAACCGCTGATGGAAAATCCGGCAAGGAAGGCACCCAGCGCGACCGAGAATCCCACCGCCTGTGCCAATGCCGCGGTTCCCAGGCAAATTGCGATCGCCACCAGCAGGAAGAGTTCCGGATCGCGGGTTCGCTTAACCCGCGCCAACATTCGGGGAATGACTTTCATGGCGAGAAAGATCAGCGGCGCCAGCAGCACCAGCGCTTTTCCCAACGTCCAAGCCACCTTGGTAAATCGCCCTTCACCTGCGCTGGCGAATACCGGCAGCACCACGGTCATGCAGATGACAGCGAGGTCCTCGATCAGGGTAATGGCGATCATCACGCGTCCGGCAGTCGTATTCAGTAAGCCGGAGTCATGCAGCAGGCGCGCCATGACCATCGTGCTGGCAACTGAGATCGTGGCGCCAATCACAACTCCCTCGGTCAGGTTCCATCCCAGCAACCTTGCTGCCGCGACGGCGCTGCCGACGATGAGTAGAATTCCGATCGGGGCGCCGACGAGAGCAACCCACTTCACCCGTAAAAGGTCAGGAATCGAGAACTCGACGCCGATGGAGAACATCAGCAGCACCACACCCACTTCGGCGAACACCTCAAAGGTGTGCAACTGAGATAGGTGCGGCCCGGGCGTGTAGGGACTGATCGCAATACCGCCCACAATGAAGCCGAGAATTAGCGGCAGACGAAGTCGCCAGGCCGCGAGCCCGCCGAGCACGGCCGCGAGGAAAATGTAGGTCAGATCGCGAAACAGCAGCGGGTTGGCTTCCATAAGGTTGAATAGCCCCAGACCGTGGATTCGTTCTTACCTGCGGTAAACCACTCCGCCTTTCATCACGAAGCTGACTCGCGTGAGCACGCTGATGTCTTTGGTTGGATCGCCCGGCACGGCGACCACATCGGCGAAGTAGCCGGGCTTCAGCTGGCCGATCTGGCCTTCCCAGCCCAGCAATTTCGCTCCGTTAATGAGGTCCGCCTGTAGCACCGCAACCGGCGCCATCCCGTACTGCACCATCAGCTCGAACTCGCGGCCCTGCGTTCCGTGAGGAAACGGACCAACGTCTGAGCCGACCGCCATCGGCACTCCTGCAGCCAGTTGCTTTTTGAAATTGGCGGCATGCAGCTCTTGCAACCTGCGTTCGCGATCGGCGGCGGCAGGCGTGGGCGCATGCTCGGCAAAATATTCGACAACCGTGAACGTCGGAACGGCAGGAATGCCTTTTTCATGCATGATCCGCATGGTTTCGTCGCTGAGTTGGAATGCATGGTCCACCGACTCCACGCCGGCCTGCGCGGCGTAGAGCGCTCCCGGATCTCCGGTGGCGTGCACCGCAACCCGTTTTCCAGTTCGTGCAGCTTCCGTCACCGCAGCGGCGAGCTGTGCCTCGGTGAACTGATACGGCGTGATCAGCTTATCGCCGACGACTGTATCTCGTCCGGTCTCGTACATCTTGGTGAAGTCTGCGCCTTCCTTGTATTGCTCGCGTATCACCTGGATGATCTGCTCCGAGTCATTGGCACGGTCGGCATTGGACAGCACATGCTGCGCGGGATTGAAGTTATTGGCGTCTTCGTGTCCGCCGAGTATGTCGATGGCATTGCCGCTAATGCGGAGTCGCGGACCAGAAATCAGGCCGGCATTAATGGCGTTGCGCACGGCCGTGTCGGCAGATCCGGCGCCTTCTGTTCCCATATCGCGTTCCGCGGTGAACCCTGCCATCAGATCGGCTTTCGCCGCCAATGTTGCCAGAATCGTGCGCTGCGGCACCGATTCCTCCACTGTCTGCAGGTCTTCCGCGGTGCCGGGATGCAGGAATAAATGAACATGTGCATCAATCAATCCCGGCATCAGAGTTGTATCGCCGAGATCGATCACCTCAGCGCCGGCGGGATGGCTGACCGTGCTTCCAGCTTCCACAATTCGCTCACCCTGGACCAGCACTTCGCCCGGAGTGATGACTTTTCCACTTTGGACATCAAGCAACCGCGCCGCGTGCAGCACGATCACCTGCGGCTGGCTTTGCGCATAACAGCCGGCGGCGAACGCGAGGCCAAGGATCAAGGCACAGGCAATCTTCGTTCTTTTCATAACGCACGAATCGTATCAGAAGACAGGACGTGGTATTACGCCCAATATAGCGCGCAAACGTTCCGCGGCTTCGAGCATCGCAGTCCCGCCCTCACTTGCAGATTTGCCGGTTTTCGGATCACCGCGAATTTAGCTGATCACGGCCACGGCTAATCTCGCGTCGGGTACACTAGAGAGTTGTGCGCATTCTGACTCGGTATATCCTGAAGGAGATCGGCTCCCACGCTCTTATTGGCGTGGCGCTCTTCACCTTCATCATCTTCATGCGCGATCTGGGGCGCTTGCTGGAGCTGATCGTCCGCAACAGCGCTCCGCTTCCCAGCGTCGCCGAGATTTTCCTCTTCACACTTCCTGCGACGTTTACCATCACCATCCCGATGGGCGTACTGGTCGGCATCCTGGTGGGACTCAGCCGTCTCGCCGCCGACAGCGAGGTTACCGCTATCCGTGCCAGCGGTATGGGCGTGACTATGTTCATTCGCGCCGTTTCTATTTTTGCCATAGGAGCCTGGCTGGTTGGGATGTTCAACAGCATCTATCTGGCTCCCCACGCCGCAGTTGCACTCGATCACTTACAGGAACGCTTGAAGTCTTCGCAAGCCTCGTTTGAGATTGAGCCGCGGGTCTTTTATGAGGACTTCAAGAACATGGTCCTCTACGTCCAGGATGCGATTCCCTCCAACGGTCAAGCTTTGTGGCGGGGCATCTTTCTGGCTGATATCAGCGATCCCTCGTCCCCAAAGATCACTCTTGCCAAGCGCGGCGCCTTATTAAGCGACGCTCCCGACAAGCTGCGCTTTCATCTCGAGGACGGCACACAGCAGGAGATCGTTCCTAAAGTTAAGGATCAATATTCCATCACTACATTCGATAACACCGAAATTCCCATTGCCGTGCCAACCGATGAAACCCGGCCGCACGACCTGCTTCCGGTGGCCGAGCTCAGCTTGCACGGCCTCCTCAGTAATGCCGCTCGCGAGCGTAAAGCGGCTGCCTCCGTCCGCACCTGGGACCCGGGCAGCTACACCTACGATTTGATCAAGGCCCGTTATTACGAAATTGAATTTCACCGCCGCTTCGCGCTTCCTGTTGCCTGCCTGGTACTCGCAATGGTGGGAATCCCGCTTGGCCTGTCCGCCCGGAAAGGCGGCAAGAGCACAGGATTTGTGCTCACTATTCTGCTGGTCGTCGTTTACTACTTCTTCTCGCTCATCGGCGTGCAGATGGCGCGGCAAGGAAAGATGTCGCCATGGCTTGGCTCGTGGATGGGAAACATCTTCTTCTTTATCTGCGGATTGTTTCTGCTGTGGCGGGTTGACCGCATGCCCATCGAAATCGCCAACCTCACGGCAGGCTGGAAGATATTTCTGCAGAAACTGCAGTCGCTGGGAAGGCATGGCCGAAGAAGCGTCGAAGCTCGGCACGGCTCGGCCGTATCGCCGCTGCATCGTCGCCGTTTCAGCGCCCGCTTTCCGCTGATCCTCGACGACATGATTCTGCGCGATTTTGCCCTGTACCTGACGTTGATTCTTACTACGTTCCTGGTACTGGCCTTGGTGTTCACGTTTTTCGAGTTGCTGACCGACATTGTCCGCAACAAGGTGCCTCTGATTACGGTTGCCGAGTATCTCTGGAATCTCAGTCCTTCGATGATCTACCTGATGGCGCCGATGGCGGTGTTGCTGGGCGTGCTCATTACCTTCGGGCTCATGGATAAGTCCAGCGAGTTGATCGCCATGAAGGCGAGCGGCTTCAGCGTCTATCGCGCCACTCTTCCGGTGGTTGTGCTCTGCGGAATCTTTGCCGCAGGATTGTTCCTGTTCGATCAGGTCTATATTCCACATACCAACCGGCAACAGGAGATCCTGCGTAACGAAATCAAAGGTAAGCCGCCGCAGACTTATCTCCAGGCTGATCGCAAATGGATCTTCGGGCAGAGCAACGAAATTTACTATTACCGCGTCTTCGATCCCGATCAGAACCGCTTCGGCGGCATCTCGATTTTCGAGTTCGATCCCAATACCTTCCAATTGACGCGTCGTATCTACGCTGAACACGCTCACTGGGAAGACACATTGCACAAATGGATCTTTGAGAACGGCTGGGTGCGCACGCTGAATGGAGCTTCCATCCAGGAATATCGGACCTTCGACGTCGCGACTTTCAACGAACTGCACGAGAATCCCAGCTATTTCAAGAAGGAAGTCAAGCAATCGTCGGAGATGAGCTATGAGGAGTTGCGACGCTATATCGACGACCTGCAGCAGAGCGGCTTCGACACCGTCCGCCTGAAGGTGCAGCTGCAAAAGAAGATTGCGTTCCCGCTCATCACGCTGGTCATGGCAATTCTGGCAATTCCCTTCTCTGCCTCTGGGCGTCGCGGCGGAGCGTTGGTGGGCGTGGCTGTAGCGTTGGGAATCGCGGTTGTGTATTGGGTGACTTCAGGATTATTCGAGGCGATGGGTGATGCCAATCAACTGCCTCCGATGCTGGCGGCATGGGCGCCGGACTTCATCTTTGCCTTCGCCGGCGGATATATGCTGCTGAAGGTGCCGACATAGCTGGGAGCTACCAGCCGTCAGCCATCAGCCATCGAACCTCGATAAAACTGGGTGCCCCGTTCTAGCCTTCTTTTGGCTAGGGCGGATTGTTTCCGACCAGGAATCCGGCGATCGGCTCCAGCATCTACATCAAGTTACAATCGAAGCAGGCCGACTTCTTTAGCCGTTAGCTGACGGCTGAGAGCTGATGGCTGACAGCTAACCGATGTTTTCTAACCTACGCCCGCTGTTCCCCTATCTTCGAAAGTACCGCAGCACCTTCTTAATCGGTGCGCTCTGCGTACTCTTCAACAATGGGATATGGATCCTTTTTCCGCTGATCATCCGCAAGGCCATTGACGTTCTGAATGCCGGCATCACCGCTCACCATAGCGCGGCGATTATCCGCCACGATGTGTTGAAATACTCATTGCTGCTGCTGGCAGTCGCCGGCACGAAAGCGATCTTCCAATTCCTCACTCGCTGGATTCTGATCGGCGTCTCGCGCGAGATTGAGTTCGACCTGCGCAATGATCTGTTCGCCCATTTGGAGCGGCTCTCTTATAGCTTCTACCAGCGCACCCGGACCGGCGACATCATGGCTCGTGCCACCAACGATCTCAATGCGGTCCGTATGTTGGTCGGCCCAGGCATCATGTACACCGCCAACACTATCGTCTTCACGGTGGGGGCGCTGGTGTTCATGTTCTCGATCAGCCCCAAGCTCACGCTCTTCGCCTTTGCGCCGCTGCCGGTGTTCAGTATTGTCGTCCAGTATTTCGGCCGCAGGATTCACGAGCGCTTCGAACGTATCCAGGCAATGTTCTCCGACATCTCGGCGCGCGCGCAGGAGAACTTTTCCGGCGCACGGCTGATTCGCGCCTACGTGCAGGAGGAAGCCGAGATCGAGAGTTTCGAGAGCGACAATACGGAGTACATCGGGCGCAGTCTGAAGCTGGTGCGGTTGATGGGAATGTTGTGGCCTACGCTCGAGACGCTCCTCGGCGTCGCCGTTGTGATCGTGCTGTTTGTGGGCGGCCGCGAAGTACTGCTGCATCGTATTACCTTCGGCAGCTTCGTTGCATTCAACACCTACATGGTGCAACTTACCTGGCCGATCATCGCACTCGGTTGGGTCATCAATATCTTTCAGCGCGGCACGGCCTCGATGGGCCGCATTCACAACATTATGTCGGAGCAGCCCGAGATCACCGATCTTCACCTGCCGGCGATTCACGTTGCCCGTGAAATTCGTGGTGACATCGAATTTCGTAATCTGAATTTCCGCTATGGCCACACCTTGCTGACAGCAGGGAAAAACAATGGCCGGTCGCATGGCGATGACGAGGTTCTGCGAAATGTGAACCTTCGGGTTCCCGCTGGCAGCAGCCTTGCGATTGTTGGCCCGACCGGATCGGGCAAGTCGACGCTGGTCTCACTAATCCCACGCATCTACGACGCAGCGCCCGGCTCGGTGCTGATCGACGGCCGCCCCATTCGCGAGTTTCCATTGACGCTCCTGCGACGCAATATCGGCTATGTTCCGCAGGAGACGTTTTTGTTCAGCGATACCATCCGCGAGAACATCGCGTTTGGTGCGGAAAGCGCCAGCGATGAACAAGTGCGCCGCGCTGCAGAAGCAGCCAACATTGCTGCCGAAATTGAGAGCTTTCCCGATGGCTATAACACGCTGGTGGGCGAACGTGGCTTGACGCTCTCCGGCGGGCAAAAGCAGCGCACCGCTATAGCCCGCGCCTTAATTCGCAATCCGCGAATTCTCATCCTCGATGACGCGCTGGCCAGTGTCGACACACAGACGGAGGATCGCATTCTCAATCATCTTCGCCAGATCATGCAAGGACGAACCACGATCTTCATCTCGCATCGGGTCTCCACCGTGCGCAATGCGGACCGAATCGCCGTGCTGCACGACGGCGAGATTGTCGAGTATGGCACGCATGACGAATTGATCGAGCGCAACGGCTATTACACGGATTTGTACAACAAGCAGTTGCTGGAAGAAGAGCTGGAGACGGTCTAGAAGCAGTGGTTAGTGATTAGTGGTCAGTCAATAGTGGCAAATGAGATGCGTTCTAGCCAGAAGCCGCCGTTGGCGCTTTCACGTTGCCCCTACACATCTCCAGCGGTAGGATGGCGCGAAACATAGCCTGCCAGCAGGAAAAGAAGGCCAGGAGCTGCGAATAGAAAGAAAAACGGACCGCGGGGGTAAGATCCCCAGCGCGACGCATTCCACCAATAAAAGGCTACTAACGCTCCCATCGCGATAGCCCCTCCAGTTATTTCAAAACGCCAGCCCACGATCAGGCCGAGAACAACTCCGATTGGAAAGAACGCGAGTCCAACCCACTCATCAGGAGTGGGCCGGGGTCCTTTGCTGGAAAACTCCCCAACGATGAACAGCAGCAAGAGAGCCAGACTCAGCAAGCTGCACACGCGCGCAATCCACCGCACGGTGAATGCTGGATCGCGGGTTCCCATGGGCCTCCTAACCGTTTCCGCAGTGGAGCGACCTACGGCATAATCATGTCACCGCCAGCCCTGCGAAACAATCTCTGTTCACAACCGCGCAGCAGCACATTCGTCCAGGCGGCTCAGGATGAGAGGCTCCTGTGGGATACTGACAACTGGCAACTAGCTACTGACAACTGCTTTTGTGTACACCGACTCGCACTGTCATCTCGAGAACAAGCGCTTCGATTCTGATCGCGCCGATGTCTTCGCTCGCGCCAAAGAGGCTGGTGTCACCACGATGCTCGCCATCGGAAACGGTGACGGGCCAGGGACGGGCACACTCGATTGTGCGGTCAAGCTCGCTCAACAACACCATTCGATTTACGCGACGGTCGGCATCCATCCTCACGAAGCTGCGCTCGCCACTCAGACCGACTTTGACGCACTGGAGCGTCTGGCGCGAGATCCCAAGGTGATCGCATGGGGCGAGATTGGGCTGGATTACTTCTACGACCATTCGCCGCGCGAGGTGCAGCAGCGCGTCTTTGTACAGCAAATGGAAATGGCGCGAGCCGCGAAGCTGCCCATCATCATTCACTGCCGGCCATCCGACAACAGTGAGAACGCGTGGGAAGACGTTCTGCGGCTGATTCGCGAAAACTGGGCCAGCAGCGCTCTGGCCGGTGTGTTGCATTGCTTCACCGGCACGGCCGATCACGCGCGAGCCGCGCTTGATCTAGGCTTCATACTTTCCTTCGCGGGCAACATTACTTATCCCAAGTCGCAAAACATTCGCGATGCCGCCGCCATGGCACCGCTGGATCGAGTCTTCATCGAAACGGATTCGCCGTATCTCGCGCCGATTCCTCATCGCGGCAAACGCAACGAGCCGGCGTTCGTTATCGAAGCCGCGCGGAAGATCGGCGAGCTTCGGGGTCTCCAGACAGAGACCATTGGCCGGCAGACTTCGCGGAACTTCCGTGACTTTTTTAAATTGCCGGCCGGTTGTGAAACGCTGGATTCTCCTGCCTGCTAGCGGCCATTCTGGAGGGCGAACTACGGGTTAGCCGTGTCTCTTGTTACACTAAAACGCATGGCTGAATCATTCGACGTCGTCAGCAAAGTCGAGCTGCAGGAAGTCTCCAATGCTATTCAGCAGGCGTTGAAGGAAATTCACACGCGCTACGATTTGAAGGACTCGAAATCCGACATCCAGATGGACGGCAAGGACGCGCTGGTGCTCACCTCGGCCGACGAGTTCAAGCTGAAAGCGGTGAACGATGTCCTACAGAGCAAGCTGGTAAGACGCAATGTACCGCTGAAGGCGTTCAACTACGGCACGGTGGAACCGGCTGCGGGCTCGACCGTACGCCAGCGCATCACCATGCAGCAAGGCATTCCCATCGAGAAGGCGCGCGAGATCGTCAAGCTCATCAAGAACTCGAAGAAGAAGGTGCAGGCCGCCATTCAAGGCGATTTGGTTCGCGTGAGCGGCAAGGACCGCGATACACTGCAGGAAATCATCGCGCTGCTGAAGCAACACGATTTCGGCATCGACATGCAGTTCACGAATTACCGCAGCAACTGAGGGATCACCACGGAAGCACGGAATGCACGGAGAATTTCTTGATCAATTTTGCGTCTTCCGTGTTTCCGTGGTGAAAATGGCTGTCTTTGTGGAAGAACGCCGGGGGCGAGCGAGCGCTTGAAGACCGTAATCCGCAACGCCAAAGAAGTCTTCGACCTGCTGCACGACGACCTCGCCGCCATCGAGCGCGAGTTCGGACGCGACACCGTCTCTGGCGTGCGGGCAATCACTGAGATCGGCGAATATCTGCGCGCCGGCGGCGGCAAGCGCCTGCGGCCGGCTCTGCTGCTGCTTTCGGCCAAGCTACTTAACTACACGGGCCACGGCGCGATCAAGCTGGGTGCGGTGGTCGAGATCATTCACACGGCAACGCTGGTTCATGACGACATCATCGACGAAGCGGAGACGCGGCGCGGCCGTCCTGCCGCGAATACCCAATGGGGCAACGCGAAATGCGTGCTCGCGGGCGACTGGCTCTACATGCAGGCATTCAAGATCGCCGTGCAGGAACGCAACTTCGCAATCCTCGACACGCTGATCGAACTTACGCAAGCGATGGTTGAAGGCGAACTGCTGCAGATCGAGCGACTGGGCAAGGCGATCTCGCTCGAGGAGCACTTCGAGCTCATCTATCGCAAAACCGCCTGCCTGTTTTCGGTTTGCATGAAGCTGGGTGGGATCCTTGCGGGAGCCAATGATGCCGATCAACATCGTCTCGCCGAGTATGGCCGCAGCCTTGGCATGGCATTTCAGATTGTCGATGATGTGCTCGACCTGACGGCCTCCGAAGAAGTGCTGGGAAAGCCGGTTGCCAGCGACCTGCGCGAAGGCAAAGCCACCATGGCTGTGCTGCACGCGCTGGAGCGTTGCACGCCTGCCGAGCGCCAGGGTATCGAGTCGGTGCTGGGAAACGGCGGCTTCAACGGGATCACGCCGGCAGACATTGTTGCCATCCTGAGCCGGCACGGCTCGATCGATGCGGCCTATGCGCGCGCCGCCGACTTCGCCAACAAAGCGCGCGAGTCCATCTGCACCTTCCCTGACTCGGAGATCAAGCGCGTCCTGCTCTGGGTGCCGGAGTTCGTGGTGGAGCGGGAAAGCTAGCTGACAGCTTGTTTTACACTCTTCCCATGGCTACACCGCAAGAAATCGAAGTCAAATTCCTCGTTTCTGATCTCAAAGCTCTGGAAGAAAAGCTGCGCCAGAACGGCTTCCACTGCGAAACCCCTTCCACTCACGAGGTGAACACGCTGTATGACTTGCCTGGCCAGAAGCTGCGCCGCAAAGGCGAATTGCTGCGCCTGCGCTGCTATGGCGACGAGTGGAAGCTCACGCACAAAGGCAAGGGCAAGGCAGGCCGTCACAAGTCGCGCGGCGAATTGGAGACCGGCGTCGCCGACGGCAAGGCAATGGATGCTCTACTGCGCTCTCTGGGCTACTCGCCGACATTCGTGTACGAGAAATTCCGCGCCGAATGGAAAGACGATGAGGGCAATGTCGTGCTCGATCACACGCCCATTGGCGAAGTGGCGGAGATCGAGGGCAAGTCACGCTGGATCGATCGCACGGCACGCGCGCTGGGGATTGCGTCGAAAGAGTACATCACCAAATCGTATTCCGAACTTTTCTTCGACTGGAAACGTAAAACGAAATGTAAGGCACAGAACATGACTTTCCGCGAGTGCGACGAATGCCGGAAGAGGGAACGATCCGGAAAGAGTTCGACAGCAGCCAAGCGCACTGCACCGCGGCGGAAGTCCAGTTCGCGCAGCCGTTAAGTTCCGCGGGAGCCTGCACCGGCTCCGGAGTTTAGACCTCGCCGGGCCTGAACCGGAGCCGGAACGGTGCTGACCAGTTTTTCGAAGCTCGCTGCGCTGAAACCGAACTGTGACCGCTCTTCCACTGACAATTCCGTTTTCCAAAGATTCCGAACAATCAGCGTCTGCGGAACAATCAGAACGACGAGATAAGAAATTATCGTTCCTCCGATCACGCCGAGCGCGCCGATGTGGCGCACCAGCAGAATCGATAACGCAATATTCAGCGCAGCGGCGATGATCGATAAAACAGCCTGTTCGCGAATGCGATTCAGCGCAGCCAGCAGGCAGGATTCCACGTTCATGAAGCCGTTCAGGATTGCCCACAATCCCATCGCCAGCAGCAGATTGCTGCCCGGCACCGCTGCCGCTCCTGCCCAGATGCGGATCACACCGCGCCCGAAAGCCACTAGCACGACAACGCTGCACAGGTTCAAGGCGACCGTACCGCGCATCGTCAAAAAAAAGGTTTGCCGGATCCAACGGTAATCCTGTTTGGCATAGGCCTCCGCGTAGGCCGGCCACAGCGCGGGAAAAATAAGCGACTGCAAGACCGCCGCTAATCCCACAACTCGCCAGGTCACGCTGTAGGGCGTCACCTCGGATGCGCCAAGGTAATGACTCACTACCAGATTGTCCGAGCTGAAGACGACGACGGCCGCTATCTGGATCAGGAAGAAGGATGAGCCGGAGCTTAGAAGCTCTCGGATTGCCGAAAATTCCAGCAAAGCCGGGCGCGGCAGCAGCCAAGGTTTTTGCCAGCCCACAACCACAATCAGCGTGAGCAGGTTCGCCAGCGTAAGACATCCGATCGACATGACGAAGAGCACCGGCATGGAGACGCGCAGCGCGATACCAAGCGCCAGTCCGCAAACGCTGCCGATGGCGCCCGCGGCGTTGGCGTAGTTACTGCGATGTAGCTCCTGATAGCCGGCAAGGAGCTTGCTGGCCAGACTACAAGGCAGCCCAAGCAGCGTCAGAGCGAGCGCAACCGCGACGGTTCGACTTATCTCGACGGCGCTGACGCTGGAGGTAACATTGAACAGGCGCACCCAGTTGATGCTGGGAAATACGAATGCGGACATAAGTCCGATGCAGGCGGCAATTCCGCCAGTGAGCGCCAGAGCATTGGTGAAGTATCGCGCGGCGGCCGCCTTGTCGCGGAAGGCGTACGCGCGGGAAATGTTGTTGGTCAGACTGTTGGCGATGCCGAGATCGAGAAGATTAATCCAGACCGAAGTCGTGGCGACTGTGGCCCACACGCCGTAGCGCTCGGCGCCCAGGTAACGAACCGCGAGCGGCAGCGAAACCAGCGTGATGCCACTGGTGAGCAGCCTCGCGGCAGCGCCGGAGGAGACAGCTTGCAGCATGCGGCCGTAGCGCGAGGATGACCAGGGGAGCTTCATGAACTGATCATGCCGGCGCTGAAGGATGTTCCGCCGCACCGTGCAAGGTTGCAATAGCACGTTCGATTGCGGCTGCGCAATGAGAGTTCAACAGGCGGTGCTCGGCGTTACCGGGCGACGACCGCGCCAGCCCGGGGGCGACGACCGGCCGCATCCGGCTCAACATCAGCCGTGCCGCGGAGACAACGTCATCAACCTGGATTCGCTTTATGCAGTGCGGCCGGGTGGCGCGGCAGAAGTTACGGCAATCCTCCAGTCCGCTGGCAGGCTGCAGCACGCGGACATGCCTGCAATGCGGAGCGAAACGCAACGGGCTGTTGAAGTGGTCAGGATCACCATCACGCGGATGACGCGAGATCACGATAGTCTGGCAATCCATGGCCGCGGCAAGATGGGCACACCCGCTATCGTTTCCGATGAACAGCTCGCAGCGCTCCAGTACGGCACAGAGTTCGCGTAGCGGAGATCCACTCAGGATGATGGGCGACTTGCTCATCAGACTGGCGAGTTCCAGCCCCTGCGCCAGTTCAGCTTCGGATACGGCGATCACCGGCTGCACCGCGAATTCGTTGGCCAGGCGCTCAATGGTTGCGGCATAGCGCTCTAACGGCCATCGCCGCCCACGGCTTTGCGCGCCAATTCCGAGCGCGATCAGCCTGGTGGAGTTTGGAACCTTGGATAGAATCTTCTCGGCTTTTCTCCGGTCACGCTCGCTCACCTGTATTTGGAGCCGTGAGTCGTCGGCCGCTGCGCCGAGCGCTTCCGCGATTGCCAGGTTGCGCAGAACCTCATGCCGCACTGGACCCGGCGGCAGGCACACATTGTAGGCCTTGTCGAAGCCGCGATTGATTCGCTGCTTTGCCGGGCTCGAGTTTTCGCTGTAGCCGACGCGGCTGGCGGCGTTCGTCAGAAGGCACAGGAACGTCGCCAAATGTTCATCCACGTCCCATCGCGGGGAAATCGCATAGTCAAAATGCTTCTTGCGCAACCGTGTCCAATACAGCGCAGCGGCGGACAGCAACCTTCTTAAGCCCTGCGGCAGACAGGCTGGTCTCAGATGCTGCAGGGTCAGGACTTCGTCAATGTAAGGATTCGTCACCAGCAACGACTTGTAGCATCCTTGTACGACGACGGTGCAGCGGCATTTGGCATGAGCTTGCTTCAGTGCGCGAAACAGCGGCGTCGTCATCACAACGTCCCCGAGGGAATCAAGGCGGAAGACGATGAACGAAAGCGGCTCTTTGCGGGGTGGACCGGCAGTTCGCTTGCGACTGATGTGAGCACGCCAAAACATCGCCAACAGAGTCGGCAGGCGAACTGAGAAGAATAGCGGCGTCAGGAATGGTCGCTTCATGCCGAGAACGCCTTCGCCGTTTCAGTGACCGGGGTATTAGCTACCGACCGCGCAATCAGGCGCGTGGTGCTGATGTTGCCGACTAGCGGAATAAGTTCCAAGCGTCCGCCCCAGGCGCGAACTTCGCGAGCGCCGACGACTTGCGCTTCGGTGTAGTCTCCGCCCTTCACCAGAACGTCGGGACGGATAGCTTCGATCAGCCGCAGCGGAGTACTCTCGTTGAAGAGGACGACGGCGTCAATCGCGCTAAGTGCGGCGAGAATCTGTGCACGTTCGGTTTCTCCGGCGATCGGCCGCAGCGGACCCTTGAGCAGCCGGACCGAGTCGTCGCTGTTGAGCCCGACAATCAGGTGATCGCCCCTGCGCCGCGCTTCTTCCAGCAGACGAATGTGACCGACATGCAAGATATCGAAGCAGCCGTTGGTGAAGACAATTCGATGTCCCGCCGATCGCCAGACTGTCACGCGCGATAACAGTTGTTCGAGGCGCAGGATCTTGTCATCCAAATGCGCGGACGCCTGCTGCGACAAAGCTCCCAGCAACTCCTCACGCTGAACCGGAACCGTCCCAACTTTGCTGACCACAACGCCCGCGGCAAGATTGGCAAGTTCAATTGCGGTCTCGACGCGAACCCCACGGCAATACTGAGCGCCAGGACGGCGATAACGGTGTCGCCTGCGCCGGAGACGTCGTATACCTGACGCACCATGGCGGGCGCGTGAAAACGGGAATCACGCTGCAAGACGGCAATCCCCTTTTCACCGAGCGTCACTGCGATTAGCTCGACATTCAAAGACGGCAGCAGAGCTTGACCAGCATGAAGCAAGCGATCCAGGTCGCTGGGCGGTTCACCTGTCGCTGCCGCGAGCTCTTTCAAGTTGGGGCATATCGCCGTGGCGCCACGATAGCGCGCGAAGCTTCGACTTTTAGGATCGACCAGAACAGGGATGTTGCGCGCGCGCGCCTCGAGAATCAGGATTTGGCAGACCGATTCGTTCAGCGTGCCCTTGGCGTAATCAGAGAGAAGCAGAACCGAGGCGCCGGACAACGCCGCAACAGCGCACGCCAGCAAACGGTCATAATCAGTGCTGGAAAACGACTGCGCGGCTTCGCTATCGAGCCGCATGATCTGCTGATGGCCGGATAAGATTCGCAGTTTGGTGGTAGTCGGCGCGGCGGCAACGGTTGTGAGCAACGGCTCGATCGCCTCATCTGCCAGCAGCGATTCCAAGGTGCGCTGTTCGCGATCGCCACCGGCAAAGCCAACAAGTGTGACGCAAGCGCCGAGCTTAGCCAGATTCATGGCCACGTTCGCCGCGCCACCTGGTTTCTCATCGCGCAGTGTGGCCCGAACCACCGGAACCGGCGCCTCGGGAGAAATGCGGTCGACCTCGCCCCAGACGTACTGATCGAGCATCGCGTCGCCGACAACGAGAACAGGCGCATGATTCCAGCCAGACTCCACGAGCGCCATGATCGCAGAGCAGATCGGAGATCATCGCGCGTCCTCGCCTACGGCGATGGCCTCGCTGATGCAAGTCGCCAGCTCGATCCACTCACAGAGGACATGTCCATAAAGGATGTGCGCCTCCTGAATGCGCGCGGGATCGGTCGACGGCACGCGAATGCAGACATCAGCCAGCGAGGCCATGCGGCCGCCGCTCTTGCCGGTCATCGCGACCGTCCGACCTTTGAGGTCGCGAGCCTTTTGCAGCGCCCCGCAAACGTTCTTGCTGTTTCCCGACGTGGAGAGTCCAACCACGACGTCGCCGGGCTGGCACAAAGCTCCGACTTGGCGCTTGAAAATCTCGTCATAGCCGAAGTCGTTGGCAACGGCGGTTAGTATCGAGGTGTCGGTTGTTAGAGCGATGGACGGCAACCCGGAGCGGTGCCGCCGGAAACGGCCAACTAATTCAGCGGCGAGATGTTGGGACTCGGCCGCGCTGCCGCCGTTGCCGCACCACAGCACCTTGTTGCCGCAAAGCAGCGCGTCGGTGATGAGCACAGCCGCGCGCTCGAAATCGTCGCCTTGCGTTTGCAGACGGCGGATGATAGCAATGTGTTCGGTAAGTGCGTCGGTAAATACGCCGGCCAGATTCAGAGAAGATGGCATTCGCCCCTCTTGGTACGACGAATGTGAGGATCTTCCCAGAACCTGAAAAAGAGCTTGTTGCAAAATTATAAATTGCATGGACCGCCATTCGGCGATTGATTTCTCGAAAATCGGTTACGTTTTCCTGGATCGGGACGGCGTTCTGAACCGCGCTCCCGGCGGGGGCCGATTCGTTACCTGCCGGGAAGAGCTTGCGTTGCTGCCTGGAGTCGCAGACGCAATCGCGGAGCTGAATCAATCAGGGCGCAAGGTGATCGTGGTCACTAACCAGCGTGGCATCGCGCTGGGTTTGTATTCCCAGCGGGAGCTGGAGCGAATACATGTTTTTTTGCGAGCGCAGCTGGCCGAGCGCGGAGCTCATCTGGACGGCCTTTACGTCTGTCCCCACGATGAGGGGCAATGCAATTGCCGGAAGCCGCTGACCGGATTGTTCGAGCAGGCGTTTGAGGACTTCCCGCTTGCCCGGCCGGAGAACAGCCTGATGGTGGGAGATTCGCTGCGCGACGTCGAAGCTGGATTACGAGTCGGCATGGCAACGGTCTTCGTAGCCGGCGGTGCGCGGGAAGATTCCCCGGAAGCGGATCGCGCGAGGACGCTGGCGCAGCTTACGGTGGGATCGCTGCCTGATCTTGTGCATCATTATCTTTGCGTCCGGTATCCTATGTAACCTGTGGTATCACCACTCAGCCGATCCATGAAGTTCGCCGAAGCTACTCCCAGCCCCTCGAGTTCAGCATATCAATCCCCTGCCGCGGAACCTTGGAGCGTCAAGATTCGCTCGCGAGACTTCATTGAGGTAGCGAGCGTCTTCACGATCATTCTGATCGCACTGTGGAGTGAGCGGAGCGTGCAGAAAGTTCTGGGACTGCTCACGTTCCTGTGGATCGTCGTCTCCACGGTGCGATCGCGGCAGAGCGCGAGGTCGCTCGGCCTGCGCCTGTCGGGACTGCGACGCTCGTTATGGATCGTCTGCGCCGCAATGTTGTGCGCCGCCCTGGCAATCTGGACTGCGGCGCGAATGCAGACCCTGCATCTCGTATTCCGCGGCATCTCGACGGACGCCTCGGTGCTGGCTTACATATTTTGGGCGCTGGTGCAGCAGTTCATCTTGCAGGATTTCTTCCTGGTTCGATTATTGCGAATATTGCCGACGCGGACGGCCGCGATCTTGGTTGCCGCTCTGCTCTTCGGCGTGGCTCATGTCCCCAACTTGCTGTTGATGATCGCAACCCTGGCGTGGGGACTTGTGGCGTGCACATTGTTCTTACGCTATCGCAACCTCTATACCTTGGGGCTGGCACACGGGGTTCTGGGACTGTGCCTGGCGATCGCGATTCCTGACACGGTTCACCACCAGATGCGCGTTGGTCTCGGCTATCTCCGCTGGCATGCACCGGCTTCGGTTGTTCTTTCGCCGTTCTAACGTTGCAGCTGCGTGAATATGCATCACGCTGCCGCTATTCGCACACCTAAGTGTCTTGCGGAATCTCAAAGCTTGCGTATACTGCCTTCCAATCCATCCCATTTCCCCAGCTCGGGAGGCGCACATGAACTACCTTTCCATGGGTAACCTCGGAGCGCTGGAAACCTCGCCCAAGGTCATCCAGTTTGGAATTTTTCTGCCCGGCGTCGATGCCAGCCAGGGCTATGACGTCTCGGTCAGAATCATTCATGAAACCGACCAATATCTCCAGGCGGCCCAGCCGGCAGTGGTGGCACAAACTCACTCCGTCGATCCTACCTATGGCGATTACTGGTCAGGCCAGATCAATCTAAACACGGCCGCGCCGCCGCCGGGGACATCGGCCTTTGGTCAGCCTGGACGCTACGTGTATCGCTATTTTGTTCATAGCCCCACGCGCGGCGATATCGACTTCATTATCGATCCGTTTTCGCGCGAGGTGGGTGTCGGCCGGCTGTCGGCGATTACGGTCGGAAGCACTCCCTACGCCTTCTCCGCCAATGAACTGCAATGGAAAACACCGGCGCTGAAGAATGCAATCATCTACGAGCTGATGATCAGCGAGTTTCGCGATGACCTTGATCGCACAATCAAGCAGCTTCCCTACCTGGCGGATCTGGGAATCAACTGCATTGAAGTGATGCCGGTCTCAAACGTTCTGGACACGATCGACTGGGGGTACGATCCGATCGGCTATTTCTGTGTCGTAGAGCGTTTCGGCAAGACCAGTGATTTTCAGCGCTTTGTTGATCAGTGTCACCAGAACGGGATCGCCGTCATCATCGATTCGGTTTACGGCCACACGGGCGGCGATTTTGCCTACACTCAGCTTTATGGCGAGCTGCAGGGCGATCTTGCGAATCCATTCAACGGCGGCAGCGGAGCCTTCGGCACATTGAATGATTTCTCCCAGCGGCTAACTCAGGACTACTTTTATTCCGTCAATCAGTTTTGGCTGGATACATTTCACGTCGACGGATTTCGATTCGACGATGTTCCCGAGTACTGGGATGGTCCGATGGGTTCGGGCTATGCCAATCTGGTCTACTCGACGTATCAATACGTAAAGTCGAAAACTGGAGCCACCGATCATTATCAGCGCTTTTTCGATGCGTCCGGAAACATCAACCTGATCCAGATCGCCGAATATCTGCCGAATCCTCCGGACATCCTCTACGGAAGCTACAGTACGGGGACGTGGCAGGATGGCACGCTCGGCGCCGCCGCCAGTTGTGCTGTCGGCAGTCCCGGCGCCATCGAGCAACTGGGATTACAACTCGGGCTAAACGGATATCCGACGTCGGTTACAGCCAACAATGACACCTTGCCAAAGACCGGTCTGCAATACATTGAGAACCACGATCACCAGCGGTTCATCTGCAACTTCGGCACGGTTCCCGTGGACAACGATCCGGACGATGTGTTGCTCCAGGAAGGCGATCGGGATGATAACTGGCCCAAGGTTCAGCCCTATCTGATTGCGATGCTGACCGCCAAGGGAACGCCGCTGTTGTCCGAAGGACAGGAATTCTGCGAGAACTATTGGATCCCTGGTAGCGGTTACGGGCGAGTAATGCTCTACCGCCCTGTGCGCTGGAACTATTTCTACGACGGCGACGGGCAGCCGATCATTCGCCTGGTGCGCAAACTGACGAAAATCCGACGCGGCGGAACACAGTTCAGCGACGGCCTGCACTACTTCTACAACGACTACAACAATTTCAACTCCAAAGGATTGCTGGCGTTTTCACGGCAACTCGGCAGCGCCTTCAGCCTCATCATCGTAAATTTTACTGATCAGCAGCAGACCACCAACTTCGCGTTTCCCGCCAGCGGGACCTACCTCGAGCAGATCGAGGGCACGCAGAATCTAGCAGGCGTCGTCGCAGGCGCAGCGCAAGCTATTACTGTCCCCAGTAACTATGGATGTATTTGGACCATCAGCTGAACGTTCTCAGCTTTGGTGTGGTTTGCGCGATGCTCGAATGCCCCACGCCGGTTGAAGACGGAATTACTACATATGATAGCCACCGTTGACGTTGAGCTCTTGACCAGTGATGTAATCGCCTTCTGCGGCCAGAAAAGCGGCGGCTTTTGCGATCTCATGGGGAGCTGCAAAACGTCCGAGTGGAATCTTGGCTTTGATCTGAGCGGCAACCTCTTCAGGAATTGCATCCACCATCTCGGTCGAGGTGAAGCCGGGTGCAATGGCATTGGCGGTGACGTTGAACTTGGCCATCTCGAGCGCGAGCGTCTTGGTGAACGCGATGATGCCACCTTTGCTAGCCGAATAATTCGCCTGTCCGAATGCACCCATCTGTCCCACTACCGAGCTGATATTAATAATGCGTCCGAATCTCTGATTAATCATTGCCGGAACCGCCGCGCTGGTGCAATAGAAGGTGCCGTTCAGATTAACGTTAATGACGGCAGCCCAGTCGTCCTCGGTCATTTTGCGTAGGCTACGGTCGCGGGTGATCCCGGCGTTGTTCACCAGGATGTCCAACCGCTGCCACTTATCCAGTACCTCTTTGACAATCCGCGCGGCCTCGCCTTTCTTCGCTACATCGCCCTGAACCAGAATGCACTCGACACCAAGTTCGCGGATCTCCGCGGCTGATTCTTCGGCCTGCTTTCCATCGGAACGGAAGTTGAGCGCAATATTGGCTCCGCAGTGCGCCAGCTCAATTGCAATCGCGCGTCCGATGCCACGTGAACCCCCAGTCACCAGGGCCACTCTGCCGGCGAGGTTCCGCCCGTGCGTTCCGTTGCCATTGCCGTTGCCATTACCATTGCCGTTGGTCTGTACCATTTCAAAACTCCTCTCTTCAGAACTGACGCTGAGAACCGCGGGATCGACCCGCATGACTACGTAGCCGCCAACCGCACCCGCACCGAAGCCAGGCGCGAACACCAGCATCGGCCGATCAATTCTTCTCTCCACCACAGCGTCATGGACAGCCAGAAGAATGCTCGCCGAAGAGGTATTGCCGACGTGTTCTATGTTGAAAAAAATCCGGTCAGCCGGAATTCCCGCAGCCTCCGAAAGGCTGAGCACCATGTTCTTGTTGGCCTGATGGGGGACGACCAGATCGATCGCATCAATGAGCGTTCCACCGCATCCATTGGGATTCGGCAGCTGCGCCAGTTCAGCCATCATCTGTTTCAGATAACGGGTCACCAGGGCCTTCACTTCCGGCCCATACACTGTGATGTTGTTGTCGAATTCCGGATTCGGCCAGATGATCGAATTCACTTCCGACCATGGCCCGCTGGCATAGGTCTGGAAGACTTCTATATCGGAAGCTGCTCCTTCCGGAGCGGGCCCGATGATCATCGCAGCAGCGCCGTCTCCGAAAATCATGCGCGAGGTGCGAACCGTTCCGATCTTGTCGGAAAACTTTTCTGCGCAGACGAGCAGCACGGGCCGCTGGATCTCTTGCAGCAAACGTATGGCTTCGGCAATTCCGTAGGACATTCCCGCGCAAGCGGCAACAATGTCAGAAGAATTGTGCGTCTGCAGCAGACCAAGCTCGCCCGAAATCCAACTCGCGACCGACGGAATCAGCTTGGTGCTTGTGCAGCTGCAAAACAGCACCGCGCCAATCTCCGCCGGGTTGCGTCCTGATTTCAGCATCGCTTTGGTCGCGGCACGCAGCGCGATTTCCTCCAGCGGAAGCTCCGTGTAGCACCTTTCCTCGATTCCTGTCTTCTCCGAGATTTCCGCCGCCGACATGCGCGACCAGCAATAAGCGTGGTTGCGAATCAGGTCGTCGTTACTGCACGTGACCTCGCCCTCGTAAGTCGCGATGGCCTCGATTCGCGGCATGACCGCGAACTGCTTGTTCACTTCGACGGGAGGATACGGCTTGATCGGCTCACTCAGAGCCAACGTATTCATTCCGGCGGGACGCCGCGGCTGCTCGCGCACGCGCGGTCCCCACGACTCTTCCTTCTTCACCCGCTGAATAAACTGGAACACGTCCGGCGTGCGCGGATGGAATGCTACAACGTAGTCGTCGTCCTTAAGTTCTCCAATTTCCTTTTGCGCGCTGGTGGCCGGATCCCAGGGATACTGGTTATGCAGGATCATGCACTGCCGCATCAGCGCTTCCAATTCGGGCACAGAGTGCAAGGTGTCGACCACGTCGTCGTAGCTATAGCGCAGGAAATCGGGATTGAACGCGAGCAGATGACGTGTACGGTTAGCGGGATTGGCCAGCGCCTCCGCCACGGTGGGACGAATGGGCCGCAGCTCCCCGCCGGAACTCAGTTTGTTGCGCAGCACGTGCAGAAGCAAATCAAAGCAGCGATTCTCCCACTCTCCATCCCATGATGCAGGCAGCATCTGGTAGTCGGCTTCCATGGCTTTCGCCATCGCGGACGAGTCGCGCGATTGGTACACCGGCAGGAATACGTCCTCACGATGCTTAGGAAGATCTCCCCAACGCGTCGGGCGCTTCTCATACATGCTGAGGGTGTAACGGTTCACCCAAAACCGGTTTAGCGCCAGGTCACGGCAGAGTTCATAGCGACTCTTGTATTCACCGGCTTGCAAACGGTCTGCGATTTCAATGTCAGTAGGCGCTTTCTCGCCGAAATCCCGGCGAATTACCGCAGCAAACTGTTTCAGGCTTTGGAAAGCCGAGAAGTCCAGCTCTGGAAAAAAGTTCCCGGGAAATACAATTCCTCCATGTGTGTTGATAACGAACGGCTTCAATGCCATAGCATTACCTCGTGCATCTTCTTGGGTCCCGGGTCTCGGCTGTAACTTCCTTGGCGAAAAGATTTCCAGAACAGTCTCGATGTGACTTGCTGCGGATCGATCCGGTTTACGCACACTGGCTGGTAACATCAGTCGCGCCGCGCCGTGATGTGCAAGGAGCCACTGCCGGCACGTCATCCGCACCGCACGAGAGGAATGTCCGGATCGAAGCGAAGCCGAAGAATCACCTGCGGGCTACGGCCTGACGTCCTAAAGGCTGATGTCTTATGGCCTGACGTCTTAGTGCCGTGCCGGGGATTTTCACTTTCTGATTGCAGGAATGCTGCTTTTCCATCGCTTCCAGCTCGGCTTCATCGTTCGATTCGGCGACAGCAGAAAAGCAATAGTTACAACTGGAAATGATGACTTGCTCTTTTTCAAAATAGCGTCTGGTGTATGCAAAGGGCTCGGTAATCATTGCAATACTCCTTAGGAAACAAGCAAAGTTATAAGTGATTATGAATTCGCAGATCGGGCGTTTACACACCCAAGGGTGATGTCGATCACACGTGACTTGATAAATAGTTAGACGGTTGCGCCGGCGAGATGGTCGCACGAAATGGGATGAATTTCCGTTGAAAAATCTAAGGTCGATTCACATCCGCAAGCGACGGCTCGAGGTGGTAGTGGGTCAGTCTGATTTCCACAGGGGTCGCATCCGCTCTCGATTCGTGGCATCATCTTCACATGCCGAAGTCCAAAGATCGAGACTTCTTCGTTAACGCCCGCCACGTAGTTGAACAGGCTATTGGTGAGCATATGGACGGGACGCCGCTTGAAGCTCCGCGTGGTAAGGGTAAACGTGCGATCAGCGGTAAGCAAGGCGGTATCGCGAGAGCTAAATCTCTAACACCGGCCCAGAAGCGGGAAATAGCAGTGAAAGCTGCTCGGGCTCGGTGGAAGTCTCCGCCGGGTGACTAAGCTGTGGCTCTGCAATGAGGCCATCTGCCAGTCCGCGAAGCACTACATATGGTTCCATTAAAGGCTTGACGAATCGGTATTGCACTCTCCGTGGTGGACCTTTTCTCTCCAGTATGGAGCCGCGAATTGGCTCACAAAACGCTTTCAGGTGTTTCGCAAACGCGGGCACATTGTAAGGTTTCGACGTAATGAATCGTAGTGGCGACACAACGTCCTTAGCGTAAAACCACTGCTGTTCGTTCTTTTCAGCTAATGCGCAGGCCAGCAACACCGGCCGGAAATTCTTACCTCGCGGTGCGGACACCGCCGTGTTATAGGCGGTGAGATTTGTTTCAAGCTGGCTATCTACTGCCTCTCGTACCGCATAATCCAAATCTTCCATGACGATAATGACGCGATCTGATCTGACGGCCTGCATCGCGCTCTCGCGAGCGAGAAGGTGTGTGTAAAATGGCAATCCCTGAGCATAGTCCGCGATGCGCTCTCTAGCGTCTGCTTCAATTCTTACTCCGTCGCACTTAGACAATCCCTTATCGATGATCTCAAGCAGCTCGGCTTTCAGCATTCGCTTCATCGGAACTTGCACAATAGCGCGTTCAATCGAACGGTGCTCTGCAATTAGCTGATCGATTGAATCGCCAACTCCCACCATCAGCAGTGTCGTTCCGATAGCGTTGTCCGATAGCGTCTTGATGGTGTCCGCTAAGCGCCGCTGTATCTTTTGATCGGCAACCTTGTCTAGCTCGTCGATGATGATGATGCTGCGGTCATTGAGGAGCTGGAACGTCTCTCTGATATTTTCTGGATTCGGATTTTGCGGTAGAGCCTCATCAAGGGTGACGGTGCTGCCGTCGTCCTGCTCGAACGTCAACTGCTTGAATATTGAGCGCCAGATCGAATCGAAGTCCATGCCTTCCGAGCAGTTCACTTTTGCTCTTTGGTAATTAAACTTGCCCATAATCACCAAATAATCGAAGAGGACGTTCGCGAGAGATGTTTTTCCAACCCCGCGCTCGCCAAACAGGATCGCATGTTCGCCCTTTTGGAATACGGTGCTGATGAGCTTCTCTCGTTGCCGTTTGCGACCAGCAAATAGGTCCCGACTATCAATGGGCGAGCCTGGGGTAAATGCCTGATTGATTTCGGCCATGCACATGTATTTTCGTTCGTCTGTCATTCGCCGCTCGTATCGTCTAGTAAGACGCCATCATCGTATAGTAGTTAAGCGCACGCTGTCAATTTAGTTACGCACGCTGTACATTTGCCTTGACAATAGCCAATTTGCTAAGCATAATGGTCAGTATGAAGCAGCTAGACAATGGTCGCCGTGCTCAAGTCGTTCGGTGCCTCTGTGAAGGCAACAGCATCCGTTCCACGGTTCGGATCACCGGAGTTGCCAAGAATACGGTTGTGCGGCTGCTGATCGAATTGGCTGAGGTCTGCGCTGACTATCACGACGCTACGGTGCGCAATGTGCGAGTCCGCCGCTTGCAGTGCGATGAAATCTGGCAATTCGTTGGGGCCAAGCGAAAGAATGTAACACCGGAGCAAGAGGCGAAGGGATGGGGCGACGTTTGGACCTGGACGGCAATCGACGCCGACACAAAGCTGTGCCTGACATACTACGTTGGCGACCGTGGCAAGGAATCAGCTTTCAACTTCATGTGCGATGCTGCAAAGCGAATCATTGGCCGTCCGCAGATCACAACGGACGCGCACAGGCCCTATTTGCAGGCCATCGAAGATGCGTTCGGAACAGAAGTCGATTATGCCCAGTTGCACAAAATTTTTGGTGCTCCGACTCCTGACGCATCCCGCTACAGTCCGGCGACTTGCATCGGCTGCGACATGAAAACTGTGATGGGAAATCCTGACCCGAAGCATGTCAGTACCAGTTTTGTTGAACGCCAGAATCTCAGCATGAGAATGGGCATTCGACGCTTCACGCGACTAACCAACGCATTCTCCAAGAAAGTCGAGAATCACGCGGCGTCGGTCGTGATTTGGTTCATGTATTACAACTTCGTTCGCGTACATTCCACGTTGCGCGTGACACCTGCAATGGAAGCTGGAATCAGCGACCACGTGTGGAGCATAGAGGAACTGTGCGCACTACTCCCAAAAGCGGAATCAGCAGCGAAGCGAATCGATAGGAATCTACTACTGAAAGCACTCGCCGGGTAGTAATATTCCCCCAGACAAGAAAACGGCCCGCCTGCCAGCGGGCTTTCTTGCCATTGAAATGTCGCGTCGGGTAACGCTTCGCAAAGCGTATCAGTTGGAGTGTGCCCCGTGCAATCACTATCTGCGCTCATCGCAACAGATATGCCACTTCGCAAAGATCAGCAAGACTTTATCCGCGAAGAAATCGACCGTCAGCTAAAGGGCGTCACTGACTCGTTTCGACCGCATGGGTGGAGAAAAGTTGCATCCGTTATCCGACAATTAGGACCAACGATCACTTTCGTTGGAGTGATCGTTGCCATAATCGGAATCACTTTGGGGGCGCTATACCAAACGTTTGGGCATGTAAGGGAGGAAACCGAATTTAGGACGCATACAAATGACACGCTGAAAGAAATGCAGGACGGCATCAAAGAAATTAGAGCCAGCATTGAAGGGATGAAGCTTAAACAGATCGGGAGTAATCCCGAGAACCCTAAGAGCATCGCTGAAGCTAAGAATATCTTGACTTCGGCTGCTTCGGCAGGAGTTAAAATCGACCCGAATGTGGTAAAGGATGTTGGAGGACAGTTTCTCGCAGCGGCTCAAAGGACGCCATCTGTATGGAGCAGTGCTCTTCTCTTCATAAACTACAGATCTTTTCTTAACCCACTGCCATCGGTTCTCGGTCGCCTAGAAGCTGTTCCTAATTTCACGACACATTATGATGGACACAACATTGAAAACCGGGAAGAAAAGGGCGGCATTCCGAAGGTGAGGGTGCAGATGGCAAATTTGACGACCCCTCCCAACTTGGCTCAGTACCGCCCGATTACTGGTCCAGATCAGAATGCCGATTCGCCGTCGGGACCTGGGTATCTGGTAATCACTGGAGCGGTGATGAGCCTCGACGGATATTTTATGAAGAATATTGTCATCGTGAACAGCCGCGTGGCATATAGTGGAGGACCTGTCGTCTTGCAGAATGTCACATTCGTAAACTGCACGTTTGATCTTACCGCCCAACCAACCGGCGTGAGATTGGCCGATGCCCTGCTCACGTCTTCGGCAACAGATTTCACTGCCTAACGACCCCTGTGGAAATCAGACTGACCCACTACCCTCGAGGTGAATGCAATTTAATCCGGATTACGACATTTATCTTGCGAATCCCGGAATGCGCATCCGGTCGGCTTGCGCCAAATTATGAATGCCCGGAACGATGAGCGAGCCAGCCATTGATATGTGGCCAAGTGTGCTTGCTAGCACCACTTCCCGCCATGATGCCGATATGTCCTCCCGCTACGCGGAAGAGTTCCTTATCCCGGCTGCTGACTTTGGACATGATCGATTCAGACTGGCACGATGGCGTAATGTGATCGCCTTCGGCGATCACTGTGAGAAGGTTGGCACGAATCTTACTGAGATCAACCCGCTGGCCGCGAATGACAAGCTCACCTTTCATCAGGCGGTCATTGCGATAGAGATCTACGATCAGCTGGCGGAACGCGCCTCCCGCGAGTGGAACGTTGTCAGTCACCCAGGTGTTCATCGCGTGCCAAGCCTCTACCACCCGAGGATCGTCGAGATGGTCCCACAGCTTCAGGTAATTCGTGACGTAGTTCTCCACCGGCTTGAGGGCCTTAGCTCCGTAGTCGATCATTTCTCCGGGCATATTGCCGAAAGTGTCCAGAACCTTATCGATGTCGAAATAACGCTCGTCGACCCAGCGCGCGAAGGTCAGCCGCTGCTTATCGGAAAAATCCAGCGGAGCCGTCAGCAAAATCAAATTACGCAGGCCATCATCCGAACGCAGCGCGGAATAGATGGATGCGAGGATCGCGCCTATGCACCACCCCAGCAGGCTGAACTCTTCTGAGCCGGAAATCGCTTTCATTTTGCGGATCGCGCGAGGCATGTATTCCAGTGTGTAGTCGTCGAACTTCAGGTTCTTGTCTTCCGGGCCTGGAGCTCCCCAGTCCAGCAGATATACATCGTAACCCTGCTTCACCATGTACTCGACAAAGCTGTGACCGGGACGAAGATCCAGAATGTAGGGGCGGTTCATCAGAGCGAAGACCAGCAGTAGCGGTACTGGGTGACGCTGCTCAGCGGGAACAACAGGTGTATAGCGAAATAACTTCGCCTTGTTCAGCGCCCAGACCAGTTCCTTGGGAGTCTGCGCAATCGCAGCTTTGGTCGTCATGGCCTTGCTGAGCGTTTGCAAACGATTGGCGGTCTCGCTAAATGGATCGGTCATCACCGGCGCTTCCGCCATCCTACTGCTTCTCCTTCTTGCTGGTTTTGGAGCGGCCGGCTCGCTTGGCAGCTTTTTGTGGCGCTCGCCGCACGGCTGCAGATGCGCTTGCGGCAGGCCTGGCAGGAGCGGGTTTGGAACTCCGCGCCAGCAGCTCATCGATTTTGCCATCAAGATCGTCAAGGCGCATCTCGACGTTGGTCATGCGCTCGGCGATAGAGATGACGTCGTTGCGCGTCGGCATGGCCAGTTGCTGGAGCGTCGTAAGCATTGCCTTCTCGACAGCTTCGCGAAACGGTGCCGACATCGTGAGGTAGGTGTCGAGCATCGCGCCGGTGGCTTGCGAATAGGCTTCGCTGTTGACCATCTCCACCATGGTCTTAGACCAGACGTCGAGGTAGGCGTCGCGCATGCCGCGCCACGGCTCCATGGGGTCAAAAGTTTTCGCTCGATCGAAATCTTTCGCGGAGTTCTTGCTTTCCTCAGCCATGCATCCTCATCCTTAGAAAACAATACACCCTGAGACAGTCGCTAGCCTATGGCTGCCGCGACTGCCTCACTCGGCGCCGGAACACGGTTATGCCTCGGCTGCGAAGTGCTGGGTGGTGGCGTCCAGAATCGACTTCTGCGCCTTTATCAGGGTGTCCGCGCTACGCTCGAAGGTGTCAACCAGGGCCGTCGCCGAGCCGTTGCCAACCCGCTTCTTGGCGGCCGCGAAGACTGCCTTGTTGTTCTCGGTGGCGAAGTCCAGGACCCGCTTTTGGGCTTCGACCGAGCGATTCACTGTGGTTTGAAACGCAGCGGTGGCAGTCTCAGCGATCTTGGAATAGGCGTCGGCGCGCTCTTTGGCGATCTCAGTGACGGCTTCGGCCTGCTCGATCGCCAGATCAATCATCCCCTTCTGGGTCTCAACCGCGGTCTGCACCGCCTGAGCGGCCACGTCGAGGACAAAGGTGGGAGCGGCGACCGGGAAGTAGCTGAAGGCCTTCTTCCACGCACCGATCCACTCGGCTGTGCCTTCGGCCACCACGTCCAAGGCGTTCTTCTGGAACTCGGCCACGCGGGTTATGCTGTTCAGGTAAAGCGGGGTCACGGCATCGGCAAATTCCGCGCGGGTATTTTCCGCGTTCGCGTAGCGATGCTCGACTCCGGACTTGGCGTTGTGCGTTGTCCTGCGGCTTGACTTGGAGGTATTCGGCATGTTCTGCTCCTTCTGCCTAGAGTTTCATGTTGCGTTTTACGCTGCACTGCAACATAAGATGATTTTCCCCGTTGACAGGTCGCCTTGTCAAGCCAAACAAAATGAAAATTAAGAACCAGCCGCTGATTATCAAGAAATACGAAAACCGGCGTCTCTACAACACGTTGACCAGCCAGTACATCAACCAGGAGCAGGTGGCGCAGCTGGTGCGGGATGGTTACGACGTTCGGGTCATCGATGCGGCCAGCGGAGAAGACATCACTCGTCTGATCCTGGCGCAGATTGTGCTGGACGACGCAAAAACCGCCGATTCGGTTTTTCCGCTCGATGTGCTGCGGCAAATGATCGTCGCCTCCGGCAAGGCCACACGAGAGAACGCTCTGCGCTACATGAAGGCAATGATGCAGATGTATCAGAGTGCGTATCGAGCCATGCCGTCGCCGCTGAACCCATTCGAGTTGGTGCCCAATCTCTGGCCGCAGTCGAAGGAGAACGACGACCTGCGTTCCACTTCCGGGCCCGCCGCAGCTAACGTGCGGGGTCGTGCCCAGGATGCGACAGGCGCACAACCTTCCGAGGTGGAAGAGCTCCGACGGCGGATTGACGAATTGGAGGCCGCTTTGGCGCGGCGCAAGCCTGCAAGAAAAGCTCACAAAGCCAAGCCTCGCCGCAAGTCTTGACGCACTGCGGCGAAGCGGCTACTCTGTCTAGCGGCATTTAGCGGCACAACCCTGACAGGAAAATCTTGATCTCACCTAAGCAGCTACCCCTGCCGACGACGAACCTGACGATTAGGAGACTCGATGTCTCGCTCTGAGCAATCGATTAGCGGCAATGCCGCGAAACTCAACGAGTTCGCGCCCGCAACAACGCTTCCTCAATCCAATGAAACATCTATCAGCAATCCTGACGTTCGCGAGCAGCGAAAGCCCCTCCGCGAAAGCGGGCTGCGCGATAAAGTCGTGGTAATCACTGGGGCCGGCGCCGGCATTGGCCGCGCCACGGCCATGCGCTTCGCAGAGGAAGGCGCAAGAATTGCAGCCTGGGACGTTTCTCCGAAAGGCGGCGCGCAATTGGAGTCAGCGGTCAAATCGGCCGGGGGCGAAGCCTGCTTCCAGGCGGTGAACGTGACCAGCGCCGAGGAAGTTGAATCGGCCACGCAATCCGTTGTTGACCGCTGGCGACGGGTGGATGTGCTCATCAACAATGCCGGCATCGTTCGCGACGCGCAACTGGTGAAGTGGAACGGGAACGGTGCGCAATCCATCATGTCGGAAGAGTCGTGGGATTCGGTGATCAACGTTAATCTCAAGGGCGTTTTTCTTACCACGCGAGCGGTTGTTCCTCACATGATCAGGAACGGAGGCGGAGTAATTTTGTGCGCTGCGTCCGTCGTTGGCCTGCTGGGAAATTTTGGCCAGACCAACTACGTCGCGTCCAAGGCGGGCGTGATTGGAATGACCCGCACCTGGGCGCGCGAGCTGGGCAGGTATGAAATCCGCGTGAACGCGGTCGCTCCCGGCTTCATTGCCACCGAGATGGTTCGCGCGATGCCCGAAAAAGTCTTGCAGGCCATGATTGCGCGCACGCCCCTGGGTCGCGCCGGCACGCCGGAAGACGTAGCCAACACGTATGCCTGGCTCGCTTCCGATCAGGCCAGCTTTATCCATGGTGCGGTGATCTCAGTCGATGGCGGAATTGTGATCGGAACGTAGGAGAGAGATGCCGCAAGGCGTGCTCCACCCGTAAAATCGAATCATGGAAATCAAAACAGTTGGAGTGATTGGCGCCGGCACCATGGGCAATGGCATTGCTCACGTTTTTGCAAAAGGCGGTTATTCGGTAGTGCTGCTGGATGTGGAGCAGCGGTTCCTCGATCGCGGTCTGGAAACCGTCCGCAAGAATCTGGAGCGCGAGGTCAGTAAGGCGAAACTCACGCCGGAGCAGCGCGACCAGGCTCTAGGACGGATCAACGGAGTCACGGATCGCGCCCGTCTCGGCGACTGCGATTTCATTGTTGAAGCGGCGAGCGAGCGATTCGACATCAAGGCTGAGCTCTTTCGCCATCTCGATACGCTCTGCCGCCCCGAGGTTATCCTCAGTTCCAACACGTCGTCAATCTCCATAACCAAACTGGCGGCGACAACCCAGCGTCCCGATCGAGTCATCGGGATGCACTTCTTCAATCCCGTGCCGATTATGAAGCTGGTCGAAGTAATTCGTGGACTGGCAACCTCGGAGGAAACGTACGCGACGGTGAAGGCGCTGGCCGAGAAGCTGGAGAAAACTCCCGTCGAGGTGCACGATGCGCCGGGATTCGTTTCCAACCGGGTGCTGATGCCGCTGCTCAACGAAGCTATGTATGCGGTAATGGAAGGTGTCGCTACGCCGGAAGCGGTCGATGAAGTTTTCAAGCTGGGCATGGCGCACCCGATGGGACCGCTCACGCTCGCCGATTTCATCGGGCTCGATGTCTGTCTGGACATCATGCGGGTGATGCATTCGGGCTTGGGCGATCCCAAATACCGTCCTTGCCCACTGCTGATCAAAATGGTTGACGCCGGATGGTTGGGCCGGAAATCCGGACGGGGATTTTACCAGTACTGAAGCGGCGTTACTACGCGGTTAGTGGTTATCGCAACCAAATAGACCAGATCGTGTCGACCGATGCATGGGTGATCGCTGAAGCGACCAATCGGCGCTCCTCGCGCCAGGCTCTGCCATAGAAGATTCCGGCAAACGTCGCCAACAGCACATAGCGCCAGTTGAAGTGTGCGGCTCCTTTGTTGAAATGCGACAGCCCAAACAGCACTGCCGTAATCAACAGCGACCCGTGACGTCCGATGCGGCGCTCCAGCAGGTTTTGTATCCAGCCGCGGAAGTAAGTCTCCTCAAGTATCGCTACAAAGGCGAAGATCGATATCCAGGACAGGAGAAATTTTGGCAACGATGGCAGCAGCGCGTGGAAATGCAGGAATCCCAGGGCGAGGCCGAGCGGTATAGCAATCGGCGCATAGAAGATGAGTTCGCGCAGGCCGATCTTGAGATCACGCAATCGTGGCCAGAAGTTGAAGCCTACGTTGGAAAGCTGACGAATAACCAGAAAGCCGTACAGTCCCGTATCGAATAAGAGCAAACGGTTGAGCGAGCGAAAATGCAATGGCCAAGCTTGCTCGAGCAGCCGAAACTCCACCACAACTCCCAGCACGGCGAGTACGGCGAAGTCGCGCCAATCGCCTAGTTGCGCTGGATCGATTTGCGCAGCATGCCACAGCAGCAGCATGGTCGCGACCGGCAACACCGCATAGACGACTACAAACGACCACTGGAAATAGGGCGTGGAGTAAGTTGCCAACCAGTATGCGATCGCGCCTGCTGCGGGAATGGCAATTCGCACGGCGGCAGGCAGCCGATGGACGTTGCGGATGAACCAATCTCCGACAAAGGCCAGGGCGAGGACGGGAAGCAGCAATAAGACGGCAGCCGCGACGCTCGCAGGCGTCCAATAGGACATGGGAACATGTTAGCTAAAAGGCTGCGGAAAATGTGTGGGCATGGTTAGCGAACTGGCTAGTGGACCAGCCGCTCTAAAGCCTGATGCACCAGAGAAAGACTATCCGGCCACAGCATCATGATAGCCATCGCTGATGCAATCAATGCCCCCGCCCCCGTGAGCAGAGAAACCAGTTCTCTCACCGGCTTACCCGGTTTCGGCTGCGGACGCAGCAGGCGATCAACGCGGTCGGAAAGCTCCTGGTCGCCGCCGACCAGAGAGCAGGAAAGATAGCCGGGTCGCGGTGTGGATCCCATCTTTGCAACCCGAACCAGCGCCGACGCCAGCGAGAGCGCTCGCTGCGGATCTCCTTCAACCGCTTGATCATCGGCCGCCCACTCGATGAACTTCGACCATGCGCTTTCCATCCCGCGGAATGTGCGGACGAAGGGCAAGACATCCGGCGCCAGCAGAATCAGGAAGCGCTTGAAATTGTCGCCGGCAGCGCAATGCGCTCGCTCGTGACGCAAAGCCGCTTCTCTTTGCTCGCTGGAAAGCCCCTGCATCACTCGCCGCGAAATTATCAGCTTGGGACGGAAGACGCCGGCGACCGCAAGCACCGGAGCCTTGTCCGCCAGCAGCAAGGCAGGCGACGCGTTTCCGGGAACATTGATCTTCCGGCTGTGACGCTCGCAGCGATCGAGATAACGCGCCGTTCCACGAACCGCACCGATCACCCGCAATAGTGCGGGAATCCAAAGCGCGATACCCAGCAGAGCTGCCAGAAGGCAGACGAATCCAACCCGTTCTCCGCTGGCTTCGGGCTCAAGCCACAGGTAACTCGGGATGCAGAACGCCAGCACCGCAAACAACGTCAACCCCAATGGCGCCAGACGCAGTGCGAACAGAAAACGGGAAGCCGACCGCGGCTTCATGTGCTCGGCCAACCGTATCGCCGTCCCTGCGCCCATTCGCGCAGCCACCGCCAGCGTGATGTGGACTACGAAAAACGCAGCCCAACACAAGCAAAGCAGCCGCATGCTATAGGCAAGGTTCATTATCTTGGCACTCTGGAAAGCTCGCGGCGCTTCCTGCGAATCTTCTCTTCCAGCTCGTCCAGCAGCACAGCATCGTGCTTGCCGACCGCGTCTACCAACGAGGAAAGCAGAAGATCGCGTGAAGGCTCAGGACCGGCGAGAAAGCCGGCCACCAAATCTCCAGCTCGCCGGCGCTCCCACTCGTGGCTGGTAAGCAACGGCGAATAGACAAAGGAGCGCTCCGACTTTTGCCGTTCCAGCATGCCTTTCTTGAAGAGCCGATCGAGGGTCGTCATCACCGTGGTGTAGGCGAGTTTGCTGTCCAACTTCTGCACTACGTCGCGCACGCTACAGTGACCGCAGCTCCAAACCACTTCCATCACTTGCATCTCGAGTGGGCCGAGCATGAGCAGCTGGCTCACCCGCGTATTCGAAGTTCTAATCAAAATGATTCCTCGTGGCAACAAGGCTAAGGCTGCCGGTGACGTTTGTCAACGCATGGAGCAGATCGATCATGGCTCGGCTGGAAGAACAGCTGCCAAGTCGCATTATTGCGGGCATTAATACCTTCGTGCCATTCATGACCATCGGGGTAAAATCGGCAAGTCCCCGTTACTACGCAATTAATAGTTGCGCCCGGCACCGTGGTGTGATAAAAAATCAACACCCGCCTAGGGCACTGATTCACATTCGAGAAGGTACACGTTTGAGCACAGTCCGCTCCCCGATAACAGCAGCACTGTGCTTTTACCAACACAACTCTGCTGTTCGCGAAGCACCGCTCTGCCTCAACCACGACATGCTGCGGTGAAGATGTGGAAAGACAATAAGGAGAATCGGAAAATGACGAGAAGTAAGACACTGGGCGTATCCATACTTGCTTTGGGCGCCCTGCTGTGTAGCCTGCCTGCGTTTGCGGCTGATAAGGCGCCGCAAGCGGTTCTTAACCACCCCACCGCTTTCGGTGCGGGTCATGTGACGTTTGGAGAAGCTCCTCCGCCGTTCGGACTGCACTTAGCCAACCCAGTTCACAAGGTTCCAAAACCGTACATCAAGCCCGCTCAAGATACCGTGGTTCAGCACGGTAACCACGGCCTGACCGCCGAATTCAATCCTGTCAATAATTGGCTCGGAGTCGGCACCGGCTTCCCCGGCTACTCTGTTCCGGATGCCCCGCCGGACACTACCATGGCAGTTGGTGCCACGGAAGTCGTCCAGTGGGTCAACGTCTCTTATGCTGACTTCAACAAGAGCACCGGCGCGATCATCCCGATAAACGGTCAGGACAGCACTCTGGGTAATACCATTTGGCAGGCCCTGATTCCGGGCACCCAGTGCGCCAACAACAATGATGGCGACATCATCGTGAAGTGGGATCGCGATGCGCAGCGCTGGATCATGGCGCAGAACGTGTTTTCCGGCGCCTACGCTGTTTGCATTGCTATTTCGCAGACCGCAACCTTCTCCGACAACACCTGGTACGCCTATCAGTTCCCGGTCGTTAACAATGGATTCCCTGACTATCCCAAGTGGGGCGTCTGGTCCACCGGCGGACAGAGCGATGGCTACTACCAGAACTGGAACAATTTCGGACCCGGCGGCAGCGGCTACCAGGGCCCGGTAATGTGCGGCTATGACCGTCAGAAGATGCTCACCGGCGATCCCACCGCGGAGCAGATCTGCTTCCAGCTTGATCAGACCGAAGACAGCTTGCTGCCTGCCGATCGTGATTCAGTGGCTCGTCCTCCGCTCAACGAAGATGAATTCTTCATTGGCAGCGTGGGCGATGTAGATAACCAGCACTTGTCCGTCTACTCGATGCACATCACCGATTGGGCAACCGGACAGGCAACCATGACCGGTCTCGGCAACTCTCAGCTGGTCGCGGTTGCGCCCTACACTCCGTCGTGCGACGGAAATTACGGTGGCGACTGCGTCCCGCAGCCCGGCGTCGGCTCTGGCAACTACGTGGATTCTCTAGGCGATCGCTTGATGTACCGCTTCGCTTACTGGGAAGATCAGCCGGCAGCGAACGCCACTGCCACTCCTCCGATACCTCCGCCGGTGCAGCACTGGTTCGTCAACTTTGACGTCTGGAATGCAGCGACGAGCTCGATCGGTGTCCGCTGGATGGAGTTCGAAGCCAACTCACACCAGGTTCCGGTCACTTCACTCAACGTATTCCAGCAGGGAACGTACGTCGGCACCACTGGCGACAGCAACTATCGCTGGATGGGTTCGCTGACTCGTGACAACGTCGAGGACATCCTCGTCGGCTACAGCGAGTCGAGCACGAGCGTCTATCCTTCGATCGCGGTCGCGGGACGCGTCTACACGGATCCGCTTGGAACCTTGTCTCCCGAACAGATGGTGGTGAGCGGCACTGGCTCGCAGGAAGATACGGCTAACCGCTGGGGCGATTACAGCACCATGGCGATCGATCCCGTGGACAACTGCACCTTCTTCTACACCCAGGAGTACTACACGGCTACTTCCACTTTCAACTGGAGCACCAACGTCTCCGCTTGGAAGTTCCCGAACTGCCACTAGAATGTGTGCGGTCGTAGGGCCAGCAATGGCTCTTACATTCGCATGACGAGTAAAGCTAAACCGTCGGGGCACTCTGAGTCAGGGCGCCCCGATTTCTTTGGGAGGACCAGCCCAGCGCCAATGCTACGGCTACGCCGCTTCCGCCGCCGGAACAACACTGGTACGTCAACTTCGATGCGGAATCGTCCACCGGCCAGTCGGCTGGATGGAATTTATCGCGAATTCACATACCGTGCCGGTAACAGCTCCGTCCGACTGGAGCACCAACATTTCGGTTGGAAATTTGCCAATTGTCACTAACAGTTGTGCTCTGCAAAGGTAGGAGGAGAAGATGAGGACACAAGGGCCCCCTCGTCACAGACAAGCGCCATTGCCCCGCATTACTCTGGTTGCGCGTAGCACAACATACGGGAGGGCGCTGTGAAGGCTTACATTGTGATTACAACGAAAGCGGGAGCCGCCCGCGAAATCGCACAGGCGATGGCGGCATTGCCCGGGGTCAAGATGGCTGACGCTTGCTGGGGCACAGGGGATGTTTACGCTGTCGTCGAATTTCCAGCCTGGAAGGATCTCAACTCTCTCGTGATCGACAGGTTGCACTCGATGCCGGGTGTAGAACGAACCGAAACCCACGTCGCCGTTGAGCCCTAACGCCCCGGACTCTGCACCGATATCTTCTCCAACTTGCAGATTCTATATTCGCCCGTCCGCGCGGATCCGTGGCACCTTGTCTGTTGCTCTTCGGACTAAAGACGTATTGCCATTAGCTCCTACGGGGGATGATGGCTTCCCTGCCCGAAGTTACTCTCCCAGTATGGGCATAGCTTCTATCAAAGTGACTTGGTTGAGCAACTTGATGTACTCGGTTGCGCACTCAGATTGGGTGCTGCAGCACGAGTAGAAGCATGCGGGAGAATCGCGTCATGTCTACGCAGCAAACAACTATATGGCGGCACAGCAATAAATACAGCGCGGATGCGGCCTGCGAGCACTGCCAGGGTGTAGTTCGTCATGAACCCTGGTGCATCACTCGCAGCGAAACTGTCTTGTACGCCTACCAGGCAGTTCTAGATCCCGATAAGTTAAGCGAAGGCGACCGATTGATCTTGCACGCGCTCGGAGTCAACTGGACCAGGAACTCATGCGATGGTGCGTGCAAATCTGCCTGAGGCAAACCGCCGCAATGGGCTTGAGTCAGTGAACGACAACGGAACCTCTTCCCTGCCCCCGATCAGAACTCTCGCACCAACGTTGGCCCCGAGGACTGCATAGAGTTGCTTCTGCCGATAGACAGACGATCCCACTTGTTCTGATAGCTCGAAGCGCAACCGACTATCTAACTTGGCACAGCTGCAGTCAAAACATTTAAAATACGAGCGGCTGCGAAAGTGGCGGAATTGGCAGACGCACCGGACTTAGGATGTGATTTTTGGCCACCACTCGACATCAACGCATCATGCCGCAAGGGACTGCAGGAAACCGAAAAATCCCAGTAAAATCAAGCTGAATAGCGACTCTAGTAGCCACCTCGCCCTCGCATAGAGACGCACCAGTTTGCAAGAAAACAAAATCCCAAGTGCTACCAAAACTGCCACCGTTGCACCTGCTCACCGGCGATAACCGCTATCACGCCTGTGCCGGAATCCCACACCTCGAAAGTAGGCGAGGCATCAGCCCGTGATCGGCATGCTGCGGGGCTTCAAGAATCTGGTAGCGAAGCTACGGTCTCCTCACGGAACACAGGATCGTTGCTAGGCGGAAGGAAATTCCAACAAAATCGAAAACTGATGACGGCTTTCGTTCGTGATTTGCGCAATGTGCATTGAGAGCAAATTTCCAGACGGAGACCACATCCATGCCCGGCTCCTCAACTGCTGATACACAACGCATCGGTTATCAAAGCCAGACTTCCGCGTCAGAGATAGCTGTCTCCAGGGTCCGGAGGCTATGGGCGGGAGGTTTGCTCGCGGCGCTCGCATTCTTGTTCTCGCCGGCGGCTGGATTAGCGCAGGGCCAATATACCGCGTCGGTACTCTATAACTTCTGCACGCAGAATGGTTGTACGGATGGCGTTGGCGCAAGCGGCACTCCGGTCTTCGATTCGCACGGCAACCTCTACGGCGTTACCGGCAGCGGTGGTACTAACAGCCATGGTCTGGTCTATGAGCTGACGCCGAACGGCAATGGCACGTGGAGTGAAAGCGTCCTCTACAATTTCTGCCCGCAATCCGGTTGTCCCGACGGCAGTGAGCCGTACTATCCATTGATCTTCGATTCCCATGGCAATCTTTACGGCACGACCGTCAATGGCGGAAGCAACAATAATGGTGGCGTGGTCTATGAGCTGAGTCCTCCGGCCGGCGGGAGCGGCCCCTGGACAGAAACCGTGCTCTACAACATCTGCGGAGTTTCGCCGTGCCCGGACGGGTCGGTATTCATTGGAGGGCTGGTGCTCGACTCCCATGACAACCTGTACGGCGTTGCCCAAAGCGGCGGAGCCAACCACGCCCTCGGCCTCGTCTTTGAACTAAGTCCGAACGGTGGTGGATCGTGGACCTATACGGTGCTCTACAATTTCTGCTCCCTGACCGCTTGCGCTGATGGCTCAGGCCCGGCTGGCGGCCTCATCTTCGATACCCACGGTAATCTATACGGCACGACCGCAGGGGGTGGCGGCCCTAATTCGGCTGGAACGGTCTTTGAGCTCAGTCCGGGCAGCGGAGGATCCTGGACCGAGTCGGCACTGTACAGCTTCTGTCCCGTGACGGGTTGCAGCGACGGCGAAGGCCCGCAGAATTCCCTGGTCATGGATTCGCAAGGCAATCTGTATGGAACGGTGCTCGGCGGGGGCGGCGTCGGCTACGGTGGCATCTTCGAAGTAAGCCCCGCCGGAGGCGGTTTGTGGACGGAGCAGCTGCTGGTTAGCTTCTGTCCCGGACCGAGCTGCACGAACGGCTATGGCCCCAAGGGACTGGCGATCGACCCTCACGGCAATGTGTTTGGGGACACCGCGTTCGGTGGCGGCAACGGCGCGAACCGGGGCACGGTCTTTGAATTGAGTCCTGCCGGCGGCGGCCAGTGGACCTACAACGTCATTTATGCTTTCTGTCCCTCGGAAAATTGCACCGATCAGGGAGGCGGCGAGCCGCTGGCAGGCGTGGTTCTCGACGCACAAGGGAATGTGTACGGCACGACCGGTTCGGGCGGCCTTCACTCAGGCGGCGCCGCATACGAACTGTCGCCGGCGCCGTTGATTCCCACAACCACCGTACTAATGACGGCGCCGAATCCATCGAATGTTGGGCAGCAGGTCGCGATGACAGCGACCGTCACGGCGCAGAACGGTTCGCTGCCGACAGGTACGGTGATCTTCGAAAGCAATGGGGTGCAGATTGGATCAGGTTCTCTGAACGGCTCCGGCGTCGCGGTGCTGAATTACTCCGCGTTGAACGCCGGCACCGACAACATCACCGCGATGTATCAGGGCTCGTCGACGCTGGCCCCCAGCACCTCCAACACCGTGCCGCAAGTGGTGAATAAGGTCGGCAGCACGACCGCAGTGACCAGCTCGCCCAATCCTTCAACCCTGGGGCAGTCGGTAGCGATCACCGCAACGGTGTCGCCCGCAGGGCCACCGGCGCCCACAGGAACGGTGAGCTTCACCTCCAACGGCACGGCGATTTCCGGCTGCAGCTCAGTGCCGCTGAGTTCGTCGCTAACCGCGGTCTGCACGACGTCGACGTTGGCGGTGGGAACCGATGCGATCGTGGCCACTTATTCCGGCGATGGCAATTACCATGGCAGCAGCGGCTCGTTCTCGCAGATTGTGGATCCATTGCCTACAGCCTTGCAGTTCGTGCCGGTGACGCCCTGCCGCGTGGTGGACACCCGCAATCCCGACGGAACATTCGGCGGCCCGGCCATCAGCAGTGACGGCTTCCGCTCGTTCCCGCTCACCCAGAGCGGTAATCCATGCGACCTTCCCTCCAGCGCTATGGCCTATTCGCTGAACGTCACGGTGGTGCCGCAGAGCACATTGGGATACCTGACCATCTGGCCGAGCGGGGAAGGCCAGCCTTATGTTTCGACGATGAATTCGCCAGATGGCCGCGTCAAAGCCAATGCGGCAATCGTTCCGGCAGGAGCCTCATCGGGGGCGGTCAGCGTATATGTAACCGATACCAGCAACGTAATTCTCGACATCAATGGCTACTTCACTACGCCCGGTTCCAGCACATATCAGTTCTATACTCTGCCGCCCTGCCGCATTATTGACACTCGTTCCGGCGATGGAGGCATGCTGCAGGCGGGAGTCGAACGCGACTACACGATCCCGCCGAATTGCGGTGTTCCCAGCACCGCTACGGCCTATTCGTTCAATGTCACCGTCATTCCTGCCCCCGGCGGCTTGGATTACCTCACCGTGTGGCCGAAAGGCGAGAACCAGCCTTATGTCTCTACTCTGAACGACAACACCGGGACGGTGGTTGCGAATGCGGCCATCGTTCCGGCGGGAGCTGACAACGCCACCGCTTTCTATCCCCACAACAACAACACTGACTTGCTGGTGGATGTGGACGGGTACTTCGCGCCGGCTGGATCGAGCGGATTATCACTCTATCCGTTGACCCCATGCCGCGTGCTCGACACGCGCACGGTTGGCAATGGCCAGCCGTTCCAAGGTGTGTACAATGCGCCGAATGGTGTCGACGTATTGACGAGTCCATGCGCGCCACCCAGCACCTCGCAGGCATTCGTCTTCAACGCGACCGTGGTGCCCAGCGGCCAGATGCCTTACCTGACCTTGTGGCCGCACGGCGAAGCTCAGCCGCTGGTTTCGACGCTGAACGCCTACGACGGCTTCATCACCTCCAACATGGCAATCGTGCCGACCAACGATGGCTCCATCGACGCCTATGCCGCGGGATTGACGCAGTTGATCCTCGATATCTCCGGCTACTTCGCGCCGCAAAGAGGTCGGTAAATGCGATCGCCCGGGATCCTTAGGCGGACCCAATTTCTCAGCTTTTCATTGATACTATTGATGTAGCTGTTTTTGAGACCGTCTATGACAACTTGCATTCAAGTAGTTCCTTCCTCCCAACAACAACCTTTGGCCTACGATCCGCTGCTCGACGACATTGGATACATGACCTGCATGACCCTGGTGCTGCTCGGCAATTACGCGCAGACCGGGCATCTGGGCGGACCGCTCGCCTATACGCCGTACAACGTTGCGGCGCATTTGACCGGCCCTGAAAACGGCGGGCTGCGTTACGATTACCGCCGGCCGAAGCATCCGTACTCCGACAAATTCATGATGGCGGCGGGACACTCGGTGCCCACCCTCTACGCGCTGTGGATGATCTTGGGCCAGGCGCTGTACCGCAAGTATCAGCAGACCGCCGATCCGCGTTATCACGTCGACCCGCACGCCGCGATGCTGCCGATAGACGCGTTGGGATTCCGGCGTGGCGCGGGGGCGCTGAAGACGCTGCTGCGCGACACGGGCTTGGAAGATCATCCCCTATTCGCTCAAGCCAAAGGCCGGGGCATTCGGGCGCTGCAGGGACATGCCGAAAGCACCGACCTCACCAATGACGTGAACGGCGGCCCCTCGGGCATCGGCATCGCGACGGCCGCGGGTAAAGCCGCGTTCTGGGACATCGCGGGCGCGCCCGAATCGCCGAAGGTGATCGCGCTGGAAGGCGAATTCGCGCTGACCGAAGGTCACGCGCAGGAGTTGAAGACGCAGGCGCTCGCGCTGCAAGTGGGAAAGCGTCTGCGGGTGATGGTTTCCGACAACAACGCGGGCATCGACGATTGCCTGATCGGCGGCAAGATTGGCGGCGTGATCTCCTCGCAGTTCTGCGAGGTCTACGACCTCGTGGGTCAGTGGACGTCGTATGGATGGAACGTCTTCACGCTGTCAAACGGTAATGATTACGGCGAGGTGACCGCCGCGCTGAAGGCAATGGATGAAGTGGACCCGCAGGACCGCCGTCCCATCGTCGCCATCGGCAAAACCATCAAGGGTTACTGGCCCGCGGCCAAAGACGGAAAAATCACCGGTTACGCTGGCGATCAATTGGTGAGTTACCCCAGCCATCCTTACGCGCTGAAGATGAACTCGGAGTATTTTCTCGCGCTGGCGTCGACCTTCGAGAAGCACTACGGCGTGGAGTTTGAAGGCATTCGCAAAGGCCCGGTCAGCAACAATCGCGAGCGACTGATCCAGTTCAAGACCAATATCGACGTGGTGATGTCGCTGCTCGACCGCAACGGATTGGGCGATCGCCTCGCCGACCGCCTGGTGGAAATTGGCGACACCGTGCGCGACGATGTGAAGTTGCGCATCTCATCGACGAGCGATCCGTTCCTCGACGATCGCCTGAAGGTCGCGGCGCTGCCGGAAGAGCCGCAGAAGTTCTCGATCCGCAATGCGATCTCCGGCAAAGAAAAGGAAGTCAACATTGCGCTGTTCAAGAAGCCGGGCGAGATGGCCGGAGCGCGGCGCGCGATTTCCGAAATCATCAAGTGGATGAATTACGTCACCGAAGGACGATTCTTCACCGTAGCTGCCGACCTTTCGGAGTCGATCAACGTAGAGCACGGCAGTTTGTGGGGACACTACAGTCCCACGACCAATCCGCTGGGCACGCGCTTGAAAGCGCCCATTCAGGAAGCAGGCAATGTTTCCACTGCCATCGGGCTGGTGAGTCAAAGCGCTTCCGTCGATCCCGAAAAATTCGCCGGCGTTTGGGCCTTGAGTGGCACCTACGGAGCCTTCACGCCCTTGATGTACACACCGGCGCGTGTCTGGAGTCAACAGAATCAGGACAGCAAGTTCCGCGTCGGCGTGCTGCATATTCTCGCCGCACACTCCGGTCCCGAAACTGCGGCCGATGCGCGCACCCATTTCGGCATCTTCGCGCCGCAAGTATGGAAGCTGTTTCCGCGCGGTCAGGTCATCAATCTGAATTTTTGGGATTACAACGATGTCGCGCCTGGCTATTTCGCGGCGGCGGAAATCGCGGCCCGCGATTCGCATGTGGGCATTATTACCATCGAGGTTGCACGTCCAGACTTTCCGGTTGCCGACCGCAGCCAATTCGCTGACTCCGATCTGCGAGCTGCCGCCAAAGGCTTGTACGTGATTCGCGATTTCGCGCGGGGCAAGCCGCGCCACGGTTACGTGATCGCGTCAGGATCGAGTTCCACGTTCAATCTGGTGAAAGTGTTGCCGAAACTTGAAGCAGCCGGCGTGAATGTGAAGGTAATCTCGGCCATCAGCGAGGATTTATTCGATCGCCAGCCGCAAGCGTATCGCGATTCTGTGCTGCCGCCTGAGGCTCGCTACGATTTGATGGTGGTATCGACGGGCACGCGACGAATGTGGCCGCTGCGCAACCTCGGCCCGTTGACGGACGAGTATTCACTCACCTCCGACTTGGAGAATATCTGGTTAAGCGGCGGTCTTGAAGCGGATGTGATCGCGGAAGCGCATCTCGATCCCGATTCAATCTTCGCAAGAGTGGAGCGATTCGCCAACGAACGCGAGCGCCGTGTCGGCGATCAGCGCAAGATGATCGGTTAGTCGTTTCTCATAACGGATGCCGGCTTGCTCTACGCGACACTATCGCAAGTCTCGGGTTCCCACGGCTTGCCGCAGCGTCTCCAGAGAGCTGACGTAATTGGCGAGGGCCTGGCGATAGCTGAGCTCAGTGGAGCGATAGCTGCGCTCGGCATCCAGAAAATCCAGTAGCGACGCGGCGCCATGTTGATACGCGAACTGCGCGATATCCAGCGATTGTTGCGCTTCCTGGATGTAGCCATTGTCGTAGAGTTGCACGATGTCGCGGTTGTTGAGCAGGGTCTCGTAGGCATTCTTTACGTCAGTCATCACCTGCTGCTCGGCAGCCTTGTCCTGAAACTGTGCCTGGGTAAGCGCGTAATACGTCCGCGCCACCTCGCCTTGATTGCGATTGAAGATGGGCAGCGGGACACTGAAATAAAAAGCTCCCAGATTGGCCGAGTTGAGATGCGAGTAATCGAAGGTCGCGGTCAGGTCTTGCTTGGCATTGGCTTTCGCCAATCCGATCTGGCTCTGCGCGGCGGTGATGCCGCGATGAGCCGCCTGCAGATCGGGACGCAAGTTCAGCGCCCGCGCCTGCAGGTCCTCGAGAGTAAGAGTCACCGGCTCGTAGGCGAGCGTGCCGCTGACATCAAAGTTGCGCGGCAGAGCGTCAAAGCCGGTTATTTCGCGCAATGAATTCAGTGCCTGCACCAACGCGATCTTGGCCGAGTTCACGTCGCTTTGGAACTGCAGCGTCTGCAACTGAATCTTAAGCAGGTCGGCCTTGCTCATGGCTCCGGCCTTATGTTGCTCCTCGCTGATGGAGACGGTGTGCTGATAGCTGTCCAGCAGATGCTGCGCGAAATCAAGGTTCGACTGGGCGAGGAGCGCAGCAATAAATTGTTGTGCCGCAGCTTCAACGGTGGTTCGCTCCAGGTCCAATACTTGCGATTCAGTGACGGCCGTCGCATCCTGCGCAGCCTTCAGCCGATGCTGGCGCTTCTTGCCACGCTCGAAGAGATAACCAATCCCCAAATCGAACTGCGCGGTGTTGTCGATGTAGTTTGACGACCAGAGATCAGGAGTGAACAGGGGCAGATATTGCGCGTCCCACGAGAGCGTGGGATTGGGGCGCAGATTTGCCGTGACCTCCTGTTCTTTGTTTTGCGAAATCAGCGTGCGCTGCGCTTCCAGCGTGGGATTGTATTGCCGAGCCAAGTCGATCGCCTGCTCGATGGTAATCACCACCGACGGCGCATAAGGTTTGCCCGGAGCCGGTATCTGCTGCTGTGGGATAGGTGCCGTCGGCGGCGGCGTAGTCGCCTGAGGAGCAGATGAAGCCGGCACCGATTGCGTTTGCGCAGGTATAGGAGCCTGCGGAACGGTCGAAGCAGGCGCCGATTGCGTCTGCGCGAAAAGCTGGCATGTTACGGCGAGCAGCAGTACAGAGGAGAAGTGTCTCATTCGGTGATCTCCTCTTCTTCCGGCGGCAGCACATCCGTCGGTCCCGCCAGACCGGCATACAGGACCGGCAGCAGGACCAGACTCAGGAAGAGCTCCGTCAGCAAACCTCCCACAATTACGATAGCGAAGGGGCGCTGCGAGTCGGAACCAATGCCATGCGACATCGCAGCCGGGATCAGGCCGAGAGAGGCCACGAGCATGGTCATCATAATGGGCCGCAGCCGTCGCACCGCACCTAACACCGCGGCTTCGCTGGTCGCCAAACCGCGCGCACGGAGCTGATTGATATGTTCCACCATGATGACGCCAGTTTGTACCGATACGCCGAACAGCGCGAGAAAGCCAACTCCGGTGGAAACGCTGAAGTGGGTTCCGGTGATCCACAGGGCGAGCAGACCGCCGATGGGCGCCAGACTCAGATTCAGCAGCACCAGCAGGGCCCACTTAAACGAGCGGAACATGGAGTAGAGCACCAGCACAATCACGAGGATGGTTAGGGGAATGACCGTCGCCAGCCGATGATTGGCCCGCTTCTGGCTCTCGTATTCGCCTGCCCAGTCGAGGGTATAGCCCTGCGGCAGCTTCACTTCGCGGTTCACTTTATTCATGGCCTCTTCGACCGTGCTGCCCAGGTCGCGGCCGCGCACGCTGTACTTGATTGCGATATACCGCTGGTTGCCCTCGCGATAGATCATGGAAGCACCGTCGTCGACGCTGATCTTACATAGCTCGCCTAGCGAGACACGCTCGCCAGTAGGCGCCAGTAGCCGGATGTTCTTGATCTGGTCGACCGTACTGCGGAATTGCGGCTGGTATCGCGGGACCAAGTCGAAGCGCTCCTCGCCAATCAAAATCTGGCTGACCGGATTTCCTCCCACGGCGGTCTGTATCGCATCCTGCACATCGGCAACATTGATTCCGAAGCGATCCGCGGCGGCGCGGTCGACCGCGATGTTGACGTTGGGCTGCCCAAGCACGCGGAATACGCCCAGGTCGGCAACGCCGCGCACGGTGCTCATCACGTTGGCGATTTCGATGGCCTTGGCTTCCAGATCTTTCAAGTCAGGGCCGAAGACCTTCAGGGCAAGCTCGCCCTTCACACCGCTGACCGCCTCTTCCATGTTGTCTTCAATGGGTTGCGAGAAGCCCCAATCCACCCCGGCAATTTTGCTGACGGCATCGTTCATGGCGTCGATCAAGAGTTCTTTGCGACCATGAAATTGCGGGCGCCACTGGTCGTGCGGTTTCAGATCGACATAATATTCGGTGTTGAAAAAGCCGGTGGGATCGGTGCCATCGTCCGAACGCCCCACTTGTGACACAACTTGCGTCACCTCGGGAAAGCTGGCGAAGATCAGCCGAGCCTGGTCCATGACTTGACGTCCGGCAGTTGGACCCGTACTGGGGGCGAGCGTGCCGCGAGCCCAGATGGCGCCTTCATCGAGATGGGGCAGAAACTCGGATCCAATCACGCCGCCCATTCCCAAATACAGAGTGATTGCCCACACCACGCCCATCACCGTCCAGGTAAAGACGCGGCGAGGAATGATCCAGTTGAGAGTTGCCTCGTAACGGCGGTTGATCCAGTCCAGCAGGGGATTGCGCCATTCCTTTGCACCCTTGCGAAAAACGAAAGCGGTCAGCACCGGCGCCAGCAGAATGGAGAAGAACAGCGAGCCCAGCAGTGCAAAGGCTACGGTCCACGCCATGGGCCGGAACAAGCGTCCTTCTACCCGCTGCAAAGTGAAAATCGGCAAGTACGCAATGATGATGATTGCAATCGCATAGAACACCGGGCGCTGCACTTCATGGGCGGCGGCGCGGATTATTTCGTCCGTGCTGCCGCGCATGGCACTTCCCGACCGCACCGCCAGCCGCCTCTGAATGTTCTCCACCATGACGGCCGCGCCTTCCACGATCATGCCGAAATCGAGCGCGCCCAGCGACAACAGGTTCGCGGGAATGTGATTGAGGTCAAGCAGAATGGCGGCGAAGAATAACGAGAACGGAATGGTGAGAGCAACAATTAATGAGGATCGAACATTTCCCAGGAAAAGGAACAACACAATCACCACCAGCAGAATGCCTTCGGTGAGATTGTGAAAGACGGTGTGCGTGGTGAAATGGACCAGGTCGTCCCGATCCAGGTGCGGCACAATCTGGACGCCCTTGGGAAGCACGCGGTCGTTGATGAACTTCACCTTGGCGTGTATATCGCGCAGCACGCCTTCGGTCTCCGAGCCCTTGCGTGACTGCACAATGCCTTCGACCGCGTCGTCATTGTCCAGTAAGCTGCCGTCCGGACGCCGGATGGTCTTGCCAATCTGACCCAGCTTGATCTTGGCGCCTTCCACTACCGTCGCTACATCGCGGATTCGCACCGGCGTTCCGTTCTTGACGGCGACAACGGTTGCACCAATATCCTCAGGAGTCTGCATCAGACCGACGGCGCGCACGTTGAAAGCCTGCTGTCCTTTCTCGATGTAGCTGCCGCCGCCGTTGGCATTGTTGGCGGCCAGCGCCTGTTCAACATTGGCGAGCGACAATCCGTGGGCCACCAGCTTGTCGGGATCGATCTGGACCTGGTATTCCTTGGTCTCGCCACCGAAGATCGAGACGGCAGCCACGTTGGGCACTGACATCAGGTGCTTGTAGACGACCCAATCCTGCAGCGTCTTCAGCTCCATGGGATCGTACTTGGGATCGCTGCTCTCCAGCGTGTACCAGTAGATCTGCCCGGCCGGGCTGAAATCAGGCCCAATCTGCGGATTGACTCCCGGCGGCAGAGTCACCATGGTCAGCTTTTCCAGCACCTGCTGGCGATTCTGTAAATTGTCCGATTCGTCGTCGAAGATGAGCGTGATGAATGACAGTCCGGCTAGGGACGACGAACGCAGATGCACCAGATGGCCGACACCGTTCATCTGAATTTCAATCGGAATCGTGACCTGCTGCTCGACTTCCTCGGCGGCGCGTCCCGGCCACTGCGTAATCACCCATGCGTATTTATCCGCAACGTCGGGATAGGCTTCGACCGGCAGCTTGTGGAAGGAGATGATTCCCCAGACCAGCAGCCCGAAGCCCATGGCAAGCACGAGCATGCGATTGCGTAACGCAAAATCGACTAGGTAGCGAATCATGCGCTACTTCTCCTCGGAGGCGCTGGAGAACTGGAGCGCGTTGGTCACCACTTGCGCATTCGGCGGCAGACCCTTGATGACTTGCTGATATCCATCCGATTCTTCCGGTCCCAGCTCCACTTGCACCCGACGGAATTGACCATTGCCCAGCGGCACGAAAACCCAGTTCGCATCATGCAGCCGAATAATCGCGGTCGTGGGCACGACCACGCGGTCTACCAGATTGCGGGCGCGAAACATGGCCGTGACGTACATGCCGGCGCGCATAATCCCGTTGGGATTCGGCAGGTCGATGCGCACCTTGGCGGCACGCGTCGTCGGGTCCAGGACCTGGCTGATATTGATCACCTTGCCGGAGAACTCATCGTGACCATAACCCGTAATCGTGATACCGGCGATGTCGCCGACATGTATGCGCGGCAGCAGGTCCTGATAGGCATCGCACAACACCCACACTTCGGAAAGATCGGCGATGGTAAACAGCGCCTGCTGGTTATCGAGTGAGCGCACGCCCGTCCCGCTGGTGATCTGCTGATCAACGATGGTGCCGGAGATAGGCGCACGGAGCGGAAGCAGCGGAGTTGGATTGTTGAGATCACCGCCCAACACCTTCACATGCGCGATCGAGGTTTGCAGGTCAACCTTGGCCTTTTCCTCGGCATCCTGCGCCGCTTCGAGGTCTGCCAGCGCGATTGCGCCTTTATCGTAGAGGAGCTGGGCGCGCGCCAGTTGCTTCTGCGTCAGCACTTCGTCGGCCTTGGACTTCTGATAGTCGGAGAACGCGCCGGAAAGGTCAGGACTGTTGATGATCAGCAGCACCTCGCCCTTCTTCACATAATCGCCGAGCTTGCTCTTGATCTCGACCACCATGCCGCTTCCCAGCGAGACAACAGGAATTTCCAGATTTACATTGGGCGTGACTACGCAGTTGACGTGGACTTCGTCGCTGACCTTGCGCACCTGAACCGGTGTCACCGCAAACTGATTCGGGTTCTGCATGGTGACCACGTTAGGATCGGCATTCATCTCCACGACGGTGTTGGAGACAGGTTCGGGCTTGGCGCTCGAGCATCCCAGTGCGAACGAGAGAAAGAAAAAGAGTACGCCGCCAACAAATGCGATGTACCGCCGGCGGCGGGCGTTATGTTTCTTCATTCCACGAACTCTCTTCTGGTAAGCGGACTGCTGCACACGGACCTCACTCCACTTACGACAGAGCCTGAACTTCAGGCACAAGGAACTGCAGGGCGCCAATAAGGGAATCGAACTTCGGAAAGCTCGGCGCAAACCGCGCCGGCTAATGGCAGCAAGCTGGAGGGGCGCGTCCATGCAGTGAAGGGCTGTTCGCGTCGAGCAGGCGCAGCTTCAGGTCGGGGGGTACCAGCGGCTCGAACTCAACCAGGGCAAGCATGAGAGCCAGCAGCAGCATCGGCAAGATATGGATTGCGGAACTGCCCGCGGAAAAATGCAAATGAGAGGCTACGAGCGGAATGCGCCTCGACGCCTCTTCCATGAGCGCTTGCGAAGGATGCAAATCGTCGCTGGCGGAGATGATGGGGAATAAGAGCAAAAGCACGCCGGCCAGCGCCAGCAGAGAGCGGTAGGGATTTCGGCTACCACTCGACTGCCCCCGCCGGGCAAAGATCAGGAATGACCCGATTACCAGGGCCATCCAGATCAGATTCAGCAGCAATTCCATAGTGAATGCAGTAGTTTACCACCCGACACGCGGTCTTGCGCAGTGGCACAGGCGCAGCAGAAAGGGGAATTCATGGGATATTCAAGATGCAAGGGCCGCGGCGCGGCTAGGGCTATCGAGCAACCCGGCATTTGACCGGAAAACAAGGAAAATCTTACTGGTAAGAACAGGCAAGGCAATCTTACTGGGAAGAGATCTTACTGGTAAGATTAAGCTCTAAAATCTTACCAGTAAGAAAATGTGAAGCCGGCCTATATCGCGGCGCACACCGCTTTCACTTCCGTGTACTGCTCCAGGACTTCGTGGCCCATTTCGCGCCCCCAGCCCGACTGCTTATACCCGCCGAAAGGCAGCGCGGCGTCGAAAACGTTGTAGCAGTTGATCCACACCGTACCGGCGCGCAGCTTATTGGCGATGCGGTGCGCCTTGCTGATGTCGCGAGTCCAAACCGCCGCTGCAAGTCCATATTGGCTCTGGTTAGCTTCCGCCACCAGCTTGTCGATATCTTTGAACGGCATCGCACAAACCACGGGACCGAAGATCTCCTCGCGCACGACCTTCATATGGGGCTTTGTCTTGACCATCACCGTTGGCTCAAAGAAATAGCCGGGGTCGGTGCAGGGTTTGCCTCCGACGACAGCCTCTGCGCCTTCGCTGAATCCTGCCTCCAGATAATTGGTGACGCGATCCAACTGCTCCTGCGACACCAGCGGACCCATGTCGGTATCGGGATGGAATCCGTGACCGAGCTTGATCTTCTTGGCACGATCGGCCACGCCGGTAACCACGTCATCGAAGATCTCCTGCTCGATATAAAGCCGCGAACCCGCACAGCAACACTGGCCATGATTGAAAAAGATGGCATTGGCCGCGCCGGGAATCGAAGACTGCAGATCCGCGTCGTCAAAAACGATGTTCGGCGACTTACCTCCCAGCTCCAGAGAAACTTTCTTCAGATTGCCGGCTGCAGCCTGCAAAATGATTTTGCCAACTTCGGTTGATCCGGTGAAGGCAACTTTGTCGACGTCGGGATGGGCCGCCAACGCAGCGCCGGCGGTTTCACCATAACCGGGAACGACATTGACGACGCCTTCCGGAATGCCTGCTTCCGCGATCAGTTCGGCCAGCAGCAGCGCGCTCAGCGGAGTCTGCTCGGCCGGCTTCAACACGACGGTGCACCCGGTTGCCAGCGCCGGACCCAGCTTCCATGCCGCCATCAGCAACGGAAAGTTCCAGGGAATGATCTGCCCGACAACCCCGATCGCCTCGCGCCGCGTGTAGGCGAGATAGTTAGGCGAAAACGGAATCGTGTTGCCTTCGATCTTGGTCGCCCATCCCGCCATGTAGCGGAACAGGTCGACGGCAAGCGGCACATCGGCGACGCGCGCTACCGCCAGCGGCTTGCCGTTGTCGAGACTTTCCAGCTGGGCGAATTGTTCAAGGTGCTGCTCCAGAAGGTCAGCAACTTTCCATATCAGACGCCCGCGCTCCGAAGCCGTCATCTCGGACCATGGCCCGCTATCGAAAGCCTTGCGCGCGGCCTTCACAGCGCGCTCAATATCTTCGCGATCGCCCTCGGCAACCTGCGCCATCACTTCGCCAGTTGCGGGATTGTAGGTGGGAAAGGTTTTGCCGGAAGCCGCTTCCACCCACTTGCCGTTGATAAACATCTTGCGCGGCTTGCCAATGAATTCTTGTACGTGGCTGTGAATCTGCGATGCACTTGCGGTCGCGGACATAGAAACCTCCTCGCTAAATTAAGCGCGATTGCATTTGGAATGTGATCTTGCGGCCACATGAGCGCGCCCGGATGGCCAGACTTCTGGAGAGGCACGCTCACATACAGTGGGAGAGTCTATCAAAGATCGGAGGCCTGTGGCATGACGCCGATTGACGCCAGATTACGCGCCGCTTGCTTTTGACAGCGCCTGCTCAACGGTGGGAGCCATGACGAAAAGCGCGTCCACTTTAGTGACCTTCAGCGAAGTTTGCAGACGCTCGTTGGCGCCGACCAGGACCAGCTTGCGGCCCGAGTTTTCGCGCGAGACGTGCGCGCCTACCAGGCAGCCGATTCCGGCCGAATCGATGTAGGGCATATCGGAGACGTCGATGATCAGCAGCGGCGAGTTATCGGAGCGGACCATGGTTTGCAGCGGAAAGAAATTTCCTAATAACAATGGACCATGCAAGCGGAGCACCGTCGCCCCGGACTTGTCCTCGATTTTCTCTATTTCCAATGGCTTATCTTGCATGCCGTCGATTTTATAACGCCCGGTTAATCGCGCAACGTTAATTTCAGGTTACTGCGGAGGGTTGCCAATGAGAGTGACCGCATCGCGGAGCTGCCACAATTGCAGATTCGAGGGTCGCCGCATAAATGGCGCCGATTGAGCCATCTGCTTTGTCCGTATTCGCGCGTCAAATTCAGCCGCTTGCCGCCTGATACAAAATAATCTGCGCCGAAGGAGTCTAAAGTAATAGTTCTGCTCCTCTGATGGCCGACCACCGCAATCGATCCGCCCGCAATCAGTCCACGAAAGGCTCCGACTGGAAGTTCGCCATTCGCGCCTTGCGCCATCGCAACTACGCGCTGTTCTTTTCGGGCCAGACGGTCTCGCTGGTGGGCACGTGGATGACACGCATCGCAACTGCGTGGCTGGTTTATCGGCTCACCGGTTCGGCATTTCTGCTGGGATTGGTGAGCTTCTCCGGTCAGATTCCCATGCTGCTGCTGGGGCCGTTTGCGGGGGTCTGGGTCGATCGCTGGAACCGCCATCGCGTCCTGATCGTCACCCAAACGCTGTCGATGGTGCAGTCGTTTTGGCTTGCGGGTTTGGCATTAAGCCATCGCATCACCGTAGTCGACATCATCCTGCTTAGCGTCTTTCAAGGGACGATCAACGCCTTCGACATGCCCGGGCGGCAGGCGTTCGTCATCCAGATGGTGGAGGATCGCGAGGACCTGCCCAACGCCATCGCGCTGAATTCGTCGATGGTGAACGTCTCTCGCCTGCTTGGTCCCTCGATTGCCGGCGCGGTGATTGCAATCTCCAGCGAGGGCTGGTGCTTTCTCATCGATGGACTCAGTTATCTGGCGGTAATCGCGTCCCTGCTGGCGATGAAGAACTACGCGCCGCAGCAGGTCAGCCAGCGTCGTCGCGTCTGGCAGGAGCTCAGCGAGGGCTGGCGTTATGCGACAGGATTTCTGCCGATTCGCTCGATCCTGTCGCTCTTGGCATTGGTCTCGCTGGTCGGAATGCCCTACACAGTGTTGATGCCATTGTTCGCCGCGCGTGTGCTGCACGGCGGCCCGCATACTTTGGGATTCCTGATGGGAGCCGCAGGCGTTGGCGCGCTCATCAGCGCAACCTGGTTGGCGGCACGCAAATCGGTGTTGGGGCTGGGGCGCGTCATACCGACAACCGCTGCGATCTTCGGTGGAGCGCTGATCGCGTTTTCCTTCTCGCGCTGGCTGTGGCTGTCACTACTGCTCATGGTCGCGGCGGGTTTCGGCATGATGCAGCAGATGGCCGCGACCAATACCGTGCTGCAAACCATCGTGGAGGACGACAAGCGCGGCCGGGTGATGAGCTTCTATTCGATTTGCATTCAGGGGATGATGCCTTTCGGCAGCCTGTTCGCCGGGATTCTTGCCGCCAGGATTGGCGCGCCGTTCACGCTGGCGATTGGTGGTGCGTGCTGTATTGCGGGAGCGGCGTGGTTCGTCGGTAAGCTGCCGCAGGTGCGCGCGCACATCCGGCCAATCTATCGCGAGATGGGAATCCTGCCGCAAATTGCGCAAGGAATTCAGGCTGCCGCTTTGCATGCGCAACAGGAAGAGTGATTTGGGTGCCTCATCCTGGGCTTCCGTTGGCTAGGGTGGGAGATCTCTCCACTCACATCACCGGCGGCACAGTAATGCCCATCACCGCCAGAACTCGCATCAGCTCGCGACGCACGACTGCCGCGGTCGCGAGGAGAAATCGCTTCCGGTCCTCATCGGCTTCGGTGAGGATGTGATGCCGATGATAAAAATTGTTGAACTGCTGTGCGAGTTGGAACGCATGTTTGGCGGCGAAGGCCGGCTCGGTCGTGGCGATACATTGCTCGACGATGAATGAGGTCTTGCCGGACAGCAGCCACAGCTCCCAGATGTCGGTACCGCTGCTGTCGGCGAAGTGGCGAGCGTAATCAATTTCGGCGGCGAGCGCTTGCTCGGGATCGACGTCTGCCTTGCGGAAAATGTTGGTCGCGCGCACCACGGCATATTGCGCGTACGGTCCCGTCTCACCCTCGAAGGCCAGCGCTTCCTGGAAATCGAAGGCAATCACCGATTGCTTGGTGAACTTCAGCATGAAGTAGCGCAGCGCGCCGATAGCGATTTGCGTGGCAATACGGGCGCGTTCCGAGTCATCGAGCTCCGCGTGACGGCTGTCGACTTCTTTCTTGGCCGCGCCAATCAGCGCATCCAGCAGGTCGTCAGCCTTCACTCCGAAACCCCTACGCCCAGATACCTCAATGTAGGACTTGGCGCGATCTTCTTCCTTGACCTCGTATCCCAGTTCAAGTGCGCAACCCGGCGTGAGCGCGACCATCTCATAGGAGAAGTGCGTGTAGTGCGCGGCCTGCTCGGTGTAGCCCAGCAGACGCAGCGCCTCGATAACCGTGTTCTGCGGATCGGACTGGCGCGAGTCGATCACGTTATAGATGGCCGCTACGCCGCCGAAATGAGGATGATCGGGCTCGCCTTGCTCAGCAGAAACCCACACTTCATGTTGATTCGGATATTTGTAGAACCGGCGATAACCAAAATCCCGTCCCAGCAGTCCAAACTTCCACAGGTGATACGCAATGTCTTTGCCGACGTAGCCCACAGTACCGTTGGAGCGCACGATGACCTTGGCGTCTTCATCCGGGCCGGAGTTTTCGCCCTCAATATCCTCAACCGACGGGTGCGCTGGGTGCCCCATCCTTTCGCCTTCTGTGGGCGAAAGGGTGGGAGGCGACGAGGTTGTACGCGTCGACGGTCTCTTCATCACCCAACAACCTTTGTTCTTTCCTTCGGACTCGAAGTAGAGGACGCCCTTCTGCTTCAGCAGCTCGAACGCAGCATCCCAGAAGTGCAGGTGAAGGATCTCGCTTTCGCGCGGTAGAAAGTCGTATTCGATATCAAGCCGGTCCATGGTCTCGAGATGGCGGCGTAGGACCGTAGTCGAGATGATCTCCGCAATCTCCGCGAGCTCATTGCCGCCACGCTCGATGGCATGCAGCGCTTCCTGGCGCGCCTTCAAATGCTCCTTGTCTTGCTCGTACCATTGCGATACGCGGGCATAGAGATCCCAACAGTAGTAATCGAATTGCGGGGTCGAAGCGACAAACTCGGCAATCTGCTGCTTCGACTTCTTCTCCAGTTCCACAAATCCGACGACGACATCCGCGACCTGTACACCGGTGTTGTCGATGTAGTTCTGCACGTCGACTGCATGGCCCGCACTCCGCAGCAAACGCACGAAGGTATCGCCAAGAATGGCATTGCGCAAATGGCCGATGTGCGCAGCTTTGTTGGGATTGATGCTGGTGTGCTCCACCAGAATCTTGCCGCTGACGTTGGCTGCTCCCTCGCCCGCGTGAGTCAGGGCACCAGCGAGCCTGCCGCTCGCCAACGCTTGCGCGGCGATATCGCGCTTCAGGCGCGCGTTGATGTAGCCGGCGCCAGCGACCTCCAGCTTCTCGAATCCCTCCGGCAGTGGCAGCTCAGCGACAATCTCCTCCGCGACCCTGCGCGGCGGCTTGCGCAGCTTCTTGGCGAGTTCGAACGACAGCGGCAACGCGAACTCACCCATCTCGACATTGGGCGGTTGGTCGATGACGATGTTGCCCAGGTCGAGGTTGTACTTCTCGCGCAAAAATCGGCGGACGTGAGTGGCAAGTTTGCGTTGTTGTTCGAGGTACATGAAGCCAGCTCGAAACTGTATTAAAGCACTTCGACGCTGGCCTGAAGGCCAGCTCTACCCGACCATCATCAGAATAGCAAAGCCTGGCCGCACACCTCTGCGCAGCGCTTGCTGACAGCGAAAGTTAAGAGCAAAGAGCCCGTCGCGAAAAGCGAAGAGCGAATAGCGAACGGCGGCTTTCACGTTTGACGCTCTACCGCGCGTTACCTATGATGAAATTTCTCCTCCTCGCGCGGGTTCGCGCGCGACCTCGGCGGCTCTCATGCGCATTGCCTACCTCGATTGCTTCTCTGGTATCAGCGGCGACATGTTCCTGGCCGCGTTGCTCGACGCTGGAGTTCCGTTCGAGCTTCTTCAGAAAACGGCCGCCGACTTGAACGTCGGCGCGACGCTGGAGATGTCACGCGTGGACCGCGCCGGTATCTCGGCAACCAAGCTCGATGTGGTTGTCAGCGGAGAAAAGGATATGCCACGCGAGGAGTTCTGGGAAAAACAAGTAGCTAGTGGTCAGTGGCTAGTGACGAGTGGCGAGACCCGTATCCAAGGTGAGCGACGAGAGTTCGACGGGCCGCATGACCACTCGGCGCCGACCGCTACTTCTCAGAACGAACATGTCAGCCGTGGCCAGCAACATAATCGCCGCGTGGATTCTGACCACCGGCCACTGACCACTAGCCACTCCCATGCCCGAGGGCTCAGCGAGATTCTGAAGATCATCTCTGCGGCTTCGATCAGCGAGGGCGCCAAGCGGACGGCGAGCGAGATTTTCGTCGCTCTGGGCGCGGCTGAAGCAAAGGTCCACAACACCGGAATCGAGGAAATTCACTTCCACGAGGTCGGCGCGGCTGACGCCATCGTCGACATTGTCTGCGCCGCGGTCGGCGCGGAATCGCTCGGTGTCGCACAGTTCATCTGCTCGCCACTCAATGTAGGCGGCGGGACAGTCGCGTGCTCGCATGGCGTAATGCCGGTTCCGGCTCCCGCAACGCTGGAACTGCTGCGCGATGCGCCCATCTATTCCAGCGATATCCAGAAAGAACTGGTCACGCCCACTGGCGCAGCGATGGTGAAGGTGCTGGCGACAAGTTTTGGGTGGCGTCCGCCGATGACGACCGAGAAGATCGGCTATGGCGCCGGCTCGCGCGATCTTGCCGGACATCCGAACGTGCTTCGCATCGCGGTTGGCGAAACGCACTCTGCTGAACTCAGCCCAAGCACAGATCTCGTGGCAGAAGAAATTGCCATTCTGGAGGCGAACCTCGACGACCTGAATCCGCAGGTCATCGGCTACATTATCGATCAGGCGTTCGCCGAAGGCGCGCTCGACGTCTTCACCACGCCGGTGCAGATGAAGAAGAATCGCCCTGGAGCGTTGTTGACGATTCTTGCGCACGCCGATCACGAACAGCGGTTGCGCGCGCTGCTGTTCCGCGAGAGCTCAACGCTGGGAATACGGACGCGTCATGAGAAGCGTTACGCACTGCCGCGTCAACACGAAATCGTAACGACGCCGTGGGGCGAGGTGCGCATTAAGGTCGCCAGCCTGAACGGCACGGTTTCGAACTACGCCCTCGAATATGAGGACTGCCGGCGCATTGCGGCCGAGCATCGCATCCCGCTGAAGACGGTGATGCAGGAGGCCATCCGCTTGTACCTGGATCGAAAGCATGGATAAACCCGAGAAGTTTTACATCACCACGCCTATCTATTACGTCAACGCGCGGCCGCACATCGGGCACACGTACACCACCGTGGTGTGCGACACCATCGCCCGTTGCCAGCGCATGATGGGTGTGGACACATGGTTCCTCACCGGCACCGATGAACATGGCCAGAAGATCGAGCGCTCGGCGGCGGCTGCGGGCTGCTCGCCCAAGGAATTTGTCGACAAAATCTCCGGCGAGTTTCGCGCGCTGTGGGACCGGATGAAGATCACCTACAACGACTTCATCCGCACCACGGAACCGCGTCACGTGCGCGGCGTGCAGGCTTTATTCAAGCGCTTGCAGGAGCGCGGCTATATCTACAAAGGGTCGTACAGCGGGCAGTATTGCGTCTACGACGAGTTGTATGTCGACGCGGTTGGTCCTGGCGCGCCATGTCCGGAGTGCGGACGCCCGACGGAAACCGTTCACGAGGAAAATTATTTCTTCAAGCTGTCAGCCATGGGCGGGCCGCTGCTGAAGCATTACGTTGAGCATCCCGACTTCATTCGTCCGGAGACTCGGCGTAACGAAGTGATCGCCTTTGTGCGCAGCGGCCTGCGCGATCTGTCGGTCAGCCGCACATCGTTCAAGTGGGGCATACCGGTGCCGGGCGATCCCAAGCACGTAATTTACGTGTGGCTCGATGCGCTGGCCAATTACATGACCGCGCTGGGCTATGGCTCCGACGATCCAAAGGATAAAGCGAAGCTGGATCGATACTGGCCTGCCGACGTACACATGATCGGCAAGGAGATCGTGCGCTTTCACTGCGTCTACTGGCCGGCGTTCCTGCTGGCGGCCGATCTGCCGCTGCCGCGCTCGCTCTTCGCGCACGGTTGGCTGCTGTTTGAAGAGAGCAAGATGTCGAAGTCGCGCGGCAACATCGTGCGCAGCGAAACGATTCTCGACACACTTGGCCAGGACGCACTGCGCTATTTCCTGCTGCGTGAAATCGTCTTCGGGCAGGATGGCTCGTTCAGCTTCGACGCGCTGGTGCAGCGCTACAATGCCGACCTGGCCAACGACCTTGGCAATCTTTCCAGCCGTACCCTCAGCATGATTGCGCGTTACTTCGATGGCGAGATTCCATACCCATCGGCGAGGGCACGCACAGCGGCGGATGAAGCCATCGAGAAGCTGGCACAGCAAACGATTACGGAGTTTCACGCACAGTTCGAGCAATTCCAGTTTTCGCGAGCTCTGGAAACAGCGTGGGGGCTAGTCGCAGCGGTCAATAAATACATTGTAGAGAATGAGCCCTGGGCGGTCGCCGAACGCGACGACAAGGACTCGAAAGCCCGGCTGGCGACCATTCTGCACACCTCGGTTGAAGCGTTGCGGATCGTCGCAGCCCTGGTACATCCGGTAATTCCTGAGGCGACCGCGCGCATCTGGACGCAACTTGGACTAGGCGAAATCAAACAGTTGAAGTTGCGTCAGCTGGCGTGGGGACAAATCCAGGCCGGCACCAAGCTGGGCAAGGTCGAGCCGGTGTTTCCGCGCGCCGACAAGAGCATGATCGAAAGGATGCAACAAATGGAACAGCAACGCTCCCAACCCACCCTTTCGCCAAACGAAGGCGAAAAGGGTGGGGCACCCGGTGAGAAGACATCCGGGACCCAATCGACGACGACTGAACAGGGAGTGGGTGCCCCACCCTTGTCCCCGTCGGTTGGGGACAGGGTGGGCACGGCATCTCATAATATCGGAGACAAGATCAGCGCCGATGACTTCTTCAAAGTCGAGATGCGGGTTGGCGAAGTGAAAGTCGCGGAAAAGGTAAAGGGCGCCGACAAGCTGCTACGGCTGGAGGTTGATATCGGTACGGAAGTGCGGCAGGTCGTCGCGGGGATTGCAAAGGCCTACGATCCCGAGAAGCTGGTCGGACGCAAAGTCGTTATTGTCGCAAACCTGCAGCCGCGCAAACTGCGCGGGCTGGAATCGAACGGCATGATCGTCGCTGCATCGCTCGACGACGGCCAGCCGGTGCTGGCTGGATTTCTTGAGGATGTGCCGATCGGGGCGAAGCTGAAATAGTTGTCAGTTGTCAGTTGTCGGTTGTCAGTTATTTCCGACCTAGCCAACCCATCGCTGGGATGGGGCAGCCGCCGGAAAGGAGATCCCTCGACTCGCTGTGCTTGCTCGGGATGACGGATCAACCCTGATCGGCTCTCCTAACTGGCCACCGACAACTGACAACTGTCTTTCACTGCCGGAACATATTCTTCGCGATGAACAGCACGTTGGCCGGGCGCTCGGCCAAGCGGCGCATGTAGTACGGATACCACTCCGATCCGAACGGAATATAGACGCGCAGGCCGTAGCCCTCGCGCACCAACTGCTGCTGCAGATCGCGGCGCACGCCGTAGAGCATCTGGAACTCATACGCTGACGACGGAATATTTTCGGCGCGCGCGAACTGCTTCAGCTCGGCGATGATCTTCTCGTCATGCGTGGCGATACCATGAAAAACACCGCTCTTCATCAGGGTGCGCGCCAGCTTCAGATAATTCGCATCGACATCGGCCTTCTTGGGGAAAGCGATGTCCGACGGCTCCTTATACGCGCCTTTGCACAAGCGGATGCGGATGCGTTCCGACAGCAAATCGTCGACATCTTTCTCGCTGCGGTACAAGTATGACTGGATCACGGTGCCGACCCGGCCGGCGTGTCCCGGCTCGCGATGCAGCCCGCGCACGAAGTCGATGGTGCGCTGGGTATACGGCGAGCCTTCCATGTCGACGCGGACGAAGTTGTTGATGCGCACTGCGTGGTCGACGAGTTCCGTCACCAGGCGGAACGACAGCTCCTCGCTCACGTCGAGGCCCATGTGGGTGAGCTTGAGGCTGATGTTGGCGTTCAGGTGGCGCTCGTGAATCTCATCGAGCATGCGGTGGTAGAGCTCGGCGCTGTGCTTGGCCTCCTCGGCATTGGTGACGTTTTCGCCCAGGTTGTCGATGCTGACGCCAGCGCCCCACTCGTTGACCACCTGCGCGGCCCGGATCGCGTCGTGGATATGCACGCCCGCGACGAAGCGCTGCGAGAAACGAATTCCCAGCGGAGACCTTTCCGCGAAGTTTCGAAGCGATTTGCTTTCGGAAAGGCTGATAAAGAGCGACCTCAGCATGCCGCCCTCCCGCTGTCCGGTTCGACTGGATGTGTAAAACTGCCTGGTGTGGGTAATTTGGAACAGGGAGCGGAGCCGATGCTCCGCGCAACCGAATCAATCATAGTGTGCTCGTGCCGGCTCTCCGGCCAGCTTGATACTCTCTTGTGTATCACAAACCCGGCCATCCGCCACTAGGAAGCTCATCACAGGCCTGCGTGCGATACTCTGGAGGACCCGGCGCCGCTCCATTGGAGAATACAATGGCGGTCGAGGTAACGAGCCCATGAATTGTTTTCTGCCATCTTTCCGGCGGCGTTTAAGATGTGCTGCCTTCTTTCTCGTTCCTGCGATTGTGATCGGTACGTGCTTGCTCCAGGCACAGCAGCAACCACCCAACTGGAGCGCACAAGAAAAGCCCGTCTACGATCAGATCAAGACGCTACGCAGCCTGCCGGATGACGTTCGCGCCCGCAACACCAAGGAGATTGCGGTGGAGATTCGGGCGCTGCCGTCCACGCCGAATAAGCTGAAACTGGCGGTGTATCTGGCGAGCCGCGCGACCGAGGGCGATTTCGGTCACGAGACGCTGCAGGAAGTAGCGACTACATTGGCTGAGGCGTTGCAACAGCAGCCGCCGCCGGACGAAAAAGGCCAGCCGAACGGAGCCTATGTCGAACTGGCGGAGTTGGTGCGCTATGAGCATGTGCAAGCGTCGCTGGATGCGCCGCAGTATAAGGCGGCAATGGCAAGACTCGAAGCTGACGACGAACAGCGCCAGCAAGCCAATTTCACGCTGACTGATCTGCAAGGAAAATCCTGGACGCTTAAAGATCTGAAGGGCAAAGTTGTGCTGGTGAATTTCTGGGCAACATGGTGTCCGCCATGCCAGAAGGAAATGCCGGATCTGGAAGCGCTCTACCATCGCTTTAACGACCAGGGATTCGTGATCCTCGGCATTTCGGAGGATGAGGAAACGCCCAAGGTTGGTCCGTTTATTGCGGAGCGCAAAATCAGCTTTCCCATCCTGCTCGACCCCGGCCAAAAGGTGAACAACCTTTTCCAAATCGATGGCATTCCCAAAAGCTTTGTTTACGATCGGGACGGGAAGCTGGTGGCGCAATCCATCGACATGCGGACCCAGCGTCAGTTTCTGGAGATGCTGGCGCAGGCGGGCTTGCAGTAGAACTTCGCCTGGTGCACCATATTGCGCAACGTCGCATTGCGATGTGAGCCGAGATTCGTCTTCAGGACGTAAATAATTCCAGTTGCAATCCTTAGGACTTTAGCTCCCAAGTCTCCAAAGCAGGTGTAATGAATTCGGACGGGCTAAAGACTACGAGCGCGCCAGTTTTCTCCAGCCAAGTGGGCGCGCCGTCAGCGCAGCTTAAGCGAAACCTGGTGCTCAGTGTTTTGCTTGCTGCCGCAACCGTGGCCGTGTACTTCCCGGTACATAACCATCCCTTTCTGAATCTCGACGATAACCAGTACGTCACCGACAACATCGACGTGCAGGGCGGGCTGAACTGGGGCACGGTGCGATGGGCCTTCACCACCTATTATTCATTGAACTGGCATCCGGTGACGTGGCTCTCGCACGCGGTTGACATCCAGATATTTGGCCTGAATCCCGCCGGGCATCACGACGTCAACCTGCTGCTGCATGTCCTTAACGTGCTGCTGTTGTTCTGGATACTGGAGCGGGCAACTGGTTATGCGGGGCGCAGCGCCATGGTCGCGGCGCTGTTTGCATTGCATCCTATCAACGTTGAAACCGTTGCCTGGATTGCGGAACGCAAGAGCCTGCTCAGCATGTTCTTTTTTCTGGTCGCGCTGGGCACGTACCACTGGTATACCCGCCGGCCGGGAATAGCTCGATATGGTCTGGTCGCATTATGGTTCGCCTTGGCCTTGATGGCGAAGCCGCAGGCGATCACGCTTCCATTCGTGCTTCTGCTGTGGGATTACTGGCCGCTCGGAAGAATGCGCACCGACGACTTACCTCAGAGTTTGTGGCATGGTAAGGACAGGCTCCGAATAAGAGTAGCAGCGCCGAGCTTGAGCGGGATGGATCTGGATACAGCCAGCGATGCGGCGGCCGGGCCGCAATCGTCGCGCGAGTTCTCCTGGTTGCTGGTAGAGAAGTTGCCGCTTCTGGTGCTCTGTGTGGCCAGTTCCCTGCTAACGCTGGCGGCACAACGAGCAGGCGGAGCGGTGGTATCGCTCAACGAGTACTCATTGCCGGTGCGGCTGGAGAACGCGCTGGTGTCGTACGTGAAGTATCTCGGCAAGGCTTTCTGGCCGACGAACCTCAGCCTGATGTATCCGCATCCCGGCAATGCCATCAAAGCTGGGTGGGCTTTAGCGGCGCTTTTCCTGCTGATAGCAATTACGGCGGTGGTGTGGAAAGCGCGGCGGCGGCGCTATCTGCTGGTGGGCTGGCTTTGGTTTCTGGGAACCATGGTGCCGATGATCGGCATTGTGCAGGTTGGTCACCAGGCAATGGCCGACCGCTATGCCTATCTGCCATTCATTGGGCTGTTCATCATGATCTGCTGGGGCGTGGCAGACCTGGTGGCAGTCGCTGTCCCGACCGCCGCTGAGTCTGCGACGGCATCGCCAAAAATGCGCCTCCGCCGATTCATTCCTGGATCGCTGGACGCCGCAAGCATCGTTGTATTGATGGCGCTGGCCATCGTGACTCGCCATCAGCTCGCCTATTGGAGCGACAATCTGGCGCTGTGGTCGCGGGTGACGCAGGTCATCGGCACCAACTCGATTGCCGAAGAGCGCATGGGTGATGAACTGATGAAGCGAAAACAACCGGAAGCGGCGATGCATCGCTTCGCTCGGGCTGCCGCGCTCGATCCCAAAGATCCACTCAGCAATTTTGCACTGGCAGTTTACGAGCAAAAGCAGCACGACCTCACGGATGCAATCCGGCGGTACAAGATTGTCGTGGCCAACGCGCCCAATCTCGAGATGAAGAGTCGCGCGCTGACCTATATGAGTTATGCCTATCGCGATGCAGGCGATGCCGAGCGGGCGCGTCAGTGCTTGCAAGCCGCGGCGAGCCTGCAGCGGTGACAGTTAACTGCGAATTACCGCTGCTCCTGCTATCCTGAGCCCGTCTGCCATGCGTCCCATCAGCCGCAGAGCCAAGATTGCGTTCTTCATCACGCTGGGCATTTGTATTGCGGCCGCGGCGGCGGTGCTCAGCACCAGTTGGATCATCATCAACTGGCGCGAGATTGTGCCACTCATCCTGGGTGTCATTTTTTTCTGTTTCATCATCGCCGGCGTGATCCTGAACACAATTTTTCTGGTGCACGAGGTTCGCCGCAACGAGCAGCAGGACAGCTTTCTGAATGCGGTCACGCACGAGCTGAAGACGCCGATCACTTCGATCCGGCTTTACCTCGAAACCCTGCAAAAGCGCAATGTGGACGACCAGCAGCGGCACGAGTTCTATCAGGTGATGCTCGACGACACGCAGAGGCTGATGGGAACCGTCGAGGGCGTTCTGCGGGCTGCGCGCATCACTCAGAGGAACGCTGTGCTCTCGCGCGTGGAAGTCGCTGTCGGACCGCTGGTGCAGGAGACGATCGAATGGGGGCGGTCGCGCCATCATCTCGCGCCCGAGGTCCTTGACTGGGCGCCCGAGGGCCAGCCCGACGCCCAGCTCAGCGTCATGGGCGATCGCGACGAGCTTTTCACGGCGCTTTCCAACGTGCTGGATAACGCGGTGAAGTACTCGCCTAAGGATCCGCAGATCCGCATAGCCGTCGTGACTCCGGACCTGGAGCACGTCGAGATTCGGGTGCGCGATAACGGCGTTGGCATTCCGCGCGGCGAACTGAAGCGCGTCTTCAAACGCTTCTATCGCGTGCTCAGCCCCGGCCCGTCAACGGTAAAAGGCAGCGGCCTGGGTTTGTTCATTGTGCGTGCCATCGCCCGCCGCCACGGCGGCAATGCGTACGCGGAGAGCGAAGGCTCCGGGCGCGGCACCACGGTTACCATTGAGCTGCCGAGGAACTCCCAGTGAACGACATTTTGCTGGTGGAAGACGAAGAGCACCTGGCGCGCGGATTGAAGTTCAATCTCGAGGCCGAAGGCTATCGCACCAAGGTTGTCGGAGACGGCGAGACGGCGCTCGATCTGCTGTTGCAACAGCGCAACGAATTCGATTTGCTGGTGCTCGATGTCATGCTGCCCGGCAAAGACGGCTTTTCCGTTGCCACCGAGCTGCGCAAGGCCGGCAACTTTATACCTCTGCTGATGTTGACGGCGCGCAGCCGCCCGCAAGACGTGCTCAAGGGCTTTGCCTCGGGCGCCGACGATTACCTGCCCAAGCCATTCGATCTGGCCATCCTGCTGGCGCGAATTCGCAGCCTATTGCGCCGCCGCGATTGGGGCCGCACGCTGCTCAACGATCCTCCGGCGGAAGGGCGCGTCGCCGAGCCGAAGGATGCGGACTCGCTACGCGAGTTCGATGTCTATGTTTTCGACGGCAAACAGGTCGACTTCGGCACGCTGGAGCTGAGGGCCAACGGCAAGATCTTCCGGCTGACATTGATGGAAGCCGAGCTGTTGCGGCACCTTATCCGGAACAGCGGACGGATCGTGTCACGCAAGAACGATCCTCGAAGAAGTTTGGGGGCTGCACGAAGATACCGATACGCGCGCGATCGATAACTTCATCGTGCGCTTGCGGAAATATATCGAAAAGGATCCGGCACATCCGCAGCACCTGCTGACGGTGCGAGGCGTGGGATACAGATTTCTGCCCACGCCGGACCCATCCGCGGCAAGCAATAAGGAGTGAGAGATGCGGTGTGGATTGCACCTGAAGCGGTGCTCCGCCCAAGTTGCCGCTCAACTTCGCCGGGCTGAAGCCCGGCGCTTCCACCAACGTCACATCCACCTGTGCGCGGCATCACTGAATCCCTGTGACGACGGCGGTACAAACACCACAGGGCCGCTCCCGCGGCCGCAGGTGGTTTATGTCAACTGCACTTTTCACTTACGCTCTTTTTCTGGTCCCGCTGTTTCTTGTTGGCGCGTGTCTGATGACCGGTTTGCCGGTCGCGCTCAGCTTGCAGGATTACTACCGCAATCGCGGCCGCCAGTCCGTCACTTGCCCGGATTCGGGCCAGCATGCCGACGTCGAGGTCGACAACAAGTTCGGCTTCTGGACGGCGCTGCGCGGACAGCAGCATTCGCGTCTCCAGTCCTGCACGCGTTGGCCGGAGAAAGGCGATTGCGGCCAGGAATGTCTGGCAGAGTTGGAGCCTTCGCCGGAGAACGTCGATCGTCTGTTGACGAAGTGGTATGAAGGCAAGAGCTGCGCGATTTGCGCGCGTGCGCTCGCGCCGTCGGACTGGCGACGCAGCCGGCTGGCGGTGCTCAACGAGCAACACAAGCTGTTCGAGTTGCGACAGATGCAGTTGGACGAGTTGCAGGCGACGCTACAAGATATGCGTCCGCTGTGTTGGAATTGCCATCAGGAAGAACGTGAGCGGCAAGCCGTGCCGGCAAAGATATTGAAGGGTGATCGCCACGGGCTGACAGCGGCCGTCGAATAGCGCAGCGCGAGCCTTCCGACACTGAGCCGCCGCTGCGCGGCTTCATTTTATTCATCACGTCTACCCGGGGTTTGCGCCACGGGCTCACTGCACTGCCGCCGCTGCGCGGCTGATCTTGTTGCTCGCCGAGTTTGTTCCAGCGCAGATCTATTTCAGATCACGACGGCGGCGCGACAGCCGCCCCGGCAGCCGGGGCGGAGCCCGGCGCTATGTGATCTATCACTGAGGCTCGGCGCGTTGTCCGCTTTACTTACCGTGAGCAGCGCCGGACGACGACGACGACGACGTGGCAACCCCGCCAGTATGCACTCCGGAGGCCATGCCCCCGCCAGCCATACTTCTGCCCTCGCGCATGCCGCCAAACTCAGAGGGAGCCGAGAACACGGGCCGACCCATCGGCGCCTCGAAGACATGTCCCTGGTTATGCGCGGTGGTCACAGCGTTGGGCGCGGCAAAAACACTTCCCTTTCCCATGGTGGTCGCAGCCGGCTTGGCAAAACCTGTTCTCGCGTTTGCCGATGCAGTCGTCCGGCCAGGAACCAGGCTGGCGAAATTCGGCACCAGGCGTCCGCCCGGAATAGCAAGCGGCCCTGCGCCTGCCTTGCCGACCATTACAGTGCGGCCAGTGAGATTTTCTGCAGTACCCACGGCTGGAGGCGTTGGAGCGGACCATCCCGCCGGCGCTCTCGTAATTCTGGGAACCGCCTGGAAACCCGACGCATACCATTGACCGCCGTAGCCGCCGCCGGGAACCCAAGCCCATCCTGTGCCGTTAATGAAGGCCCATGAGCCGTAGTGGTAAGGCAGCCAGCCCCAAGGATAGGCCGACGCAAATGAGTATCCCATGCCGGGATAGAACATCCAGGCGCCGTTGCTGTAAGGATCCCAGCCCATCATGGCGTTGGCGAAACCATACGGTTGCCAGACATAGCCGTAGCCGCCGCCGGCGTAGAAGAAGTTGCCGTAATAGTTGAGATCCTGCAGACCATAGGCGTGGCTGGGGCCGCCATAACCCTGGTTATCCGCGTAGATATTGCTGTAGGCTTCGCGCTCCTTGTTCCAGTTATCGAAGCGATCCGGCTCGACGCCCTTGGCAAGGTTGTAGGCGGAGGGGTTTTCGCGATCGAGTGTGAGAGTTTCCTTCCTGGCGATGGTGACAGGCTGCGCCTGGCCCTCCAGCTGAACATCGCCTTTGAAGACGGCCGCAGTGATCTTCTGCGGAGTGACGCTAAGCCGCATCTCGGTATTGCGGCGCACCACGAAACTGGAATTGCCGACGATGAGGCGATAAATGTCATCGCCCTTGGAAGTGGCGTCCAGATAAACGAGGCCCTTAACGACCTGGATCTGATTGATTTTCGCGCCGGCATCGTTCATCAGAAGCTGGGAGAACTTAACTTCGGAACCTTCGGTAAGGCGCAAAGCGCTTTGGTTTTCGAACTCCACCTCGGCGAGGCCGTCGCTGCCGGTGACCAGGCGCGTGCCTTCGACGATCGGCGTATTCAGGATAGCGCGCTCCAAACCCGTACCAACGACGCGATCCATCTGGACCTGTCCTTCCACCGAGCTAAGACGGACGATCCTGACATGTGAGTCGGCGAGGGCTCCGACCGATCCGGCCATCAGAATGAATGCTGCAACAACTGACAATGCCGACGGGGTTTGCCTTGTCATGCGAGTACTCCTTGGCCCGAGCTGTTGAACCTGAGAGGGGTGTCGGCGGGATGGGGCTGCCTCGTCGAGGCCTCCTCTGTCTAAGGATATTAAACACCAATTTCGACGCAAGTTCCTACAAATCAGTGACTTTAGATTGTCAAAATTTCGTATTTCGGGATCAAAACCACTTCGGGCGGGATGTTTGTCACTGCGCCGCCGGACTTGGCGCAGCAACCGCCGACTGGTTCATGCCGTGCAAGATGCGCCGGGCGCTTTCCCGGCTGATGTTCATCAGGTTGGGGTCGTTCACGATCTTGCGCAGAATGGGCGCAATTATGGCCAGCTCCTCGACGCCGTGATTGGTTTGGAGGTCCTCCAATTCTTTCAGCCGCTGGTCCATACCAAGCTTGTCGAAGCGATACTGGAACGCCAGCTTGCGTCCGTAGTCGATGGTCATGGCGATGCCTTGGAAGATGCGGGTCAACTCCTCGACGTCGGGGTTCTGCGAGTAGTTGTAAGTGGCCGAGCCCTGCGCTTGCGGCGACTGATACTGCAACGTCTTTTTGCCCGTCTGCGCGACGTGCTTCAGATGAGAATCGAAATCGCCATGAAAATAGTTCAGCTTCTGCGCCAGCTCGAAGATCTTCTGCCGGTTCGCCTCGGACATGACAAAGTCCTGCTGGTAGGGATCGGTGTCGTTGGTCTCGTCGGGATGAGGAGTTCCGTCGAAATGCGCTTTGCCGTCGAACTGAACATCGATGGTGTATTTCTGCCATGGAGAGCCTTGCGGCCAATCGAAGCCGAAGCGCACCGAGGCTTGCGCGGGGACAGGGGCTGGGGGCGTAGCGGTTTCCTGGGACAGGATAGGCAGCGCCAACAGCACAATCAACAGGGTGCAGCAGAACCTCATCGGAGAAAGATTTTATCCCGTAAGAGGCCGCGTTTGTGCGTTCGTACCACCGAAATCCGCGCTCGACTCAGGAGGCTGACGGCGCGCTCAACGGTCGATATCGCGCGTCGCGGTATTTCAAGCTGAATAGAATTGCCACGACGGCCAGGACGATCGGGCAAAAGATGCTGGCCTCAGGCCCGACGGCTCCGCCGGTCAGCCAGCGCGGCCCACTCAACGATGCGTTAAGAAAACTCTGGGAGGGTAGTAAGCCGCTATTGGGAACACCGTACAAGAAGGTCTGACCCCAGTCATATCCCAGGTGAAAGCCGACCGCACACCATAGATTTCCAGTTCGCCGGAGAAACAGACACAACAGCAAACCGAACGAAGCCACCGAGAGGTCTCCCACAACGGTTTCTCCGCCATTGGTGGCGTGAACCAGCCCGAATAAACCCGAGAGCAAAAATGCGGACGGCCAGAATCCCATGCCAGTCGTCAGTGTGAACTGCGCGTATCCGCGAAACAAAAATTCTTCGGCCAGACCGGAAAGCAAAAATGCCAGCCCCCAGCCAGCCGCTGCGGTCAAAATCGCGGCGCCAGGCATCGCCGCTTTGGTGAACCGGACGCCATGCAGGGCGAAAATTGCCAGCACCGTACTGCTGGTGGCGAGCAGGCCTATCAATAGTCCTACCCAAAAGTTTTTCCTAAGCGCTTCGCCCTTGGGAAGGCCATACTGCCCCAGCCTGCGGCCTTCAATCTTGCTCATGATCCCGGCCGCAACCGCCAAGATGCAGCAGAAGAGTAGATCCGGCGCGATGATTCTCATAGGTGTTAGCTGGGTTGGATCCAGCGCGGCTGGGAAGAAGCGCATAATGATCATTCGCGCCACGGGCGAAATTGCCATTACGATCGCCATGAAGATCAGCAGGCGCCATCCCGCGCGCATGCCATTCGGACCAATGAAAATTCGCTTGCTTGTCGAGTCCGCGGGCGGCGTCTGAGGATCCTGCCGTATTGTCATTTCTTGAGCTGTCATTGATGTGCCCCGCAGCTTCTTACGGAACGTGGCTTCCATAAGTTTCAATGGAGAAAGAATCGTAGGGCAGAAGCTCGAACGGCTGATTACGAGCAACGAAATCGGATGCTCCATTCAAGGGCTTCTTTTGACCTTGAGTGGGGATGTTCGTTCGTCCCAGCGAAATCCCCGCTCATGCTTCGCTTGAACGGGGCACCCGAATGTTTACCCGGGCCCCCGCCGGAGTTCCGTTGGACCTTGACGAATCCATGGAAAACCCACACCCAACCAAACCCAGCTTGGGTGCACCCTCATGATGGTAGGCTGGGCCAGCCGCACGTCTGGCACTTCGGTACATGGACCTTCGTAATTCCCCGATGGTTGTAGGTGTCACAGACTTCCGCACTAACGACACAGTAACCTTGGGGCGAGGAGATGACTGTGTCGAGGTTCAGGCTCTGCCAGCACATTTTGGACGATGGGAGGAAGTGCGAGTCGCCAGCGATGCGGCGGCGGAGTTGTTGCTATCGTCATGCCGAGCCCCGACGGCGACGGAAGCGCGTGGCGATGGCGCAGCTGATCGAGGAATGCGCCCGACAGGCCGCGGCGGAGCAGGCTAAGAACGAGCGTATCTTCTTACGTGTCAGGAACTTAATAGATAAGTCACCTGACTTCAGTAATTTACGGGATATTTTGTGTTTAAGGGCAATAATATATTTGCCTGAATGTTTGGAACAGCGCGGACTTACTCGATACGGACGGCGGCAGCTCTTGGTAGAAAGAGAGATGCCGAATGTCAAACAACGTCAATGCATTCCCATGTTCAGCCAGCGGACGGCTGATTACACTTTGGGACATCATGAAACTCCTTGATTCCCGCGGTCTCATGCTGTTCATGATGAACCTAGAGGAAAAAGGGCAAGCATACGGCGCGCTTCGCGCCATCGGCCCTCTTACCTCAATTCCCACCAAAAAGCCAAACCCTGAACAGATCACAGAGTTTATACACTTCTTGGAACAAAACGAGAAAGTTTGCGACACAACTGGATTGTCGTCGACCGCCTCAAAACTTGCCCTAATCCACAGCCACCTCACCTATTGCTCAGACGAGGTTGATTTCTCATCACTTGCTGCGGACTGCCGCAACATCCGTGACGTGCTGATGGCGGAATCGTGGAATCGAAAGTTCGTCCAGATAGCAGAGAAATACGGCGAATATGTAGAGCAGGAAGCGCTATTCGGCCCCGAAGTCAAAGTAGCATTTCCGAGCGCCAGCGGGGACATCAAACAAGCGGGAAACTGTCTTGCAGTCGAATGTGGAACCGCCGCCGTTTTTCACCTCATGCGTGCGGTTGAGTGGGGATTGCGCGCGCTCTGCGGTCATCTAGGCGTTATGCGTGTTCTCAAAAAGAAAACCCCAAAGCCCAAGTACACTCCAATTGCATGGGCTGAGTGGGACAAGATGCTAGACGCGGTTCATGACAAGGTGGACAAGAAAATGCTTTCGATGGCAGCGGGAAAGCGCAAGCAGGATGCCCAGGAATTCTATTACCAATTACTGCGCGATCTACGCGGATTCAAAGAAGCATTCCGTAATCACGTCATGCACACTCGAAGCGAGTACACGCCCAAAGAGGCAGAAGCGGTAATGGACAACGTGAAGCGGTTCATGGCGCTGTTATCCAGTAAAGTGACGGAATAACCGTGCATATCACTGGCGATGACGTGCTGTTGGGATTGTGGCTGGCAGCCTCGGGGTTTGCCGTATTGCTTGCGCTGTTCGCTATGTCTGCCGTTAGCGAGCTTGATAGTAAACTCTCGAATCTAGGCGAGCGTGAAGATCAACGCCGCAGAACGCAAGTCGGCATTGCCGTATTCGGGATGCTCTACGTTGTCGCCTATGTGCTGCTCGCAGCCACTCTGGTTTACCGTTCACTCACGAACAGTTAAAACGGGAGAGGATCTCCCATTGCGGCGCATTGTTCGCTGATTTGTCGTAGCTCCCGCTTTGCATCTTCCAAATCCTCTAACAACTTCACCAACTCTGCTCGATCAAAGTATTTCAATTCAACAGCAGCAATCGTTCGAATCTTGCCCGTGGCGAATCCCCGACTGCGCTCCACTTCTGATATAGGACGGCGCACCTCAACTCTTTCGTCGTCCATAATACGGAATGTGTTGTAACTGGAATCTCGGAGCGTGTCCGCCATTTTTCGCCAAGCGTCAGCAAATTCTTTCAGTTCGCTGTCAATCGTCGCTACTTGCTTCTTAAGTTCCAGTCCGCGTTGCCGAGTGTCATAACGGCGCACCTTGATTGCTTCGTCAGTCACAAAATATCTCCCCGTCATTGACACGGACAAATCTCCTGTACTACTCTGAGTTTGCCCGAAGTCGGAATTTTGGAATCCAACCGCCTGCCTGCCACGGCAGGCGATTTTGCTTTAACGCTAGCATTTCAATCGGCTTCTGTCAGCAATGCGCTATCATGCAAGCATGAAGTCCAACCCGAAACCGAGTGCGGAATACACGAACTTTGAGAACGCCATGCGCGCGATTATGCGAGCGCCAAAGGCAGATGTAGAACGGGAACTAGCGAGAGAGAAAGCAGAGCGAGCGACAAAGCCGAAGCGCGGTCCTAAACCGCATTCTTCGGCTTCCGGCCACGCTTCCGGCGAAAAGCGTTAGAAACTCGTCCCTCCCTCCTTGCCCGTCAGTTCTGAGTACGTCAACCGCTTGCCGACGATTTTGGAGAGGGCATACACAAAGCGGTCAGAGTCGTTCAACGGATTGTCTTTCGTAGCGCGGTTGTTGAAGCGGAACACCTGCTCGTCAACATAACGCTGCAAGTGGAACGGCTCGACGGCAACGTAAGTTCCCTTCAAAGTGCGCTTCAGCAGCGACCAGAAATTTTCAATCCCATTGGTGTGAACTTCGCCGCGCACATACTCATTGATGTGGGACACAACTTCATGCATGAACTTGTACCGCACGTCAGTGTACCCAAGGGCGTCGTCGGAATAGACCTTTGAACCGAGTTTGATTTCTTTCAGGATTCGATCTTGCAGCACTTCGCGTTTCACGTTCGGAATCACACTCGCACGCACTTGGCGCAGTTCACGATCCAGCATTCCCATGACAGCCGTTTTGCCGGGATACGTATCGACACACTCGGAATTTCTAATCTCGCTACGAATCTTCTGAATCGCTACGCGGCGGCTCTTGTGCATGTTCTGGACTTTGCCGCCGACGAAGGTTTCATCAACTTCGACCGGGCCAGCATCATTGCCGCCAAGTTTGGTCTGTATCCCGAATCCGCCAGTCTTTAGAGCGGCACGAATCCGATGGAGCATGAACCATGCGGTTTTCTGTGTGACGCCAAGACCTCGATGCAGTTCCCACGAAGAAACGCCATTCTTGGCGTTTACCAACAGCCACACAGCAGGCAACCACTTCTCCAACGGAATCGGGCTATCCTCGAACACGGTGCCGACCTTGAGGCTAAACTTGGCTTGCTTGTGTCCGGCATAGCAAACGTACACGCGGGCCTTGTCCAGATAGCCAACCTTATCAGAGCCGCAACGTGGGCAGGTTACTTTGCCGTCCGGCCAGCGCAGAAAAGTCATAAACTGACGGCAGTTTTCGTACTCACTGAATATCTGGATGGCTTCTTGCAGTGATTTAGGTGATTGCATATCCGTGCATCCTTCGCGGTTTTGTGTTAGCAAAACAACAGCACGGGTTCATTATACGAAAGCGCTTTCGTATGTCAATGAGAAAATGCAGGTACGAGAAATAGTTCGCGGAGCCGTGGAATTTATTGCACGGAATCTGGCATGGTACTGTCTTGGATGGCTTGCCGGAGAACAGATTCGAGCTTTGGGAGATCAGCCAAAAGCATTCGTGCTTTTTCCGGGGTTATCAATATCTCCATCGGTATCTGGACGGGAACACCAACACTCTCCCACGCCGAGAGAAAGACCACCGATATTGTTTTTGTATCCGGGTTTAAGCAAAAGGTTGGACGGCTTCCGACCACTACAACCATCGGCCCATGATCGTGGAGAACGGTTGATTCATCCATAGGTTATTCTCCAGATTTGTGTTTCGCCCACCTCGCTTGCACTGCTCTGCGGGCCGATTCTTGGCGCTCCTCTGGCGACATAGTTACCAATCGGCGCTTGCCGCCGATCTGACCACCCTTACGACCCATCGCGGCCATGACGCGAGATATTTCGGAGGATGAGATATTCGTTTGCGTGTCTGTCTTACGTAAGCGCTTTGGCATAACGAGAGTATGCCACAACTCGCTATAGATTGGTACGGGTTTATGGGGTTAATCTTGGGCCATGTGGAAATCTAAGAGTGCGCGGCCAAAGTGGGTATGGATAGCGATAGTCATTGGCCTGATTCTGATTTGGGTCCGCTCTCGCGGATTGCTGCACTTTCGGTAAGTGAAACGTGAGGAGTTCCCGCCGCCGCCCGTACATTCTGTCAAGTATATTATTGCCTGTTTAAGTCGTGCAGAATGAATATTTTAGAAAAAGAGATAAGGGGGAGCCAGCGGCCAGAAACGCCAAACTCGGCCTTGCAAAAGTCATCGGAGCAGCAGCGCCTTGGCGGCGGGAAAGTCGGAACCGCAGATCCTTCGTCGGCCTAAAGGTCTCCCGAGGATGACAATAGAGTTGGACGATAAAGGCGTCTTCAGGATGACAACTATAAAGGGCTCAGACGCTGTTTAAAGGGCGCGTGGTGCAGCACTGTGTCGCCGCTCCGCGGCTCAGGTTTTGTCCCACCTTAAAGCGCCTGGGCTCACGCCCACGCCTGACATCATGTCACCGCTGGGCGGCTGAGTTACGCGGTTTGTCCCACCGCGAAATCTCTTTTCCAGTTGTCACACAGTCGGTAAAAGCCCGCTTTACTTCTCAACCTGCTCGCGAGCGCCTGTTCTATAGTCTTGGCATGGGCAAGGGAGCGCCGCTTCGCTGGCTGGAAAATCGTCTGCTGGCGCGCCATCTGCGCGGACGCGGCATCGAGATCGGCGCACTGTGGCGTAAGTTTCCTGTGCCCCGCCACGCCGCCGTTTATTACGTCGACCGCTTGCCCGATGAAGACCTGCACCGGCACTATGCGGAAATCGATCAGCCGGTGGTTAATCCGGATGTCGTGGCCGATGCCATGCAGTTGCCGTTCTCGCCGTGCAGCCTCGATTTTGTGATTGCTAGCCATGTGCTCGAACATATGCCTTTTCCGCTGGCGGCGTTGCGCCACTGGTACGATGTGCTGCGGCCCGGCGGAGCGCTGCTGTTGAAGATTCCCGACAAGCGATACACATTCGACATCAAGCGCGAGCGCACCAGCTTGCAGCATCTGATCGCGGAAGACCAAAGCCAAGCCGCATTCAACAAGCAGGCGCACTTTGAAGATTGGGTAGAAAATGTGATCGGATACGGGCGACACAGTCCGCAGTTCGATCCGCAATTGGCGGAGCTGCTGCAGTCGGACTACAGCATTCATTACCATGCCTGGACCGACGATGACATTGCGGAAATCGTTCAACATACCCGCAATGGCATGCATCTGCGCTGGCATCCAATTGTGTTTTGGAAGGCGCACTCTTATCGCAAGGAATGTGTGCTGATGTTGCAACGCATGGTGTAGTCGCGCTGCGGATTTGATTACTCCAACGTTCAAGCGGATCTTATGAGTGGGGACTCAACTGCACGCCTGAACAGGCTGCTGAGAAAGTCAGAAATTGCGGTTGCCGCCGGCTAGAATCCGGAGATCAGAAATAAAGGGCTGCGGATGCGGACCTGAAGGTCCGCTCTAGCCAATCGTGGCGAAATCCTGAGTTTTTCGGCAGCCTCTGAAGGCGCGCTCCAGCCAATGCCTATCAGCTCGCGTCCTCCAGGAATATCCTTTGATTGGGAGCAGTCAATGAACAGCCAGGAAGCCTTGGCGAAACTTGTAAAGGGCGTCGAGAAATTCCGCACGCAAATCTATCCTGGGCAGCGCCAGATTTTCGAGCAGCTGAGCCATGGCCAGCAGCCTATCGCCATGTTCTTCACTTGCGCCGATTCCCGCATTCTGCCCAATGTATTGCTTCAGACCGGGCCAGGCGAAATTTTCACCGAGCGCACGCCCGGCAACATCGCTCCCAAATACAGCGACCACATCGGCGGTGTTACGGCCAGCGTAGAGTTCGCGGTTATGGCCTTGCGCGTTCCGCTGATCGTTATTTGCGGACACACAGACTGCGGCGTCATAAAAGCCCTACTGGAGCCGGAAGGCGCTTCCGGCATGCCTGCCCTGCAAAGCTGGATGCGGCACTCCTTGCCGGCTCGCGAGCGCTTGCTCCAGGAGAATCGCAATCTTTCCCGGGAAGAGAAGCTCCGCTTGCTTACCGAGTACAACGTCCTCACCCAGATTGAGAATTTGAAAACCCATCCCGCGGTTGAGGCGCGATTGGCCGCGGGCGAGCTTGCGTTGGCTGGTTGGATCTATGACATCGGCAATGGTTCGGTGCGTTCGGCTCGGTTGGACAGCGGTTGCTTCGAAGCTCTGAACGACAGCGATGCAAAGTGACGATCGCTCTTCCAGGCTACGGGACGACGGCGACCAGATTCGGCACCGTCGGATTGCCATTGGTGTCCTTCAACCCGACCGCAATCTGCGCTACATCGCTGAGCGCTGCAGTATCGATGCGATGAACTGTGCCGTCGCTCGTCCCAAAATACGCGTGGGCGCTATCCGTTGTGATCCCGCCGTTGTATGGCGTCGCTCCTCCGGCCAGCGGAATGAGATTGGTCGTCAGGCTCGGCAGATAAAAAGTGAGCATCTCGGGAAGATTGCTGGCGATCCACACTCGAGAAGCATCGGGGCTGACAAACATCTGCTGGGCAGTGAACGTGCCTGCGCCTAAATCGTACGGCGTAATCGTGCTCTGCGTGGTTAGAGGAATAGGGCAGCCGGCGCCTAACGTCGAGGGAGTAGAGATCACATCAAGATTGGGAGAGTCAACCGCCACGGCTCCCGTTCCGTTCGGGATAGCCTTGATCAAAGTCGGGCTAGTCGCACTCAGCACCTGCTGCTGCGATGCAAGACAGGTCGAGTACACATAGATCTGCCGCGCACTAGAGCTGGTGATGTAAGTCAGGCCGCCTTGCGCCATGATGTCCATAGCATTGGCAGTGTTGGGCAGCGTAAACAGACTCGCCGCTCCAGCTGCCTGTCCCAGTCCAAGCTGCGTGCCTGAGACCCACTCGTTAACAGCGCTATCGGGCGTAAAGGCGGAACTCGACGTTACCCCACTTTGAGTGCTGGATAGAACGCTGGTCGCAATATTGAAGTAGTAGAGAACGCTATTGGCGCTGTCGGACAGCAACAGGCTCTGGCCGTTGGGAGAGATTGCCACAATATTTCCCGGCGCCGACGTATACGAAGTGACTGCACCTGTGCTGATAGCAACCGCCATCAACCCGGAGTCCGAGCCCAGATAGATGGTCGCTCCGCCTGGATCGGCAATGATCGAGTTCGGAGCATACGGCAATGTGATCGCCGTTCCCACCGCATCGCTGGAGACACTGAACGGCACCAGCATGGTCGAGTTGGTGCTGGCAGCGTAAACGAACGAACCCGATCCGCCACTCACCGTCGCCGTCACCACGTTCTGGCTGTATTCCGGAGCACTCCCGAAATTGCAGCCGGGTATGTTGCACGAGGCGGTAATATACGCGGTCCCGGGATTGACCGCGGTAATTGTGCCGGGATTGTTTACCGTTCCGGTAGCCGCGACGGTAGCTGTCGCGGTCGATGACGAACCCCACGTAAGCGTCGGCCTGATGTAGCTACCGTTCGTATCGAAAACATCGGCTGTCAGAGCCTGGGTTCCGCCGGTACTCAGAGTAAACGAAGTCTGTGCTCCGGTGGCGCTGTGTACGTAGATGCTGGAAACCCGACAGGTCTGATACGGCGTTCCGACACTATTCACCCCCGAAACGCTGGCGAAGACAGTCGTAGCGCCGGGACTGCCGGCCGTCATCAATCCCGTCGAGCTATCGTAGGAGACTATGCCGCTGTTATTCGAGCCAAAGCTGAACGGGCCCACCGTTGACGTGATGTTGCACGGCGATGCGGTTGAGCAACCCGGCGCCGATGTGCTGTAGGCAGCACCAGTAATGTCCACAGTCTGACCCATGCTGGTGCAGCCAGTGCCCAGAATCGCCTGCACTTGATTCACCTGCTCGTGGACGTAAACCGTCGCCGTGGTGCTCACATTGTAGGCGGTAGCAGTAGCTGTCACCGTCGCCTGCCCAATTCCCGATCCGGCTGTGAAATTGCAGTTGATGAAGCTGGCATCCCATTGCCCGCCACAGATCAGTCCGCCCGGTGAAACTGTAGCAATGGCGCTGTTACTGCTGCTGAAGCTGATATCCGCTGCGATCGGTGTCCCCGCGGAATTCTCCGCCGTCACTGAGAGCGTGGTTACGCCTCCCTGATTCAAAGAAGTCGAGGTGGGAGTAAGAATCAGCGAAGTGACTTTGGTGTTCGAGCTGTTGCCGCCGCCGCAGCCAGGCATCAAGAAAAAGCAGAGAACGGCTGCCACGGCAGCTAAAACAGGAACCGGAAAAACCCGCTGCATGTATCCTCCCCGCAGGCTGCGAATGCCGGCGGATGCATAAACCGCAATATTCTAAAAGGAAATCCTAAGTGTAGAAGCTGCCCGAGCTATTCGGCAAGCAGCCGATAAGCGGGAGGCTGGCATCCTGCTCATCGCAATTTGAAACCCGGTTTGCGGGAAGCAGTTGTGTGTGGGTGCGAACTGCTCAGCCGCCCGCAATCGCTCCTATGATGAGCAATGGCTCGTGTCCCGACGCCACCGCGTCCGGTAATGGCGCGTCCGGCGATTCATGCGATAGATCTTCTTCACAGGCGAAGAAGCGTAAGAATGGCCGCCGCTGTTGCGTAACGTGGTCGCGGATAGTTCCGCGCAGCATGGGATATTGCGCCTCAAGCGCGTCGAGGACCGAACGCTGCGTCACGCGCCCCTCGACATCAAGCTGTACTTCACCGCTGATCTTCGCCAGGGTTCGCAGATGCTGTGGCAGCACGACTCGAATCATTGCAGCGTCTGCACCTCAACGGAGAGAACCGGAGGAAGGTCGTGGACAATGGGATTCCAGTTGTCTCCCGCGTCGGCCGATACGTATACCTGGCCGCCAGTGGTACCAAAATAGACGCCGCAGGAATCCAGCGTGTCCACTGCCATCGCATCGCGCAGCACATTCACGTAACAGTTGCTTTGCGGCAGGCCTTTGGTTAGTGCCTCCCATTCGTTGCCGCCGGTGCGGCTGCGATAGACGCGTAGCTTGCCGTCCAAGGGATAGTGTTCCGAATCGCTCTTGATCGGCACCACGTAGATCGTCTCCGGCTCGTGAGCATGAATATCGATGGCGAATCCGAAGTCGGTCGGCAGATTGCCGCTGACCTCGCGCCAGCTGTCACCGGCGTTATCGCTGCGCATCACGTCCCAGTGCTTCTGCATGAACAGCACCCCGGGGCGCGACGCATTCATCGCAATGTGATGAACGCAGTGGCCGACTTCAGCATCCTGGTCGGGAAGGAACTGCGAGCGCAGCCCGCGATTGATCGGCTTCCACGTCTTGCCACTGTCGTCGGTGCGGAAAGCTCCCGCGGCGGATATCGCTATGTAGATCCGGCCTGGATCGCTGGGATCGAGAATCACCGTGTGCAGGCACATGCCTCCAGCGCCGGGCTGCCACTTCGGTCCTGTACCATGACCGCGAAGCCCGGAAAGCTCCTGCCAGCTCGCTGCGCCATCGGTCGAGCGGAACAAGGCCGCATCTTCCACTCCCGCATAAACCGTGTCCGCATCGCTGAGCGATGGCTCCAGATGCCACACTCGCTTGAAAACCCATGGTTTCTGGGTCCCGTCATAAAACTGATGCGTGGTCAGCGGCGCGCCGGTCTCCGGAGATTCGTCGTAGACAAATTTGTTGCTCTCGCCGATGGGCCAACCTTGCGGCGACTTGCCCGGACCGCCGCCCGGAGTTTCCCATGTCTTGCCGCCATCACTGGAGCGCTGAATCACCTGCCCAGACCAACTGCTGTTTTGCGAAGCGTAAATGCGATTGGGGTCAGCCGGTGATCCCTTCATGTGATAGATCTCCCATCCGGCAAAGTGCGGACCGCTCACCTTCCACTTATCGCGTTTTCCATCCGCTTCCAAAATGAACGCGCCTTTGCGCGTGCCCGCTAATACACGTACTTTGCTCATCATCGCTCCTCGGTGGAAGAGCTGGCCTTTAGGCCAGCCTCCAAGCTTGCTAATTGCTAATCGCTCTACATCACCGGCGCCGGCGTTCCGTCGGACCACATGCCCACACCAATCACCCAGACATCGATAGGCTCGACATCTTTGAACTGCGGATTCAGTATGACGGGCGAATTGGGCGCGCCGGCGCCCCACGTCGCCGGGTCCATGTGCGGGGTGTAAATCATCACGTGCGCGAGGTTGCCGCCATTCGCAGTCAGATAGGCGCGCTTCGACATCATGTAGCTCATCGAGCCGGGCTCCAGCTGAGGCAGTTCCTTCTGGTCGTAGGCTTGCTTGTTCGCCGCAATGATCTCAGATTTGGATTTGCCGGCGAGGGCGAGCTTCGTTCGTTCAATCGTGACAGGCAGAATCGACCGCACCGCCGGAGGATTGAAGCATACCGGGCCACGCATCTTGGCATTCCAAAAGTTCGGAGAATCGTCGGGAGACATCCACGCTCGTTCTACGATACAAACGAAGCCATTCTTGCCTTCCACCGCAGTCACGTAGCCGTTCTCGGTCAGTACCATGATGGTCGCATCGCGTGAGATGGCGTCTGGTGCCGCACTGCGCGCCAGTGCGATCTCGCTATCGCGATCATCGAGATAAAGATGGAGCGGCGCCATCTTGGTGTACTGCGCCTTGGCATCCGGCGCCGCTGCTCCGTGCGCCGAGATCAGTCCAACCATCAGCAGGATTGCTGCTGCACTCACCATTGCGATGTTTCTTGTTACTGACATTTTCTTCATAACCACCTCAGACCACACTCGCTCGGGGCAAAAATGTCTGGAGCCAGGCGTCGCGCAGTTCAGTCCTTCTTGGTTGCCGATCCGATAGCCTTACTCTGGCCCTCGCAGTTGATCATTCACGGAACGCCGAAGCGATCCGTGACCATGCCAAAGCCGGCAGCCCAAAAAGTTCGCTGGAATGGCATGCAAATCTTTCCGCTTTCGGCCAGTGCTTTGAAGATGCGCTCACCCTTCTTCACATCCTTCAGCGCAAGCGATACCGAGAAGCCCTGCGGCTGGCTGTAACGTCCCGGCGGAGCGTCGCCCGCCATCAGCCACTGATCGCCGATCTTCATGCGGGCGTGCAAAATCTTGTTGCGCCATTCCGGCGGCAAGTGTTCGGCGGCCGGCGTTCCTTCATGCCTGAGCATCGTTTCAATCTTGCCTCCCGTGCACTGCTCGTAGAACTTGAAGGCCGATTCGCAGTCACCGTTGAAGTGAAGATAAGGACTCAGTTCCATCGCATTGCTCCTTGATTGATCTAAATTGATTTCAACGGCAGTCTTCCTCAGCCGCGGCGGATACAAGCTACCCGACCATTCGGCCTTTTGAGGGCCACAACCACTCTCCAGACTTCGCCTGCAGCGGAGTTGAATCCCGCTCTTGCCACCGCTTGCGAACCTCCGCCAGAATCTCCGCCCGACGATTCGCCATCTCGTCGATCAGAGCGCATGGCCCGCTGCTTCCGCCATCGCGCGCACCCCAGATCAGCAACTCCAAGACCACCGGTGCTAGATCAATTCCCTTCTTAGTCAGCCGATAGTTCACGCGCCGGCCGTCGGAGGGGGCAGCTTCGGCTGTGACAATGCCACCGACTTCCAGTTTCTGTAGACGGTTCGCCAGAATATTGCTGGCAATGCCTTCACCCGATTCCTGAAATTCCTTGAATGTCCGATAACCCCGCACCATCATGTCGCGAACAATCAACAGCGACCAGCGATCGCCCAGCAATTCCAGTGAGATATTCACCGGGCAGCCGGAGCGGTGCTTCGACCTGGGCTTCCCAGTCATGTTGAGGCAACATAAAATATTTACTTGTGAAATGCAAGTGAGATGGGACAAGCAACTCCACGGCAGGGTCGAAAGTATTCATGCCGGCGTCAAGCCGCTATTCCTCTGGAGGTTCGATTAGGATTTGCGACAGTAATTGGGGGTCGACATTGCCGCCGCTGACTACGGCAACCGTCTTCTCAGATTCCGGCAGTTCCTGCGCATGAAACAGCCATGCCGCAAAGGTTACGGCACCGCTCGGCTCCGGAACGATGCGGACGTTCCTTATCATGCACCGCATGGCCGAGCGAATCTCGTCCTCGGTAACGGTGACGATGTCGTCTACAAAGCGGCGGATGTGCTCGAAGTTTATCGGCCCAATCGACTGCGTACGTAAGCCGTCCGCCAGCGTGCTGGATACGCGCTCGGCCGATAGTTCCACGATCGCGTTTTTGCGGAAGCTCTGCTGCGCATCGTTGGCGAGTTCCGGTTCGACGCCGACAACCTTAGCCTTCGATCCGCTGAGCTCAAGCGCCGCCGACACACCGCTGATCAATCCCCCGCCGCCGCAAGGAACGAGCACAAGCTCAACGTCGGGGCAATCCTCCAGGATCTCCAGCCCGGCGGTTCCTTGTCCGGCGATGATCTGCTCGTCGTTATAAGGAGGCACGATCACATAGCCGTGCAGGCGCGCCAGTTCTTCTGCCTTTTTCAGCCGCTCGGTCGAGGCCGGTCCCACAGTAACGATCTCGGCGCCCAGCGCGGCGGTGCTCTCGCGCTTCAGCTTTGGCGCATTGCGCGGCATCACGATCACTGCCTTCACGCCCAGGGCTCGCGCTGCATAGGCCACGCCTTGCGCGTGATTGCCGCTGGAGTAGGAAATCACCCCCAGCCGTCGCTCGTCATCCGTGAGCGACGCAATTTTGTTGTAAGCGCCGCGCAATTTGAACGAGCCGACTGGCTGAAAGCTCTCCGGCTTCAACCACAGCTGGCCGCGCGTAGAGTCGCCAGCCTGCGATTTTGTCGCTGGAGAAAAATAGGCGACCAGGGGTGTTCGCACGGCGATGCCGCGGAGTCGTTGCTGCGCCTCCTGGATGTCCTCGAGCGTCACCATGCGCGATTCATTGCGTTGCCACTTTGAAGGGAACCCACTCACCTGCGGGCAAATTTCCGGGCTCCTTGCCCCGGCTTGTCTTTTCCGCCTCTTCGATCATCAACGCCATCCAGTGTACAAGCGCCAGCCGTTCGCCCAGGCTGACTTTGCTGCCAACCTCGACATGGCCGATGGCGGCGCTCATCAACGCGTCCACCAGATACTCCTTTGGAATATCACGCTCCAGCCAAAGCATCTCGGTTGGCGGAATAACCGTGTCGTCGGAGCCGTGCAGCAAGAGAACGGGCACATGCAGGAATCGCAAATGACCGGCGGGAGACGCGGCAGCCAATTGTTCGCTTCGCTTATTCACCTCGGCGAGAATCGCCGGCGCCAGACTCTCGCGCTGCTTGTGATAAAGGTCCTGCATGATCTGCTGACCGGCGGGCGTCATCTTCCCAGTCACCGCCTCGGAAGCCTTACCGTTTCCCGCCAGCAGCAGCTTCAGCGCATCGTGCGCGAGCGGCGCATCCTGCGCAGAAAAAAAATCCTGCGGATCGTCATAGATCACAATGAGCGGCCCGTATTCATGTGGCGGCAGATGTTCTACCGCTCCGTCCGGCCGCACTGCCTCACCTGTCGCAAAGAAGCGAAGCACGTGCGCCAGATCGTAATACCCCCCCACGGAAGCCACCCATGCGATCGATGGCGAATACTGCGGATCGCTTGCGGTCAGCAGTGCCAATCCTCCGGAAAAACTGATCGCGAAGATACCAACTTTGGATACCCCCAGCTGCTGCGCGAATACTTCCGTCGATGTGCCGATCAAGTCAGCCGACTCGGCTTCGACGCGATAGTCGGCGATGCCCGGCAGCAGCGGCGTCATGACAAAGAAGCCGCTCGCCGCCAGCGAACGCGCGAAGCTTATCAGCCGCGGCTCGTTGATGCCGAGATCGTGCATGCCGTGAAGCACGACAATTCCGGGAGCGAATCCGACGCCACGCGGCAAGTAAACGCGCGCGGGTATCGACTTGCCGCGAAAATCGAATGCAGTGTCGTGCGTGTCGACCGGATGCACACCGTAGTCGGCCATCCAGCCTGTCGCGTGAGGATTGGGGATGCGTTCCAGCAGTGATGCGGCTCGCAGATAATCTTGCGCGATGGGATAAACCAGGGCCAACAGAATCGGAATCAGCAGCAAAAGCCACGCAGCCACTCGCACTTTTTGCGATGCATTGCGGCCTTGCCAGGGAACGGTGGTCACACTTCCAGTATCACCGGCATGATCAGCGGCCGGCGCGCCGTGTTTTTCACGATGAAGCGCTTCAAATCCTGGCGGATTTTTTCCTTGATCACACCGTAGTCGGCTTTCTCTTCATCGCTTGACGATTCCAGCGTGTTCATCACCGTTCGCCGGGCTTCATCAAGAAAACCGTTCTCATCGATGGCGGCAAACCCGCGCATCACGATCTCCGGCGAAGTTTCCACCCGGCCGCTGAGCTTGTCGATGGCGATGATGGGCAGCACGATGCCGTCTTCACTCAGGTGCCGGCGATCGCGAATCACAAGATCCTCCACCACGTCGCCCATCGAGTTGGAATCGATGCACACGCGGCCGACGTTTACCTTGCCGGCTTTGCGCGCGCCTAGTTCGTCGAATTCCAGAACTTCGCCGCTCTCCGCCATGATCACGTGCCCGACCGACCCATGCATCGCTGCAGCCATCTCCGCATGCAGCTTGAGTTGACGGTACTCGCCATGAATCGGAATGAAATACTGCGGCTTCACCAGGTTGATGATGAGCTTCAGTTCTTCCTGACTGGCGTGTCCGCTGACGTGCACCGGCGGGGTTGAGCCGTCGTCGTAGATAACATGCGCATCGCGCCGGAACAGGTGATCGACCACGCGATAGATCGCTTTCTCATTTCCCGGGATAATGCGCGACGAGAGCACGACTGTATCGCCCGGCTGGATGCGCGCATGTTTGTGATTGTCCACCGCCGCCCGCGACAGCGCCGACATAGGCTCACCCTGTGTGCCGCTGATGAGCACGCAGACTTTTTCGGCTGGAAAGTCGCGCATCTGCGCGGGATGGATGAGCAGTCCGTCGGGCACGTCAATATACCCGAGGTCCTGCGCGATCTCGAACGACTCCATCATGGAGCGGCCCACCAGTGCGACTTTGCGGCCATTCTCGAAGGCCTGCTCAACCGCCAGCTTGATGCGATGAATCGACGACGAGAAGCAAGAGATAAACAGCCGCCGCTCGGCACGCGCGAAGATCTCCTGAAATCGTGCGCGCACCGCGCGCTCGCTGGGCGTGTAGCCGCGACGCTCGACATTGGTCGAATCCTGAAACAGCGCCAGCACGCCCTGCTTGCCGTACTCTGCGAATGAGTGCAGATCGAAAAGGCGGTTATCCGTCGGCGTGGGGTCAACCTTAAAGTCCCCGGTGTGGATCAGGATGCCGATGGGTGTGTGGATCGCGAGCGCCACGCAGTCCACCAGGCTGTGCGTCACCTGGATCGGATTTATGGTGAAGGGACCAATCTTGAAGCGCTCGCCGGCCTTGATCTCGTTAAGCTCGGCATCGTCCAGCAGCGCATGCTCCTCCAGCTTGCCTTCAACGTAGGCCAGCGTGAACTCGGTCGCATACACTGGCACATTGAATTCCGATAGCAGCCACGGCAACGCGCCAATGTGATCTTCGTGCCCGTGCGTCAACACCACCGCGCGCACATGCTGACGATTTTCGATGAGGTAGCTGAGATCGGGAACAACGATGTCGACGCCGAGCAGCTCCGTCTCGGGAAACATCAATCCCGCATCGATGACAATGATGTCGTCCCCCCAGCGAATCGCCATGCAGTTCATGCCGAATTCGCCGAGCCCACCGAGCGGCACAACTTGGAGTTTTCCGGCTGGCATCTGTAAATCCGATGCTAGCACAGCGTCGAGTGAGCCATCGGAGCTGACCGCGCCTTATACTGGATGTATCGGCCATGGCAGACAACGGCAGCAAATCCTGGGTGCGTCGTCGCGTTGAAAACGCGATCCGGCATGCCTTCCTGAAGGCCTACGACACCATCAAGGTCGACCCCGAGCATTATCTCCAACATCTGCGTATGGCCTACAACCTGCCGGCGTTGACCTATGACGGGGTGTACTCGGTCGATCCGGACTTGTTGGATCGCATTGCGGAAGAGACTATCCGCGCCCACATGCGCATGGCTGCTGCCGAAGGCGCTGGGCTTGGCATCGGCGGTTTGTTTACCATGCTGCCCGATCTCGGCATTCTCGCCGGCATCACTCTGCGGATGATTCAAAAGCTCAGCTTGCTCTATGGTTTTCCTTACAACACGGAGCAGGAAGAAGCCGAGCTGTGGGTCGCCGCGGCCAGCGCAGCCGGCGTTGACATCAGCCGCGAAATTATGGAGAAGCAGCTCGTGTCGCGCTTCGTGCCGCGCGTAATCCAGCGAATCGCGGTCAGCGCCAGCGCCGAAATCGTGGAGAAGTGGACGGCGCGTCTTATTCCGATCGTCAGCTCTGTGATCGGCGGCAGCCTGAACTATTACTTCGTCAAGATCTGGGGCGAGCGCGCCATCGGCCATTTTCGCCAGCGCCATCTGCAAGTCCGCCGCGCGAAAAATGCGGTTGCGCTGCCCGCCAGCACGGTGTAACGGATCCGGCCACTAATACCACAATGTGAGAGATAGACCCGGGCAGCCACATAGAGGCCGCAGCTCGCGCCCAGGTATCTCGCCTCGGCGATCTGCTACATTGCTAAACGCAGCTAACCATCACATCGAGGAGACCACTGTGGCCAAGGCGGAAGTGCATCTTCTGGTAGAAGCGACCATTCACGATGGCCAGTTTGCGGCCTTTGAAAGCGTTGCCCGGGAAATGGTTGCCGGCACCCAGGCGGAGCCGGGTGCTTTGGGATATGAATTTTACATAAGCAGCGATCGCAAACGCTGTCGGCTGCTGGAGACTTACTCCGGCGGCGACGCTCTGCTGGCGCACTTCAATGGTCCCGTGGTGCAACAACTGGTTCCCAGGATGCTGGAGTGCGTAACCATCGATCGCTTTGAGGCCTATGGCGATCCCGGCCCGCTGATGAGCGCGCCGCTGGCCAACTTCGGCACCCAGGTGTTCGCGTACTGGGGAGGACTCAATCGCTAACGCACTGAAGATTTTCGAGATCCTTGGAGCGCGGAGGGCGACATTCTCATGCAAGTAGGCGACAACACAATTCTGAGTACCGGGTGAGACCGGGGCATCGGCCGCGGCCTGGCCGAAGCCTTTCACGCCGAAGGGAATAGCGCGGCGGCGAGCCTGCTGATATTGCTTCCGCTGATGAACCGCCTGCTGAAGCTGATTCGCTAACAGAGCGCTGACGGACGTGGTTTGCTCCGCAGCCAGAACGCAATCTATTCGATGGCCGCTGCGACGACGGGAGATGCCGGTTCAGCGGCAAACTCGCCCTCCCACTTCGCCATCACCACGGCGGCGAGGCAATTACCCAGCACATTCACAGCAGTGCGTCCCATGTCGAGCAACTGATCGACCCCGAGCAGCAGAAACACCGGCTCGGTCGGCAGTCCGGTTGAGCTTGCAGTGGCCAGCAGAATCACCAGCGCCGCGCGCGACACTCCCGCCACCCCTTTGCTGGTGAGCATCAGCGTCAGCATGATCATGAGCTGCTGGCCAAGCGAGAGATGAATCCCGGCGACCTGCGCCACGAAAATCGCGGCGACCGAAAGATAAAGCGAACTGCCGGTGAGATTGAAGCTGTAGCCGGTGGGGATGACAAAAGCCACAATTTGTCGCGGAACGCCAATCGCCTCCATCGCCTCCATCGCACGAGGCAGAGCGGCTTCGGAGCTGGCCGTGCCAAACGCGATCGTAACCGGCTCGGCCACAGCTTTGATAAACGCGCGCAGCGGCACCCGAGAAAGCAACGCCACCGGCAACAGCACGCCTACGATAAAAACAATCAGCGTGGCATAGAGCGTAAGCAGCAGCTTCACCAGGCTGCCGAGCACGGCAATTCCGGTATGTCCCACAGTGTAGGCGACGGCTGCTCCCACCCCAAGCGGCGCCATGTACATGACGATATTCGTGAACTTGAACATCACCTCGCTTAAGCTCTCGCAGAAGACGAGCATGGGGCGTCGCTTCGTCTCGCTCAACATCGCCAGCGCGACGGCGAAGATCAAGCTGAAGACGACAACTTGCAGCACCGCGCCATCAGCAATTGATTTGGCGATGTTCTCGGGAAAGACGTGCAGGATGGTATCTTCTGCGCTCAGCTTACCGACTGAGCTTGTGTCGGAGGTGCTGGTCGCCGTCAGTTGAACTCCGACGCCGGCCTTGCTCAGGTTGATTGCGCCCAAGCCGAGAAAAATTGCGATTGTCGTAACGACTTCGAAAAAGATGATGGAGCGCAGTCCCAGCCGTCCGACTTGCCGCAGGTTGGAATGTCCGGCAATTCCCACGACCAGCGTCCCGAAGATAAGCGGCGCGATGATGGTCTTGATCAACCGCAGAAAGATCAGCGCCAGCACGCGCAGGTGCTCGGCAACGTTTGGCCAGTCGTGCCCGATCTCCGCGCCCAGCAGCATCGCGATAAAGATCCACGCAGTTAGCGTGCGGCGTAGACAGCCATACGCAAACAGGGCGCCGAGCGCGATCCATCGCAGAACGGCCAAGAGCATCGTCGCTGACGGTCCGACGCGCCAGCAAATTAGCGCGGCGACCGCGGCAACAGCGGCCATCAGCAGCGTAATGTTCTGGCGGCCATGGGCGGAGCCATTGGTCATTATCGCAACCAGTCCTCCAACTCCACTCCGCGATCCGTCCGCTCGTCGCGATACTTCACGATCACCGGCGTGTACAGCGACAATCCCCATTCCGCAGCTTTGCCCTTGGTGATCGCCCGCGCCCCGGGAACCACCACGGCTCCCTCTGGAACTCGAAGCGGCTCGGTTGCCGCGGCCCGATAGATCTCGCCCCGCACGGTATCGAACAGCGGCGTGGACCGCGTCAGGATCACCCCGGCGCCGAGAACCGCGCGCGAGCCGACCTGCGTCCCTTCGTAAACGCCGCAATTACCTCCCAGCAACACATCGTCCTCGATAATGACCGGCGACGCATTGATTGGCTCCAGCACGCCCCCAACTTGCGCCGCGGCGCTGATGTGCACGCGTTTCCCAACCTGCGCGCAGGACCCCACCAGCGCGTGGGAATCGACCATCGTTCCTTCGTCAACATACGCGCCGGCGTTGATGAACATCGGCGGCATGCAGACCACCGACGAAGCAACATAGGCTCCGCAGCGCACCGACGAGCCGCCCGGAATTACGCGCACCTGCTCGCTGGCGGCAAAGTGCCGCGTGGGATACGTGTCTTTGTCGACGAACGATAGCACCCGCGGATCGCCGCTCTCGGCCAGCTTGCCGATGCGGAAGCCGAGCAGGATGCCTTGCTTGACCCAAGCATTGGTTTGCCAGTAGCCATCTCGCTTTTCGGCGGCTCGAATCTGGCCGGCTGTCAGCGCATCGCGGAAGCGCACAAAGATGTCAGCCGCATTTGGGTCCTGCGACGCGCCGGCGCCCATCGCGTACAGGCGCTCGATTTCACGCTGGAGTTCGTGCATGGCGGGCAGTATAACTGGTCGAGGTGCTACGCTCCAGCTAGTTGTGTGCGCCTCACCCAACATTGATGGAACAACCCAGTTGTCATCACGAGCGAAGCGAGGGATCTGATTTTCTGCCCTCGTTGAAGAGCGGATTAATTGAACCTGCACTCAAAACCACATGCGAATTGACGCCGTCACTCTGCGCGAGCTGAAGATTCCTCTCGTCCACTTCTTCGAGACGAGTTTCGGACGCACTTATACCCGCCGCGTACTTCTCGTCACCCTGCATTGTGACGGCCTTGACGGCTGGGGCGAGTGCGTCGCCGGCGAGAACCCCTACTACAGCGAGGAATATATCGACGGCGCATGGGATGTCATCGTGCGCTATCTTGGTCCCTCGCTGTTGGGAAAGACGCTGCAATCCGGGCGCGAGGTCCCCGCGCTGCTGGCCCAGGTTCGCGAGCATCGCATGGCCAAAGCCGCGCTGGAGAACGCCACGTGGGACGTCGAAGCGCAGGAAAAGGCGACGCCGCTATGGAAGCTGCTAGGCGGCACGCGCCGCGAAATCGCCTGCGGAGTCAGCATCGGCATTCAGGATTCGCACGAGCAACTCCTGGACAAGATCGCAACTGAGCTGGCTGCCGGATATCAGCGAATCAAAGTCAAGGTCAAGCCAGGATGGGATGTCGCGGTGCTGGAAAAAATCCGCGGCCGTTCGCCTGACATTCTGCTGAGCTGCGACGCAAATTCCGCCTATACATTGGCAGACGAAGAGCACCTGAAGAGTTTCGATCGCTTTAAGCTGCTGATGATTGAGCAGCCGCTGTGGAGCGATGACTTCTACGTCCACGCTCGGCTGCAGAAGCAACTTCAGACGTCACTCTGCCTCGATGAGGCCATTCACAGCGCGCGTGATGCCGAAGCCGCGCTGGAGCTAGGCTCTTGCCGCATCATTAACATCAAAGTTGGGCGCGTCGGCGGGTTCTCGGAGGCAATTGCCGTGCACAACGTCGCGCAGCGCTTTGGCATTCCTGTCTGGTGTGGAGGCATGCTGGAATCCGGAGTAGGCCGATCCCACAATGTGGCACTCTCGACTCTGCCAAATTTTCGCTTGCCGGGCGATGTTTCGGCCTCAAAACGTTATTGGAAGGAAGACATCATTGAGCCGGAGGTAGAGGTCTCGCCTCAAGGAACCATTACCGTCAGCGACAAACCGGGCCGCGGATATGAGTTGAGAACGGACTTGATCGATGTCCTGACAGTTCGAAAGGAAATGCTGCGCTAAGCCGTCGCGTCCACGCCGGAAATCAAGCTCACTTTGTATTACTATTCTGCGCTTCCTTAACACCGCCGCCGTTTTCCGCGACCACATCCTCGCTTTTGTGCAGCAGATCGAGGGCCTGAGCAGTGGTAAGGTTATCGGGCACCGGACGAAAATCGGTCATAGTCTCAGTCGACCAGATGGTGAGCGACTTAATCAGCAGGATTTTGCCGCTGAATTGCAATGTCTCCTGCACCTCTTCCCAATGACCTCCGCCCACGTCGCGCTGCACGATGATGAACTTTCCGCCCTTATCTAACCTGCCCAAAATACCCCAGCCGAAATCGACGTCCTTGAATAGCGTGCCATCGATTTTCGCAATCCGCATTGCTTTGCGGTCGATGATCATGTCGCCCTGCATTCCCAGGTAAACCATGGTTTCATGGTTGGGCGGATTAAAGCTGGGATTAGGCCGGAACTTCAGGTGGACTAATTCTTCGCCCGCGGGTCCGTTGTCGGTGCCGACATATGTGTAGAGAAATGCCTGAGGCAGACTGGTCAGCATGAGTTCGGCCCGCTTGTCGTCAGCCTGATTCGATTCGCGCCGCTTGCGCCGTGCCTCGGGGTCGTTGGCAAATTTCTGCAGCTTCGCGTCTTCCTTTTGCCGCTGCTCGGGCGTCAGCGGACGGCCGTTAAGCAGCAGGGTCGTGGACAAACCGCCTTGCGGGGTGCGAACAATCTCTCTCGTGATGGAATGGTCTTTGTATTCCGTCGAGTCTTTAAACATGCAGTAGTACTGCACATTGTTCGCTTTGATCTCGTTTTGAGAGGCGCGCCGCACCAGATCGTTGATGTCGAGTTTCTGCTGCGCCTGAACAACTCCGCCCACCAGCAGTAGTGTCAGCGCCGGAAACAGCAGACGAGATGGTCCAATGCGACGCAAGTTCAAGCCAATTCCCTTCAACAGATTAGACGAGTCGACGAACGGGTCAGTTGCTTTTCTGATAAAGACTATTGTTCTCTGCAGCTTGGAAGCATCAGATTCTGCGCACTCTTCGCACGAACTTAAGAGAAATGTTGCTACGAGGAAGCTCAGATTGGAAGGTCCGAAGAACATCAAGAGGACGAGCGGATCGACCATCTAAAGGCCGTCTCTGTTCATGTCTAGATGAGCTGCCGGTCCGGCAGAGACAGTCCCATTGTTTTCACCGACACCGCATGAGCAAAACCGCTGTTCCCCTGGTATCCGGTCTCACTCGTCCAGTCGGCACTCCGCCGGACCGACCTGAGCTATCTCTTCGCAACTATGAGTCCAAACACTGAAATGGCCAAAACCGCTCGATACACCCCAAGAATCGCGCATCTGGCAGCATTCATAATGCGATGTCGCTCAGCGCGGCCACATCCTGTTTCCAACTATTGCACCTCGACTTCCACCTGTGGGCAGTGAGATTCCTGCAACCCCGCTCGTGCAAATCACATCTTCCCCGGTTTTATTGCTACCATCGAAAAAAAGCGGCGACAGCAGTTCGCCGGCTATTCCCGAAACAACAAGATTAGGAAACTGTGCGGCGCAAGATGATTCCCGAACTTCTCGACGGCGATCTGGGAACGCCTGCCGAAGTGGCTTCGTCATTGACCGACCTGCGTCACATTAATGGCTGGTTCGGAGGGGTACAAACGACGTCTGCCCTGTTGCGGCGCGTGGTGAGGCAGTGCAACTGCAAAAGACTTTCGCTGCTGGAGGTCGCGGCAGGTGCGGGCGATTTGCCGCTGGCGGTGGGTCGGGCACTCGCCGGCAACGGGACTAAGGTAGAAGTGAGCCTGCTGGATCGCATATGGTCGCACCTCCCGGGCAACGGAATTGCATCGGTGGCAGGCGATGCACTGCGATTACCGTTCCGAGATGACGCTTTCGATGTGGTGAGTTGCTCCCTGTTTGTGCATCATCTTCAGGCCCACACGTTGCGCCAATTCGCTCGCGAAGCTCTGCGAGTTTGCCGGCGAGCGGTGCTGATCAATGACCTGATCCGCAGCCGCGTTCATCTGGGGCTGGTCTATGCAGGCTTGCCGCTGTTTCGTTCCCGGATCACCTGGCACGACGCTCCGGCATCGGTGTGCAACGCTTACACAATCCGTGAAATGGAGGAGATCCTTACAGGATTGCCGGCTCAGAGAATTACCATTTCGAGGCACTACTTGTATCGCATGGGAGTGTTGTTGTGGAAGGGCAGCACTTAGCAATCAGCACTCAGCATTTGGCGATGAGCAACTAGCAAGGGCCAATCGGCTGCGATGCCGACGGATACTCATGTGCCGGTATAAGGGAGGCTGGTCGCCGGAGGCTATCGCATAATAGTTTTGCAAGGGCACGGCTCAGCCGAGTCGCCAAAGTCCATGAAACACGGGCTTAGCCCTGGGGAAACAGAACATGAGTTGTACGTTCCTGGTTCATGGTGAGATGGCTGCTGATTGCTGACTGCTACTAAACATTTCGATCTAGCCATCATCGGCGGCGGTCCAGCGGGAACGTCGGCGGCGATCACCGCTGCTCGCTTGGGAATGCGGACTGCCCTCTTTGAGGCTCGAGCCTTCCCGCGACACAAAGTTTGTGGCGAGTTTGTATCGTCCGAGGCGCTGGATCTGCTCGGCAGCCTGTTTCGCGATGATCCTCAAGGCCGATTGCTTCTCGAGGCTGCGCCTGCGATGAATAGCACCCGCATGTTCCACGGTGGCAGGATGATTGAAGCTCCGGTGTCGCCGCCCGGGCTCAGCATCACGCGTTATGATCTCGACTTACAACTCTGGCAAGCGGCGCAAACTGCTGGGGCTGAGACCCTCGCAAATTGCGAAGTGACCGCACTCGAAGGCGAAGGTCCTTTTCAGATGAGCACGACAGCCGGAGTCTATTCGGCGAAGGCGCTCGTCATCGCTGCAGGCCGCTGGTCGCAATTTGCGCCAGACCGAACCATTCCGCCTGGCCCGAGATGGATTGGGTTGAAGGGGCATTTTCAGGAGCGCAATCCCAATCTCTCAACCGATCTCTATTTCTTCGAGCACGGTTATTGTGGAGTCCAGCCGGTTGCGAAAAATATCGTCAACGCGTGCGTCATGGTTCGTTCCGACCACGCTACTTCGTTGCCGGGGGTATTTCGACTGCATGCCGGATTGGCACGACGTGCGACTGCTTGGACTGCGGTGACTCAGCCGGTCAGCACGGCGCCATTGATTTACCGCGAGCCGCGGCCAGTGCGCGGTAACGTGATCTTCGCCGGCGATGCTGCCGCATTTGTCGATCCGTTTGTGGGGGATGGGATCTCGATTGCGCTGCGCAGCGGGCGAGTCGCGGTCCAATGCATCCGGAAATACCTGTCGGGCGAGACTGCGCTGCGCGATTCGGTTGCGCTGTACGAGCGCGAGTATTCGCAGCAGTTCGCACCCCTGCTAGCAACAGCGTCCCGGGTGCGTTCGCTTTTTTCACTGCCGTATGTCGCTAGAATCGCTGTATTCGAACTGCTCCGCTTGCCGGGCGTGGTGCCGTTCCTCATTCGCAAAACGCGGCAGGCAGCCTGATCCTGCTTCCGCTGCGCGGCTTAGCATTCTAGAATGCTGGTTTGAACAATGAACCTTGGGCCTGCAATATCTCCGCTTCCCGATCAACCCGACCAGGTGCTCGTGCGCAACACGACGGCGCGCGACTTTGCCGGCATCACCGATTTGTGCCGCCGCATCTATCCCGACACGCCGCCATGGAATGCTGAACAGCTTTCATCGCATCTGCGTCTCTTCCCTGAAGGTCAATTCGTCGCTGTGCATGGCCGGGAGCAAACTGCCGTCGGCATGTGCGCCAGCTTGATCGTCGATTGGGAAGACTACAATGTGCTCGAGAATTGGGAGCAGTTCACCGCCGACGGCATGTTCACCAACCATGATCCGAAGCGTGGGCGAACGTTGTACGGCGCTGAGGTGATCGTCGATCCCACACTGCAGCATCATGGAATCGGTGACAAGCTTTATGCAGCCCGGCGCGAGTTGGCAGAGTCGCACAAGCTGCTGCGCATTCGCGCCGGATCGCGGCTGCGCGGGTATTGCCATTACGCCGAGCGCTTCAAGCCCGATGAGTACGTGGTAGCGGTGGTGGAAGGGATTGAGCATGATCCCACGCTGAGCTTCCAACTCCGGGAAGGCTTTCATGTTCTTGCGGTGGTGCCTCACTATCTCAGCGACGACCCTGAGAGTCTGGGCTACGCGGCGGTCATCGAATGGCTGAACCCGCAGTTGATCCGCAACGAGCACATCGGCGATCGTCCAACACGTTTTCTGCGCACGGCAATCGCACGTGCAGCGGAGGCGGCGCAATAAAACTTATCCAGTAACGATGGGCGATTTCCCGTAACTCCGCTCTGTATAGAGCAGCGCAAATAAGAAGCGCCGACGCCCGCAGACGCCGGCGACAGTCAATTGCATCGTGCTATCGAACTCAGTGTTGAAACACATCCATTCTGGCGTCGGTTTTGGGCATCATCACCACAAACCTCGTGGGCGAGATCATGTATACGATGGCCGGGGCTTGGTCTCCCTGGGCCTCAGCTGTGCCTCTGCCATCGGCTGCGATGTTGTAGTTGACGACGGTACCGAACTGCTGATCCAGCCCACCCGAGCCGCTGGAATCGCCGCTCACGATGAGTGTGCCGTTGCCGTCAGCCGAGCCGACCTCGATTTCGTTGCGGGCGTTGGCGTAGTCGAGCGGCGCAAGTGAGCCTGCGGCGTATGTCCCCGCCACAGACGCGTTGGAGAACGGGCCGCC
>CAWFUE010000081.1:0-39764 GCA_963818905.1 uncultured Acidobacteriaceae bacterium
CGGCGATCTCCGGGCCGCCGAATGCTCCGTCGGGATTGCGGGTGTCCACGATCCGGCACGGCGTCACCGGCACCAACTGCAAGGCTGTAGGCAATGGATCCACAATCTGCGAGAACGCGCCGCTGCTGCCCTGGTAATTGCCATCGCCGGAATAAGTGGCCACGATCGCATCGGTTCCCACCGCCAACGTCGACGTCGTGCAGACCGCGGTTAGCGACGAACTCAGCGGCACTGAGCTGCAGCCGGAAATCGCCGTGCCGTTGGAGGTGAAGCTCACCGTTCCTGTGGGCGCCGGTGGCCCTGCGGGCGACACCGTTGCGGTGATCGCTACCGACTGCCCCAGGGTTGAAGGATTGGGCGAGCTGGTCACTGAGGTCGTGCTGCCGACCTTATTCACCACTTGCGGCACGGTGTTGGAGGTGCTGGGGGCCAGCGTCGACGAGCCCTGATACATCGCGGTGATGTTGTCGGTGCCGGCGTTCAACGCGGAGTAATTCAGCACCGCGACGCCGGAGCCGTTCAGAGAACCTGATCCAATCTGCACCCCATTGCTTTCGAAGATCACCGTACCGGTTGGCAGCGAACCGTTCTGCGCCGTGACCGTCGCCGTCATGGTGACGGTCTGCCCCACATTCGACGGATTCGGCGACGTCATTAGTACGGTGGTTGTGGGAATCAACGGGATGGGCGACAACTCATACACAACTCCGCAGGCTTCGCAGTAGCGGTCTCCGCCCGCAGTGCCATAGAGGTTGCCGTGCGCGTCAAAGATCATGGCGGAGGCAGGCGCCTGGCCGTCGGCGCAACCGGAGAGTTGACAGAACTGATACAGCAGCGTCGGCGTCCATTGCCCATTACCGGAAGGGCTCAACTCAAACGCTGTGCCTTGGTTGCTTGAGGTCGAGTTCCCATAGAGGTTGCCGTGGGCATCCAGGATCAAGCCCGCTCTGGGGGCGTAACCAAGGATGCCACTAAAACTGAAATTCCATAGTATCTGCTCCGTCCATCCACTCTGGCCGTTTGGACTTAGCTCGAAGACTATACCGCCATATTCCTGGTTCGCTCCGCCGGCGGTGGTAGTTCCGTACAGATTTCCCTGCGAATCCAGGGTCACAGGTGCAACGGGATTTTCGCCGTTAGTCTGGTCGAAGACAACGAGCACGGTTTCATTCCAACTTCCCCCCGAGGGACTCAACTCGAATACCGTTCCGTAGACATTTGCCCCATCCACTACCCCACCGACAAACGTCGTGCCGTACAGATTGCCTGCGGGATCGAAGATGAGCCCAGCCATCGGCTCGTTCCCGTACGGACAGAGACCGGTGCTGAGGCCGCAAAGGAAGGCGTACAGTACCGTCTCATTCCACGAGTTGCCATTTGGACTCAGTTCGAAAACCACCCCAGCGCCGGTTTGATTCGAGGCTCCGCCGCCCACGGTCGTGCCGTAGAGATTGCCATGCGAGTCCATGATGAGGGGAGCAGTGGGGTTCCTCCCATCGGGACAACCAGTGCTCTGGCAAAAGGCATACAGCACCTTCTCGGTCCACGTGCCATTTCCCGACGGGCTAAGCTCAAAGACAGTGCCCTCGCCGGGGTAGTTGTTGCCGCCGAAGTAGGTTGTGCCGTATAGATTCCCCTGACTGTCCATGATGAGGCCGGCTCGAGGGTTACTCCCGTCCGCACAAAGGTTCTCGGAGCAGAAACTGTACAGCACGCTTTGCGTCCACGTGCCATTTCCATTCGGAGTCAGCTTGAAGACCGTGCCGCATCCGTTGTTGGCGCAACCATTGTCCGTATTGTTTGCACCTCCGTACTGCGTCGTGCCGTAGAGATTTCCCTGCGAATCGAAGACAGGAGTCGCCGCCTGCGGCTGATCACCGTCAGGACAATTCTGCTCGGGTTGTGGGCAAAAACTGTAGAGCGTGGTCTCGGTATAGGTTCCCTGCGCCCTCATCACCGTTGGCGAGAAGAGGAACGCGAGCGCGGCGAGCAACAGTCCCGCTCGTATGAGCGTGGCTTTCGAGACAGCAACTGCTAATGCGGAAATCCGTCTGTGCTTGCTGGTCCGCTGTGTACAACCTATTGAGAAGCCCAGCATGATATCTCGCCTCCATCTCGAAAATTGCTCTCAATGCACATTGCGCAAAGCAGAGTCGAAAACTGTCATGGGTTTTCGATTTCTTCCGAATTTCGTTCCGCTCGGCGACAATCGCGCGAGCCGCCCGAAGCACGTAACTTCGCCAGGAACTTTTTGAAACAGCCTTCTGTCTGTCGCTCGCCAGGTTTCTCGCTCACTTCCGCTGGAGGCGATTCCGGCACGGGCGTGATAGCGGTTATCGCCGATTCGTGGTGAAACTCAACCTCGACTATTTGGCCCGATCTCGGTGGCAGCTCGGATTTCCACACTCGGTCCGAAGAAAACCAAAATTGCCGGCCCTCGATCATCAGCAGACCTGGCCCATCGCGAGGTGCCCGCACAACGTTTCCTCGCTTTTTCATAATTCCTCCTGACATCAGGAAAACTGTTGTCGGTAATAGCTCGTGGTGCTAGGCTTCTGCGAAACACAGGCTCTGGGTCCCACCGGCCACGATTGTTTTCATGCGGCTTCAATTTGCATTACGTAAAAAGCGGGAGGAAACCGTCATGCCGCCGGAAGATTGGTCGCGCGCGGCTGAGCCGAGGGTGGACGCCTCTCGAAAGCGAGAGCGAGCACGGGAGAACCTCGACCAACTCTTTAGCGCTGCCTATGAGGAACTGCGTCGGTTGGCCGCTACGGTCAAGCGTGGTGATCCCGGCGTAACCCTGACTCCTACCGCGCTCGTCAACGAGGCTTGGGTAAAGTTGGCACATTCGCCGGATTTCGTCGTCGAGTCCCCACTGCATTTCAAACGGATCGCCGCCCGCGCCATGCGGCAGCTGCTGGTGGAAGCCGCTCGGCGACGTAACGCCCGCAAGCGCGGCGGGGACGGTCAAGCACTCTTCGTCACGCTGGACGAATCCCTCGATGGATCACGCAAACATGAAGAAGATCTGCTCCTGCTCGATGGGGCGATGAACGAGCTGGAAGAGATGGAGCCACGACAGGCAGCGATCGTAGAAAGCCGTTTCTTCGGCGGATTGGCGATCGCAGAGATTGCCTTATTACTAGGGATCTCCGAAGCGACGGTCCTGCGTGACTGGCGAGCTGCGAAAGCATGGCTGGGACAAAAGCTTCGAGCGGCGAGTTAGGCTTGCGCAGTTAGGGTGAGGCGATGGACGGCGCGCATTGGCAACGGATTCAGAAACTATTCCACGACGCGGCAGACCTGCCTGCGTCGCAGCGGGAGGGTTTTCTAAAGAGCGTCTGCGGTGAGGACCAGCAAGTGATCTCCGAGGTTCTGGCCATGCTGGAGCAGGACGCCGATAAGAGCTCGCTGCTCGATCAACCGTTGACGGAGGTCGCCCATCGGACACTTGCCAGCTCTGTCTACTTCTCCAGAGATTTCGGACCCTTCCAGTTGATTCGCCTCCTCGGCGAGGGCGGCATGGGAGTGGTGTACCTGGCGGAGCGCAAGGCTCTGCGAGATCAGATTGCGATTAAGGTCCTGCGCGACGCGTGGCTCTCTCCCGCTCGCCGCGAACGTTTCGCCACCGAACAACGGACCTTGGCGCAATTGAACCATCCCTCAATCGCCCGCCTCTACGATGCCGCAACACTCGACGATGGAACTCCATACTTCGTGATGGAGTACGTCGAAGGGACCCCGCTGACGCAATTTTGCCGCGAGCGGAAATGCTCGATCGACGAGCGGCTCAAGCTCTTTCGCGCCGTCTGCGAAGCGATACAGTACGCCCACAGCCAAGCCGTCATTCACCGTGATCTAAAGCCCTCGAACATTCTGGTAAAGAGGGACGGCACGGTTCGTTTGCTGGATTTCGGCATCGCCAAACACATCGAGTCACTAGATCTTTCGGTCGATCAGACGATGACGGGTTTGCGATTGATGACGCCAGCGTATGCTGCGCCCGAACAGGTTCTCGGCGAGCGAATCGGCGTGAGCGCCGACGTCTATTCGCTTGGAGTCATTCTGTACGAACTAGTGACTGGCGAACTCCCCTTTGACCTCTCCAACCTGACACCGGCAGAGGCCGCGACTGTAATTGCGGAGCACGAGCCAGGGAAGCCTTCTGATGTCGTTCGGCGCGCCCTCCGATCGCAAACCAACGGCGCTGTAATGTCGCTGAGCCAGGCGGCGTGGGCCGATCTCGATGTGCTCTGTATGACTGCCATGCACAAGGACCCGCAGCGCCGCTACCGTTCGGTGGAAGCGTTGATTCGGGATGTCGACCACTATTTGAATGGCGAGCCTTTGGACGCCCGTCCTGACACCGTCGCTTACCGGGCGCGCAAGTTCGTGACTCGCCATCGCCGAGCCGTCATGGCGAGTAGCGCGGTGATTGCAGTAATCATCGGCTTGGTAATTTTCTTTACTCTGCGCCTGGCCAGAGAACGCGATTATGCCAACCGCCAAACTGCGATCGCCAATTCAGTCAATCAATTTCTGGCCGACGACCTGCTCGGCCGCGGCAATCCGTTCCAGAGTGGCAGAGCGGATGAAACCCTTTTCGATGCCATCAATAAAGCCGCACCCGCGATCGACCGCAAATTTGCCGGCGAACCCCAGATCGGCGCTCGTCTGCATCTTACGATCGCACAAGCATTGGACAACCGAAGTGACTTCCCCGAAGCGCGCCGGGAGTACGATCGCGCACACCAGCTGTTTCTGCAAACCGAAGGACCGCTTTCGCAGAATGCCATTGCCACTCAGCTACAACGAGCATCCATGGAGGCGCGTAGCTTTCAATCGGGAGGAATACCGGTTGCGAAGTCTATGGTTGCCGAGCAGGAATCTTTAATCGCCAAAATCAAAACACCACGAAAGGATCTGGCGGTATGGCTGCTAACGGCAAAGGGTATGATCGCCCTGGTCGAAAGCGATGCCAAGTCAGCGAACCAGTACTTCAGCGAAGCTTCTGAGACAGCGGTCAACTTACCTGACTTCGATCAAACTGCTCGGTTCAATCTGAAGCAGCGCCTGGCCTTCACGTACATTCGGCTTGGCGATGGCGCGACTGCTGAGCGGCTGGCGCGCGAGTTGATCGCCGATTTGTCTCGCACCACGGGACCGGACAGCCCGTACGTTCTGCGCGTCCGGCTCAATCTGGCGCAAGCTTACATGGTTCAGAAAAAGTTCAGAGAATCGATCGATGAAACGAACGCAATCTATCCCGATTTTCTTGCGAAGTTCGGACCCGACCACCAGCTAACCATGCAGTTACTCTCAACCCGCGCGCAGTCGGAAGGCAGCCTCGGGTTGTTCGACGACTCCGTGCGCGACGATCTTGCCATCCACGAAATCGCCGTAAAAAAGCAGGGGACGTTGTCCTTTTACTCAATTGCCACACTCTCAGACGCTGCCGAAGCCCAGTGTCGCGCCGGCCACCTGCAGGAGGGAGAGCTTAATGCGCGTAAAGCGCACGACGATGCCGTGCAGGCGTTCGGCGCGCAATCGGCCTTAGCGAGCGGAATCGCACTTCCGCTAGCTAATTGTCTGATCGGTCTCGGCAAGCTACAGGAAGCCTCGCAGCTTCTCGCAAATCTCAATATCAAAGCGGCAAGCCAGCTAACTGGAGATCCTGATTGGGGAGCCGGCGTCACTTTAGCCGAGGCTGAAATCGCGGTACGACAAGGTGCTTACACCCGAGCGCGGCAATATCTGGATACTGTGCGTCCCGTCTTTTCTCGGCCGGATGCCGAAGCTTATCAGCGTCGAAAGATGGACGAACTCAGCGACCTGACCAGCGGCCGCTTGCGAGTCAACTAGGATCGTGGACCTACACTTGGCGCGCGCGTATTACCTACGCCGATGTTTGATCGTGAATTGAAGGGGGGTAGTGGCTCACCAACCTCATCAGGGCGATAACATAGCGGATCTTATCCATGCCCTTCCCCGGCTTATACATTGCTCTGATTGTCCAGTTATGTCAGCTACGGCGTGATCTGCCAGAGCGCACCGCAACCAGCACCACCGCAACACATGTAGAGTGATCCGACTCAAGGCCGAGGCGAGAGCCAGCCAGTGTCGTCTCTGAGATCCGGACTTTGCACAGGCCAGTGCGGAGCTCTTTTTTCATGACACTCCATCGAAGATCGGGCTGTTACCTGCCCCTTCCAGGACCGGGCGCGCCGTGGAATTCCGGCGCTCGCTGCATCTGCTGCGTGTGCATCTGCATCTGCTGCTGGAAGTGTTGCTGCTCCATCTGCATAGTCTGTTGCTGATGCCGCTGCTCCATCTGCTGCATTGCTTGCTGGTTTGCCTGTTGCCTTTGGAGTTGCTGATGCTCCTGCTCCTGCTGTTGCGCCAGTTGCTGGTGTTCCTGGTTCTGCCGTGCATTCAGCTCTTCCTGCTCCCGCTGATATTGCTGGTCGACAGTAGGGGTACCCGTGTGCACTGGGGCATTGGTGTGAGTCGGCAGTTCACTGGCGTGCGCTGGGCCCGCGACGCGGTTGGCGGCTGGATGATAGGGCGCGCCGGCTTCCCGGGCGGGTACGACCGCCTTGGCTTGAAACTCTCCCGGTCTCTGGGTGGCAGCGATAGGAGGTTTGCCGTGGTTTACCGAAGCCCGTAATTGGGGATTGTCGCGCGCCGCCTGAACCTGCCGGAATTGATCGGTCACTGGCGGGATATGTCTTTCGCGAGCCGCGGCTTCTTCCTCAGGCGTGGGACGAGCGTTAATGCCGCCTGCGCCGCCGTTGTAGCTCACGTGGCTCTGGCTGATGTTGTTGATCCTGGCATTGTAAACATTGTGAATCATGTTGACATTGACGTTGTTGACCGCACGGTTGTAATAGAACTGGCCATGATCCCAACGTCCGCCTTCATAGCCGTGGCCGAAATAACCAAATCCGTAATTGATCCCGCCATAAAAACCAACGCGTGGACCCCAGTAGCCCTCATAGAAGATGAAACCAGCTCCATTCCAACCCCAATAGCCGGGAGTCCAATAGAAGCCTACTTCCGGAGGCAAAACCCATGTGCCGGGAACCCAGTAGTAATCACCGAATTCGGGGTCCCATGCCCAGTAGCCCGGCGTCCAGAAGTAACCGGGTCCGGGGCATAGAGGCTGGGCATAGATAGGCAGCGCAGGCGAACCAAATCCGACTACGATTCCGATTTGCGCGTACAAGGCCGCCGATAACGACATCAGCAGCAGCAGGATGATCAGTAGGGAACGAATCGATTTAGTCGAACACACGGGGCTTCCTCCTGGCGACACTTGCGGAATGCGAGTGCGCTTCGTTCGCGTTGTTCCAATGCAGAGCGGTGACGTCTTCGCGGGGAGTACGGCACAGCTCCTCCACATTAATTAGATGATCAATAATGCGGAACGGAAGATACCCATTTTCGCGTGCGCGACCGGCGCATTCGCCACCGTCTCTTGGATTGAAGGATGGCGATTAACCGCGACTCAATATTGTAAGGTCCCCAAAGCGACGGTGGGGACAGAAGGCGGACACTTAAGATCAGGGCTTCGCAAATGCTTGAGCTGTGAAGTAGCAGTCTGACAGAGATCTCAGCCCGTCAGGGGCGAGCCGTTCAGCGCCTTCCGCCCCATGTCCGACCGCCGCCTCCGAAGCGCTGACCTTGCGAGAAACGCTGGCTTTCGGCTGCGCCACGTTGCCGGTCCTGTGCCTCCTGGTTCAGATCGCCCATCGACCCCTGCGACCTTTGCTGTCCGGAGTAACTTCCTGCAGTGCTGGTTGGGTGCTGTTCACCGTAGCTCTGCGTCTTCTGCTGCACTTGCTGCTGCGTCGGCTTTTCCACATTGTTCCAACTACCGTTGTCGTACTTCTGCCAGCCTGAGCCCGTGTTCTTGTAGACATTGCCATCGTGGCCGGCGTACATATCGCCGCTCGCGGTTTTGCCCGCAGCAGTATTACCCGTAGGCGGTACTGGTTCCCACGGCCTTGCCCCCAGCCGAGGTCTGAACGCTTCCCGCCGAACCATACGCATTCGTCGCATGCTGGGTGTATGCCGTGTTGCCATTCTTGCTGACTACCGATTGTCCCCACGATCCGTAGGCGTTTCCTCCCTGGCGAGTCGCTCCATAAGCGCCGGTGTAGGGGTTATAGGCTTGTCCGGCAGCGCGATAGCCATAAGCGTTGGAGGCCGAAGCACCGCGAGCGTAGGTCCCGGTGTTTGGGTTATAAGACGTTCCCCAATGCGCGCTGCCATATGGCCCGTAGGCCGCACCTCCATATCCATAGGCTCCGGTGTATGAGTTGTAGGTGTGATAGCCATAAGTCGCCGCGTATGGGTAGTAATAGCCGTGATAGATGTAGGGCGGATAGTAATAACCCGTCCCACTGCACACGATGGCTCCCACTGTGGCGCCCATGATGAAGGCTCCCATATATCCCGCCGTATAGCTCGATTGCACGTAGCCATCGGAGGCCACGACCTGTGTCACATACGTAACGTTGTATAGCGGAGAACTCGGCGGAATCGTGTAGATAACCTGAGGAACGGTCTGTGCTGTCTGCCAAGGCCCCATAGGATTGGAGGATACGAACCAGACGCCCTGATAGCAGAGGTAGTACTGTGTCGCTACCTGGATAACTTTGTTGGGAGTATTGACGGCGTACAGCATGGTCGTGCCCGGGATCGCCACGAACTGGGGCTGGCCAGCATACGACACTTGCACTTCTTTTGCTGCCTGCGCGGCATTGACTGTGACTGTCGTCGGAATCTGCGCAATCAGCACGGCGTCCTCCGCTTCCGGTGTTCCAGGTACCGACGCCAACACACCTCCGGCAGGACTGCCGACAGGAATCTTCGCAAAATCCGGTGGCAAGCTATAGGTCGCGAAGGTCCAAGGTCCCATTAGCGGGGTGGTCGATGTGAACCAGCGTCCCGAGGTCAGGTAATAGAAAGCTCCCGTCGGCTCGTACTTAAACACCGGGCTGTCGGTATTGGCTGCGTATGACAGTTGCGTGCCGGGAATCGCAGTCCACTGTGGACGGCCTTGAAAGACGATGAGCTCGGCCGGAGTAGCGCTGTAGTGGACCATAGGAGCCGCGGCGGCGCTTCCGGCGGGCGGCGGAATGAATGCCTTCAGATCAGCGAAATTCGCGTTCTCCGGGACCTTCGACATCTCCTTGGGCAATTGGCTGGTGGGACTCCAGGTTCCTTGCAGGTTCGTGGAAGTGAGCCACGCTTTGCCACTAAACAAGTAATACGTGGAATTCGACGAATCGAGGAACAAAGGCCAGTTGGCATTCACAACGAACTGCAAATTCGAATTGGCGATCGGCGCGGTTACGGCGGCGCCGTTCACTTGTAACAGAATTGCCGGCCGCAGGCTGAGGAAGATTGTCGGCGGGTCGTTATTGACCGCGGCCACGGGCGGACTCTTCGTTTTCTTCACACTCGCCGCGAGCCGTTCCAGCGAAATGGTCATCGTAGCCGAGGGATTGAGAAACGTTGTCATCAGTGGCTTCAGCTGGGCCGTAGTCGTCGCATCCAGCGACGGAAATGAAATGCCCGTAATCTCGGGATGGCTAAGGACAACGGTGTGGTCGTCCATGTTGACGACCGATTGCATCTGGACGGTTACCACCCCGACGTGGCTCGCGCCGCCCGTAGGCGTCACGGTGAATGCCATGCGCGCATCGACCTGTTGGAAGTTCTTCCAGTCGTCGACTTGCGGCTGGTAGAGAACGAGTTTGCCACCAGGCTTGGTAATCTCGCGGGGCCATCCTGTATCCTGTGCCCACACCATCGCCGGCAATAGGCAAAATACGAGGAGTGCAAGTGTTTTGCTCAGAGCGTGTCCTTCGTTGTGTACTTCCTGATAAGTTTTCATTGCCTCAGCTCTTCCTGTAACAACCTATCTGGAGATCACAATGTGTGCTCACCCCTTCCGTGCACGGCGACAGGTCACCGCCTCGGCCTGGTCCAGCATTAGTCCGATTCCTGGCCTCCTGTTTTTCCTATCGCTGGAGGAGACACACAGTCAAGTCTTTGACGATAAGCTGGGCTAAGATACCACAACCCGAGAGTCAACCTGCTAACGCCAGGAATTGGCAGCACGTCTCTGCGAGAGCACACCCGAACCGGCAGCTAGAAAGGTGTGTTCGAGCCCAAGTGGCAGGCGATGCCTTGTTGCTCATAAACGAAAGCGAGTGCCTCGAGAGACTCCTGGGTTGGAGGCGCCTTATCTGCGTATGCGTAAGGCAATCCCAGTTGCTCGTATTTCGAAGTTCCCAGACGATGGAACGGCAGCAGATTGATTTCGCTCTGTCCTATCTCGGCCAAAAAAGCCGCCGTTGCCTGGGTGTTCGCAAGGCTGTCGTTGAATCCGGGCACAACCGGCATTCGCAAGAGCATACGTCCGGGCCAGTCCGTGCTCGCGATGAAGCGAATGTTATCCAGAATCGACTCGTTGGCCACGCCGGTGCCTTGCAGGTGCCTCGCAGAATCCATGTGCTTGAGGTCGATGAAAAGCCACTGAATGTAAGGCAATGCTGCCTGAAGAACGCTTCGAGGAACATAGGCGCTGGTTTCTACGCAGGTGTCGGTGTAAGCGTCGTGGCAGCGCTTTAGCAGTTTGAGAGCGAACTCTTCCTGCATAAGCGGTTCGCCACCGGTCAAGGTAATGCCGCCCTGGGATCCCCAATAGCAGCAATCGCGGCCGAAAATACGCATCAATTCCTCAACCGTGTACCACTTGCCGCTCGCCTGCAGCGCTCCGCTGTAGCAGACCTTGATGCAATCCATGGCATCGCAGGAGTCGCATTGTCTGCGATCAAAGACCACCGTGCCGCCGTTTGCGGATCTCTGTGCTGCTCCGGCGGTACAGACGGGAACACATCGCGCCGGACAACTCTTGCACAATCGCGGCCTGTACATAAGCCGCTGATGCAGGGCCATACCCTCGGGGTTCGAACACCAGTTGCAACGTAATGGGCATCCGCTCAGAAACACCAGAGTTCGTGTTCCGGGCCCATCATGGATCGAGTGGCCCTGAATATCGAAGATCAGCCCTTTGGTTTCACCTGGAGGCATGAGTTACGTTTTCTGCGTGTCCGCCACGAACATTTCGCAGGTGACGGTGATCAGGTCGGGATATGTCATCGGCTTAGACGGATCGGCGCCGCAGGTTCCCAGGTATTGCTCGGTCGCAGTGAAACGGCTACAGAATTTGCACTTCTGAATGGCGGCAAAATGTTCGCAATGATCGCCGTCAGCCAGAATCAGACCTTTGGTGCGATGGCAGATACCCTTGGCAACATCGACGGCAGCGAAGTTACGACAGTCCAAGTGCTTCATCAAGCCGCTCATCTCACACTCCTTCGTATTCGGTCCTGGCAATCACCTCGTCCTGGATCGGCTTGCCTATCTCAACCCAGTACTGCGTAAAGCCGGCAACCCGCACCATAAGGTCACGGTAGTTGTCCGGATTCTTCTGCGCATCGCGAAGCAGTTTGCTATCCACCACGTTGTACTGGATATGGAAACCGCCCTTGCGCATGTAACCCTGCGTCAGTGCCAGAAGCTTCTTGCAACCCTGCATGCCCCCCACCGCGGTTGGGTGCAGTTTCAGGTTCATCTGCGAGTTTTGCGACATGGAGTGGTTCCATACGGTCGCCGATTCGAACAGGGCATAGGGGCCGTTGCGGTCTGTACCGGGATAGGCGGACATAGAGGCGTCCGCGAACGTGGTGCCTGCGAGGCGTCCATCGGGAGTGGCGATGGTCGCCATCCCCATCGGCGCATGCGTCGAAACCGAGATCTGGCAAGCGTACAAAGGCCTGGCATTGAGTGATTCATAGTCGCGGCACATGCTGCAAAACCACGTTTCCCAGTCCTTCAGGATGGTGTCGGCGTACGGATCGTCGTTGCCGTACTTAGGCGCCGTCAGACAGAGATAGTGAATGTAATCCCACTTGCCGCTCTCATTCGTCTTCTCTTGATCCGCGAGCGAGAACGAGCCCACGTCGCTCGCTGTCTTGAAGCCGAAGTTCTCACTTAGAGCGAGTTTGAGTTCTTCCAGGCTGATGGCACAGTCGTCGAACACACGCTTCTTAATTGCAGCGAGACTATTGACCAGGTTAATCGTCCCGCACGATTCGACGTTGTAGGTCCCGTTATAGCGATAACCCAGTTCGTTGATCAGGTGTCCTCGGGTGAGGCAGTCTGGTTTCAGCAGCGAATTGAAGATAGCCATGTTCTGCTTGCGCCAGATGTCGTGCTGGATGTTATTGCAAGCTGTCAGGCAATCAACTGTTCTGCGGAGGTAGTCTTGAAAAACGCCGACCAGTATTTCGAAGCTCTCCAGCTTCTTGCCATGCGGTGGGCAGACTTGTTGGCCCGTCCTTTGATCCACACCATCGAACAACACAAGCTCAAGAACTTTGGGCAAGGAAATGAAGTGCACGCCAACGCTGGTCGGCTGGCCCGACCCGCCTGGGATCCAGTACTCCTTACCGCCCAAGTTCAGCGGCATCCAGGAACATGGGGAGGTTTCCAGGCATCCTCCTATCGCCACTGCGCGAGCTTCTTCCAGACTCATTCCTTCCGGTCCGTACTGCGTCAGGAGAAATTCAATCGCACCACGATTGTTCACCCAAGCGGGGTAGCCGGTGCCGGTCTTATTGCACTCGGTCGCTTGCAGAAGGAAGTCTTCGGGCAGCTTATCGTCGTAGAGCACGGTGAGAGTCGGCTGCGTACTCGCGCAACGGATGGCAGCTTCGATAATCAGCCTTTCGAGATCATTCGCGGCCGAGGCGCCGTCTTTTGTAAGCCCTCCCAAGCTCAGGTTGTTGAAGGTATTGCCGGAGAGCACACCGCCTACCACCCCAGTCGAGGCAAAACAATCGATGCACGTGAACTTCACCCGCTGAAGCTGCAGCCATTCCAGAACCTCATCATCCGAGATGCGGCCCGCAGCTTTGTCCTGCCTGTAGTAGGGATAAAGAATCTGTCCCACTCGGCCAGGCGAAAGGCCGGAAATGGCATCTTCGTTGAGCACGGCAACATGAATCGTCCATATCATCTGGATGGCTTCGGCAAAGGTCTGCGGCTTATTGTGGGCTACCGATGCCAAACGCTGGGCGATCTCCTCATATTCTTGCTTTTGCTCCGGTTCTGTCTCGAGCGCGGTTAGGCGGCGAGCCTCTTTCGCATAGTTTAAGATCCACTGTTGAATGCCTTCGAGAATCAGGATTACCGCTTCGTAGTTGTAGAGGCGGTTTATGCCAACCAGACCATCGCCGCCGGCACGTCCCGCGACTTCGGCTTTATGTTCCTTCGCCATCTGAATCAAGGCATCAAAGCCATATTCCAGCGGATAGTAGTAGTTGATAACCTCTCGGCCCTGAGGCAGCGTGTAGCCTGAATCGAACATGCAGACGATTGACCGCATGATTGCTTCTTTCGTCGCGTAGTCCGGCACCATCTGCTCATACTTGTGACCGAGATCGTCCACCGACTTCCCTACCCATTGCTTGGCGATATGGAGGAGGGCGGGAATTTCTTCGCGACGCATGCCAAACTTGCCGGCAATGGCGACGACATTGCCAAAGCTTTGGGTGACGTTGCCTCCGCCGCTGCCGAATTTCGATAGTTCGTCTGCGCTGGAGCTACCTTTCTCTAATGCAGCCTGATAGAGTTCGTTCCCCTTGGCCATGTAATAGCCTTCTGACAGCCATGGCATTGGGAATGAGCCGCGATAGTAATGGGCTTTGCCCATCACCAGCAGTTCACCGGGGAATATGGTTGGGGTCAGATGCGAGAAGGCTTCTTTCAGCGCCGCAGCGCGACGGACCACCGGGACTTCGCCCTCCAGCTCGCAGTATCTGCGGGTATACCAGTAGGGAAATTCGTTGGTAGCAGAGGAAAGAGTCTGGAAATACAAGTCACGCAGCTTCTTCGCGCGCGGACAGGGTTCCTTCTTTACCTCGCGATCCACCACCACATCGGGAGCCTTTCCACCCGACTGGGACTGAATGGGAATACCGGATTTCTCGAGCAGTTCGGCCAGCTTCTGGGCCACGGGACGCCCTCCCTGTCTGGAAAAAGCGGCAGCTTTAGCCATGGTTACGTTAAACCGGGAATGAACAGTTTGCGGTGACCGGGGTCACAACGCGTAGCTTTGTGAGAAGGTGGTTTTCTCAGCGATCCGAAACTGAATCCGGCTCATCCAACATCTCTCATGGCAATGTCGAAGACCGCCAAGATCATCCAGTTTGTCCTGCTCGTGGCCATTGTTGCCGCCGGCACCCGTCTTTACCTCTATTTTCGCGACCGCCGGACCACGCTGGTTGAGGAGAAAAGGCCGGAGGTCGCGCTCGACGCCGATTACTACGTCACGCCGAAGAAACTTCATCCTCAGGACCTGAAGGACGCCAAAGAACTGGAGAAGCAGCCTGTCTGGGTTCGCGACGGATATCATTACGCCTACTATTCCTATTCCGGACACAGCGATTTTCAGCACGTTGCCGGAACCCTGGCTCCTCTGGAAAAGCTGAATATCAAAGATGTTGTGCTCGAGCGCACGCCGGGATCAGCTACCCGGAGGCAGGTGATGGCGGTGTTTGAAAGGGACGGTAAGCGCTACGCTTTTCCCATCGGAATTGAAGATAACGGCGATTATAAGATCTATAGCGACGACATGCTGTTTATCCAGGACCCGCATGAACTCTATAACCACTGGCCGGCGGCGATTTGGAAGGATATTGACAACCACGAAGTGAAGCCCGGGATGAACGAGCTGCAAGCCACGTTCGCCATCGGAACGGGAACTCCGGAGGGAACTGGCTTGTCGAACCCTCGGATCGTTGAGTTCCCGGACGACGGCCATCCGCTGCGCATCACCTTCACCAACGGCAAGGCCACCGACATACAACCGGGATCATGAACTAATCGCCAACCAGCACTTCCAGTAGGATTTTCATCTTGCCGCACTTGCTTATATGATCGGTAATGACTAGACCACCTCTTCCTGATGTCGCGTTTTAGTATCTGTTAACCTTTTTTGCAGCGCGAGGGCGAAGCGATGTAAACCGTGCTGCTGCCGCGCTGCTCTCATTTCAGCTATTGACGCACGAGGAAAATGCCATGATTCGCCAGGATATTCTCCAGACATTCCCTGATCTGTTTGAAGCGAGGAAGGTAAACGGACGGCACGTGGATGTCGAACAGATGATCGCCACTCTGACGGAAGAGTTGCGCCCGTCGATAGCCGCCGCTCTAACCGCCCGCCGCGAGCAGTTGCAATCCTCCGAATCGGTGACCAAACGCTACGCTTGGCCCAGCCTGGACGAGAGATTCGAAGATCCCATCAGTGGCAAACTCTGGACATATCGCCAGATCATTCAAGGCATGATCGACAACTTCCTGGGCAAGGAAAGTGAGTGGCGCTGGCGCTTGAATGATGAGGCTGCAATTCCCGACGATGTCCATCCGCTGAACAATCCCGGTCTGGAGTTGACCGGACCGTGGCATCCGCTGGACATGGCCTTCAACGCGCTGAATAGTGCGGCGCCCATGAACATGCCGGATTTCGAAGATGCCTCGCCTCCCCACTTCCGCCCCGACGGTTCTGCCAGCAGCGAACCGATAGGCATTTTTGCCGCTTTGCAAAACGCCAAGGAGATATTCGAAGGTGGTTGGACGAATCGTGCTTACGAAGTCGTGAAGAAAGGAAAAGTACGCAAGTACCAGATCAACAATCCGCCTTCCCAGTGGCCCACGCGTCTAGTTCGACCGCCTAGTGTTCATGTGCTCTACGACGAAATCACGGTCGGCGATAAGCCTATCCCGGGCACGATTCCCGTGGTTGTGCTGTGGGTTGTCAACAATTACGACGCGCTGAAGAAGCTCGGGACCGGGGTGTATTTCTACATCCCGAAGATTCAGACGCCACAGGAGGCGTTGATTTTCGAGCGCCTGCTGTCGCGTGTGGAAGCCATGATTGGCGTGCCGGCGGGCTCATTCAAAATCAAGATGCTGTACGAGGAAGGTAATGCCGGGCTATTTCTGCCTGCGATTGCCTGGGTACTACGCCGTCGCCTGCTGGGAACGAATGTTGGCCGTTGGGATTATCTGGGCAGCCTCATCGAGATGTGGAAGGATGATCCCAAAGGCATATTCCCCGACCCGCAGTTTGTCGGCATGGCCACTACCAACATGATCGCGTATCAGCGTTTCAACGCGCTGACCATGCTCATGGCGGGCATGAAGAATGGCGAGCTTAGCAATGCAGCGCCTATCGGTGGGATGGCTGCCGTCATGATCTATCAGCGCAGCGACCATTATGGCCGCGCGCGTTATAACCCGCTGGCCTTGCGCGCCATGGCACTCGACAAGCTGCGCGAGCGTCTGCTAGGCCTCATGCTGGTGCCCGAGTCGCCGATTGCAGGCGCAGCGCCAACCCTGCAGGACATTCTCGCCGGCCGTGTGAAAGGAAAGCTGTACGACACCTATCGGCAGAGCTGGGTTGCCAGTCCGGAACCAGCCTACGTCGCAGCCGGTAATGTGCCCCTGCGCGCACCGCTGGAGAAGTTGCAAGCCATGATCGACGCACCTCAGGAGACGGTGCAGGTGAAGGGCAAAGGGGTGCCCACGGTCGCCAGCGGTCTCGTCGAATCGGAACGCAATTTGTTTCAACACCGAGGTCTGCTAGACGAGCATGGAAAAATCACGCCCTCGATTGTGGCGAAGGAGTCGGTGGACACGCCGGAGAAGCTGCTCAGCCGGCAACGCTGGGCTGAGATTTACGGCGTTCCTGAAGGCGACGTCACGATCGAACACATCCAGCATTCCTTCTACATGGCGGCAAATTATGGCTACCAGATCCTGAACGGCAATTTCGCCGCCGCGATCGACGATTACGAGCTCGGCCTACGCTTCATGAACGATCTGGCGACCTATCGCATTTACGTTTCCTGGCTCTGGAGCCTTGCCCGGCACCAGGCGGCCATTACCAAGGACGGCTATCTCAAAGCGCCCGAGCTTACGGAGGACGGCATAATTCCTGCGACCAATGTCTTCGCGGTGAAGGCCGGCACCCGCTTTACTCCCGAGCTCTTCAATAAAGTCTGGGAGTTACATAACCAATGGACCCAGGCATTCTTCGCCGAGTTGGATCGTATTGGCGATGCTGGCCGCTTTGATCGCAGCAAGGCGCCGGTAATCATGGAGCTGTTGAAACGGCAACTGCTATCGCCCCGATATATCCAACACAGCGCTCGCGTGCTTTTCGTAGTCGCTCAAGCGCGTGGCGATCAGCGGCAACAGATCCTGGATGCATTATTCGATCTTTCGCGCGAGGAAGTGGTCAAGCGCGTGCGCACCGGCGCCATGGAGAAGACGGCTTTAGCTGCTCACGATTACGTTTTCGACATTTTTGAAGAGGCAGAATAGCGCCTCGCAGCCGGCTCGAGCCTTGATAAAATCTCATATTAGATATATTCTAATACTCATGGACGCCGAGGCAATTAAACAGTCCCTGGAAGGCAGCGGGTTGCGGTGTACTCCACAGCGTTACGCCGTGATGGCATTCTTGGTGGAATGCAACCGGCATCCCACGGCTGCGGAAATCTTCGAAGCCGTGAATCGAGCGGATCCGCGCTCTTCAAGGGCCACGACCTATAACAATCTGCGGGACTTGGTGCAGGCCGGTTTGGTACGTGAAGTGGCCGTCGAAGGCCGCGCCGCGCGCTTCGATGCCAAAGGCATCCGCCATCACCACTTCATTTGCGACCGCTGTGGCAATGTGGAGGACATCGAGTGGTACAACGTGCCCGAGCCTGCTTCAGGTTCGCTGGGCAAACGTATTCTTCGGGAGTGCGAACTCATTTTCCGGGGGCTCTGCACCGAGTGCGCTCCGCGGCATACATCCCGACAATTGTCGTAGGCGCATGGATGCGGGATGAATACTCGCGTCACGAAGTGCGGCCGGCGGCGATTTCACGAACGCGAAAACCGGGGATGGGTTTGTAGTTCATCACGATTTTTCGACTCATACGGAGGAAGGCAAACATATGGAGAAAGAACTCGCTACAGCAGTGGGGGCGTCCGTCCCCCAGACTCACGACTCGTCAACCGAATCCAAGTGCCCGGTCGCGCACGGTGCTCGCAGACACACCTCTGGGGGCCCGGCGAATGCCGACTGGTGGCCGAATCAGCTGAACCTGAAAATCCTGCACCAGCATGGGCCCCACATCCACCCTATGGGCAAGGAGTTCAATTACGCCAAAGAATTCCAGAGCCTCGACCTGAATGCTGTCATAAAAGACCTGCACGCCGTGATGACGGATTCGCAGCCGTGGTGGCCAGCCGACTTCGGCCACTATGGTCCGCTTTTCATTCGTATGGCTTGGCACAGTGCGGGCACGTATCGCATCAGCGACGGCCGTGGCGGCGCAGGCTCCGGCGAGCAGCGATTTGCGCCTCTCAACAGCTGGCCCGACAACGTGAACCTCGATAAGGCGCGCCGGTTGCTCTGGCCGATCAAGCAGAAGTACGGTAAAAAAATCTCCTGGGCCGACCTCATGATTCTCGCCGGCAACGTGGCGTTGGAATCGATGGGATTCAAGACCTTCGGTTTCGGCGGCGGGCGCGAGGACGTATGGGAGCCCAGTGAAGACATCTACTGGGGTCCCGAAGGCAAGTGGCTTGAGGACGAGCGCTACAGCGGCGATCGTGATCTCGCGAATCCTCTTGCTGCCGTGCAGATGGGCCTGATCTACGTGAACCCGGAAGGACCCAATGGAAATCCGGATCCGCTGGCCGCGGCAAAGGACATCCGCGAGACCTTCGCGCGCATGGCGATGAATGACGAGGAGACGGTTGCGCTTATTGCCGGCGGCCACACCTTCGGCAAAACCCACGGCGCTGCCGATCCCAGCAAATATGTCGGACCCGAACCCGAGGCCGCACCTATCGAAGCGCAAGGCCTGGGCTGGAAGAACACTTACGGCAGCGGCAACGGAGACTACACGATCGGCAGCGGCCTGGAAGTAACCTGGACCACGACGCCGACCAAATGGAGCAACAACTTCTTCGACAACCTGTTCAAGTACGATTGGGAGCTGACCAAGAGCCCGGCTGGTGCGCATCAGTGGACGCCTAAGAATGGGGCGGGTGCCGCTACGGTTCCGGATGCCCACGATCCGTCCAAGCGCCATGCGCCGACGATGCTGACCACGGATCTCGCGCTACGCTTCGATCCGATTTATGGACCAATCTCGAAACGGTTCTACGACCAGCCGCAGGAATTCGCCGACGCGTTCGCTAAGGCCTGGTTTAAGCTGACGCACCGCGACATGGGACCTCTTCCAAGGTACCTTGGCCCACTGGTTCCGAAAGAGCCGCTGTTGTGGCAAGACCCTCTTCCCCCGGTGGATCATGAATTAATCGGGGAGAAGGACATTGCCGCGCTGAAGGCCAATATCCTCAAGACCGGACTGTCGATCTCCGAACTGGTTACGACAGCCTGGGCTTCGGCGGCATCGTTCCGCGGCTCCGACAAGCGCGGTGGGGCAAACGGTGCGCGCATTCGCCTCGAACCGCAAAAGAACTGGCAAGTGAACCAGCCGGCTGTATTGGCGAAGGTTCTGCCGAAGCTGGAAGCGATCCAAAAGGAGTTCAACCGCTCGGCGTCCAATGGCAAGGGAAAGAAGGTCTCGCTGGCTGACCTGATCGTTCTGGGCGGCTGCGCGGCCGTCGAGGAAGCTGCTAAGAAAGCCGGGCACGACGTGAAGGTTCCCTTCTCGCCGGGACGCACGGATGCATCGCAGGAGCAGACCGATGTGCAGTCCTTCGCGGTCATGGAGCACACAGCAGATGGCTTCCGCAATTACCTTCGCAATGGAAACGGAATACCGGCCGAGGAGCAACTGATCGACCGGGCGCAACTGCTAAAGCTGACTGCTCCCGAGATGACGGTTCTCATCGGCGGCATGCGCGCGCTGAATGCGAACTTCGGGCAATCCAAGCACGGCGTGTTCACCCATCGACCTGAGATGCTAACGAACGATTTCTTCGTCAACCTGCTCGACATGAATACGGAGTGGCAGCCCTCGTCAACCGAAGGGGTGTATGAGGGATGCGACCGCAAGACAGGCGAACTGAAGTGGACCGGCACGCGTGTCGACCTTGTCTTCGGTTCAAACTCCCAGCTCCGGGCAATCGCGGAAGTCTACGCATGTAACGACTCGAAAGAGGCGTTCGTGAAGGATTTTGTGGCTGCCTGGCACAAGGTAATGAACCTGGATCGCTACGATCTTGCCCGCGCATAAGCTTGACGCGGGGTATGACGGAGACGTCCAGTCTGATTCGGGACATGTGCTCGTAGTTCGCACCTTGCAAGTCTGGAAGAGTTGTTCTTTTCGGTTAATCGAAATATGGGAAGCTGACGGCAGCTTCCCATACGTTTTTCGGCTTAATGGTCAGGCACCATTCATTAGCGCCACCTGCAAACCACAAACGCCATTGCTGCCAAACAGGCTAGAATGAGTAGTAGCTGTAGGCTGCCACGCGCGCCGCCTACGCGGTGCGATTCCATGTTTGAAGTCACCGTAGAAGACACATTTTCCGCCGGACATTATCTGCGCAATTATCGCGGCAAGTGTGAGAAGCCGCATGGTCATAACTATCGTGTGCGCGTCACCCTAAGCGGCGCCGAGTTGGATCAGGCGGGACTGCTGCTCGATTTCAAAGAGTTGAAGGACGTGCTGCGGCCGGTGATGAACTATCTCGACCACGAGATGATCAATGAGCTGGAGCCGTTTACTACGGTCAATCCTTCGGCCGAGAATCTGGCCAAGTATTTCTACGACGAGACGAATGCCCGGCTGAAGCAGAGCACCAACGGACGCGTGCGGGTGAAGGACGTCACCATCTGGGAGACGGATACTACGACGGCGCGCTACAGCGAATAGGGGGAACATTCTCAGTCATTGCGGCACGGCTGAAGCCGTGCCCCTTCAAAGCCATGCAGATCATCGAGATTTACAAGTCGCTGCAGGGCGAGTCTTCGTACGCGGGGCTGCCGTGCGTCTTCGTACGCCTCGCGGGATGCAACCTGCGCTGCGTCTGGTGCGACAGCGAGTACACCTTCAAGGGCGGCAAGCGCATGACGCTGGATGAAATCGAGAACGAGGTGCGGCACCTCTCGCCCAACGGTGGTCATGTGGAGATCACCGGCGGCGAGCCGATGCTGCAGGAGCGCGAAGCCGTTTCCCTGATGGATCGGCTGCGCAGCGGTGGTTATACCGTTCTGCTGGAAACCAGCGGTGAGCGGCCGCTGGAGCGAGTTCCAGCGCAGGTCGTGAAGATCGTGGATGTGAAGTGTCCGGACTCGGGCGAAGGCGAAACATTCCACATCGAAAACTTGAGCTGGCTTACTCCGCGCGACGAAGTGAAATTTGTGATTGCCAGCCGGCGCGATTACGAATTTGCACGCGACTTCGCGCGCGAGCATGATCTGAGCTCGCGAGTCGGATCGGTAATTTTCTCGCCGGCCTTTCGCAAGGATGCGAACGGAAGCCGCGATGTCTCGCATTGCCTGGTCGATCCTCAGGATCTTGCCGCATGGATGCTGGCCGACGGGCTGGAAGCGCGGCTCGGGCTGCAGATACACAAGTTCATCTGGGAGCCGTCGTTGAAGGGAGTGTAAGGAACTAGTAGCAACCAGCAATTAGCGATCAGTAGTCCCCGGTCAGACAAAAGGCGAATGAGCAAAAGCTGATGGCTAATGGCTAATTGCTAGTTGCTAGTTGCTCAAGATGACTGCCTTCAACAGCCCAAGTCGTGGTATCTCTCAGCGGAGGCATGGACTCCGCCGTCTGCGCCGCGCTGGCCGTCCAGAAATATGGCGCTGACGTCCGTAGCGGCTCTGCACATCAGCTACGGCCAGCGTACAGAAGCTCGCGAGCAAACGTCGTTTCTGGGTATCTGCGAGCGCCTGGGGATTGATAAACGCCTGGTCGTCCGCACGCCCTTCTTTCGTGCCATCGGCGGCTCTGCGCTGACCGACCAGCAGATCGCCGTGCCTGATGCACCTCCGGAGATTGGTGCGCACATCCCCGTAACGTACGTGCCCTTTCGCAATGCACATTTTCTTTCGGCGGCGGTGAGCTGGGCCGAGGTGCTGGGCGCAGAGCGAATCTACATCGGAGCGGTGCAACAGGACAGCTCGGGCTATCCAGACTGCCGGCCGGAATTCTATCAGGCGTTTAACCAGGTCATTCGCGCGGGCACGAAAGAGGGGAGAATCCAAATCGAAACCCCGCTGATCGCCTTACGAAAACAGGAGATTGTGATGCGTGGCCTTGAATTGGGCGCTCCCTTCGATTTAACGTGGTCATGCTACAGCCGGGAGGATCAGGCTTGTGGCACCTGCGACAGTTGCGTTTTGCGGCTGCGAGCCTTTGCTGCCGCAGGCGCGGTTGATCCCATTTCTTATGTGTCGCAGGTTGCAGTGCAGGACTTTTCATGAAGCTAAATTCAAGAATCGACGCTGGAGACCGTGGCGGAGAGAACGGATAGTCATTCGGTTTCATGCGCTGGAGGAACAATGAAAAAATTTATCAATCTTGCCTTCGTGCTGCTGGCGATCGCTCTGTGTGCTGCCCCGATGTGGGCGCAAATAACCGGAACGATTACCGGGGTTGCGAAAGACAAGGACGGCAAGCCAATCGTGGGAGCGACGGTGGAGTTGGTCAACACCCAGAGTGGAACAAAGTACGATCTCAAGACAAATTCAAAGGGGCAGTATTACTCAGTTGGCATTTCCCTGGGCGTTTACCGCGCCACGCTGATCCAGAATGGCCAGGAGATCGACTCGCACGGCAACGTTGTGATCGAGGTCAGTGGCGAGCGGCAATGCGATTTTGACTTGTCCAAGGAGGGCACGCCTGCAGTCGCCGCGCCAGCGGCTTCGCAAAAGAATGAAAAAATAAAGAGCCTGAACGCCTCGCTGAAGCAGGCGAAGGAACTCGAAGGCGCCGGCAATTACGATCAAGCCGTCACCTTGCTGCAGCAAGCCACTCAAGTCGATCCCAGCCAGGACCTGGTCTGGGCGTACCTGGGTGACGCGCAACGCGGCGCAAAGAAATACACCGATGCGATCGAGTCTTACCAGAAGGCGCTCGCCATCAAGCCGAACTATGGTCCATACCTGGGACAAATCGGCGATGCCTACGCGAAAGCCGGCCAGACGGACAAAGCCGTGGAAAGCTACGCCGCCGCCGCGCAGGCCGATCCGCAGAACGCCGGGAACTACTACTACAACGAAGGAGCAATTCTTACCAACTCCGGCAAGGTTGACGAAGCCGTGGCCGCCTTCGATAAGGCGATTCAGATCGATCCCAACCGCGCTGATGCCTATTACTGGAAGGGTGTTGATTTGATTGGCAAAGCGACGATGAAGGATAACAAGATGGTGGCTCCTCCGGGTACCGCCGAGGCCTTCAACAAATATCTCGAGCTGCAGCCGACGGGCAAGTATGCCGACGCGGCAAAGCAGATGCTGGCCAGCATTGGCGCCTCGGTTGAAACCAGCTACGGAAAATCCAAAGCTAAGAAGTAACTTTCACCGATGAGGGCGGCGCAAGCCGCCCTTAGCATCGGAGGCGAGCCGCTCACCTCCGCGTATTTATCTCTCTTGGAGCCTGGCTGCGCCCGAAAAGTTTCAACTCCTCCTTCACTCCAGTAGAATTTGTGACGTACCCATCGGCATGGCCATTACCGTTCAAAACAAACTTCCGGCATTCAGCGAGGCGCGCCGCATTGTGGAAGAGTATGCCTCGACGGTTTCGCCGACGCAGCCGGAGATGCTATCGCTGTTAGAATCTGTCGGCCTAGTGCTGGCTGCGGATCTGCGTGCGGATCGCGATTTCCCGCCGTTCCCGCGATCGACGCGCGACGGCTTTGCCGTGCGTTCAGCGGACGTAAGCACCGCCGCGGTGCGGTTGCGATGTGTCGGCGAAATCAAAGCCGGTGCGAGCATTGAGCAGAGCGCGATTGTAGTCGGCGCTGGGCAATGCGTCGAGATCATGACCGGCGCGCCGATTCCCCCAGGCGCCGATGCCGTCGTCATGATCGAGCACACGGAGCGAAGCGGCGATGCGGTTACCGTGCAACGCTCGGTTGTCGCCGGCGAAAATGTCGTTGCCATGGGATCGGAGGCGCGCCGCCGCGACACGATGGTCTCGCACGGCACGCGCATAAACCATGCAATCGTTGCCATCGCAGCAGCCGTTGGGCAGCCGGAGATTGCCGTCTATCGGCCGCCGCGAGTTGCGATTCTGGCTACCGGCGACGAAGTCATCGACATCAATCTGCCGCCTGGAGCGAACGAGATTCGCAACTCCAACAGCTACTCGCTGGCGGCCCAGGTCCAGTCGGCCGGCGGCGAGCCCATGATCCTGCCGGTTGCGCGCGATGAAGCGGACGAACTGGCACTGCTGCTGCGCAAAGGCCTGGAGGCGGATCTGCTCCTGATCACCGGCGGCGTCTCCATGGGCAAATACGATCTGGTGGAACAGGTGCTGGCTTCATTCGAGTCCAACATTTTCTTTACCGGCGCCGAGATTCAGCCGGGAAGACCGGTGGTGTTCGGCGACGCGAAGTCGGATATCGAGAGCACGCCGTTTTTCGGTTTGCCGGGTAATCCGGTGTCGACCATGGTGACGTTTCAACTTTTTGTTCGGCCGGTGCTGGATGCACTCTCGGGATCGAAGCCGCAGCCGCTGGAGTTCGTGCAGGCCAAGCTGAAATCTGATCTCACCACGAAGACCGGTCTTACACGTTTCCTGCCGGCCAAGCTGGCGGGCAATTGCAAACAGCCGGAGGTTGAGTTGATACGCTGGCAAGGTTCCGGTGACCTGATGGCCGTCTCGCGCGCAAACTGCTACATTGTGGTACCACCGGATCGGGGGCGATTCAGCGCCGGCGAGGCGATTACGATACTGATGTTCTGAAGCTTTTAACTGTTAGCTTATTAGCTTTCAGCGAAGCGATGCCTGCTTAAGAGCTAGACGCAATTTGACAAAAGCGAAGCCCAAGTCGCCGAAGCTGTCGCACTATGATGCTGCGGGTCGTGCCTCGATGGTCGATGTGTCAGCCAAGCAGGCAACGGTGCGCGAGGCCGAAGCGAGCGCCTTCGTCGCCATGCGCCGCGAAGTGATTCGTGCGCTGCCGCAAAATCCCAAGGGCGATCCGCTCGAGGTGGCGCGCATCGCAGGAATCCTAGCCGCCAAGCGCACCGCCGATCTGATTCCCATGTGTCATCCGCTTCCACTCAGCAAAGTTGATGTCAAAGCTGAAGTGCGAAAAGATGGGATTGCAATTCGCGCGCTGGTTCGCACCACAGCCGCGACAGGAGTCGAGATGGAAGCGATGGTTGCAGCTTCGATTGCCGCGCTCACGGTTTACGACATGTGCAAAGCGCTGGACAAGGGGATCGAGATTCGCGAGGTGATTTTGCTGAAGAAGTCAGGGGGCAAGAGCGGCGACTACCGGCGCGATGGAAAGGTGGGTCTCCGATGAGAAACGCCGCCGTCCTCACCGTCAGTGATTCCTGCTTTCGAGGTGAACGCGCCGACCGCTCTGGCCCGGCGACCCTCGAGGTTCTGCGCCAACATGGCTTCGAAGTCGTATGCCAGGAAATTGTTCCCGACGAGCAGCAGACCATCGAGGCGATGCTCATTCAGCTCAGCGAACTGGCGCCGTTAGTCGTGACCACCGGAGGAACCGGCGTTGCCGAACGCGATGTGACGCCCGAAGCCACGCGCGCGGTGTGCTCGAAGTTGATCGACGGCATTCCGGAAAAGATGCGCGCCGCAGGGTCGGAGGAAACTCCGTTTGCTCTGCTGAGCCGCGGCGTCTGTGGCGTCCGCGGGCGAGCGCTCATTCTGAACCTGCCCGGCAGTCCCGCCGGCGCAGTGGACTCCCTGCAAGCCGTGATCGACATCCTGCCACATGCGCTGGAACTGCTGGCGGGAAAAACCGAACACGAGTAGAACCACACAGCGCGTGAAAAGGGCGGCTAATAAATCGGAGACCAACGTGCCGCCGGCTGAAGCCGGCTTCGGAGCTCCGAATATAAGGACTTGGACGCGGACCTAAAAGGTCCCCTCTACCCGATCATGGCGAATTCCGGAGTTTTTCAGCAGCCTCTGGATGCGCGCTCCGTTGCCGCACTTATCCTGTAATGTACCGTTCCTGCGTACAATAGCTCTCTTGCCTTCGAACTTCTCGCGAGGAGCCGTTTGGATCCTGTCACTCATTTTCTGACCGGCGCGTGCCTGGGGCGCTCCGGGTTCAATCGAAAGACAGCGCTGGCGACGGTGACCATGGTGCTCGCCGCCGAGGCCGCCGATATCGATGTGCTGTGGGAGATCAAAGGCTCCATCGCCGGATTGCAGCATCATCGCGGCATCACCCATAGCTTCGTGGGTGTGCCGTTTATCGCGGCGGCGGTTCTCGGCTTGGTTTACCTGCTGCATCGCTTCCGGTCGCGAAAACGCGGACCCGACAAGAACGCGAAAAGTCGATCAAGTCCGCCGTTACGCTGGGGCTTTCTCTACTTCTGCGCCGTGCTGGCCGCACTCAGTCATCTGCTGCTCGACTACACTACCGCGTACGGAATTCGGCTGTTTGAGCCGTTCAACTACCGATGGTATTCCTGGGACATCGTTTACATCATCGAGCCGCTGATGCTGCTGGCTTTGGTGGCGGGACTGACCTTGCCGGAACTACTCGGCCTCATCAACCAGGAGATCGGCGCTCGCCAGCGAGGCCCGCGCGGTCGTGGCGCAGCGATTGCCGCTCTCATCTGCGTCGTGATCATCTGGGGCGTTCGCGATTACCAGCATCGCCGCGCGCTGGCGGCGATGAATTCGTTCTTGTATAACGGCGCTGAGCCGATTCGCGTAGCGGCGTATCCCTACATGATCGATCCATTTCGCTGGCATGGTGTCGTCGAGACGGCAGACTTTCTGGAAACTGTGCCGGTGAACTCGCGCGTGCCAGAGGTCGATGAGCAGGCTGGGATCTTGTTCTACAAGCCGCCGGTGACCGATGCGCTAACCGCTGCTAAAGAGTCGTATCTAGGTCGCGTCTACCTCGATTGGGCTGCCTTTCCTTACGTGCGGCAGGAGAAGGTCGCCTATGATCACGCCGAGCATCTGGTGAAGTTTCAGGATTTGCGTTACACCTATCCGTCGAGCGGGCGCGCGGTGTTAGGCGGCTTCGTCCTGCTCAGTCCAGAGCTGCGCGTTATCGACGAAGGAATGAATTCCGATTTGCCCGCGGCGCTGGAGCATCTAGAGCAATCTGGAAACCGGTAGCTTCGTTCGACCGCTTTGCCAAATCGTGGCAATCGAGCCCGGCTCTTGACGTACTCGCGTTTGCCGTTAACAATCAAGAGAGCTGAGGTGATCCATGCTTGCATATGTTTTCGTGATCCTGGCTGTGGCCGCACATATTCGCTTTATCGCGCTGCCGTTCGCCTTTACTCCGGTGGTTGGGGCGCTGCTGTACTTCGGTGCCCGCATGCCGCGCCGGCAAATGTGGATTCCGGTCGCTATGCTGGCCGCCTCTGACGTGTATCTGACGCGCGTGACTTATGGCTACCCGCTAACCGCCGATCACTTCGTCACGTTCGCGTGGTATGCCGCGATGGTGCTGCTTGGCGGTGTGATGATCAAGGGTTTTTCACCGCTGCGCATTGGCGCCTCTGCGCTAATCGGCTCGATTTCATTTTTCCTGATCAGCAACTTTGCAGTGTGGATAGTTTGGCGCGATATGTATCCCAAGACCTTCAACGGCTTGACGATGTGCTACGTGGCCGGGCTGCCGTTCTTCCGCACCGCCGTCGCGGGCGACCTGCTGTTCACCGCGGCATTTTTCGGGATCGGATACCTGGTCAGCTTGAGGGCTTCCGAGAGTGCTGTCGCGGTGTCGGATCGTCTGCGCTAAGTGGAGTAGGCCTTCAGGGAGTCGGTGCCGCCGCTCCGCCTTATCCAACTTAGTGCGCGGGCTGATGCCCACCCCTAATCCCATCCTGTAGCCGCGGCTGGTTTGCTCGGCTCTCGGGCAGTTTCCTGCGGGCGCAAAATTCTCTTTACGGCTGCAACACGGTGTCTTCAGGCCACTCGGTCCCGCGGAAGCGAAAAACGCATTCGGGCGCTGAGTTCTATAGGCTCAGCGCCCGAAGCTGGTTGACCTGGCCGTAAGACGCAGCGTCAAGGTCTGCCCGAAGTTCCCTTTCAGTCGGGAATGGAGCCTGCGCTGGCATTTTCTGCTACCAACAGCTTCTCTTCCAGTTCGGCGACGTGCTCCATTAGGTAGTGATCGTAGCCTTTGAAATTGCGCAGCCGATAGAGAAACTCTCCCAGCAGCAGCAGTCGACAACAAACCACGACGATGAAGATGAACGCCAAAGACATGTCGAGATTGGCGTGAAAGTTGGTGTAGACCTCTTCAACTCCCAGGGCGCGAATACCGGAACGAATCGAAACAATCTCCAGGAACACGCCACCCAGGAACAGGCCGATCAGCAGCAGGACGAATACGAACGAGCGAGCAACATAGACGAGAGTAGCGAACGCGTTATTGTGACACTCGCACAGGTTAAAGAGCTTGGAGTTCACCGAGAGCAGACGCGCCTTCAGGATCCAAGTACCCAGCCGTTGCGGCGGTAACGACAGGAAATGCCGCAACGTGTCCGCATAGAGCGCGATCAGACCGCTGAAAATGACAACCAGCATCTCCAGCAGGAGCGCATGGTCGTGCAACCACCATAGGAAAGAATTGAGCATCTGGGCGCAAATATAACACGGAAATTGCACCTGGTGCGCAGCGGGCGCCTGCAGGGGTTAAGGACAGCTTAGTCCGTTCGGAGTGTTTTCTGGCCGACCTTCGGGAGCAAGCCTTGAGTAACTTTCGCGGGACCACGCCGTTCGGAGGCTCGCAGGCTTTAGAATTCAGCCGTGCCCGATGCGCCGGAGAGGGAAAGCCGATTCAGTTTTGTCCAGCGACTTCAGTTTGCGCTGGTGTCCTGGATCGTTTCGATAGCGCTGCGGTTGATCGGCTGCACGCTGCGGCCAACGATCACGTTTGAGCCCGGCGCGATCCAGAGACTGGACGAGATCAATCCTGGTATTTATCCATTTTGGCATCGCTGTGTATTTCCGGCGGCGTGGTTGTTTCGCAACCGGCAGCTGGCGGTCATCACCAGCCAGAGCCGCGATGGCGAATACATCGCGCGCGTCATCAGCCACTTCGGATTTGTGCCCGTGCGCGGCTCCAGCAGCCGCGGTGGCCAGCGCGCCCTGCTGGAGATGAACTCACTGCTGGCGCAGGGCGGCGCAGTCGCGTTCACCATCGATGGGCCGCGCGGTCCACGCTACGTAGCTAAGAGAGGTCCCGTTCTGCTGGCGCGAATGAGTGGCGTGCCGATTATCCCTTTCTACGTCGCGGTGGAGCGTGCATGGGTTTTGAAAACATGGGATGCGCTGATGATCCCCAGGCCATTTTCCCGGGTATACGTTCGCGCCGCGTCGAAGATCTTCGTCCCGCCGGATGCGGACGATGCCGCCATGGAGCGCCATCACGCCGAAATGCAGGCCGCGCTGGAGCGGGTCACGGCATTTGCGGAATCGAAGTTTTCCGCCACGGCCGATTGAGCACCTCCAGTTTCGATTTATAGGTAGAGCACCACTTCAGCGGTGCAATACGGTTCGGAGCGGCGGTGGTGCGGCTGATGACGCATCCCGGCGTGGGTCGCAGATTATCCGTCAGAGGGGTGTATGCTGTCTGTCAGATGGGAAGGCAAAATGGGGTTCCTTAATCCTGGGCCAAATGCAAACAATCATCATCGAAATTCTTACTCGGGCAGGAGATTCGCTTGTCTCGGCGCGCTCTTCGCCGTGTTTGTGACTGCTCCGATTTCCCTGCCTGCGCAAAGCGGATCCGCGCAGCCGCCCGCAACCCAGTCGCAATCGCAAGAGCAGAGCACGCCTCCTTGCTCCGACGCTCCCCCCACGTTGAAACGAGGCTCGCAGCCGGATCTGCCTCCCTGTCCCAACCCGCCGAGTGCGGACTCCGCAGGTACGCGGGTGCCCAGTCCCTCCGCCCCCTTGATCGAAAGGGCCAGATACGCGGCGTTCCAATTTTCACAGAAGCTTCCTAATTTCATTTGCGAGGAGTACATGGCGCGGTATGTCCAGCGAGGCCAGGACAAAAGGCTCCTGGACATCGTTTCGGCTGAAGTCATTTACAACCGGGGACAGGAAAGTTATCGCAACGTAAAAGTCGATGACCACCCCACCGACAAGGGCATGATGGAACTCGCTGGCTCGCGCTCTACCGGGGAATTTGCGTCCCTGCTGTTGGACCTTTTTTCTCCCTCTACGGACGCGCGGTTCGGGTCCGGTCGTACGTCTTCCATTTCTGGTTTCGACGCCCAGGTTTACGACTTTCGAGTGCAGAGTGAAAATTCACATTGGATGGTGCAGGCCGACTCTCAAACGATCCATCCGGCTTACCAAGGCTCGGTATGGGTGGATCCGGCAACCGCGCGCGTCTTGCGCATTGAGACGCAGGCCAGCAATATACCGTCGGATTTCCCCATGGACAGGGTCGAAACCGCCGTGGATTATTCCTACGTGATGATTGCCGGGACCTCGTTTCTGCTTCCGGTCCACGCCGAGAGCTTAGGGTGTCGGCGGGACAGCCCCGATTGCAGCCACAACATCATCGATTTCCGCAACTATCACGAATTCAAAGTCGACGTAAAGATTGGTAATTGATCGCATTTCGGTTCGTGGCGCAGAATCGAGTCCCGCATGGCGGGACGAAAGCTGATACCCGCCGCATGCGTGAGAAGTGTGCCGTCCCTCAACCACTCCAACAAGCGCAACTGCGGCGCTCGCTGGGAACCCCGGTGAAGGGACTCGAATTTCTTGCCACGTGACCCAGGACTCCGCTACGTTCCGTCCCGGGCTAGACTGGCTCTCTGATTCTTACTGTCTTGGGGCGTAATATCCCTTGCGCGCGCGGACGTGGTACTTCTTGTTCTCGGCGAGGATTTCGATCTTGCGGTACTTGCCGTCGGGAGTAAAGTCGGCGGGCTTGTAGGAGATGGCGTACTGGCTGCGCAGCTCGTCGGAGATTTCAGTGAAGGCGTTGGCTACATCTTCGATCTTGAACGGGAAAAATGCTTTGCCGCCGGTCTGGTCGGCGAAATACTCCAGAACTTTGTCGCCGCGCAACTTGATGCCGCTAGTGTTGGTCGAGATGGTGTAGATGATGACTTCAGCACGCTGCGCCATTTCCACCGCCTCTTCGCGCGATACCCGGCTCTGATTGTCCTCTCCATCGCTCAGCAGAATAATCGCTCGCCTGGTTTCCAGCAGGCCTTTGTCGACGTTCATCAGCTTGTCGCGACAGGCGTAGTAAATGGCGTCGTACATCGCGGTGCCGCCGCCGGGACGCAACATTCGCACTCCGTGCGAGAGCGCCTGATCATCGTCAGTAAAATCCTGCGTGACCTCCGGCGTGGTGTCGAAGCCGATGACGAATGCCTTGTCAAAATGCGGCCGGATGATCTGGTTGAGGAACTCGATCGCCGATTCCTGCTCGAATTTGAAGCGGTCGCGCACGGAGTTGCTGGCATCGATGAGCAGGCCTACGCGGAGCGGCAGATTGGTCTCGCGGCTGAAGGAGTCGATGTTCAGCGCCGGCTTGTTGTTGTCGATGACCTTGAAATCATTTTGCGTGAGGTCCTTCACAAAATGATCGCGCTTGTCGGTGACGGTGAAGACGACGTTGACCTCGTCGACCCGTTTGCGGATGAGAGGAATTGAGTCATCGACACCGCTGCCGCCGGCTCCGGCTTCGTTCCCGGCAGGCGACGCAGCCTCGGCAGATGAGGAAGCGCCGGAGTGCTGCCCATTACTCTGCGGCGCCGGACTTTTAGCGTTCTGAGAAGGCGCGGTCGAAGGGGCAGGCGCTGGAATCGTCGTCTGCTGCGGCTCCGGCGCGGGCGGTGGAGTCGCCGGGGGCGGAGGATACTTTACTGCCGAGGGCGCAGTAGGAAGTTGCTGTTGTGACGTGTCTTGGGCGACGAGCCCGAACGGCAACGCCGCCGCTAACACTAGGATCAGCCAGGAATTCATTGAAACTCTATTATACCCGCGGGTCAGAACCGCCCTTACTACAATTGCCAGGCTTCGTATCAGGCCACGACTTCAATCGTGCCCATGAGCAGTTTAGTTTTGCGGCAGCCGGCTTCAGCCGGCGGCACATTGCTCGCCGGAGAGTTTTTCCGCCGTCTGTTGGTTGCGTCGAACAAACGGTGACAAAGGCCTAACGCCTCAGCCCCTGCAAGATATGCTTTATCAGCGGCTAAAGCTCGGTTCCTTACCAGGCCGACGCCGGCACATCTAAAGACGTGCCCTGATACAAAACGTTTATAAGATATGGTTCTAAGATAGTATTCCGAACAACCAGGGGCACTCTTTGCGCATGAATCTTCCCAGTTCCTTCCGCTTCGGCTTGCTGTTTGGATTGACCATCCTGCTCAGCTCTTTTGTTTTCGCCAGCACCGGCCGTCCGCACGAGATCAGCAACATTCATTTCGAAAACGCCACGCAGACCACAGTCGATGTGGTGTGGGACACGGTTCATCCCAGCACCTCGCAGGTCCTGATCTCCTATAGCACCGACTACGAGCCCGACCGCTGGGCACCGGAAGTCGCCGACCCTAAGCTGGTCACTACTCATCGTGTCACTGTCGATCATCTGAATCCGTTCAACCCGAAAACCGGCGACGGAACCTATTACATCTACGTGGCCTCTGTTGACGCGAAGGGCGAAATGTCTACCGCGCCCGGCCCGCAGACGCAGGACGGAAAAAATCCTTCGATCCCGATGCACACTGCCCCTCCGGCCAGCATCGGACCGCCGAGCTTCAAGATCTACACCGTCGGTCCCGACGAGATATTTCCCGGCTACGATATGTACTTTCAGGTGCTGCCGATCATCATGGCCGGTCCCGTCGGCACCAATCTCTACATCCATAATCAGCGCGGATACAACAACAGCAGCGATGGCCTAGTGAAATATGTTGGCGGCGACAACAAGGGAAATCCAGAAACCATCAGCGTGCACTTGTCGTGCAACTGGGGCAGCGACACAGGCAATGACAGCGAGGAGCAGAGTCTCGATCGCGAGAAGAATATGGGCTATTGTCCCAGCGCCAACGCCAACGTTCGCGATCTGACGATCCGTCTGCGGTCTGCCGCAAACACCATGCCGGGCAAATATCAAGTTGCGTTCACGCTGGAAACCAACGGTGTGGAGCAGACCGGCACGTACGATTTCACGGTGCAGCCGGCGCCTACCGCACCCGCGCCTCCGCAGCTCGACAAGAAAGCGATTCCCGGGCTTTCGACCTGGCAAAAGCAGATGGTCGAGCTAGGCAAGAAGTGGTGCATTTATCGCGATGAGCAAAACGCGGCCGGCAACTTTGTCGACAACTGGGGCTGGACCGGTGATGCCTGGTTCTACGACGGCGGTCGCGTCTATCAGAGCATTGACACTTACACCGCCGCAGCCGGACATCCGAATCATCCGGCGTGGCAGCACTGCGCGCTGACTATCCTCGATCCTTATGCAAATTATCTTGTCGCCAACAAGGGCGTCATGGCGGGATATTCCATCTTCACCTACGGTATGGCCATGAATTACTGGCGCACCAAAGCCGAGGTGATGAAACAAGCCGTGAACGCGGTGTCAACGCTCGGACCGCAGCGCGTCTCCTGCGGCAGCGTCGCCATAGGAGGAATTCGCGAAAATGCCTACCGCAGCAACGCCTGGATGACGAACGAGATGCTGGGCGCTCCGCGCTGGCCACTGCTCCAACGCAACATCGACAAGGTGATGGGCAATCTCAACATGGCATCGCGCGGCATCACCGAATCGGTCCATCCTTTCATGATTGGACTCGGCATGGACGCGCTGATCCACTGGTATGAGCTCAACCTGGCCGAGGGACATCCCGACTATCGCGTGCTGCCGGTCATCAAGGAGGCACTCGATGGGCTTTGGCGCAACAGCTGGCTGCCCAAGCAAAACATGTTCCTCTATGCGCCTTACGTTCTGCCGCGGAATTATGGTATCGGGTACACCGCACTCAACAATCTGGTGTCCGAGGCATACGCCTGGTATTGGGTTCAAACCGGCGACGCTGTTGAACGCGACCGCGGCGATCTGCTTTTCCAGCACGCCTTCGATGATCCCGATGGTTATAGCTGGAGCGGCAAGCAGTTCAGCCAGGAGTTCGAGTTCAGCTTTGATTTTGTGCGCTACCGCGAGGGCCTAACGACTTCGAGCGTCATTGAGGCGAACAATCCTTACACCGGACCGTATGCCGATACCGCGCCGCCCATCAGCGAGAAGGTGAATTGCGATCCCAATTATTTTCCGGGATGCAAGGCAGGAACGATTGGCAGCACAACCGCGACCATTTTCTGGACCACTTACAAACCCGCGACGACGCAGCTCATTTATGGCAAAACCGATAGTTATGGGCAAACGTCGCCATGGGATAAAGCGCTGGTGCTAAATCATGTCGTGAAGCTGAGCGGTCTGGAGCCGGGAACGACTTACCACTTTCGTACAAAGTCGCTCGATCGCGCAGGATTTGTCGGTTCCATGAAGGACCTGACCTTTACCACCAAGCCGGCGAATGCGCCGGCGCCCTAACGGGTGCATGGACGGTGCCCCATGACTAGGATGGGAGTTTTCGTCTCGGGCTGGGGATCTCAGCGAATGGACCTGGGGCTTTCCTGACGACGGACAACTGGCCACTGACACTTGCAACTGCCTTTGGCTAGGGTGGGGACTTTCGTCCTTAGCGGAAGGGATTCTGTGCTCCCCGCTCAGAAAGTCAATCAAAACTTGTACTTGCCAACCTTCCGGCAATTTGAGAGTATCCGGTGTACTGGTTAGCGGAGACCGGTTCTCAACCCGCAGGCTTTTCCGGCGCGGGTTGGGTGAGGAGTCCCGTAGCGCGATAAGGGGCGTGCGAGATGACCAAGGCAGACTTGATCGATGAAGTTTCCCGGCTGACGGAACTGACGCGGAAGGATAGCGAAGTCATCGTCGAGACCATCTTTGAGAGCGTGGTGCGCTCCCTGCGTGCCGGCGACAAGATTGAGATCCGCGGTTTCGGCAGCTTTCGCACACGTCAGCGCAAGCCTCGCGTGGGGCGCAATCCCAAGACCGGCGACCGCGTCGAAGTGCCCGCCAAGAAGATCCCGTTCTTCAAGCCCAGCAAAGAGCTGAAGGACATGGTTAACAGCTACGCCGAACATCATCCTCAGATCCAGGCCGCGCAGGCCCCTGCGACCGGAGGCAGCGAAGCCGGCAACGGATAATTCAACTCGCGCGCCTGGCAGCAATTCGTCAACATATCGGAGAGCCCTGAGTTTCTCTTCCGTCATGGCTTTCAAGATGAGGCAAAAGTGGGTCTCGGCGAGCTCGGCTCCAATCTGACCGCCTTAATTCGTCCGCACTAATCCACGGGCTACGGCTCTTTCTTCCCGGTATTGCAAGCAACAGCGCCGACACTGGGGCATCTACTGCTCTAAGCAAGTTACTTTTCAGATGGGGACCCCAATGTTGCACTACCGCATTGCCAAGCTGCACGTTCTGGCCGCGCTGTTCATTCTTTTGACTGTTCCCTGCGTAGCAGGATCGGTCTCGGTGCTCACCTACCACAACGATAATGTTCGTGACGGAGTCAATCTCAATGAGACTACTCTCAACCTTGCCAACGTGAACTCGCGCCAGTTCGGAAAGCTGTTCGCCCAGCATGTTGATGGACAGATTTACGCGCAACCGCTCTACGTGCCGAACCTTACGGTCGGAGCACATCACCACAACGTGGTGTTCGTGGCCACGGAAAACGATACCGTGTATGCCTTCGACGGCGATACTTCGCAAGCTGCGTTGTGGAAGAAGCACCTCGCAACTGCGGTTTCAAATAATGATGAGGAAGGTATCAAGCCGCTGTTGGGCATCACCTCGACACCGGTCATAGACACGTCAACTGGAACGATGTATGTGCTGACCGACGGAATGGAGAGTGGGCATAAAGTATTTCGTCTGCATGCGCTGAATGTCGCCACCGGCGCGGAGAAGTTCGGCGGTCCCGTGGTCGTGAGCGGAACGGTTGACGGCAGTGGCTGGGATAGCGATCATGGCCACATAACTCTGGAGACTAGTTGCTATCAGCGCGACGGCCTGGCGCTCAATCCTGCCAGCAACGATGTTTACATCAGCTTTGGACACTGCAGTCACGGCTGGGTGCTGGCTTATGACAAGGCCAGTCTGCGACAGACAGCGATCGTGAATATGACGCCGGATGGAGCAGGCGGGGGATTGTGGGGAGGAACTCCGGCGATTGACGAGACCACAGGAGATGTTTATCTCCTGAGTGGGGTGGATATCGGCGACCCTGCACCCGACTACAATGACTCGGCCATGCGTCTGCAGAGCAACCTACACATCCTGGATTACTTCAAGCCTTCGAATGAGGCGTGGCTCCGCCAGAACGATGCGGATCTCGGCAGCGGATCACCGATTGTCATGCCGGAGAACTCATCGCACTATCCGCACGAACTGATCGGCGGCGGCAAGGATGGACGCGTCTTTGTGATCAATCGCGATGACATGGGCGGCTATCAGCAAACCGATCATGTGATTCAGGAAGTGCAGACGGGCACAAGTCAATTCGACAACATCTTCTCCACCCCGACCTTCTGGAATGGAACTGTCTACTATCACTGCAACGGTGACGTGGTGAAGGCGTATAGCTGGAACTCGGATACCGGATTGATTTCGACTCGCCCGATTTCCAAGGGCAACGATGTGTACCAGGCGCATGGAGCAACTGCGTCGCTGTCGTCGAACGGCACCTCCGAAGGAATTCTTTGGGAGATCGAAAATACCAATCAGCCTTCCGGCGGAGCGGCCGTCCTGCATGCTTACAAGGCGACCAACTTGCAGGATGAGCTTTACAAGAGCACGCAGGAAGGCAATCGCGACAAAGCCGGCCCGGCAGTGAAGTTTACGGTGCCGACGGTTGCCGACGGGCACGTTTACGTAGGAACGGCCAGCGAGTTGGACGTGTACGGACTGCTGCACTAAACGCTGGTGAGCAGTTCGAAACTTAATTGAGAAAGTTGCCCGGATGCCTCGTCTTGGCGTCCGGGCGACCTGGATTCAATCGGCCGCTTTATTCTCACCTCACAAATCGTTCCCGTGAGCAGACAGCAGTCGCAAATTCTCCGGCCAGTACAGTCCTAATAATCTTCTTGGCGGAACTAAATCCCTCGTCCTTCCGTCTATTATCCCGACATCTCCGGGAGGTGAGGCCTTCATGTTCTCGTTCCGCCAAGATTTTCGTTTCGCACTGCGCCAACTGCGCAAATCGCCCGGATTCACGATCGTCGCCGTCCTGACGCTGGCCCTGGGCATAGGTGCAGCAACGGCGATGTTCAGCGTCATCTACGCGACCGTCCTGCGGCCGCTGCCGTTTCACAATCCGGATCGCATTATGTTTGTCGAGACCCACGCGGCGGCCGCCTACGTGCAGCCTGCGTCGTGGCCGGCTTTTCTTGAAGAGCGGGAGCAGAACAAGAGTTTCGAATCACTGGCCGGTTTCAGCGCCTACCAAGGCGTCAATGTCGATACCGGATCGCAAGTGCTGCATCTGCGCAACACTGCAACCAGCGACCATTTCTTCGATGTGTTCGGGGTGAAGCCGTTGCTGGGTCGAACGTTTATTCCCGGCGAGGAGCAGGACGGCCGCAACAATGTCGCGGTGTTGAGCTATGAAGTATGGCAGCAGGATTTTGGCGGCAATCCAAACATCGTTGGAACTTCCGTGCACATCGATGGCTTGCCGCACACGATTGTCGGCGTCATGCCGGCCGGATTCCGTTTTCCCATCGGAGTGCCGAACATTGTCTACACGCCGATGCGTGTTCCCAAAGAACTGCGCACGGAGCGCGGCGATCACTGGCTTCAGGTAATTGGGCGGCTGAAGCCGGGCATCGCGCCGGCGCAGGCGCAAGCGGACATGAATCTTGTCCTGGCAAATATCGGGCAGGCGTATCCCGATACCGATAAGGGTCGCACGGCGCGCTTGATGCCGCTGACGATGTACGTGACCGGACAGGATCAGCGACAGGCGCTGTGGATCATGGCTGCGGGCGTCGTGTTCGTGCTGCTTATCGCATGCGTCGATGTAGCCGTTATGCTGCTGGCACGTGGCGTCAGCCGTCAGCGAGAGATGGCGATTCGCACCGCGCTTGGTGCGGGGCGCGTGCGTATCATTCGCCAAATCCTGCTGGAAAACTGCGTGCTTGGCATCGTCTCTTCAATATTCGCGTTGTTGATCGCGTGGTCGCTCACCGCCGGCATGGCACGGTTCCTCAGCAAATCTTTCCAGCGTGGCGCAGACATTCATCTGAACTGGGCAGTCTTCCTGGCGGCCTTTGTGATCGCGATGCTGTCCAGCCTGATCTTCGGACTCATTCCGGCGAAGAAGATGTCGTCGGGAGATCCCGCGCTCTCGCTGAAGAGCGGCGCCAACGCCGGCACCGACCGCGGCGATTATCGGCTGCGATCCGGATTTGTGATCACCGAGGTCGCGCTCTCGCTGATGCTGTTGGTGTCAACCGGACTGGTATTGATGCAGCTATGGCGAATGCAGCATGTGGATTTTGGCTACTCGATCGACCATCTCCTGACGCTCAAGATCAACGTTTCGCCCGGCGAGTACGCCGGCAAAGATCTTGACGCAGCGATTTATCGCCCGCTGGAGGAAAAAGTCCGGACGATTCCCGGTGTAACTGCGGCGGGTTATAACCGGCTGGTCCCGTTGCTGAACTATGGATGGAACAGCGGGATTCACATGGTGGGCAAGCCGCCGGATGCGCCGGATCACGAGCGTTTGGCGGAAATTCGGACAGTCTCGCCGGGATGGTATCAGGCGATGGGTCTGCGGGTGCTTCGTGGGCGTCTTTTCAATCCGGCAATGGATACTCCCGCCTCCCACAAGGTGATTGTGGTGAATCAGAAATTCGTGGATACCTTCATTCCGGGCGAAGAGCCCATCGGCCAACAGGTCATGCGCGATGAGGGCAATCTCACCATCATCGGCGCGGTCAGCAATGGGCGGCAAGCGAGCGATCAGCCGCCGCTGGCGGAGATGGATTTTCCGATGTCGCAGGTGCCTCTGAAGGACAGCGCGGATGAGTTGAGCACGATGTCGCTGTTTGTGCGCACGTCATTACCACCAGAGACGATTGTGCCGCAACTGCGAGAGGCGCTGCATGAGGTCGCGCCCTCGGTCCCGTTCCGCACACCTGAAACGATGGACGATGTGCTGGCCGACGCGCTGGTCTTCAATCGCATGCAGGGCTGGCTGTTCAGTATCTTTGCCGGTATCGCGCTGGTGCTGGCCCTGACTGGAATCTATGGGGTGCTCAGCCAGGAAGTCGGACTGCAGACACGCGACATTGGATTGCGGATGGCGTTGGGCGCATCGCGGCCTCGCATCGTGCGGATGGTGCTGAGACGCGCCGCGATGTTGATGGCGATTGGCGTGATCGTTGGCGTTATCGGCAGCG
>CAWFUE010000082.1:0-21100 GCA_963818905.1 uncultured Acidobacteriaceae bacterium
TCGCCGAAGGTCGAACAACTCTTCTCCGCAGATGCGCCTATCGGAAGGTATTGGACGATGCCACGATGGTCGAGGAGCTTCTCTCGGAACTGATTACGAGCGATTGCGGCAGGTTCTCGCGACATCTGGTAAACCAAGTCTTTAGCTTGAGCACACAGTCGGTCGCAGGTCTGTTCCAGTTTCAGCAGGGCTTCTTTGCGTTCTTCGGTCGTCATGCTAGTAGATCAGATTACTTTCCGTCCGTGGCCTGTCTAACAACCCTCGCGGTGGCCAAGCTAACGTCCGCGCGGGTCGTTTTCTTTTTCTGATTCTGTGCTGGACGGCGCGAAGCCTTCTTTTCGAGTTGATCAGCTTGTCGCTGTGCCTTGTCCGATTTTGTTCGTTTCTCTGACATGCAGACCGTTTCTCCTTCGATAGGTCACATAGCTATTTCGTTAGGTACCGGTGCCTTTGGTAGGTGCCGTCTTACATCGGCGAGGCAAGAGTGCAATCTGTGAAATCACGCATTAGCTGAGATTGTGGCTGGCTCCCAGGTCGAAGTTGCCCCCCTCCTTCCTACGGGCAAGCTACTGCTAAACGCCTTAGTTAAGCTACAGCATCGCGGTGTTTACTCGACATGAGCTCGGCCTCAGCCCGAAGCCAATCATCCAGGTCGTGCCCTTCTTTCTTGCCGCGCTCCTCATACAGTTCGTAAGCACGAGCGCGAATCTGATCTTCAAGGGTCGCCGGCTCGGCACTGGCCGATACTGCCGGTTTCTTTTGTAGTTCTTTCGTCATATCAAACCCCTCTGATCTCTTGCTTTTGCCGATTGGGATCGTCCACGCCTAGCTGTCTAAATCGCGTCTTCTATTCCTCGAAACAGGGGCCGCCGGCATGGCCTGATGTCTGGTGCTCCTTAATTATGTGGCTAAGGCGGGCATACTCTTTCTGAAGGAATTCCCGTTCTCCATCAGTCAATTCAAGGTCTTCGAGCGCCACGACAATGTCGTCGAATTCTCCCTCAAGCCGCTCAAGCTCGTCGCAAATCATATCGTCCTCCGCGTCATTGACGCGCTCGCGCGTCACGGAGTAGTGCACTCTGGTTTGCAGCGGGCGCGAGCCAGTAGTTGTCTGCGCCCGCCAAGACGGCGTTTGCGATAAGCAGAGTTCCAGACCCTCTGCGAGTGTGTTAAATACCTATGCGCCGGCTCTCGCCAGCAATTCTTTCTTGCCTAAACCCAATACTCCGTGTTTCCGGCCTACTTTCTTAAAGGTCTCGATGGCAAAATCCAGATGATGCTTCTCATGTGCCGCGGACAACTGAGTGCGAATACGAGCTTGACCCTTGGGAACGACTGGGAAGAAAAACCCCACCGCATATACGCCTTCTTCGAACAGGTCACGGGCGAAGTTCTGGGCGAGCTTCGCGTCGTAAAGCATGACTGGAACAATGGGGCTCTCACCTTCCTTGATATCGAAGCCGGCATCCTTCAGCAATCCGCGCCAGTATTTAGTGTTCCACTCCAGCTTATCGCGCCGATCCGTGCTGCGAGCGATGAGTTCCATGACCTTCAATGCTCCGGCGACAATTACCGGCGGCACGGAATTCGAGAAGAGAAATGGGCGTGCCCGCTGGCGGCACATCTCCACCAGTTCGCTGCGTCCGCTGACGCAGCCGCCTGAGGCGCCGCCTAGCGCTTTACCCAGCGTGGTCGTGATCACATCGATTTTGCCGGCGACTCCGCAGTGTTCATGCGTGCCGCGACCGGTGCGGCCGATAAAACCGGTGGCGTGCGAATCGTCCAGGAAGACCATCGCGTCGTATTTCTCGGCCAACTCGACGATCTCGCCAACCTTGGCCATGTCGCCGTCCATGGAAAAGACGCCGTCAGTGACGATCATGCGCGAACGCTTGTCCATATGCTCCTGGAGCTTTTCCTCCAGGTGCGCCATGTCGGAATGTTTGTAGGTGTCCTGCATGGCCTTGCACAACCGCATGCCGTCCACGATGGAAGCGTGCACCAGACGGTCGGCGATCATCACATCCTGTTCGTTGAGACAAGCTTCAAAGAAGCCCGCATTAGCGTCCATGCAGGACGGAAAAAGCAGGGTGTCCTCGGTCCCGAGAAACTCCGTAAGCCGGTTCTCGAGTTCACGATGGAGATCCTGCGTCCCGCAAATGAATCGCACCGAGGACATTCCATAGCCCCGGCTGTCCAGCCCCGCATGAGCGGCGGCAATGACTTGGGGATGGCTGGAAAGCCCAAGGTAGTTATTGGAGCAGATGTTGACGCACTTCTTTGGTTTTGAGCCGGCCGGAAACTCGACTTGAATCTCCGACCACTGGGGCGAATGGATGTACCGTTCGTCCTTGAACAGACCGGAGGCCTTAATATCTTCGATCTCGGTCTGGTACCGGCTACGTAATGCGTTAATGAAGGCCATAAGTTTGTCCTCGCATAGCGACTTCGCAGCTATCACCGGTGCATGATGGCACCCCTAAACTGCGACAGGAGTCGGTTTCTGAAACCGCTGCACCAGTGCCACGATGCTCTGCACGGTATCGAAGGCATCCGGTGTAGCATCTGCATCGGGAATTCGGATCTGGTATTTCTTTTCCAGGAAACGCTTGAGCGACACCATCGAGAAGGAATCGACAATCCCGCCCGAAATCAGCGGCGTGGTGTCTGTAACCTCTCGGTCGTCGCCTTCTTCCAGGTACTCGCGAACGATGTAATCGCGCACGATCTTATTCATCTCATCCATGGTTCTGTCCTCTTTGATTCCCTTAGTCCTCCATGATCGTGGAAAGATCACCCACAGGCTCATTGAACTCCTTGCAACGCAAAACCCGGCGAACGATCTTGCCGCTGCGGGTCTTTGGCAGCGAGTCGACGAACTCGATTTCCTGCGGCATCGCAAGCGGAGAAAGCCGCTTGCGAATGTGGTTCATGATTTCCAATTCCAGATCGTCGGAGGGCCTATAGCCTCGTTTCAGAGTCACGAAGGCTTTTACCACCTCCATATTCACTGGGTCGGGTTTCGCGACCGCGGCTGACTCGTGGACCGCGGCATGTTCGAGCAAAGCCGACTCAATCTCGAATGGCCCGACAAGATGTCCGCCGGTATTGATGACGTCATCGTCGCGTCCCATGAACCAAAAGTAACCATCAGCATCAATCGAGGCACGGTCGCCGCACAGATACCACCCGTTCCTGAACTTCGCCTTATACCCCCCTTCGTTGTGCCAATAGCCGCGGATCTGTGATGGCCAACCGGGGCGTAGGGCGATCAGTCCGGCAATGCCAGGCTCGGTAATAGGTTCGTAGGTTTTGGTATTGAGTACAGCGGCTACGATTCCGGGGAAGGGTCTGCCCATGGAACCTGGCTTGATTGGCATGCCAGGGAAGTTGGTAATGACGATGCAGCCGGTTTCTGTCTGCCAGAAGGTATCGTGGAACGGCCTGCCGAAGGCTTGCTCCGACCAGATAACCGCTTCGGCATTGAGCGGCTCTCCCACACTAGCCAGATATCTCAGGCTCGACAGGTCGTGCCGCCGCACAACGTCAGTCCCTTCCTTCATCAGCAGGCGGATCGCGGTGGGCGCCGAATACCAAACCGTGACACGTCGCTTCTCCATGAACTCATACCAGCGCTCTGCATTGAATCCCGAATCCAGCACGACCTGTGTCGTACCGTTGGCCCATGGGCCAATGACGCCATAGGACGTGCCCGTAACCCATCCCGGATCGGCATTGCACCAGTAAATGTCGTCTGGCTGCAGGTCAAGAACCCACTTCGATGTCAGATACTGCGAAATGATCGAGTAGTGTACGTGTTGTGCACCTTTGGGTTGCCCCGTAGTGCCGGAGGTGTAATGCAGAACGGAAGGGGATTCAGCTGTCGTCGGATAGACCAGGAACTCCTCTACTCGAGGCAGGCTAGTGAGAGCGAGCGTCACCTCGTGCTGATGCAGGACACTGTCGTCCGCATCCACAACCACGACATGCCGCAACGCCGGAAGGTGGTCCCTGATTTTGCGTACCTTGTGAATGTGCTTTTTCTGGGTGATGATCGCAGAGGTCTCGGCATTTTGCAGCCGCACCAGAAGGGATTCGTCGCCAAACGCAGAAAACAACGGCTGTGCTATTGCGCCAGTTTTCAGGATGCCGAGGAACGCAATGTATAGCTCGGGAATCCGGTCCATGAACAGGCACACGCGTTCGCCAGGCTGGATTCCGAGATCGCAGACAAACTGCGCTACGGTGTTGGACAAGACCCGCAGGTCATCGAACGTGAACTGCTGATGATTGCCTTGGAAATCTTCCCAATCGAGGGCTATCTTGTCTGCCATTCCAAGGCGGCAGATGCGGTCGCTGCACATCCAGCCAATGTTGATCGCCTGGTCGGGCTTGTAGCCTAACTCCCGCTCCGCGATGGACCAGTCGAAGTTGGCGCAGAGTTCCTCATACGATTTTGCGGTGAGTTCCTCGCAGCCCGTCGGGTTGCTCATACGCACCTCCGAACATGGGCACTTGTGACTGCTCAGGACTCCAGAATCACTATTGCGCCAGTTCGTTTCCCGGCTGCAGCAATTGAGACTCTGATGTGTCCTACACCCAACCGATCCGATTCTGATTTCAAGCGATTATGCAGAACGACCCCATACTCGCCTTTGTTCTCCACTATCTCCACTTCACGAAATGTCGCCCAATCGCTGACTCCAACCCCCAGCGCTTTTAACGTCGCTTCTTTAGCAGCGAAGCAGACCGCATAGCACAGCGCCGGATACTTGCCCTTGCTACAGCGCTCGATTTCCTCGCCAGCAAAGACTCCGTTTTCCTGCCGCCAATCACCCCGCGCCAGTTCCTCTATAAAGCGGTTACTATCGACCAGATCAATTCCTAAACCAATGATCACGAGAAGCGACCTCGGGCCCCTCCGTTAGCTCGCTGACGGCTTAGGCTCATCAATCTATGCTGCACGGACCGTCAGCACGGGACAATGTGCGTGCTGTAACACGTGATGCAGCGTCGTCCACGGTAAGTGGGTTGACATTACGCCATCGGAGTGCGAACCCATGACGATAAGCTCTGCGTTGCGAGCGTCCGCCAGCCGTACAATCTCCTTCTCCGGAGACCCAGCTTCAACTTCGATCTCGGGCTTCGACGGGAGATCGATCTCGGTCGGGACCAGTTGCTTCAATTGCTCTCGATCGTGGCGCTTCCACTCGACTAATTCCGCTTCCGAAGTGGGCTTGCTTTCGATGATATGCAGCATGGTGAATTCGGATCGATCTTCTTCTGCGAGCGAAAGCGCATAGTTCAAGGCCCGCAGAGACCCGGCAGAAAAATCCGTGGCATAGAGAATGTGGCCGAACCGTTCCAGGGAGAGCAGCCGGACACAGGGTCCAACGGTAAGCACGGGGCAGGTCGCGTGCCGCACTACTTTCTCAGCCGTCGATCCCAACATTAGCTTGTCAAACCCACCCCTCCCATGGGTACCCATAACAATGAGATCGATGTGCTGGTCAGAAACGAGGCGCGAGAGCACTTCCCACGTCTCACCTTCTCGGATCAAAACTTCGTGAAGAAGAGAATGTACGTCTTCCGTTTGCTCGAGCTGGACCATGCTGTCTTCCGCGTTACGCCGCGTTGGTTGAGGCATCGCCGGCCACGCCTCGGCCGTCGTAAGAGAAGATCCTGGATGGACCGCGTGGGCGAGGAAAAGCTTAGACTCGTAACGCTTAGTCAAGGAAATCGCACACTTGAGAGCGTTCTGCGACTCGGGGGAAAAGTCGGTTGCCAATAAGATCTTGCTAATTGCTATGCGGGAGAGTTTAACTTGGGTAGCCAAAGCGCACCTCCATGAAGCCGGAAAGAAACACTCCCCCTCATAATCATCCTCGCGCTGATTGATCAAGAAAGTCGGTGACTGGGGTCACCAGAATTGGTGATGATATGGCTGGTCGAGGGTTAGTGAAGTAGCGGCTCGTTTACGGCTCACGTAGTCCCTCCGCCTTCCGGGGCGGCGCGCACGCGCTGCCGGCGATGTTCATCGCGGCTTGTCCCGGAAACGGAACTGCCGGCCATCAGTCAAATAAGTAACGTGATTTAATATTAACATAGTTATACAATTATAGCGGAGGTTTGGAGTGCGTGCCGCCATTCTCAAATCCTACGGGCCGAATGCCATGCGCGATTTTGTAGGCAGCGCTCACCTGTTTTCTTCTGCCCTGAACGATGTTCTACAGGCGGGGCTCCTGCGGCAGGTCGCGGGAACGCAACTGAGCTTTGCGCAACTCAAGCTCCTGCAGCTCCTGTCGGTGGCGAAGACGCAGACCATTGGTGAGCTGGCTGCCTTCTTGGGAGTCAGCAGCGCCGCCGCGAGCAAGATGGTGGACAAGCTTGTCCAGGCTGGCTGGCTTGCGCGGGCGATCGGGGCAGCCGATCGTCGAGCCGCCCATGTATCTCTGAGCCCCCGCTCTCGCCGACTCCTTGCGGAGTACGACCATAAGCGCAAGCGTAAGCTGGCGGAAGTATTTCGCGGCTGTTCGGCAAAGGACCTACGTAAGACCGCCAAGCTCTTGGATCATGTGACGGCGGCCATCGTGAATCACAGCAGCAAGCCGGACCAGATCTGCCTGCACTGTGGAATCTATTTTCGAGGCAAATGCCTGGTGAGAGATCTGGGAGGACGCAACTGCCTCTATCAGCAGCGCGCCCAACGGAGTCGAATGCCGCGTCAGGAGTAGCATCGCTAGGCATGCCTGTTTAACAGCAGCGTACGGACCGGTCAAGCGCCCGGTTCAGGAAGTGCTGCATGTCCGCGACCGCGAGCCAATTACAGTTAAGTGGCTGGCGAGGACTAGTTCTCTTTGCAACGATCGGGGGCGCCGGAGCGGCATTTCTAGGTGTACGCTTCGGTTTCGCCACGACAACCCACGTCGTCGACAGCTTTCCCTCTGGCTTGTACTTAGGGCTGAATGTCTTTTGCGGGATCGCATTGGCGGCGGGCGCACTGACAATTGCCAGCATGGCTTCCGTGATGGGCGGACCGGAATGGAGAGCCGTCGGGCGAGCATGCCTGTTAGCCGGCGCCCTCAGCTACGTCGTCGCGATCCTAGGGAAGGTCGCGAATGATGCAGCGCCTCGTTGGCAAGTATGGTTTCAGCCTTGGAAGGCGCGCTCCCTGCTTTCCGGAGCCGGTTGGACCATCATCGTTCTCGCTCTGCTCCTGTTTGTAGAGTTCTTGCCTCAGTACTCGGTAAGAACCGCGCGGGCCCGCTGGTTCGCGGTTCTCGACCGGTTCGATCTGCCGCTGCTTATCGTGGCGACCATTCTGGCAGCCGTCCACCAGTTCGGACTGAGCAGCCTGATCCAGTTGTCAGAAACGAAGTTCTCTCCCCTGTGGACCGGCCCCAGTCTGCCCATGTTGTTCTATTTATCCTCCGTCGTGTTTGGACTTGCGACTCTGCTTTTTGCATCGTGGCGGAGCCTGCTGGCTTTCCGCAAAACGCTTCCGGCAAGGCTGCAACCGATCCTGGCGCGGCTGCTCACCGCGGCGGTTTTCATTTACTTGTGCCTGCGGCTATTGGATCTGGTAAAGCGTGGTCTGTTCTGGTCCATGTTCACCGGAAGCCACGCGGGGCTGCTCATGATGTTGGAAGTCGCTCTGTTGCTATGCGGGATGCTGTGGATCCGGGAAAGCGGAACTCAGCCACGGGAGCTGTTCGTTGGTTCCGCCCTGATCATCCTGGGCGTGATCGCCAACCGCCTGAACACGGCCATTACCGCGCTGGAGACCGGCACGCGGCAGAACTATTTGCCGCACTGGAGCGAGTTCCTGATCGCGTACAGCTTGATTGCGGCAGGCGTCGTCGGTTTTGCGTTGGCAGTTCAGCATTTGCCAGTCTTCGTCGACCTGGAAGCTTGAGAAAGCCCGGAAGGAGATAGGGATGGAGCTGAAGCGGATTGTAAAGTTCGAAGCGGAACGCGATCCGGCGTTCGCCCGCTGGATCACGCAAAATCCCGGCGGCGAGCGTATCCGGCATTGCCTGCAATGCGGCTTGTGCAGCGCGAGCTGTCCGCTGTCGCTATGGATGGATTACACACCACGGCGGCTCATGCACCTTTCCCGCGAGGGTTTCAAGGAGGAGGTGCTTAGCAGCTACACCATTTGGTTGTGCACTTCATGCTATGCCTGCGCCGTGGAGTGTCCAAAAGGGATTAAAGTTACCGACCTGATGTATGCGTTGAAGGCGCGCGCTATCCAGGAACATTTCTACCCTAAGCGTTTTGCCATTCCGGAGCTGGCCCGCGAATTCTCCAGGATGATTCTCGGCTGGGGACGGATCACGGAGAGCCGCCTGGTGATGCGGGTGTTTTTCAAGACCGCGCTAGGGCGGATGATCGGTTTTTCCCATCTCGGCCTGAGGCTGCTGCGCACCGGACGCCTGCGCTGGGCGCGTGAGAAGGTCAGCCGTCAGATAGAAATCATTGGGCTGTTGCAGGACGTGGCAGCTACCAGGAAGGAGCTGGCCCGATGAAATACACCTACTATCCAGGATGTTCCTTGAAGGGCACTGGCCGGGCCTACGAGGAGTCGCTGCTGGCGGTGTTCCATGAGTTGGGAGTGGAGTTGGAAGAACTCGACGACTGGAACTGCTGCGGGGCCACCACCTACATGTCTTACGACGAAGTGCAATCCTATGCCTTGGCGGCGCGCAATCTTTCGCTGGCCAAGAAGACGGGCAGGGATCTTATGGCGCCGTGTGCTGCCTGCTACCTGGGCCTGCATAAGACTCAGAACTATGTGCGGGACTATCCCTGGATTGGCCACATCGTTGAGCATGCGCTCACCGCGATCGGTTATTCCACTGACCTCAGCGTCAGGATTCGGCATCCCCTGGACATTCTGCTTAATGATGTCGGTCTCCCCGCGATCAAAACAAAAGTCGTCCATCCGCTGAACGGTCTGAAAGTGGCGACCTATTATGGCTGTCAGCTTGTCCGGCCTTATGCATTGTTTGATAACCAGAGGGAACCCACATCGATGGATCGGCTGCTCGCGGCATGCGGCGCCACCATCGTCGACTATCCACTGAAGACGCAATGCTGTGCCGGCAGTCAAAAGGGGACACTGCCTGAGGTTGGGTTAGATCGTATCCAGCGTCTTCTGGCCGGAGCCTTGCGGGTGGGGGCGGAGACGATTGCGACCGTCTGTCCGCTTTGCCAGTTCAACCTGGAGGCTTTCCAGGAGCAGGCCGGCAACGCCCATCACTTCAATCTTCCGGTGCTTTATTTCACGCAGTTGTTAGCGGTGGCGTTTGGCATCCCGCTGAAGCAGGCAGGATTACAGCGTTCATTCGTTAGCGTCGAGCCAGTGCTGGCGCACAGGGAGATCGCGTATGTCTGATATCCGCACTGCCAATTCGGCGCTGAAGATCGGCGTGTACGTTTGTCACTGCGGATCCAACATCGCCGGAACCGTGGACGTGCACGCGATTACTGAGTACGCCGCCGGCTTGCCCAATGTCGCGGTTGCGCGCGAGTACAAGTACATGTGCTCGGATCCAGGGCAGGAGTTAATTCGGCAGGATATCAACGACCACGGGCTGAATCGCATTGTAGTAGCCTCCTGCTCGCCGCTGATGCACGAACCCACGTTTCGCGGAGCCCTGCTGAAGGCAGGAATTAACCCGTACCTCCTGCAGATGGTGAACATCCGCGAGCACGTGTCCTGGGTGCATACCAACAAGCAGGAGGCCACCGCCAAAGCTAAGGACCTGGTGCGCGCGGCCGTACGCCGTGTGCGATTGCACAAGCCGCTGGAGAAGCGGAAGGTCGCGATCAATCCCAACGTGCTGGTGGTGGGCGGAGGTATCGCCGGAATTCATGCTGCGATAAATATCGCCAACTCCGGCAAGCACGTGTACCTGGTCGAACGCCAGCCGACCATAGGTGGGCACATGGCGTATTTTGACAAGACCTTCCCCACGCTTGACTGTGCGGCTTGCATCCTGACGCCGAAGATGACGGCTGTGGGTTCACATCCCAACATTACCCTGTGGACGTATGCGGAAGTGGCCGCAGTAGAAGGCTACGTCGGGAACTACAAGGTGAAGGTGCGCCATAAGCCGCGCTACATCCTCGAGGAACTATGCATTGGCTGTCAGGAGTGCGTTGAAGCCTGTGTGTACAAAGAAGGTCGCTGGGCTGACGAGTTCAACATGGGCTTGAGCCAGCGCAAGCCTATTTATCTGCCATTCCCGCAGGCGGTGCCGCAGAAGGTGCTGATCGATCCCGATGCCTGCATTGAATTCAAATCGCACAAATGCAAGAAGACGTGCGTGGAGGCCTGCGGCGAGCGCAAGGCCATCGACTTCAACCAGGAACAATGGTTCGATGAGATTGAAGTCGGCAGCATCATCGTCTGTACCGGTTTCAAGACGTTCGACGCGCGACGCAACGTCTACTACGGCTACGGCCGGCACAAGAACGTTTACACCGCGCTTGAGGTCGAGCGACTGATTAACGCCTCCGGCCCAACCGGCGGCAACATTGTGCTGCGCGACGGCACACAGCCGCGGATGGTGGGTATCATTCACTGTGTCGGCTCCCGTGATCACAACACCAACCGCTGGTGCTCCAAAGTCTGCTGCATGTACTCGCTAAAGCTGGCCCACCTGATTCGCGAGCGCACCGGCGCCGAGGTCTACAACTTCTACATCGATATGAGAACTCCTGGCAAAGGCTACGAAGAGTTCTATGACCGGCTGCTGGATGAAGGTGTACATTTCGTGCGCGGCCGCGTTGCTGAGGTGACGGACTGGCCGGCGCATCCCTCCGAAGAAGGAAAGCTGATCATCCGCGCGGAAGACACGCTGGCGGGATTTGTGCGCCGCATTCCGGTGGACATGGTCGTTCTCTCCGTCGGGCTGGAGCCGCAGGCCGACGCGTGCGACGTGCGGCGCCTTCTCAACATCAGTTGCTCGGAGGAAGGGTGGTTCCTCGAACGCCATCCCAAGCTGGCGCCGGTGAGTACCTTCACCGATGGCGTCTTCATTGCCGGCGCATGCCAGGGGCCGAAGGACATCCCCGACTGTGTGGCACAGGCCGGCGCAGCCGCAGCCGAGGCGATGGCGCTTGCCGACGCGAAGTATGTCGAGTTGGAGCCTTACACCGCACGCGTATTGGAGGAGAGCTGCTCAGGGTGCAAAACATGTCTCACCATCTGCCCGTACTCGGCAATTTCATTTATTGAAGAGACGAAGACTGCACACGTCAATGAGGTGGTATGCAAGGGATGTGGCACATGTGTGGCTACATGTCCATCGGGCTCGATCGGACAGAACCTGTTTGAGGATCAGGAGATTTTCGAAGAAGTGGAGGGTTTGCTGGCCTATGCTTAACGCCGCCAAATTTGACAAAGAGAGCCATGCTGTTCCCGAAACTGCCGAGCCGCGGATCGTGGGCTTCTTCTGCACCTGGTGTACCTACCTCGCCGCCGATCTCGCCGGCACCTCGCGCATCAAGTACCAGCCGAATGTGCGCGTGGTGCGCGTGATGTGCTCCGGGCGTATTGATCCGCAGTTTGTTCTGGATGCCTTCGCTCACGGAGCCGACGGAGTGCTTATCGGTGGCTGCCATCCGGGCGATTGCCATTATCAACAGGGCAACTACAACTGCCTGCGCCGGGCACTTCTGTTATCGCGATTGCTGCAACAGATGGGCATCGAAGAAGAACGCTTTCGCGTGGAATGGATATCGGCTGCCGAAGGCGAGCGCGTACGGGAGGTGATTGACGACATGGTGGCGAAGTTGCGCAGGCTAGGCCCGCTGCAGATGAACCGGCCGCTAGCGCCGGAGATTTCCAGCGCGCAGGAGCCCGCCTTCGAGGAGGTGACTCTCTGATGGGCGAGAAACCAAAGATCGCATTCTACTGGTGCGCCTCCTGCGGCGGCTGCGAGGAAGCTGTGGTTGATTTGGCGGAAGAACTTCTCGATGTGGTGGCGGCGGCCGACATCGTCTTCTGGCCGGTTGCGCTGGATTATAAGCGGCACGACCTCGAGCAAATGCCGGACGCCTCTATCTTCGCGACGTTCCTCAATGGCGCAATTCGCACCTCGGAACAGGACGATATGGCACACCTGCTCCGGCAAAAGTCGCGCTATTTGGTTGCGTTTGGCTCCTGCTCCCAGATGGGTGGAATTCCCGGGCTTGCCAATCTTTTTACGCGCGACAGCATCCTGCAGCAGGTCTACTCGGACTGCCCCACGACAGAGAATTCGGATCATGTTGTGCCTGGCAGCCCCAGCACTGACGCAAACCGCAATTTAGCCCTGCCCGCTTTCTCAGGGAGCGTGCACACTCTGGACCAGGTGGTCGAGGTAGATTACTACGTTCCCGGCTGTCCTCCTCTGCGGAGGATCGTCACTCGTGCGTTGGCAACCCTGCTCGGCGACCATCCTCCGGAGAAAGGCACCGTGCTGGCGCCCGACCAGGCGCTATGTACTGAGTGCCCGCGCAAGGATTCCAAACCGGACAAAATCGCGCTCAAACAGTTCCGCCGTCCTCATGAAATCGTAATCGACGAAACCCAGTGCCTGCTGGCGCAAGGCCTGCTTTGCTTGGGGCCGAGCACACGCGCAGGGTGTGAGGCCGCGTGCATCAAGGGCAACATGCCCTGTACGGGTTGTTGCGGGGCGCCCGGACGAGTCCACGACCAGGGCGCCAAAGCACTTTCCGCTATTGCCTCGCTGATTGACAGCCAGGACGAAGCGGAGATCGAGCAAATCCTGGACACGATTCCCGATCCCGCCGGCACTTTCCATCGCTACTGTGTGCCGGCTTCATTGCTCCACGCCAGACGCGGCGTTTAGTCCGAGTTCACCGAGGTGATTTATGCCCGCAACCATTCCAATAGACAAAGCGTGGCAACAGTCGGCCGATAGGGCAAAGCACGAGTATCGCCAGCGGCGCATCACGATCGACCCGGTCACGCGTCTGGAAGGTCATGGAAAGATCGAGGTCTTCGTGGACGATGCCGGCGAGGTCGATCGCGCCTATTTTCAGGTACCGGAGCTGCGCGGATTTGAGAAGTTCGTACAGGGACGCCCGGTCGAGGAGATGCCACAGATCACATCGCGGATCTGTGGCGTCTGTCCCATGGCGCATCACATGGCTGCGACAAAGGCGCTCGACGCCGTATACCAAGTTGTGCCACCTGAGGCCGCAAGAAAGATCCGCGAACTCGTCTACTGTGCCTTCATGGTAGAGGACCACAGCCTGCACTTCTACTATCTCGGCGGCCCCGACTTCGTCGTAGGACCGGATGCTCCCCCAGCGCGGCGCAACATACTGGGCGTGATTGAAGCGGTAGGTTCGGAACGCGCAAAGGAGGTCATTCGGATGCGCCGCCAACTGCGCGAGCTGATCACGTTGGTCGCCGGAAAGGCGATACATCCCGTGTTCGGACTGCCCGGCGGCGTCGCCAAGCGCTTCACGCCGGAGATGCAGAGCCAGTTTCAGGCCGTCGCCGAAGACGCGGTTGTGTTTGCGACTTCAACGCTTCGTCTGTTTGACGAGACAGTGCTGGGTCGCCGCGATTACCTTGACCTGATCACCAGCGACGACTATACCCATCGCACCTTCTACATGGGACTGGTTGATGGCGCTAACCGGGTCAATTTTTATGATGGGCAGATCCGTTTAGTCACACCCCAAGCAAAAGAGTGGAAGAAATTTGCGGCTGACGACTATGCCAGTGTCATTGCCGAACACGTCGAACCATGGACATACGCCAAGTTCTGCTACTTGAAACCTCTGGGCTGGAAAGGCTTCGTCGACGGCGACGACACCAGTGCGTTCAGCGTGGCGCCGTTGGCGCGCTTGAATGCGGCAGATGGCATGGCTACGCCGCTGGCGGACAGCGAATATCGGCGCTTCTTCGACGCCCTAGGCGGGAAGCCTGTGCATCACACCCTCGCGAACCACTGGGCACGTCTGATCGAAATTCTGTACGCCGCGGAGCGAATGCGGGAGCTCGCAGGCGACAACACGCTGCTCGATCCGGAATATCGGGTGCTCCCCAAGGCGATCCCAACCGAGGGTGTCGGCGTAGTCGAGGCGCCGCGCGGAACGCTCATCCACCACTACCATACCGACGAGCACGGCATGGTGCAACGCGCCAATCTCATCGTAGCCACGCAGAACAATGCGGCTCGCATTGCAATGAGTGTGGATAAAGCGGCCAAGGGACTGATTCATCGCGGCGAGGTCACAGAGGGCGTCTTGAACCGGATCGAGATGGCGTTTCGTGCCTATGATCCGTGCGATTCGTGCGCAACGCATGCCCTCCCTGGGACGATGCCGATCCGTATCACGGTTCGGAGTCGGGAAGGCCACGTCCTTGCATCACTGACACGTGGTACCAACGGAAATATCGTGAACTCGCGGCCACCGTAGCACGCGCGGGAGGTGTTGATGAAAGCTTATGTCGTAATAACAGCAGTTTTCCGAGGCCCAATTCACCGAGATAGCCGTTAGACGGCAACGTGACATGGAATGGAGTTCACGGAGAAGTCCGGGAGAATGCCTGTGCCGCTACCCCCTTCGCCATCTGGACTGCAGCCGGCCAAAGCTGTGTAGGCCAAGCTGCAGAGGAACTGAGCTTACCAGCGTGGTGCACTTTGGTGAGCGACTTGCGATTGGGGCGAAGCGAAGACGCGCTATAGCCGCCAATGCGCGTCTCCGGTTACCCGCGTGTTCGTGACGGGCGACACTGACTTGCCGCCATCCGGCGGCTAATCTGTCGGTGGGAATACGAAAGGAGTGTCTTCCCATGGCCCAACCGACGTTGGGCGAGCACTCCCTTGCGGGCCAAACGCTTGGGCATTACCGCCTCGTCGAGAAGATCGGCGAGGGTGGTATGGGCGTGGTCTATCGCGCCCGTGACGAGCACCTGAACCGGGACGTGGCCATCAAGATCCTGTCTTCCGGCGGTCTCGCCGACACCGCCGCGCGGCAGCGCTTTCGGAAAGAGGCGCTGGCCCTTTCGGAGCTTAACCATCCCAATATCGCCGTCATCTATGACTTCGACAGTTGCGACGGGATTGACTACCTGGTCCAGGAACTGATCCCCGGGACGTCACTGCGAGAGATGCTCGAAGCGGGGGCTCTCGCCCAAGACGAATGCATCGAGGTGGGCAAGCAACTCTGCGCAGGACTGGCGGCGGCGCACGAGCGCGGCATCATTCATCGCGACATCAAGCCCGGCAACATCCTGATCACGCCGGAAGGTCACCTGAAGATCCTCGACTTCGGGCTGGCGAAATCTGTTTCTGCGCCGCTCCTGTCTGGCGACGCACTGTCAACTCTCAGCGAAATGCAGCCTGTGGGAACTTACCCCTACATGTCTCCGGAGCAATTAACCAACAAGAAGTTGGATGCACGCACCGACATCTGGTCGACGGGCTGCGTGCTGTATGAGATGGCTACCGGGCGGCGGCCTTTTGCGAGCGAAGGTGCGACGCTCACGGACGAGATCCTCCACCACACGCCCGCGCCGGCCACGCAGGCGAACCGCAAGCTCTCGCCCTCGTTTGGCGCCATCGTTGATAAGTGCCTGGAGAAAGATGCCGCACTGCGCTACCAGTCGGCACGGGAGATCGCAGTTGACCTAAAACGACTGACGGCCACTTCATGGCCCGTTCCTGATGTCGCTGTGAAGAAGCGGCGCCGCTCCGCAGTGTTCATCGTCTCGCTTTCTGTTGTAATTACCATTGCGGCCGCCATCTGGTTGTTCATCAAGAGCCATCGCGCGCATGCGCTTACCGAGCGCGACACGGTAGTGCTTTCCGACTTCGTCAACTCCACCGGCGAGCCCGAATTTGACAACACCATGACGCAAGGCTTGGCGATCCAACTGGAACAGTCGCCGTTCCTCAACGTGCTCTCCGATGCCAGGGTGAACGACACGCTGAAGCTGATGGAGCGCGCACCAGGAGACACCATTACCCGCGACATGGCGCGCGAGATTTGCCTCCGCACCGGCAGCCAGGCGTTAGTGGCGGGTTCCATAGCGAGACTGGGCAACAGCTATGCCATCGCGTTGCGTGCCGCGAATTGTCAGAGTGGCGATTCGCTGGCCAGCATCGAAGCCGAGGCCGACAGTAAGGAGCATGTGCTGCGTACGCTCGGTGATGCCGCCGCCGGTTTGCGTGTCAAACTCGGCGAGTCCCTGGGGTCGGTTCAGCGATTTGATAAGCCGCTGGAGGAGGCAAGTACCTCGTCCCTCGAAGCGCTCCAGGCGTATACGACAAGCAGGAAGTTGCATAGGGAGCAAGGCCCCGTTCCGGCCCTGCCCTACGGTAAACGCGCGGTCGAACTGGATCCCAGTTTCGCGCTAGGGTACTCCAATTTGGCAGGTCTCTACGGCGCAGTTGGAGAGGCCCCGCGGGAGCGAGTGCTGGCGGCACGAGCCTACGAATTGCGTGGTCGGGTCAATGAGCGTGAGCGGTTCCACATTGAAGCGGAGTTTTACGAGATAACGGGACAAGTGGAGAAGGAGATCGAAGTCTATTCGCAGTGGATGCAAGCCTATCCATACGATGCCACTCCCCATCTGAATTTCGGGGGCATTTACTCTGATCGCCAGCAGTTTGAGGACGCGATCGCCGAGTTGCGCCAAGCGCAGCGCCTCGCACCCGAAAATGCTTCAATCTACGCCACCCTCATGGTCTCCTACATGAGAGCTGGCCGGTTCGAAGAAGCCAACAAAACCTTGCAGGAGGGGGAAGCGCAGAAGCTGACAAGTCCCTATTTCTACTATTTGGGCTATTACCTTGCTTTCCTGGAGCAGGACTCCAGCCGGATGCAGCAGTTTTACGCGTGGGGCCAAGGCCGCCCGAGCGTGGAGGATTGGTTTCTTGGAGGCCATGCCGGTATAGAGGCGTACTATGGACATATGCGAAAAGCCCGCCAATTGGAAAAGCAGGCTACGGATTCGGCTTTGCGGAGCGACAGGAAAGATCCTGCCGCCGATTACTACCAGCAATATGCCCTCATGGCCGCATGGACGGGAAATGCCGGGCAAGCACGAGAGTCTGTTTGTGAAGGGTTGAAAATTACACCAATGGCGGAGATGGGCTTGCCCTTGGCAGTAATTGGAGACAGCGCTGAAGCGCGGAAGTGGACCGCATCGGGCCGGAGCGATCCATCAACACAATTTGATCCGCGGCTATGGCAGCTGAACGCAAGCCTCACAGAAGCAATCGTGGCCTTGCAGTCAGGCGATGCGAGAGACGCCTTGTCGCGACTCGAAGGGTTACCGGCTCCTCCAGTTCGCTTCAACACTAGGGTCAGCTTCGTCCGGGCGGAGGCGCTGCTCCGCCTCGGTCAAGCCGACGCTGCCGCGCAGGAGTACGGCAACATACTGGCAAATCGCACTCTCGTGCTTCTTAACCCCGATGCCTTCGATGCCGCACATCTATTCCTCATCCCGCTCTCATACGTGGGCCTAGGGCGTGCTCGCGCCCTTTCCGGGGACACGGCCGGAGCCAAGCAAGCCTACGAGCAGTTCTTCGCGATCTGGAAAGACGCCGATCCCGACATCCCCATCCTGCAGCAAGCCAAAGCCGAGTACGCCAAGCTGAAGTAGCTGATCGGTGGGGCAACGTCGATCTCCACCAGACCCCAGGCGTGAAGTTTCTTGTCATCGCTGCAAAACGGGACAATGCTAAGAAATCAGAGCGGATTCGGGAACGAATAAATGCGCACGTGTGTACGGATTTGGCAGTCAGTCTGTCCAAGGGTGAATCACTTGGACGTGTTGTTTGAATGCTAAGTCCAGGAGGAGTGCGAGGTGTTGCAAGAAGCCGAACTCAGCACAACGCTGATTCAGAGAACACCTCGGAGGCTGCCCAGAGACTATGTACTTCATCGGACTCGATGTACACAAGAAGACAATCAGCTATTGCGTGAAGGACGCGGCGGGTCGTGTGTATCAGGAAGGCAAGGTTGGATCGACCCGCTGGGAGCTGAATGAGTGGATCCGAACGATGCCTCAGCCCCGTACCATCGCCATGGAGGCGACGATCTTCACCGGGTGGATTTACGACCACCTGCTTCCACATGCCGAGAAGGTGAAGGTAGCGCATCCGTTGATGTTGCGCGCGATCGCTGCGGCCAAGAAGAAGAACGACAGAATCGATGCCGGCAAGATCGCCGATTGCCTGCGCTGCGATTTCCTGCCCGAGTGCCACATGGCATCGACCGAGATCCGCGACCGGCGCCGCACGCTTCGCTATCGCAGCCTGGTAATCAAGCAGATGGTGCAGATGAAGAACCGCGTGTCCGGCCTGCTGATGGAAAGCGGGGTCAGCTACAACAAGCAGCGACTTCACAAGGTTGGCTATTTCGCGGAGCTGATGACAGGCAACGAAGACGTGCAGGAGAGCATACGGCCACTGCTGAAGTTGAGCCGGGACATGATCCGGCGGTCGCAGAAGCTCGATTACGCCCTGGTCAGTTCGCTGGAACGAGATCCACTGCTGAAAGAACGGCTGCGGAGGTTGAGAACGGTACCAGGCGTGGGCCCCATCACTGCACTGACGTGGGCCCTGGAGATCGGCGACTTCACCCGGTTCTCATCGGTCAAGCAGGCCATCAGTTACTGCGGGCTCTGCGGAGATGAAAAGAGTTCAGCTGACAAGGTCATGCGCATGCCGATTTCTAAGCAGCGCAACAAGCATATCCAGCGCGTACTGATCGAAGCAGCGAAACTGGCGCCGCGGCAGTCACCCGAGCTGGCCCTGGTCCGCGCCAGAGAACTGGAACGAGGTAATCCAAACCGCGCTACGCTAGCCGTTGCCAGGAAAATAGTCAGCTACATGCTTGCGGTCGAGCGCAGAAACCAGGATTTCGTGCCTGCCGAAGAGTTCAGCCGAACAGCGGCTGTGTAAAACCTTTTTCTGATAATGGAAAAGCAAAACATCGGGATACATGAACGCGCAGGCTGCCAGGTCCCGCCGGTTGCCGACTGTCGCAACGGCAACTAAGTAGCTTATTATTTATATATTTATATGGTGCCGAGAGGGGGACTCGAACCCCCACGTCCCTTTCTGAACTGCGGATTTTAAGTCCGATTTTACCAGTTTTGCACAGAGTTGCACGATGCCGCACAAACATGAATAAGGCATTTTATTACAGCTATTTATAAGATATTGCTGTTTGCATTGTGCTGCATCGAAGTGCACGGAATTCCGGAACAAAGTATCCCCAAAAGTATCACCAGTTCATTTACCCCAAACTCAGATGAACCCCCTCCCGAGGAAACAAAACCGCGTTTCGGTAGGACACCGTCATGCAGCTGCCCAATCAGAATTCACAATGTCAGGCAGTCGGCTGACGCGGGGCACAGGATTCCGTAACCAGAGGGCACGTCCTTCGGTCTCATATCAAGTCGCGTAGCTTGAGTTGCAGGCGTTTTTGTACTCCGCCGTGCAGAATCCTGAGGCTGATAGCGGTTCCTACTGGCGATACGGACGCGCCTGTGTTCATCAAGTCGGCGGGCAGCTTAGTTCCGATCATTGCAGCTTTGCGTATTCCGCCTTCGCTTGCTTGTAGATGGGGATGTCGGGATCGGCGTCTTTCCAGAGAGTGAGGAAGTTCTGATATTCAGCGCGAGCCTTCTCCCGATACGCGGCATCGGTCTGCGCTTCGAGCGCATACGCGCGCGCCAGTCCGAGGCGCGCTGCCGCACCCCATGGAGCATTCCGCACTATGCCATAGTGGTCGACGAACTTATAAAATTCTTCCGCCGCTGCTTTGCCGTCGTGCAGCATCAAGTACGCCTCTCCACGCAAATAGACGGGGTAAAGACTGTGCTCAATTGGGCTGAGTTCCAGCGCCCCCATCCCAGCTAATAGCTCAAGGGCGTGAGGGGCATCCTTTCGCGCCAGAGCGACAGCCGCGCGGATTGACGGTAGCCAGTAGTGTTGAGCCCCGGTGCCGACAGGGAACTCTTGATCGATTTCTCCAGCCAACTTCTCCGCCGCTACCGAGTCACCAACTAGCGCCATGACTAACGCCGCCCTTTCCTTAACAAGATGGTTCCTGTCCAGCTTCAATGCGGCGAGTGCCTCGGCACGGGCCTGCTGACGGTTGCCTGCCGTCACTTCGCACAGTGCGGCCCATGCTTGGATTTCAGCGGCGGTCTCTTTGGCATCATTGTGCTGCGCCGAGTCCATCGCCTGTTGTGTCAACCTACGCGCAGCCTTGAACCTGCCGTGCCACCCCTCTGTGTCGGCCTGCTCATCCCACATGCTATCCTCGACCCCCGGCTTTCCCGTGCCGGCAGCGGCGATCTGCGCCATTTGCCCAGTGTCTCCCTGCAGAAAGGCCAACTGGTACCGAAGCGGCAGCATGTCATCCGATGTCAGCTTGCGGTCTTCCGCCTGCTTCAGCGCAAGTCCAGCCTCATCGAGGCGGTTGAGGTTCATGTAGTCGTCCGCCAGGTTTTCGTAGGCTAATCCAGCGTCTGGATCGAGGCGGACTACCTCACGACTCATGTCTAGCGACTTTCTCGGATTTCCAAGCGCGGTATAGATGACAGCCAAGTTCCCACGCGGCATGACTTCCCTGGGATAGATCTGTGCCCAACGTTCGTACGTCTCCGCTGCCTTTTCCAGTTCTCCGGTAATGCGAAAGTAGTAAGTTGACTCGAGTTTGAACCGCTCGCGTTCGCTAACTTTGTCCCGCAGTTCGTAAGCCTTGCTGGCGTACTCTTTCGAGCGCTGTATTTCGCCGCGGTTAGCGTACGCGAAACTCAGCGAGATATACCCGTTGACAAAATTCGGATCGATTTCCACTGCTCGCTTATAGAAGGGCACCGCTGCTGCCGTCCCTTGCTCGTAAGCAACCTTCGCCCCCATGCTGTAAGCCTTCCACGCTTCCAGCGACGGCATTGTTGCTTCGGCTGACGGTGTGGCGTATTTCCGAACCGAAGCTAGGGGCTCACCCAACTGCTGTCGGACACTCAGGGATGCTTCATCTAACTCCTGGAGCACCGTTTCCTTGTCTCGCGCGTGTTTCTGTGCTTTCGCCAGCCCCTTACCTG
>CAWFUE010000083.1:0-4461 GCA_963818905.1 uncultured Acidobacteriaceae bacterium
TCGCTGTTCTTTACGGGCTCGCTGAAGGTCGAATAACGCCTCTCCGCAGATGCTCCATCCCTGGTCTGCGGCGGGATCGTCATCTTTGCACCCGGTTCGACGAAGATTTCCACAGAGCGGAAAGCCGTCGCCGTAACGGCAAATAAGTAGCTTACTATTTATATACTTACATTGTGCTGAGAGGGGGACTCGAACCCCCGTGTCCCTTGACTGCGGATTTGCGTCCGATTTTGGCAGGTTTGCACAGAGTTGCACGATGCCGCAAAAACCTGCCGCTGGGGCATGTTACGTATTCACGGCAGCGATAGAAATGCATGAGGCGAACGTCTGCTCCAGCAGATTCGCGTCGATGCTGCCGGCCGCACCAATGGCTACAATCCGCGTGCGCGGTGCGCGCTCACCCCACTCATCCTGTAACGAAATGTCCACGCGCCGGCCGACAACCTGCAGCACCGTCCGCCGCTGTGGCGCGTCGGTGGTATAGATGACTCCCTTAGCTCTGTAAATACTCCCCGGCAGCTTACGCATTCTTTCGCGCAATGCTTCCAGCATAAGTGGCTGATCGGTCTCATAGCTCCAGGTGCTGAACACCTTGGAGTGGTGGTGTTGATGGCCTTCGTCGTGACAGGCTGAATCGGCGCAGCTATTGCCCGCGTGAGCGTTCAGGCCTACTTGTGCAGCATCGAAACGTCCGACACCCAGCAAGATTTCGTACGGCACCTCGCAGAAGTCAGTTTCGACGATACGAAGGCGGTTGAAGTACTCGTCGAGCCAAGCCCGGGCTTTCCCGACTTGCTCGGGGCCGGCGAGTCCAACCTTGTTCAGGATCACCATGTCGGCAAAACCAACCTGGTGGAGCTTGAGTTCCATCAGCGGCGGATACTCGGGGTGCGCGAAGACCTGATCCGCGTCCAGCACGCAGGTGACGCTGTCGAGCCTGATCCGATCCCGCAGATTCGGATCGCTGAAGGTCGCGAAGATCCCGGCGGGATCGGCGACGCCGCTGGCTTCGAGCAGGATGTATTCGATTGCCTCCGGGCGTGCAAGCAACGCGATAACTGCCTCGACAAGGTCGTCACGAATCTGGCAGCAGACGCAGCCGTTGGCCAGGCTGATCATGTTGCCGTCCACGCCGACGACAAGTTCGGCGTCGATATTGATGGCGCCGAAATCGTTCACAAGCACTCCCACTCGCAAACCGTGACTTCCGGTGAGGATGCGATTCAGCAGCGTCGTCTTTCCCGCTCCCAGAAAGCCGGTCAGGATCGTCATCGGAACGGTCTTGCCGTTGTCGTTTATGACTTCCATGTTTCTGGTTTCCTCTATCTTCCCTGGCGAAGACCATGCGCGGCGGGACGCCGGGATCACGCTATTTCTTGAATTGACTGATATCGATGCCCATCACCTTTGCCATCTCAACCAGATCGACCGTCTGCGGATTCGGCAGCTTGGTAAGCGGCTGGCGATAAACGTTCGGCGGATAGTACAAATGCGGGTCAATCTCGAGCTGGCGCGTGAGCTCCTCCTGCTGCATCTCGCGGGGCAATCTCGGCTGCGGGACGACGCCCTGGCCTGTCTGTAGAGGCAGCGGATCGCCGAAGAGCAGGGTGGGATTCGGCAAGGGCTGCCCCGCGAATCCTGGCAGCACAGCGTCGCGTGCCCAGATCGCGTCCTTGGTCACATTGACGGTCACCACGTCGGGCGCGCCGTACAGGAAAAGCCCATTCCAGTGGGCGCGAATGTCGGCGGTTTGCTCGTTGAGCGTGTCGTCGTCAAAACAGAGGTGCGTAGCCATGCCGACCCGCGGGTTGACCTGGTTGATGAGATAGCCCGTCGCGTACGCCAATGTGTGATGGATGTCGACCGTGTAGTTGAAGAGGAATTGCGGTAGCCCATACTTGAGCTGATTAATGAGCGCCAAGTCGGGTTGGAGCTCGGTAACAAAGACATCGACATTCTTGGCGTATTTTTCCGTTAGCTCGTCGGGACGTCCGTCGCCCGTCCACACGAAGGAAAGGCCGTTCCAGTCCAGGCGGTATGCCGAGGCGCCATCCTTCACGTGCGAGCGCCGCCAGTGCCGGACGGTGACACCGTTCTTGTCGTAGCAGATGCGGTTTTCATCTTTCCAATCGAACTCGTTGACCTCGATCTCATAGCCGTCGCCGATCGGGCAGGCGTCGAACGCTTCCAGGTGCCACTTGAGCATCTGCTTCATACCTGCGACCATTCCCTTGGTGCCGAGCTCCGGCGTGCGCCCGGATGGCCCGGTAACGCGCAGCGGCATTCTCCATCGTCCCGACCACGCCGAGAATGGCAGCAGATAAGACAGGTCGTGGTAGTGGTCGACGTGCAGGTGAGTAATGAAGATGTCGTTAATCGCGGGGCACGGCACGCCCATGGCGATGATGTTCTTGATGCAGCCGGGGCCGAAGTCGAAGAAGAAGCGGTCGCCGTTGCCTAGCTCGACCATGATGCAAGTGCCGGCCTGGTCGCGCCGCGGCGGGAAGGGGCAACTGCCGACAAACGAGATGCGCATCTCGTCCGGTCCGAGCGTCTCACTGCCGGGGAAGTAGTTCATCCGGCTGCGGACGGAAGGCGTTGGCTTATAGTAAGGTGGGAATTGCAGGCCCTTGCTCGGTCCGCCGCCATAAGGATTCACGGGTGGTTCGCAGTTTGCCTGCGCCTGCGCCGAAGTTGGATCGATCGCGGAAAGGCCAACTGTAGCCGCCAACGCTCCCGCGCCCTTGAGCATGTTGCGCCGAGTTAGATCGGTTTGTGGAAGCTTCGTGTTTTCATCGTTCGCCATCAGTGCTCTCCTAATTAGTATTTGCTGAAATGATTGACCTGCATTGACATGGCTGCCGTCTATTCAACTCTGGAAGAATTGCTTTTGGCTTCGCTGGAGTCCCCACGCTATATCCGCTTACTGGGACTCTAACCTCGGGGGTAGGTAACGGAACTCCCTCTTTGGTCGTAGCTTGCAGCTCCTCTCAGTCCGACTCTTCGCGGCGTTCGCGTTTAAACTTTTCTAGCGATTCGATCAAACGCTGGTACGCCGCAGCGTTTTGTACGACCACCTCAGCCTTCCCATTGACGGTCAGCAGCTCGGGGCGGCCAGTTCGTCTGAGTCGATCCAGGTGGGCCCGCGTGTTCCGCGCAAAATCTGTGAGCGACCCAATGTCTTGCGGCCTGATCATGGCTCCTGTCTTTCTGAATCCCTTCGCCAATGAATCACCTGAGAATCAACTGTGAATTAGCTTCTTGCGAAGCGTATGCCGCCAGCTTGCAAGCTGGCTATGCAATTTCGGCAAAATCGAAGGAATTCATCGGCCCGCGCGAATCGGAAAAGACAGGAACGAGAGCTCGTTCAGCGCTGCTTGCGCAGGGTCTCGGAAGGAAGTTCACCAAACAGGGAGCAGTAGTCCCGTGCGAAGCGACCCAATTCCCACACACCGAACTGCGTGGCGATTTCGGTGACGTTAGTCGCCGCCGGATTCGCCGTCTTCAGCGCTTTCCGAACCTGGTGAAGCGTTCTCCGATTCAGATACTGCACTGGTGCTACGCCGAAGTACTTCTGAAAGGCATCACGAAGCGTTCGCTCGGAGACACCCGCAGCAGTGGCGAGTTGTTCCAGGGAAAGGTATTCGCCGTCATGCTGCTCGACAAATGCCATCGCCATGCGAATGATCTGTCTCCGCGAAACCAAATGTCGGCCAAGCGGAGCTTCGATGGCCTGCGGCACGGCCAGCACGATGCGGATCTCTGGAACCAGCTTCTGGAGCGCTGCTTTCTGCGCGGGGGCGGACTTGAAGGCGCGTGGGGCTTGCTGAATGGCCTCATCCAGTTGCTGAATGACTGATCGAAACCGCTCCATGCGATAGGGTGTCAATCGACAAACCCCGCGCATGGAAGCGATAGCGTTCGACGCATTTGGGTTTGCGGCAGCGAGCTCCTCATTCGGAATATAGAGCGAACACCAACGCCGCCAGGAATCGGCCGCCAAACAGAAGTCGTCGCCGGGCTGAGCCACTAGTAAGGTGCGGTCGTCAAACCGGCGCCCATTGCCCGACATCGCCGACAACCCTTGCGTCAAAATAAAGATCGAGACTCCGCCTGGCTGCGGCGCCCCTTCCACGACAGCATTACCCCCGGCCTGGCCGAATTGGACGCCCAACTTACTGAGAACCAGGTTGGTGAGAACCCAATCTCCGCGGTCGGGCCCGAGCACCATCGCCCGGACGTTTGCGTGCCGGTTAGCGTCGAAGAAAGCCTCGAAAGAAGAAAAAGATTGCGTGCGCATTGCGCTCTCTCTTACGACACTAGCCCGTCTCTCATTGGCTCACAACCGTTTTGTGATCTGCGCGGCGTTTTGGTTTGGATATTTCGTTCAATACTCTAGCCAGGCTCAACGGCACGGTGCGCAAGAATCAGCTCCTGGCTCACAGCTATGCATCAACGCAA
>CAWFUE010000084.1:0-74389 GCA_963818905.1 uncultured Acidobacteriaceae bacterium
TATTAAGGCGTTCCCGCCGGCCAGCGCAAAGCCGTGCCGGGCGGCCGCGTGGAGGGCGGGATCCGCTACCTCACGCTGCAGTTTGTCGATCGGCATCAGGCAGCATCATGGGTCGGGACCGATGCCGACTGAAGCTCCGGGTGCCGGTCCTCCCATGCTTGGCGCACGCCCTTGGGAAGGTGCAGGCTTCACCAGTGCGATTAGCATGTCACCGTTCAGATAGGCGAGGTCCTCGGTGCTGCTGGCTTCCCGAAGCACGACCTGGTACATCCAGGGGAGCATGCCGGGCTCACCCAGGTCGAACGTGCGGTCGGGATACCAGAACAGTTGATGGGCAGCTCGACGGTGCCCACGGTAGGCCTTGAGGTCCGCTAGGCTGGTGGCAACCACGGCGTCGACGCCGGGACGGGACTGATACCGGACCCGGGACGTGTCGGCTGGCGTGGTGGTGCATTTCAACACAGGGTACACCCCGGCCAGCCGATGTCGAATATACGATCGACATTCGGATGCGGCCGAAATCCGCGCCCTGCCTCGGAGGTCTCGCATTGACCACAGCACTGCCTGTCGTCCGCGCGGCGGTCCCGGCGGATGCCGAACCAGTCGCCGCGATCTTCGCGCACTACGTCGCGACCAGCGTGGCGACGTTCGGAGGTGGCGCCGACCGCCGCAGACTGGCAGTGGCGGCTCGATGACCTGGCCGCGCGGAATCTGCCCTTCCTGGTGGCCGAGGCCGAGGGGGGAAGGTCTGTCTGCGGGTTCGCCTACGCCAGCCCGTGGCGGCCCAAACCCGCCTACCGGCACACCGTCGAGATCTCGCTGCTCTTGCCGGCCACACCGGCCGCGGCATGGGCGGCGCCCTGCTCGGCGGGCTGCTGACCGGGTGCGCTGACGTCGGCGCGCGGCAGGTCATCGCGGTCATCGCCGACACCGGCAGCGACGCGTCGGCGGCGCTGCACCGCCGGTTCGGCTCACGCCGAGAACGCCGCGCCGGGCTGCCGGTAGTCCGGCGGTACGGCCGCGCTGGTCGAGTAGCCGTTTTCATTGTCGCCCTCGCGCATCGGCACGGTGCTGCGGCTCTCGCCACCGATTCCACGCCCGGCACGCACCGAGCGTTTTCGAGCACCTCGTCCCACGCGGTGCGAATGCGCGCGGGGTTCGGCAGGATGGCCGGCGAAAGCGCCATCCGCGCCACCATCACGTTGCGTACGTTACCGCCCGGCTCCAGCGCCGAAAGGTGCAGAAGTGTCCGCCCCAGCATCCCCGCCGCTACCAGCAGCACCACCGCCAGGGCAATTTCCGCGCTCACCAGCACGCCGTGCCGTCGCCGCGACCCTTGCGCCACGCCGCGCGAGCCTGCTCGCAGCGCCGCTTCGAGCCCGCGCGCCGGAACGCGCAGCGCCGGCGCCAGGCCGAACAGAAGTCCACTGGATCGCCGAGACCGCGCACGCGAACGCCAGCACGCCCAATCCAGGTGCACTTCCACAGCGCGCGGCAGCATCACCCGCCAGAAGGCCAGGAATGGCTGTAGCGCAACCGCCGCCAGCGCCACTCCCAGCGCGCCGCCTCCCAGGCCGAGCAGCGTGCTTTCGGTCAGGCACAGCCGCATCAGCCGCCCGCGTCCCGCCCTTAACGCCGCCCGCATCGCCAGTTCCCGCTCGCGCACCACCGCCCGCGCCAGCATCAGGCTGGCAACGTTCGCGCATCCAATCAGCAGCACCAGGGTGACCGCCCCAAGGAGCAGCCATAACGTGGACTGCACATCCTGCACATACGGCCGCAGCGGCTGCACCCGCAAGCTGAGTCCCCGGTGCGCCTCCGGATCTTCTTCCGCCAGCGCGCGCCCCATCGCCGCCATCTCCGCCTGTGGCTGAGCCAGCGTCGCGCCGGCACGCAGCCGCCCGATCCCTCGCACCGGATGCCGCCGCATCCGGTTCCGTAGGTCTGCTGCCGTACTCTGTCCCAGCAGCGTATAGATATCGCCTTCCCCATCCAGTTGCAGCCCCGGCGGAGCGATCCCCACCACCGTGTACCGTTTCCCGTCTAGGACCAGGTTCGCGCCCACCGCGCCCGCATCGCCTCCGAAATGCCGCTGCCACAGGCTGTCCAGGATCGCCGCCGCGTTCCCGCCGGGGCTGTCCTCATCCGCCCGGAATTCGCGCCCGCGAAACGTCCGCACTCCGAGCACCGCAAACAGGTTGTGGGAAATCTCGAACTCCTGTTCGTACTCCGCCTCTCCCGGCTCGCTCAGCGCGGCCGAATCGTAGACCCAGCCGGCCAGGTCCATCGAACCCACGCGTTGGCACTCCAGAAAATCCTGGTACGCCAGATTTTGGCCAAAATGCCGCGCATTCTCCAGGTGCGCATAGACGGCCGCCAGCCGTTCGGGGTGCGGGAACGGCAGCGGCTTCAGCAGCACGCTGTCGATCACCGTGAACATGACGGTGGTAGCGCCGATGCCCAGTGCGAGCGTGGCGAGCGCAACCGCCGTAAAGCCGGGCCGCTGGCGAAGCGTGCGGACGGCATAACGAAAGTCCTGCCACAGGTCTTCCAGCCAGCGCGTGCCGCGGGCGTCGCGGCAGTGTTCCTTGACCTGCTCCGGACCGCCCAGCGCCATGCGGGCCTGCCGCCGCGCTTCCGCGGCAGCGATGCCGCGCGCCATCAGGTCGGCCGCGTGCCGGTCCAGGTGGAAGCGCAGTTCCTGGTCGAGCTGCTCTTCCAATTGTCCGCGGCGCCACAGGCGCGACCACCAGTTCATTCCGCGCCTCCCTCGGACAAGCCTGCAGGATCAGCCCGACGGCTTCGGCCAGGCGGCGCCAGCTCGCGGTTTCGGTTTCGAGCTGCGCCCGCCCTTTCGCGCGTCAGGCGATAGAATTTGGCCTCGCGCCCGGTCTCGCGTTTCCTTCCATTCCGCCGCCAGCAGGCCGCGATTTTCCAGGCGGTGCAACGCCGGGTAGAGCGAACCTTGCGGAACGGCTTGTTGGTCGAGCCGCCGCAGCGGCAGAGCGAGATGGCAGGTTTGCCGGTCAGGTCGATTGGCTGGCCATCTTCGCCAATCAGCTCCAGTTCGCCGGGAGCGAATTCCACACGCAGGGATGATTTCGGTCGTACAGTGATTTTCACCATGAACAGGATTCTACAAGAAAAACACGCGCCAGCCCGGCTTGTGGCTGACGTAGCGAACAGCAGAAGAAGAGTGAATCACTCCAATCCCCGGGTCTCGAACCCCGCGAGGCCCGGGCCACCTGTGATCTTTCAAGAGGTTGTCCATTCGGTTGGAACCGGAGAAGCTGGTTGTGACGAGCAACTAGTACCTCTGGAGACCGAATGGACTATCACAAGAATGCCCCATGGACGGCGGTGAGTCCAGAGCGGCTTGCCCGTATGGTGATCGAGGATGGCCTGAGAGTAAGTGCAGCGGCTTTATGCTTCAGTGTGAGTGCTAAGACGGCAGCCAAGTCGGCCGTCGCACAATCCTTCGCCTGGATGCAAGAACCACAGATCCCTCGACTACGCACGAGCCAAAGACGCTCGTGCTCCGCTCGCGATGACAGTTTTGGTTTTGCCATCTTCGTTGGGCAGGGCCGCGGCGGGAGAGGATTCTTCGGCGATGCCCACGATCCTGCATCGGTGTGATACCTATCCCCATTCTTAAGGTGCCGGCATTCCATGGCCAGAAGCTACGCGCTCGAAGCTCGCGGCTCGAAGCTCGCAGCTACTTCTTGAACGCCACGTTGACCAGCAGCTTGTCGCCTTCGACATCGACGACGTTGCAGAAGGTGCGATCGCCGCGGCGGCTGAAGTCGAGACCTACGCGGCTGCGGCCAATGCGCAGATTGCGGATGCGCAAGTGGTCGAGCCAGTCGGGCAATTGCGGATTGATGATGTTCAGTTCCTTGCGCGGCGCGCTGGGATGCATTCCCAATACCGAAGAAAGGATGAGAAACATTGCGCCTGACGCCCACGCTTGTGGCGAGCACGAGACGGGATAATGCACCGGCTCGTCGTACTCGCGGCGCTGCACTCCGCAGAAGAGCTCCGGCAGCCGGTAATCGCGAAACTTCGATGCCGCCTGATAGAGGGAAGTCAAGATGCGCAGTGCCCCATCGCGCATATCGTTGACCGCCATGCCATGGGCGATGATGGAGTTGTCGTGCGGCCACACCGAACCGCGGTGATAGCTGAGAGGATTGAAAACGCGCTCTTCCTGCGACATGGTGCGCCATCCCCAGCCGCTGAACATGTCGTCGCGCATAAGGCGGTTGGCGACGACGCGGGCGCGATCCTTGTTGATGATGCGGGTGAACAACAGATGACCCGGATTGGATGAGATCACTTCCAGCGGACGCTTGTCGGCGTCGAGCGCCATGGCGTAGAAGCCGCGGCTAGGCACCCAGAAGGCGCGATCGAAACGGCGCGCCAGTTCGCCGGTATCGCGCTTGAGTTTGTCGGCGGTCTTCATGTCGCCGAAATTGCGCAGCAGCGAGGACATGCGAAACTTGGCGTCATAGACGTAGCCTTGCACCTCGCAAAGCGCGATCGGCGGTTTGGCGATGGTGCCATCGCGATGCATGTTGGCGTCCCAAGAATCCTTCCAGCCCTGGTTGACGAGGCCCTTGGGCGAGCGGCGGAGATATTCGACGAAGCCGTCGCCATCGAGGTCACCGCATTGATCGATCCACTCCAGCGCGGCGTACACGTTGGGCAACAACTCTTCGACCAGCTGTTCGTCGGCAGTCCAGTTGAAGGTCTCGCTCAGCAGGGTGAGAAACAGCGGAGTCGCGTCGATGGAGCCGTAATAAGGGCTGAAGGGCATTTCGCCATCGCGGGTCATCTCGCCGGCGCGATATTCATGCAGGATTTTGCCGGGCTGCTCATCGCGCCAATCGTTGTGTTCCTTCCCCTGATAACGCGCCAGCACGCGCAGCGTGTCGACGGCAAGCTCGGAGTTGAGCGACAGCGATTGATAAGCCGCAATGATGGAATCGCGGCCAAACATGGTGGCGAACCAGGGAATTCCGGCAGCAATGATGTGTTGCTCGCCTTCAGGAATTTGCAGCGCGTGAAAGTCGCCGATGGCGGTCTTCAGCAAGGCGTCGAGGACATCATTGTCGGTTTGAAAGGAGGTGGAACTGGATTCCCAGCGAGCAAAGTTGGCGCGGCGCTGCCGCAGATGATGGTCCAGTTCGTAGACCTGGGCTCGCGAGGCGCGGTCCTCGACCAGCGGCGTGACGGAAGCTTCCAACTCCACGCGCTTCAGAGGCTCAAGTCGCAGCTCCCAGCGAGCCACGCGCTCCTGGATTTGAGTCGGCCTCGGAGTCAGCTTGACCAGCGTCTCGCGCATGATGTTGTCGAGGCCGCGATAGTAAAACGCAATGTCATGATCGCCGACGATCGGCTTGTAGTACTGGCCGTGCTGCTGGCGGGCGACGCCGCGAACCTGGAAGACGTCAACGAAATCAGCATCGAAGAGAAGCTCGACGGTGAAATCGACGGGCGTGAGATTGAAATTCTCGAACGTCATGCGGTCGAAGAAGATTTCCGAGGCCAGCAGCTGCTCACGACGAATGTGGACGGTGTTCTCCGGCAGATCGAAGGAATCGCGGAGAGTAATCGTGCCGGTGGTCAGCTCGATTTGTGCGGAAAAAGTTTTCTCGGTCGCAGCCGACAAGACCACGGTGCGATGTCCGCCGATGCGCAGCTCGAGATGGCTGAGGAATCGCGTGTCGTCGTGAAAGAAGCCGACGTCGGGCGAGCCCGCAGGATAAATGTCGCCGGTAACGCTGGTGGCGCTGAAGGTCTTGCCATCGATCAGGGTGAGGTTGTCGACCTTGCGCGGCTCCAGAGACTGGTAGGCAATGCGCGGCTCCAGATGCGGCGACACGACCTCGACCAAGTCTTCGTAAGGAATTGTCAGGTACGTGCTCATGCTTGCTGGCAACGTTTCTCCTTACGCGACCATTGGGTGCATGGACGTGCTTTTGCCCACCAGGCTTTCTTCGGCGGCAAGCTCGTGGTAGAGCGCGAGATAATCAGCGACCATTCGTTCGATAGAAAAATATTGCCGGCAATATTGCCGCACATTATTAGGGCTGAATGCGCCTGCCAGCGCGCGGGCGCGCTGCACCATTTCATCCACGGAGCGGCAGACGAAACCGGAGACACCGTTGCACACGACCTCTTCGACCGCGCCGCCGGGCAGCGCCAGAACCGGCGTACCGCACGCCATGGACTCGATCATAACGAGTCCGAAGGGCTCGTCCCACTGGATAGGAAACAGCATAGCAAGAGAGTTGCCAAGCAACTCGTTCTTGGCCTGCAAATCGACCTCGCCGACATACTCGATGAACTTGCCATCGATGTGCGGCTTGATCTCGGCTTCGAAGTAATCTTTGAAGATCGGCTGCACCTCGCCGCCGATCTTCAGCGGAATACCCGATTTCTTCGCGACCTCAATGGCGATGTGCGTTCCCTTGATAGGCGCGATTCGGCCCAGAAAGCTGAGGTAATTCTGTTTTTTCGGCTGCAGCCGATACGAGCTCAGGTCGATGCCGTGATGAATGCTTCGCATGCGCGGCATCGTTTCCCGCCGCCGCTGAAAATCGCTGATGGTAACGAACTCTACTTTCGGGAAGAAATGATACAGCTCGCTGAGATGTTCCTCGTGCACATGATGCATGGTGTAGACGAAGTTGCTGGAGACGTAGCGGGTAAACATCAATGCAGGAACACTGTTGAGATGAATGATGTCGCAATCGGCAGCAGCGTCGGCGATGGCCCACGAAGCATGATTAAAGTCTTTCAGATTATCGAAAACCTCGCCCGCGATCGGCCACTGCTTGGACTTATACAGCCAGCGAGTTTCAACCCCGACAGCAGATTCGCCGTTGGTATAAACAATCACGTCAGTCCCGGAGTTCTTCAGTCCTTCGGCCAACTGCGCGATGAACAATTCAGTGCCGCCATATCGTTTCGGAGGTACGGGTAAAAAAGGCGGAGAAACCAGAGCAACTCTCATCGATGTCCTTTCTAAGGTGGATGGAACTGTTGGTTAGCTTTCTCGTGCGAACTGAAGAGCTTATTAACGTAGATGCAAAAAGCGACGTCAAAGTGTGCCTGAAAGAGCGAAAGAGTTCATCTTTTCTGTGGGATACGCAATGCTCGCGGCCGTCGAGTTGCAAATCAGATTGCAAACCGCGGAATCGCGTAGCACGCGACGAAACCAGAATGCTGAGGAGATGGTCGTGCTGCCAAAATGTCGAAACAATCGAGAAGTTGGGTGAAAGCCGTTGGGATTTGGTCGCAGGCGAAAACCGGGCGGAACTGCTTGCAGTTGGCTGTCGTATCTCTGTCCAGAAGCGGACGCCGGGTTTTCGCCGCTGGACAGGAGAGCGCGTGCTGTCCGGGTAAGCACTTGATACTCAAGGCGAAAACGTGGCCACGCTCTTGCATTGTCTTTGCTGGACACATCTTTCGTCGCAGCTGAGATCTCGCAGCCATATGTTGCAGGACCTTCGATACGCTCTACGTCAGATTCGCAAGGCTCCGATCTTCACCGCGGTTGCCGTGATCACTTTGGGTCTCGGCATCGGTGCCAACACGGCCATCTTTACCTTGCTCGATCAGGCGCTGCTTCGCGCGCTTCCCGTCAGCCATCCGGAGCAATTGGTTCGCTTGCGTTTTACTGGTTTGCGTACCGACAATGTCAACTTCTTCGGTGGCGACGAGTCCGACTATTTCTCGTTCCCGACGTATCGAGAGCTACGCGATAAGAACGCCGTCTTTACCGGTGTGCTGGCGAATAACGAAGCGCAGGTTGGCGTGCAGTGGAACAACCAGCCAGAGCTGGCTGCGGGGGAGCTGGTCACCGGCAATTACTTTGACCTGCTGGGAGTTCGCCCTGCGCTCGGCCGGCTCCTTGTTCCCGCCGACGATACTTTGCCCAACGGTAATCCAGTAGTTGCTCTCAGCTTTGAATATTGGAAAACGCGATTCAACTCCGACCCGGCTGTGATCGGCCGCTCGCTGATGATCAATGGCCACCCGTTCACCATCATCGGGGTGGTGCAACCCGGTTTTCGCAGCGTGATTGCCGGATACGGCGCGAAGCTTTTCTTCCCGCTGACAACCTCTCCGCTGGTCAATCCAACGATGACCGGCTATAACGATGTCCGCTGGGCGACCTTGACGGTCGTCGCGCGTCTTAAGCCGGGCGTAACTCGCGCCGCTGCGGAAGCCGGCATTAATCCTCTCTGGCAATCGATTCGCCGCGAACAGCTCGCGCAAAGTAACGATTCGGAGCAGCTCGTCCGGCGCAGCTTCCTCCGCGGCAGCAAACTGCTGTTGCTCGATAACTCACGCGGATTTTCGCCGCTGCGCGATGAGATCCGGATACCGCTATTGATCGTGATGGCGATGGTGGGTCTGGTTCTGCTGATGGCGTGCGTCAATGTTTCGAGTCTGCTGCTGGTGCGCGCCGCTGGACGCGTGCGCGAGATGGCAGTCCGGTACTCTCTCGGCGCTGGCCGCTGGCAAATCGTTCGCCAGCTGCTGACCGAAGGTCTGCTGTTAGGACTGCTCGGCAGCATATTGGCAGTCTTGCTGGCTCCGGCGGTAGCGACGTTCTTGCTGCGCCGGCTGGTTGGAAGCTCTATCGTCACAAACTCTGTTGTCGATCTACCGTTCTCGGTGCGGCCCGACTATCGCATCCTCTTATTCAATTTTGGAGTCGCACTCCTGGTCGGTTTGCCGTTTAGTCTTGCTCCTGCGTTTCGCTTTCTGCATCCGGATTTGGTTGGCTCTCTTAAGCAACAGACCGGCTCCTCAGCAGGCGCTCCAATTCGCTTCCGGCGGCTTTCCGTCGCCGTGCAAATCGGCTTGAGCCTGCTTCTGCTGATCGGCGCCGGTCTATTCGTCGAGACACTTCGCAATCTCAGAAATGCCGACCTCGGTTTCCCCAGCGATCATCTCGTCAGTTTTGGTATCGACCCGCAGCTCGCCGGATATAAGAGCCAGCAGGTTCCCGCGTTGCGTAAACGTATTCTGAAAACTCTGGCGGCTCTTCCCGGCTCCCGCTCTGTCGGCGCAACCACCGATCCAGAGTTAGTGGGAGTAGAAAGTAGAACGGGAGTGATTCTACCCGGCGCTTCCGGAGAGCCGATCATCGTCGAAGCTCCCTGGACGACTCCCGGGTACTTTTCCACCATCGGCATTCCACTGCTTGCCGGTCGCGACTTTACTGATCAGGATTTGCCCGGCAAGCCGCTGGTGGTGATCGTCAATGCCGGCTTTGCCCGCCATCACTTTGGGAGCACGCAGAACGCGATCGGGAAATTGTTACAACACGGAAATCGGCAGGGTAAGAGCGACCTGGAAATCGTGGGGGTCGTCGGCGATTCCCGGCATGTGGACATGCGCACCGAGCCCAAAGAGACGCTCTACCGGGCTGCCTATCAGCTGCCCGATCCTGGCTTTATGCAGTACTACATTCGCAGCTGGCAGTCACCTGAGTCGATCAAGGCGAATATTCACAGTGCCATGCAAAAGCTGGACCCGAATCTGGTCGTCGACGGCCTGCGCACCATGGACGAACAGGTTGCCGAGATCACGGCAAACGATCGGCTGATTGCATTGTTAGCGGTGAGCTTCGGAGTGCTGGCGACGCTGATGGCGGCCATTGGACTCTACGGCGTATTGGCCTACGCTACCGCGCAGCGTACCCATGAGATCGGTATTCGCATGGCGCTGGGAGCGCGACGGGATTCCGTGATCCGTCTGGTATTTTTCGACACGCTCTGGCTGGCGGGAATCAGCATCATCGTTACGTTGCCGATGGCGATGCTGCTGTCGCGCCTGCTGCGCAGCCAGTTGTATAACGTAAGCCCGGCCGACCCGCTGGTCATCGTTTCGGGAGTGTTGATGGTCGTGACGACGGTTGCTCTGGCTGGGCTGTTACCGGCTCGCCGAGCGGCCACCGTCGATCCCATGCAGGCGCTAAGGACGGAATAGAAGGAATGAATCGGATCTGGCAAGATCTTCGCTTCGGAATACGGCAGTTGCGCAAGTGGCCGGGCTTCGCGGCGGTTGCCATACTCACGCTGGCGTTAGGCATCGGTGCGAATACCGCAGTCTTCAGCATTGTCGATACCGTTCTCTTGCGGCCGCTGCCCTATCGCGACCCTCAGCAGCTGGCGCTGGTGTCCGAAACTGAATCCCAGGGGGGTCACGAAGAGCTCGGTGTAGCCGCTCAGGAATACTTAGACTATCGCGATCAGAACCGGTCGTTCTCCAGCGTCGCCGCTTTCGAGAGCGCAGGGTTTAATCTCACCGGCGAAGGTCTACCGCTGCGCGTGAATGCAGCTCGAATGTCAGCCTCTGCGTTCCAGACCCTTGGCGTCGCGCCGATGATCGGCCGCGCTTTCAGTCCTGCGGAAGATCGCACCGGTTCTGACAATGTGGTAGAGCTCTCGTACTCGCTTTGGCAGAACCAGTATCATGGCGATCCCAACATACTTGGCCGCACGATCAAACTGGATGAGCTACCGTACACCGTGATAGGCGTAATGCCGCCGTCGTTTCATTTTCCCTTCGACGGCAAGCCGTTCTCCGAGATGGCCGATCTCTGGCTGCCGATCGGATTTTCCTCAGAAGTGCTCGCGCCGCAGAACCGGCTGATGGAATTTGGTGTCGGGCTCATCGGCAGATTGAAGCCCGGCGTCACCCGGGAGCAGGCTCAACAGGACGTGGAGCACGTAGCGAATGTCTTCCAGCAGACTCATCCCGGCACCTACTCGCCATCGGTTCGCGTCGTGCCGCATCTTCACGCCTTCTCCGCGTATACGGTGGAGAAAGCGCGGCCACTGGTGTTGTTGCTTTGTGCGGCCGTCATCTGCGTGCTGCTGATCGCCTGTGCGAATGTCGCCAATCTATTGCTGGCACGCGCGAGTGCGCGTAGTCGTGAGATGGCCATCCGCAGCGCCGTCGGAGCAGGGCGTCGCGTGCTGCTGCGGCAATGCCTGGTGGAAAGTTCGCTGCTGTCATTGTTAGGCGGTTGTGCGGGTGTGACGCTGGCCGTGGGTTCCGTGGCGGGACTGCGCGGCTATGGACCTGTCAGTGTTCCCCGGCTTCGCGAAGTGACGATTCATCCTGTCGCACTGCTGTTCACGCTGGGGCTGTCGGTGCTGACGACGATTCTTTTCGGCTTCATGCCGGCGTGGCGGCTGTCGCACGTATCGCCGCAGGCGTTTCTCAAAGACTCGGCCCAGGTCGGATCCTCGCGCAGCAGCCTGCGCTTGCAGAACTTTGTTGCCGTCGGTGAGATCGCCTTGGCTCTGGTGTTGCTCGTCGGCGGGAGCTTGCTGATCCGCAGCTTCCTGCGAGTGCTGGAAACGCCTCTCGGCTTCGATCCGAAAGATGTCTTTGTCGTGCGGACAATCTTCGACACCGAGCGCTATCCCGATCCGGTGAAGCGCATGGCGGTGCAGAAGGAATTGCTGTCGCGGCTCGAGCGGTTGCCAGGAGTTACGGCAGTTGCCGCGGCCAGCCATCTGCCGCTCAGCGATGAGCGTGGCATCGGCTTTCATCTCGAGCATGCCGCGCCCGACGATTTCCATTTCGCGCAGAACTCGCTCATCACGCCTGGATACTTCCGTGCGATGGGAATCGGCCTTCGTGAAGGCCGCGACTTCAGCGAGCAGGACAATCCGCAGTCTCCCCTCGTGGCCATCATCAGTGAAGCCTTGGCCCGCCAGTATTTCAGCGGTCAGGATCCAATCGGTCAGCGCTTCCAATGGGGCGATCGCGGATGGTTCACCATCATCGGCGTCGCCAATGACGTTCACGTCTCCGCGCTCGACGCCGATCCCCCAGCCATGATCTACCAGTCGATGTTCCAGATGCAGACGTGGACCGCGGGACATATGGCGTTTCTGTTGCGTACCAGCCGGCCGCAGCAGGACCTGTTCACCGAAGTTCAGCAGCAAGTATGGTCTGTGGACAAGGAGTTGCCGCTTTACAAGAGCACCACGCTGGCGACGCTGGTCTCTGATTCGCTCGCGCAGCGTCGCTTCACCATGCTATTGCTCGGCGCATTCTCGGCCATATCTCTGTTGCTGGCGGCGATCGGATTGTTTGGAGTGATCTCATATCTGGTGTCGCAACATCAGCGGGAGATGGCGCTGCGAATGGCCTTGGGAGCGGATCGAGCTGACATCCGTCACATGGTCCTGAAGCGCGGTCTGACCTTAGGATTGTTTGGGTGTGCGATTGGCTTGGGCTTATCGGTCGTAGGCTCACGCCTGCTCACCACGAGCCTCTATCGCGTGAGCCGCTTCGATCCCACGACGCTGGTACTGGTTCCGGCGTTACTTTTGTGCGTTGTCTTGCTGGCGGTGTATTTGCCTGCCAGGCGCGCGGCATCGGTGGACCCGATGCAGGCACTAAGGATGGAATGACAGCGATGTCAACGTTAATTCACGATCTTCGTTACGCTTTTCGTCAACTGCGCAAAGCCCCGGGTTTTGCGCTGATCTCGATCTTGACGCTGGCACTGGGCATTGGCGCCAACATCGCGGTGTTCTCCGTCACCAATGCCGTGCTGCTGAATCCCACCGGCATTCCGCATCCCGATGGGCTGGTCGCTCTTCGCGCTCGCTATAACGCGATGCCCGATCTGAGCAACATTCCAATATCGCCGCCGGACTTCGGCGACGCAGCTGCGGACAAGAACATCTTCTCTTCGGCGGCCGTGATGCGGGCTGTCAGCTTCAACTTCGGGGGTGACAACGCAAATCCTGAACTGCTGCACGGCGCTGCAGTTTCAGCCGCGTACTTCGATGTCTTTCAGAGCCGTCCTTATCTGGGACGCGTGTTTAGGCCGGAAGAGGATGTCGCCGGGGCGCCCCGTGTAGCCGTGCTCTCGTACCACGCATGGCAAACCCATTTCGGCGGGGATCCGAATGTCGTAGGTCGCACCGTAATGCTCAACCAGCAGCCCTATCGGGTGGTTGGCGTCATGGGTTCCGATTTCAATTGGCCGAATGACGTACAGGTATGGGTCCCGCTGGCGCTGCCCGCAGGCCGTACCCAGGATGCCAAGTACCGCTATAGCGAATACCTCTTCGGCGTCGCGCGTCTTCGTCCCGGGGTGACCCTGGGACAGGCAAATGCTTATCTCGATCGCAAGGCGCAGGAAAACATCAACTCTGAAGGAGGCAAGAGTTTCGGCCGCGCCAGCGGCTGGGGAATGTTCGCTGTGCCGCTGAACGAGATGACCGCCGGGGGTTTGCGAAAGTCGCTCACGCTGCTGCTGATTTCTGTCGGCATGGTGCTGCTGATTGCCTGCGCCAACATCGCCGGCCTGCAGATAGCGCGCGCCTCGGCGCGCCAGCGCGAATTGGCAGTGCGCGTGGCCTTGGGCGCATCGCGTGGCAACCTGGTTCGTCAAGCACTGCTGGAAAGCACTGTGCTCACCGCAACCGGCGTGGCGCTGGGATACGTCATTGCCATTTTTGCCGCGCCGCTGCTGGTGCGAGGCCTGCCATCGATTCTGGGCTCGCAAATTCACGCGTCATTCGGGGGTCCGGTGCTGATTTTCGTTACTGGAATTGCCGTCATGTGCTCGCTATTGTGCGGCGTGGTTCCGGCGTGGCATCGCACCCAGCCTGGATGGTTTGGCGCGCTTCAGGAAAGCGGACGCTCGGGGACGGCGGGAGCGTCCAGCCAGCGTGCGCGCTCCGCGCTGGTAGTAGCGCAGGTTGCTCTGTCGCTGCTTCTGCTGGCAGGCGCTGGATTACTGATCGGCAGTTTGCGCGCCCTCCAGAGGGTCGATACCGGATTCGAGCCGTCGGGATTGCTGTCCGCGCGATTCTCCTTGGCCGACACGACCTACAACAATGACGACAAGCTGGCCGCTTTCTATCAGGGCCTGGAAGATCGCCTGCGCACCTTGCCTGGAGTCGAGAGCGCCGCGCTGGCCGACGCCTTGCCCTTTGACGACAGCAATAACGGTGGCGCGGCAAGCTTCTTCATCAAGGGGCGAACGGCGGGGCCGAATGATCCCGGGCCGCACGGCAATGTCCGCATCATGTCTTCCGGGTATTTGAAGACCTTGCAGATTCCGGTGCTGATGGGTCGCGACTTCAATGAGGCCGATCACCGAGGTGGCCAGCGCGTAGCGATGGTTGACACGGTTCTTGCTCACCGCTATTGGCCTGGAAAGAATCCCATCGGCGAACAGATTGCTTTCGACGATCGCGTGAAAGGTCCCTGGTACACGATCGTCGGGGTAGTGGCGCACTCGCGCAACTCGTCGCTGGAATCGGACACCAACGAAGGCTTTTACTACTTGCTGCTCACCCAGGCACCGGTTTCATCGGCCTCGATTGTGGTTCGAAGTTCGCGTGCCGGCTCTGATTTGGCCGCCGAACTTGCCTCCGCGGTGCGCTCGATCGATTCCAGCGTCGCAATCTACGACGTACAAACCGTGGAGCACCTCGTGGACGAATCGCTGATTGGCCGGCGCTTTGTGGTGCTGCTGCTGACCGCCTTTGCCGGACTGGCTCTACTGCTGGCAGGGCTCGGTCTCTATGGCGTGATTAGCTATTCGGTGCGTCTGCGCACGCGCGAGATGGGTGTTCGTCTCGCGTTGGGTGCGCAGCGCGGACGTTTATTGCGGATGATATTGCTCCAGGGCTTCCGCCTGGCCGCGCTGGGAATGATCTGCGGCGCAGTGGCCGCAGTTGCGCTGGCCCGTGTCTTCTCCAGCTTGCTGTTCCAGGTCGGCGTCTTGAGCGCGATTCCATGGCTGGTATCTACCGCGGTGCTGGTTGCGGTGGTGTTGCTGGCGACATACTTCCCGGCTCGCCGGGCAGCATCCGTCGAGCCTATGCAAGCGCTGCGGATGGAATAAGAACAGCAATTGGCAAGGCTCTTTGGAAGTTTGGTACGGTCTGAAATCTGCGTTTTCAGCCATTACCGGAAGTTTCGGGCCTGTTTGGGGGCTCCTTTCGCAGCAGTCCAAGAGCACTGGCCACTGACTCACTGCACCCTCACCTTGTGCCATCTCATCTACACTGCATCGGGACGCATTTTATCCTTGGGAGCAAACCGCATGTCTGTACCGGCGACTATTTCAACCGAACCAGGTTCGGAAGCATTTCCCCTCCTCACCGCCAAGCAGATTGACCGCATTCGCCCTGTCGGCAAGCTCCGCGCGGTCCAAGCCGGCGACATTCTGTTCGAGCCGGGCGATACCAATCTTCCGTTATTCGTTCTGCTATCGGGACAATTGGAGATCGTCCAGCCTTGTCCGTCGGGGGAGCGTCCGCTCGTACGCCATGTCCCCGGCAGTTTTACCGGGGAGTTCGCCATGATATCCGGGCAACGCTGCATGGTTCGTGGCCGGGTCACCGAGGCGGGTGAGTTTCTGGAGATCAGTGGCGACGGCCTGCGCTCGTTTATTGCGAGGGATTCCGAGTTGAGCGAGATCTTCATGCGCGCCTACATTCTGCGGCGGATGGTACTGATCGCCGAGGGCGGAGGCAATGTTATCCTGCTGGGCTCGCGCCACTCGGCTGGCACGTTGCGCTTGCGCGAGTTTCTCGGCCGCAACGGATATCCCTACAAGTACATCGATCTCGATACCGACCAACGGTCGCAATCCATGCTCGACCATTTCGAGGTGACGCCCGACGACATCCCGGTGGTGATCTGCAACGCGCGTACCGTGCTGCGCAATCCATCGACTACCGAGGTTGCCGACTGCCTGGGGTTGAACGCCAACATCGACGAGTCGCTGGTGCGCGACCTGATCATCGTCGGAGCCGGTCCCGCCGGCTTGGCCGCCGCGGTTTACGCGGCTTCCGAAGGCCTCGACGTACTGGTCATCGAAACCGGCTCTCCCGGCGGGCAGGCAGCTTCCAGCTCACGGATTGAAAACTATCTTGGTTTTCCTACAGGAATTTCGGGAAGCGAATTGACAGGGCGTGCGGTGGCGCAAGCCCAGAAGTTTGGCGCCCATATGATGATTGCGCATAGCGCCGTTCGCCTCCACTGCGAGCGCCGGCCCTACCAGGTCGTCCTCGATCATGGCAGGGCGTTGGCGACCCGCTCAGTTGTGCTCGCTGCCGGCGCGCAGTATAACAAGCCGGTGATCGCCAATCTCGAAAAGTTCGAGGGACTGGGCGTCTACTATGGCGCTACTTACATGGAAGCGCAGCTTTGTGAGAACGAGGATGTCATTGTTGTCGGCGGAGGAAATTCCGCGGGACAGGCCGCGGTTTTCCTCTCCCAGCATGCGCGCAAGGTCTACATGCTGGTGCGCTCGGGACAGTTGTCGCAGACCATGTCGCGTTACCTGATTCGCCGCATCGAGGAGAATCCGGCCATCGAGCTGCACCACCATACGCAGATCATTGGCCTCGACGGCCCTGAGCACGTGGAATGTGTCACCTGGCGGGACAACAAAACCGGTCAGACGTCAGCTCACGATATCCGCCACGTGTTTATCATGACCGGCGCTTCGCCGCATACCGATTGGCTGCAAGGCTGTCTCGCACTCGACAGCAAAGGATTCGTTCTCACCGGACATGATCTTGATCGCATGACGCTGGAGCAGTCGGCCTGGCCGCTCTCGCGTCCGCCACTGATCCTGGAGACCAGCTTGCCGGGCGTATTCGCTGTCGGCGATATTCGCGCGGGAAATGTGAAGCGCGTAGCCTCCGCTGTCGGCGAAGGCTCTATCGCCATACATCTCGTGCACCGCGCCCTGGCGGAAATGTAGATCCAGGCGTGGGGTCGGCTGTCGAATCCTATTGAGAAGGTTTAGGCGATAAACGGGCTGTGTGGCAGCCATCGCCGGGGCACACACAGATACCCATATGGCCAGGAGCGGTGCCGTACGCGCCGCCTCTATTTGGCGCAGCATTCGACCGAACGCCGTATCTCCGGACCTGCCCATACTCCGCAAGAAGACCATAGCCTTTGCGCGTGCTAAACTTTTGCACCGTGATCATACGACTGCTGCAAATCGCCCTGTTCGCCGGATCGTTGATACCGGCAAGCGCGCAAACTATAGCGGCTCCCGCTGTGCCGGATAAGATCAAGGCGCCGTCAGGAGAGGAAGTAGTGCTGCTGGCGCATGCGTCGGGTTCACAGATCTATGTCTGCCAGGCGAGTGACGGCAAATTTGCCTGGACGTTGAAGGCTCCGGAAGCGCAGCTTCATGACCGGCACGGAAACGTGATTGGCCGTCATTATGCCGGGCCGACTTGGAAGGATAACGATGGGAGCGAGGTCACGGGCAAAGCTGTCGCCAAGGTTGATTCGCCGGAGCCGAATTCCATCCAGTGGCTGCTTGTGACAGTGACTGGCCATTCCGGAGAAGGCGTGCTCAGTCGCGTCACGACAATTCAGCGAATCAATACCAGGAACGGATTGCCACCACCGGCAAGTGATTGCAACGCGGCCAAGCAGAATAGCGAAGCAAAAAGCCCCTACACTGCCGATTACTATTTCTACGCACCGGCGAAGTGACCGATCGATCAGGCCTGCTCTCGATGAGTTTTGGAGAGATCAGCTTTGACTATTCCGGCTAAGCTGGTCGCCGTGTCCGTATGGTTTTACCTCGCCATCGACCGCGACAGCGACGAACTTGTTCGTCTCTGAATCCTTGAATTGCACAACCTGATGTCCGCTTCTGGCCAGTTGCCCCCAACGGCTCGGTTTCTCCGGATTCTGCTCGATGGCCTGATATTCGCGCCCATCCATATCGAATGTGAGAGTTCGCAGATGTTGCGTACTGGTGCGGCGAACCGGCAGGGAACTGTCGCCAACCTTCACACGTGCGCTCGCCATCATCTGTTTGGCAATCGAGCTTAGGAGTGCGGTATCAAGCATGGTGATTGGGATGATGTTTCACTCAGACAATATAGCGAATGTAATGGCTACTGAATCGACGTACCGCAGATGTAAGGTCTGGGAGAGCCGAAGCGCCGACGGACGGTTCGAATTCGTCATGCTCGCGGGTATACTCTAAGAACAGCTTCCATTCTGTGCAAGGGAATCATAAGGAGAGTTGCCGATTTCGGCGTAGATTAGCATGGATGTTCCTCCGTTTGTGCCTGCAGATATTGAAGCTGCGTTGGGTCGCCGATACATCGTTGGTCCCGAGATTGCCGTCGGCGGTCAGGGGGCAGTGTTTAAAGCGACCAGAACTTCCAGGCCAGATGGCACCGGGGCTGATGACGTTGTAGCTCTGAAGCTGAACCTCTATTCCAGTCAGGACAATCGGGTACAGCGTGAGATCGCCGTGATGGAGAACATCTTGCATCCATCCTTGGCCCGGCTGATTGAACATGGCCGTTGCGACGTGGCCGGCAGGCAAACGCGATACGTGGCTTGGGAATTCGTAGAAGGAGAAACGCTGGCTCTTCGGCTGAGAAGCGGTAGATTGCTGGAAGCCGAAGTGTTGGCCATAGGGCGGGATGTTTCGGCTGCAATTGCGGCCATTTGGTCGCGACACCTGGTTCATGGGGACATAAAACCCTCGAACATTATGCTTAGAGACTCCGGCGGACAGCAGCCGATGTCAGCTCTCGGCTGTGACATTCAGGCCGTTCTTATCGACTTCGGCGCTATTAAACATTTAGAGCAGGACACTACCCTTGCCGCGCGCAGGCCTTTTGGAACCCTGGGTTACTTTTCTCCGGAGCAGGCCAGAGGCGAAGCGCTGACCTGCGCCTCAGACATTTTTTCGCTTGGCATAGTAATGCTGCAAAGCTTACTGGGACGGCATCCCACCGACTGCCACCAGAGCGCCTTGGAAGATGGCTTCCGGGCGAGCGGAGAGAGGCTCGGAGTCAGCGTTGGATTGGTTAGCACATTGGATAAGATGCTATCGCCAAGTCCGAAATTCAGGCCAACTCCCGCAGAACTCAGCGCCTATTTCCAGAGGCTCCGGCAAAGGCTGGAAGCGGAGTTCGCGATGGGTACTCGCCCACGCAATAGTCCGTAAGAGCCCACGAAGAATCGCTTTAGTCTTGTTTCTCGCGCGCTGTGTCTTGTGCGCGAAGATAGGATGCGATGGCGGTTTTACCTCCGTGTCGTGCCCAGTCGGCTGGGGTGGCTTGCCACAGGATATCCTTCATATCCAATCTTGCACCGCGCTCAACAAGCAGCCGGACTACTTCCTTATGACCGGCTCCGGCCGCTTGGTGCAATGGTGTCGTATGCGAATGTCCCCCGATCGGGTTGTAGCGGTTTGGATCTTCACCCGCGTCCAACAACAATCGGACGACCTCGACGTGACCAAAGTCTGACGCCAAGCTGAGTGCCAGGTGGCGGTCCTCAGAGCTGGCGCCCGGAAGTAGCTGGCGCGCATCCTCGATCCGACCCAAAGCCGCCGCGACAGGTAAGTCAATCCCAGCTCCCCGCGCGATCAAAGCGTTCACCGCATCGAGCTCTCCGTGAATGGCTGCCGCCCGTATGGAGCTGTTGGGATCGGCCCCGTAGTCGCAGAGGAGATCGATTAACTTATCTTGCACGCGACATTCTCGCGCCACCCTGCCCGTGGAGACCAGCATCAGCGTCTCGTTGAGTGCAGACTGTTCCACTCCAGCGTTGAGAATCACTTTGGTCACCCCAAGAATGTTGTTAGGCAAAACGCCATAGCGAACCGGATTCTCAGCGACGAATTCGAGCAGAGTTGGATTCCGAAAGTAGTTACCGCCCTCGAAAATGACGTGCCGACGCACCAGATCCGGATGCTGTTTCAGATGGGCACGCAATCCCGTTACGTCTCCCGCATCGAGAAAGTCCACCGCGTGTCGAAAGGCGGCATCTTCAATTCGTTGATGGTGGAGCAAATCCAGATTGTCCGAAAGCGTTGGCTTTTCAATGCGTCTTTTTAGTCTCGCCCAACTTGGAAATCCATACTCGCGCGCGATAGCTAACTGTGCATCACTGAGCCTGAGCTGGGCCTCGAAGATTGCCGTATCGCTGGCCTGTTTGAAACGCGGATGAAATTCCCTCAGCCGCTGGGCCACTTCGGAATTACGGGCGGCATGAGCCTTGAGCAAGTCTTTTGCTTGATACTTGAGATGATCAAGACTCGGATCGGATGGGAGACGCTTTACCGGCATGACGAACTTCCTTTCCCAGGCCCGAGGTCCGCATTTACGGGCAGAAAGTAAGTTCGTGAAAGCGAGTTGTTGCGATCAGGTGGACTTCTGTCCTTTCCGCGGACCGGATGCGCCCTTTGCGCTGCCGTGATGTTATCACGACACCAGAGGCGCTGCCGCAGTGACACCGGAGCAGTTAAACATTTTTCGCAGCAATTTTTTGGTCGGAAGCACCATAGTCCTTAATCTCATGCTTAGCGCCGGTCGAGGTGTCACCATGCTCGGAGTGGGGTACCTGACTTAAGAAACGCCTTCCGGCAATTGCCGGTTCAATGTGCACGCGTAGTCTTTGGAACAAGGTTCTACATCGAAGTGCGACGACTTCGCAAGGAGGGAAGAATGGTTAAGTTAGTCACAGTATCGGCAGCCGCGATAATCCTGCTGATCGCGAGCACCAGCACGACCGCTCCGACCGCCGGTTCCTGGCAGATCGACGCGCATCACTCGGACGCGCAACTGATCACCGATGGAACCACGAATTACGGCAAGAAAAAGATCGACTTCACGCTTGGTTACGGTAAAGTCCACGGAACTTTGAAGATTGACGACGCCGATCCGGCAAACTCAGAAATTGATTTCAGCTTCTATCCGGGCAATTCCAAGGGCTCTCCGATTGCTGAAGATGGAACTATCAAAGCCGCCTGGCTGGCAAACGTCGCCAATGACACGCTGGTGTGCTTCCACTCCAAGAAAGTCGTGCTCACTCCGGACGGCAGATTGCAGGCAACCGGAGACCTGGTTCTGACCCGCGTTGATCGCAACGTAGACACAACCCCCAGCGAAGCTTATTCAGGACCGATATATGGTCCGCCAATGGTCCACCGCGTTTCCCGCGAGGCTACCTTTGTTTTCGATCTGCCGTCGCGTGATGGCAAGCAGAAGAACGCCGAGTTCAAGACGTCAGGATCGACAAGCGTTTCGCGCGAGAATTTCCCTCAATTGGTGCGTGCGGTGATCGCCGCCCGCTGGCCTACGCTTGTGCAGGACGAAAGGTGTTGGAACCCTGCCGGCGGAACTGAGGACTACAGCGGGTTTCAGTGCAGCGGGACATTCTTGAAAGGTGCTGATCTTCCCTCATCGTCAACCCAAGGCGGAGAAGATTACTGGGGCGCCTCGGACTTCAATGCTGTTGTGGGCAACCAGCTGAGCATTGTGGTTCAGCTGCATTTGATACCGCAGATAGCGGCCGCACAAGAGGCACACGGCATGTAGCAATAGGCGACAGTTCTGGCGACGATGTTGCGTTCCGCGCAAAGTAGCAGGGGATGGCTGGCTGGCCCATCTCGCTTGGCGCGACGACGAGTTTGGGCCACTGTCGAGGTGCTTCCCAATCAGCACCGGCCACTTCTACGGTTGGGTGTTTCTCGCCTACCCGATCTTGCCTTGCCAGCAGTACGATTACACCACCAGGGGGACGATAAAGTCGGCGATAATCGTCCAGAAACTTATGAAGCGCCACGTGCTGATGTACGGGTTGATCGGTGGAATCCTGATTGCCGCGCTCAAGTGGATGGAGTATCGGTTCCTGGTAGTCGAGCATTCGATCGAAATCTACGGTGGACTGATCGCGGCAACCTTCGCCGTTCTTGGTATCTGGCTTGGCGTCAAACTAACAGGTAGGCGGCCGACGGTTGTTGTGAAAGAGATCTCTGTCCCTGGCGGGGAACCGTTCATCCCGGACGAGAGAAAACGAGAGGACCTTCATATTACCCGCCGCGAGCTTGAGATCCTGGAACTGATAGCCCAAGGCCTGAGCAACCGCGAGATCGCCGAAAAGCTTTTTGTGAGCGAGAACACGGTTAAGACTCATTCCAGCCGTGTTTTCGACAAACTAGGGGCTAGACGAAGGACGCAAGCGGTGCAGCTGGGCAAGGAATTCGGTCTCCTCCCCTGATTGACTCGTGCCAGTCATTACTCGCCCTCAGAACTCCTCACCGGAACGAATGATTTTTCTCTCCGCAGCCAAAATCACCTGAAAGGATGACGACAGAGATCCTGTCTGATGCGCTATGTTGAACTCGCGTTTCGCCGATGTTCGCGAGCTGGCAGCGCCAGGTGAAGGCACGAGCGGCAGAACCAACCAAACGAGGAGAGATTTCAACATGAAGAGTTTAGCTATGCTTATCGTCTTGGGTTTGCTCCTGGGACCGGTAGTGAAGATATCCAGGGCCGCAGGCGCCACAAACCCTGCGGAGGGACCGACTGAGGAAAATGCACTCGAGGCGGAAAAAGAACTCGGACAGGCAATGCGGACCAACGACGCGGACGGGTTCTGCCGCTTACTGGACTCGGACTGGGCAGTTGTCACTGGAAATGGCGAGATCGGTGAAGGTGACGCGGTGGGTGATGGGCAGATGAAGGCCGCCATTTGCGCTGCAATAAAGTCAGGCGATTTTACGCGGGAGACCTACGACCAGGACCTTGCCCATGCCCGAGTGCGTGTCTATGGAGACATCGCAACCGTAACCTTTAAGCTCTCGGTCTCGGGCACATTCCAGCATAAGTGGTTCGCCGTCAAAGAGGTCCAGACTGACGTGCTGAAGTGGGAAGACGGGGGATGGAAGTCCGTTTTAACCCACGAGACAAATGTCAAGGACTCGCTAAAGACTCGTAAGTGACCGCTGCCTCGCCCTCCGATACGAAGAGGGATAGGAACGACGAATCGCATACTCACGTTGTCGTGCTGAAGAGGGATCGATGAAAAAGACAATCGCAATCTTCGGTCTGATTTCTGGCGCCATTTCCTCGCTGATGATGGTGGCCACAGTGCCGGTCGCGAACCGATTTGGCTTTGACAGGGGCGCGGTGATCGGCTACACGACGATCGTGCTTTCGTTTTTGCTGGTCTACTTCGGCATCCGGTCCTACCGCGACAACATCGGCGACGGCCAGATTACGTTCTCGAAAGCTTTTGCCGTCGGGATCTGCATTACTGTCATTTCGTGTATCTGCTATGTCGTGACTTGGGAGGTTCTCTATTACAACTTCCTACCTGATTTCTGGGACAAGTATGGCGCTCATCTGGTTGAGAAGCTGAAGGCCTCGGGCGCGAGTCCTGGAGCCATCCAGGCGCAGCTTCAGCAAGTGGCAAAATACAAGGAGATGTACAGGAACCCGCTCCTCAACGCAGCGATGACGTTCATCGAGCCCTTCCCGATCGGGCTCGTCATCACGCTGATCTCCGCAGTGGCCCTCAGGCGAAAGCCGCAATCGCAACCGGAACGATCGCCTTTGCCGGCATCCTGAAGCTGTTGCGGTCGCCTCGTCCCACGGTCGTCACTGGCTTTCATGAGTAAGCCGCGGATAGGGCGATCTGCCCGCAAATGGCCAAATTCGTTATCGCAAGGGTTTTCGCTTAGCGTGTATCGCTGTCGCAGATGAGCGACACCAGCCAAATTCTAAATCGAGTTTTCTTGGCAGGATGAAGGAAGCCTTCGTAGGACTGCGCTAGATGGTAAGCACAAGCCTGGTCGCGCAGCGCCTGCACAGTGATCACAATGATGATTAGAGAAAGAATGGTGATCATCAGGTTTTGATGGGTCAGTCGCAAAACGGCGTAAGGAATTCCTGCCGCCAAAAGTGCCAGCCCTAATCCACCGGGGAAGCTGATGCGGTGGACTACCTGCGATATGTAGTCCTGCGTGCGCGCCCCGGGACGTAATCCGGGAACATATCCCCCGCATTTCCGCAGATTGTCGGCAATCGGCATGTCGTTCTGCCAAAGCACGGACGAATTGTACATATAGGCGAAGCAGGCAATCAGCATGGCGAGGACGATCCAATACCAACCGCTGGCTGGCGTCGTCCACCGCGTTGCCGATAGCGAGAGCGTCCTGATCCAGCTGTGAGGCTGCGATTGCCAGAAACCTTGGCAAAGCTGCAACAAAGCGAGCAGGCCGATTGCAGCGGAGACCGGAAAGATCCGGCCGGAATTCAGCCGCAATGGCAGGAAGGACTGGGAGCCAGACAAAACCCGCCGCCCCACCACTCTCTTCGGATACTCAATCGGGATTTTGCGTGTTGAGCCCATCACGTAAATACTAAGAACGATCACTACCAGAACGCCTAGTACGATCCATCCCAACTGTTCCATTGCCACCAGCTTGCCAGATGCTGCCGCGATGACGTGCGCAAGCTGCTTGAGAAGGATCAGGCTTGAGCCGCCCACCAGGACGACCTCCGCGCCCGAGCCGATCCCTTTGCGAGTGATGAAGTGACTGACTGCAGTCGAAATCAAGCTTCCCAATGTGACCAGGCAAACCACTCTCAGCGACGGCCAAAAGCTGGCTGCAGTAAACCAGTGAATCCGGCCCGGAAAGAGTCCCACCTGCTGCGAGAGATAGTGGCTGAAAGTCCAGGCAAAGAAGAAAGCAATCGGGATGGTTACTACTTGAGTGATGCGCTCCAACTTCTGCTTTCCACTCTCGCTCTTTTGCATTTCGCGCAAGCGTGACGAGACGACGGCGGTGAGCTGCACCAGGATCATCGCCAACAGATACGGAAAGATTCCTACCGCGACGATGGAGAAGTGCTTCATCACGTCGCCGCCTGCGAAAAGATCGACCGTTCCTACGAATGGATTATTGGCCAGGAGGTGCTGAAGCCGCTCCTCGTCGACGTTGAGCATGGGGATATCGGCCAGCAGGCGGAAAAGCAAAAGGAGCGCCAGAGTATTCGCGAAGCGATGCCCCAACTTGAGCTTGGGATCTCCGAATCCACCTGGATACAGCTCCATATGTCACTTAGGGAAGAATTTCCTTTTCCATTTCAAAAGCGGCAGGAAGTGTACACTTGTTTCGCCGCTCGCACAACGTGAGAAGATTCGCGGTGCTGATCTAATTCGGCGGCTTGGATCAGTAGCAGAGGCTCACCTGAATTGCCCTACCCGGCCTGCGATCTGCACCAAAAACAACGGAGCATCTTCGGCGCCTATGCCGCCAGCCAGACCCAGCGAATCCTCGCCGGTCCGGCTTGTGACGTTCTGCGCCAATCTACCAAAAATAGAATATTGACTCTTGTCATCTGTGGGAACTAATAGTCCTCAGACTAAAACTTGCCGAGGAGCACACAGCGGATTGTGAGTTCTAGCAGCTGGTTTCTGTGCGCTCTCCCGAGCGTGCCCGGCGAAGTGCGCGTTCCACTTGGCAAAGAGTTACACGGATATCGGCGTATTGCAGAAGTGAGGTTTTTGATATAAAACGTTGGCCGTTATATTGCAGTAACAAAAGTGAAGAGTGGGCTGTTGCGAACCCGAAACTGTCCAAACTCTTTGTAAACCTGAAACTGTTCAATCCCACTGCAAGAAAGATCGCCAGATCTCTGATGAATGATGGCGACACACTTTACTCTGAACCACGTCCCGAGGGGAGGAGATATGAGATTGAAGAGATTGATCACCGGAACGGTAGCTTTATTGGTGGCCGTCGTGCTGATGGCGCCATCGCTTATGGGGCAATCGCTGGTATCCGGCGACCTTGCCGGTACCGTCACCGACCCAAGCGGCGCGGTGGTGCCTAACGCCACGGTAACGTTGAAGAACAACGGTACTGGGGAGACACGCACCACAACCACGAATAACAGCGGAGGGTATCGGCTCTCGCTGTTGCAGCCCGGATCGTACACCGTGAGCGCAATTGCGAGCGGCTTCAGCAAAACCCAAAAAACCGCCAGTATCAATGTCAGCCAGACGACGATTGCCGATATGAAGCTCGCCGTGGGCAGCAGCTCGCAGACCGTAGAAGTGAGCTCGGCTGCTCCCTTGGTGCAGACGGAAAACGCCGAGCTCTCGACCAACTTCAACCAAACCATGGTCGAAAACATGCCCAATGGCGGCAACGACTTGACCTTCGTTGCGCAGATGGCTCCCGGCGTCAACATGAACACCGGCATGGGCTACGGCAACTTTCAGACGGCTGGACTGCCGGCTACGTCGAACGTGTTCACGATCAACGGCGAAAACCAGATGGATCCGTACCTGAACTTGAACAACTCTGGTGCGACCAACCTGATGCTGGGCAAGAACGCCGTACAGGAGGCGACGGTCATCACCAACGCTTACGGCGGACAATATGGCCAGCAGGCAGGCGCGCAGGTCAGCTACGTTACCAAGTCCGGCACCAACGCCTTCCACGGCAATGCCCAGTACTGGTGGACCGGCAGCAGCATGCAGGCGAACAGCTATTTTGCAGGTATGCAAACGCCGATACCGCCAACGCCCTTCAACAACAACAATGAATGGGCAGCTTCCATCGGCGGTCCTATCAAGAAGGACAAGCTGTTCTTCTTCTTAGACTACGAAGGAATCTCGTACATCGTCCCTTCCACGCAGCTGGTGCAGTTTCCGACAGTAGCATTCGCCAACGCGACTCTGGCGAACCTGGCGACGATAAGTCCCGCCTCGCTTCCGCTGTACACGAAGGCGTTTAGTCTGTTCGAGCACTCTCCGTATTACGCGGCCGCAACCACGCCTCTGCCGGGCGGTGGTTGTGAGGGATCGGTCATCCCCGGTGTAACCAACTGTTTCACGCAGGGCACAGCGAGTCCTGCGCTTCCGGCGACGGAGAACCAGGGTATCGCACGCATCGACTACAACCTCTCCGATAAAGATCACCTGTTCTGGAGTGTGACCTTCGACAGCGGTGTCCAGGCAACCTACGCAGATCCAGTAAACCAGGCGTTCAGTGCGGCCAGCTATCAGCCGTCGCAGGACGGCCAGGGCCAGTGGACGCACACCTTCGGCAGCAACGCCACCAACCAGTTCGTTTATGCAGGCAGCTACTATCGCGCGATTTTTAACCAGTTCAACGCGCCTGCGACCTTCCCCACTCAGCTGGACCTATCAACTGGTCTTGGCTACACGAGTCTGGCCAACCAGGAGTTTGTCTTCCCGCAAGGACGCAATGTCACTCAATACCAATTGGTGGACGATTTCTCGGTGACGAAGGGCGCCCACAACCTGAAGTTTGGCGCAAATTTCCGCCGCTACGATGTCACTGACTACACATTCAGCGAGTCCACTAACCCGTACTCGTATATTGCCTCGGTGTCGGATCTTTACAACGGCATAGCTGCCGAATTCTCCCAGAACTTCCCCAACCGTGGCAGTTATCCGGTCGCTCTATGGGGCATCGGACTCTATGCGCAGGATGAGTGGAGGGTTAACAAGAGCCTGAAATTAACTTTCGCCTTGCGTGTGGAGCATGACTCCAATCCGGTCTGCCAGCTGAACTGCGCATCGCTGTTAACCGGATCGTTCTCTACCATCAGCACCGATCCCACGACGGCGTACAATCAGATGATCAATGCCAACCTCCATCAGATCTTTCGATCGGTGGACAAGATCGACTGGGCGCCCCGTTTCGGCTTTGCCTGGTCGCCCGGCGGCAGCGACAAGACGGTGGTTCGCGGCGGCTTTGGCCTCTTCTACGATGCCTTCCCCGCGGTGCTGGGCGACAACTTCATGACCAACATCCCAACCGTCATTCCGGTTACACAATTCAGTTCGCCAACTGTGCCGACGGGTGTTATGTGGGCTGACCAGACAACTCCCGGCGTCAGCCCCTGGATCATCGGGTCAACGACTGCCTCGCAGCTTCGCGCCGGCTTCCCGGCAGGTGCCTCCTACGCCTCGTTGAGCAGTGTGAATCCGGCATTTGCCTCGCCAAGCTTCAACAACATGAGCGGCACCTTCCATATCCCGCGGTACCAGGAGTGGAGCCTGCAAATCGAACAGCAACTCGATAGCCGTAGCTCGCTGAGCTTGGCGTATATCGGCAATCACGGCCTTAATGAGCCGGTCACCAACTACCCCAACGCTTACGCCGGCTTCGGGGGAATTCCGGCTACGCCTCCCAATCCCTATAACTTTGCGACTGTCTCTGAGATTTATTCGGGTGCGGTATCCAACGACAACCAGTTAACCGCCAGCTATCAGCGTCGGCTAACCTACGGCTTCACCGTACAGGCCAGCTACACCTGGGCGCACGCGTTGGACGAAATCTCCAACGGCGGCATTCTGCCGTATTCCTCGACCAGTTCGACCTATCAGTTGAACCCGTACAATTTGGCGAGTAACTATGGCAATGCGGATTACGATCTCCGTAGTTCCTTCAATGCCGGGTATGTTTGGCAGACTCCGTGGAAATTCAGCAATCAGTTCGTGAATGGCGCCATCGGCGGCTGGATCCTGTCGCAGAATTTCTTCGCCCATTCCGGATTGCCGCTGGAAGTGTTTGACGCAACCAATTTTGTCAACAACTACAATAACTTTACGCCGTATCTTCCAGCGCAGGTGGTCGGGCAAGGCCAGGGGAGCTGTGGTCCGTACTACCTGACCTGTCTGAACCCGAACGGGTTTGTTCCGTCGGCTGGGCTGACAACGTTTCCAAATCAACTTCGCAACGCCTATCATGGGCCCGGGTTCTTCGACTCGGACTTCAGTATTACTAAGAACTTCAAGGTCACCGAGCGTGTAGCCTTTGGTGCGGGTGCGACCTTCTACAACGTATTCAACCATCCGAATTTTGCCCAGCCGGGAAACCTCTATGGAACGACTACGTTCGGCCAAGTCACAGAACAGACCGCTCCGCCTACCACTCCTTTCGGATCGTTCTTCCCCGGTTCGCCTGCCGGCCGAATGATTCAACTACAGGGCAGGATCGTCTTCTAGAGGCTTCAATTGGCTTCGCTCAGGCGGCCTTTCGGGGTCGCCTTTTTTGTTGTACCTTTTTCTGTAACGGCTAAAGCGGACTGCGTACGACCTGCAACGTTACCGGCAGTGTAGACGCGTTGCGTCGTGTCCTTCGCGGAGTAATGCACTGAATCTTCAATGTTGCTTTGGTGGACCTGGTCGGGATCGAACCGACGACCTCTTCCATGCCATGGAAGCGCGCTCCCAGCTGCGCCACAGGCCCACTTACGGAGGGACGGCGCTGAAATCTCAGCGCCTGAAGTATTTTCTCCCAGCAGCACCTCGTAGTCAAACCCACACGGCAGATTGCGACGCTTTCCCCGCGCATGACATAAGCCGAAATCACTAACTCGCGACAGATCACTGGCGGCACGTCGATGGCTCAACTATATTGGCAGCGATGCCTTCGCTTTCCCTTTCCGATTTGATTGGCGCGCCGGCGATCGACAACACGGGTCTGCGCGCCGGGAAGGTGCGCGAAGTTGCGCTGACTCCGCAGGAGAGCTCCAGTCAAGTTACAGGTTTTGTGATCAAGACGCCCCAGGGCGACCGCCTGGTTCCAGCCAACGCAGTCAGCATAATTGATCATGGCGTGCGGGTCGCCACCAACGCCGGCGACTGGGATTCCTATGGTGGCGGCGAGGGCTTGCTATTGCTGGAACGTGATCTGCTTGATCAGCAGATCATTGATGTGCACGGCCGCAAGGTGGTGCGTGTCAATGACGTCGACATACATGCGGAACGGGACGATGGTCATGTTGTCCTCAAGATTGGCGCGGTGGACGTGGGAGCGCGCGGCGCCATACGCCGGCTGCTGAAAGGTGTGCTTCCTGCCGCAGCACTGCGCTCATTGCTGGAAAAAATTCCGCCCCGATTGATTCCCTGGGATTTTGTCGATCTCATCGAGATCGATCCGGCCCGGCGCGTGAAGCTAAAGATCTCGCTTGCACGTCTGGCCCAGCTTCACCCCGCTGACATTGCCGACATCGTGGAAGAGTTGCCGCCGGCTGAGCGGGAAGCCGTCTTTGAGACGCTCGATGAAGAAGTAGCCGCTGAAACCCTGGAGGAGATCGATCCCAAGGTGCAGGTCTCGATTCTCAGTTCGCTGGATTCCGACCGTGCCGCCGATATCGTCGAGGAAATGGATCCGGATGCTGCGGCTGATTTGTTGGCCGATATGCATCCCGACGACTCGCGCGAGATCCTCACCGAGATGCAGCCGGAGGAGCGCGCAGAAGTCGCCGAGTTGATGAATTTCGAGGAGAACACGGCGGCCGGCCGCATGACCACGGACTACATGGCGCTGACGGCGAGCGCCAAAGTGGAAGATGCTATCGAGATGCTGCGCAACTTTGAAGGTGGCCTGGAGAGCCTCAGCACGATCTACATTATCGGCGAAAAAGACAAACTGCTGGGCGCAGTGCCGCTAGCCAAAGTTGTGTTGGCGCCGGCGGGAACGCCGCTGATGATGCTGAGTACCGGCCATATCACCACCATTCATCCTGGCGCCGACGAGAAGCGAATCGCGGAACTGTTCGACAAATACAACCTGCTGGCGTTGCCTGTGATCGACGACGAAGGCGTGTTGACCGGCGTGATTACCGCCGACGATGTGATCAACATGCTAAGGGCGAAGCTGTAGCACTCTGCGAGCCGCACCTTCATTCATGACTCTGGGGCTCGTTGCCGTTGAGGCGGTATACCATCGCCGTCTTGGTGCAGCCCAGTGCGAGCCAGTCCTGCACGTCGCGTTGCAGCGACACATAAAACTGCACGGCCAGCTTCTTTTGTTTTTCAGCTATTTCTTCTCGATTGGCGAACTTGACCTGGAACGCGAATTCACCGACCAGAGCTTTGTGCTCGCCGCGTGTCCGCCATAAGCCGATATCGCACTTGGCGACAACGCCTTTGCCGAAATCTAACTGACCGAGCGGTAGCAGTAGCTCCTCAACAATGCCTCCGTTGACGAGAGCTATCTTTTCGTCATCTGATTTCTTCAGGGCGGCCAATGCTGGAAAGACACGAGTCAAGGTAGCCATCGAGGCTGCATTGCCCTCGTGCATCTGGCTTAATCCAAACTGGCAATTGTGGGAGTACAGAAGACGATAGCCGCCGACCGAATCCTTCAGAGGCAGCGCCTCTGCCTTGAACTTGATCCGATACTTCCCGGCGATCTTCGGCCTTACGTCGACGGCCGTGGCCGCTGCTTCGTCGGGATGGCGGAATTTGAAGACGATCTCCGGGTCGCCCAAAGGAAAGCCATCGACATACGAAATACGGCGCCGGAGAATAAAAGCATTGTTGTACAGGCGAAAGTCGGGAGTGTCGCCGAAGACGATCTCCCTAGTTTGAGGACGCAGGCCGGTTTCGCGATCGACGATAAATCCGACACCAACCTTCTTTGCCGTCTGCGCTACAAGCTTGCCGAACTGACGGAAGCTATCGACCGAGGTGAAACGGTCGGGCTTCAAAATGAGCTTGGCTTCCAGGTAAGTGACGCGGTCAAGCGGGGTTCCATCCGCATACGTGCCTGCAGCTGCCGGCGCCGCAGTTGTGGGTTGCGTTTTCTTGCTCTTCTCTTGCTTACCCTTCTTGCTTGCTTTCTTCTCGTTCTTGGGCATGTCAGCCTCCACAATGCTGCCAGATAAACCTGGAGCTCATTGTTTGCCGCCATTGGTCAACCGGCGGTTTCTGTTTACGCTGGAATTCGCGCTCAATTGTCTAACGCAGTTGGCTCGACGCACACTAGGGAAATTACTAGGTGTAAAGTGAAAACTACTTATACCGCCTCCGACGAATCAATTACCGAATCGATCCAGCAGCAGTCCCTGCCGGAGACCGTGATCGCTGATCGACAGCTTGTGCTTAGCAAGCTTGTCCATCACCGTCTTGACGATGCAGGCTCCCGCCAGAATCACGTCGGCGCGTTTTGGCTGCAGGCCGACAATCGTGCGACGCTCGTCCAGCGATTTCGTGCGATAAAGCCCGATCTGGCGTTCCACCTCGTCACGTTCAAGTACTGATCCCTGAATGACGTTGGGATCATACTTGGCAAGCTGGTGCTTCACCGCGGCCATGTTGGTAATTGCGCCTCCCATGCCGACGAGAGTATCGGGCGAGCTTGCGGTGTCGAGCCGAGCCATGTCAGTGCTGATGGCATTGAGCGCGGAACGGAGCTGCTCGGGAGAGACGGCTCCGTCCAGGCTGAACTGCTCGGTGTAACGAACAGCGCCGACATTCAGGCTGTAACGCTCCTGGACAGTGGATCCGCGGCCGAAGGTGAACTGCGTGCTTCCTCCACCGGTATCGAATATGACCAGCGAGCCTTCCGCCAGACCAAGACCGGACTTCACGGCCAGATAGGCAAGACGGCCTTCCTCTTCACCGGGGATGACTTCAATCGGCACGCCACAGCGGCGCTCAACCTCATCGATGAACTGCTGGCTGTTGTGCGCCGTCCGCATTCCCATGGTGCCGACGGCGACGATCGCGGCTACTCCCTTTTGCTTCGCTTCGGCCGCCATGGCTGCAATTGCGGAGACGGTGCGCTCCATCGCATCGCTGCCGATTTCGCCGGTCTTTTCCAATCCCTCGCCAAGGCGCGTGATCTCGGCGCGATCTACCACCGTGCGCCAGGCACCATCGTCACCCTTCTCGCTGATATTGAACTTGACGGAGTTCGTGCCGACATCGATTACCGCATAGAGTGGCATGGCGATGCTCCTCAGCTCTTCATGCCGACGAGCTGCTTCAGGCCGCGCGGGTAATTTATGTTTGGGAAGCGATCCAGGCCCAGTTTGCGCACGGTCGCGATCACATGGGCAGGATCCTCAAGTTCGAGGGCGACCGTGCGAGTGCTCTGGCCGCCGGCTTTGACGTCCGTCATCTCAGCCATACAACCGTCAATCTTGTAACGCGCGCGTTTCTTATGCACGTTTACAACCCGCACTTCGGAACCTGGCTCGATCAATTCCTGGATGAATTGTTCGAGCGTGTAAGATCCTCGCGAGGCGGTCGGGGCCTCAATCCCGAGCACGTCGAAGACTTTTGATACTTCAACCGTTGGCAAAGGAAAGCTGCCTTTCATCACTGGACGCCATTGCTCCAGACCGTCAGCGTTGACCTGCTGCAGCGTCTTAATATCCATCAGAGCGTCGCGGACCTTGACATTCTCATCGTTGACGGATGAGAGGAAGTAAACCTCATCACTGTCCTGAACGTCTTCTGGCTTTAGCGCGGCGATTCGCTCGTCTGCATCGCCGAAGCTGGTGCCGAAAGTTCTCCACTCCCAGCGAGGAATTATCACTGTCATCGTCAGCTCCAATGGGTGCACAATTGTCGCCCCTCACTGTAACCGACGGAAGCCGATTCTGCCTAACGGTGAGCGACGGCGCAGGCTCAATCTAAGATTTTGGTGGGCCGTTTTCAAAATTCATGCCGAGCCCACCAGCGTTTGAGAGCGATGACAGACCAGACGCCTTCGACCAGGCCGAAGGGCCATGCGCCCTGAAGGAACCCATAAACCGAGCCAAGAACACAGGACACTGCAAAGCCGAGGACGAACCAATGGTTCCGGTCCTCCAGCGCGTAGCACACCATCATCGCGGTGACGGCGAAAAGTCCAAACGTCGTAAGCCTGCTCATGCCGCTGTTTCCGCCTTTAGCTCCAATAGTCCCACCAATTCCGCTAAGTTCCAAACGCGATCCGCGAGTTCGCCTTCGCTGACGGTTTAGCTTGCTTATTGCTGGTAGAAGCGTAACAATTATTGTTTCGATGCCAGCACCAGCGCGATACGGAACGTGAGCCGCGTCGAGGATGGGCGCGGTTCTTCTTTTTGTAGCAAATGCGGTGCCATGGTCATCGAATGAAGTGAGGAAAAAGCGTCACCTTGCAGCTTCAACATCCCCGTAGGTCGGGCGCCTAATCCCACCCCAACAACCGCAAAAGCGGCGCTGGTTGGGGCCGGAGCAAGCGTAGTGGATCTACTGGAGCCGCGAGTCAGCTTTCAACATCCCCGTTCCGGGGCGTGAAATCTCCGATCAAAACGGAAACCACGTTGCCGGGACTGAAGGCAGAGACAGAAGATGGCTACAGCACCGATTACAGAAGCGGCATCCTGTTCGCTGGAAAATTATCTCGTACTGCCGGACCGCTCGATGGATGAACGCATCGCAGCGGCGAAAGAAGAACTGGGCAGTGAGTGCATTATCCTTGGTCATCATTATCAGCGCGATGAAGTAGTGCGCTTCGCCGATTGTCGTGGCGACTCCTATCGGTTGTCGCAGATGGCGGCGCAGGCCGGGGGCAGTTACATCGTCTTCTGCGGCGTCCACTTTATGGCGGAGAGCGCGGACATTCTGGCGCGTCCCGGACAAGCCGTCCTGCTGCCCGATCTTAATGCCGGCTGCTCGATGGCGGATATGGCTGAGATCGGTCAGGTCGAAGATGCCTGGGAGCAGTTTGTGAGGCTCGGCCTCACCGACGACGACGGAAACGGAATCACGCCGATCACCTACATGAATTCGACGGCGGCGATTAAAGCCTTTTGCGGCGAGCGCGGCGGAATGGTTTGCACTTCATCGAATGCGAAAGGCGCCTTCGACTGGGCGTTCCAGCGTAACGAAAAGATTTTCTTTCTTCCCGATCAGCATCTGGGCCGCAATACCGGATTCGCGCGCGGCATTCCACTGGACGAAATGGTGGTGTGGGACCCGTATCAGTTGCAAGGCGGTCAGAGCGCCGAACGTTTGCGCAAGGCGAAAGTGATTCTGTGGAAGGGGCACTGTTCGGTTCACCAGCGTTTTTTACCGGAACACGTCGATAAAGTTCGCACCAGCTATCCCGCCATACAGGTGATCGTTCATCCGGAATGCCGTTGGGAGGTTTGCCAGAAGGCGGACGGAATTGGCTCGACCGACCACATCATCAAGGTAGTCACGCAAGCGGCGCCGGGATCGTCATTTGCCATCGGCACCGAAATTCACCTGGTCAATCGCCTGGCGAAGGAGAATCCCGACAAGCACGTCATTACGCTGGATGACTCGGGCTGCCTGTGCACGACCATGTTTCGCATCTCGCCGCAGCATTTGTGCTGGGCATTGGAGAACCTGGTGGACGGCAATGTCGTGAACCAGATCCAGGTGAAAGAAAATGTCAAGATGTGGGCGCGCGCGGCTCTTGATAGGATGTTAGAGATACAGTGATTATCCGCAAGCGTCCTCGAGAGAAATTCTTACGGCGAGTCCCGCGGTATTGTTCAGATTTGCGGGAGCATCGCCGTCGTGTTATGGAGCGCCTCAAGGCGCGAACTCTGACGAAAGTCGGAAACATCGATATGTCGCGCACATTTACCGTTTCTGAAGCCGAAGCCTTGCTGCCCGTCCTTGAGTCGTTGCTGCGCTCCGCGATCCAGGCGAAGACGCTGATCGAGGAAGTCGATGCTGAGCAGCAACAGCTCGCCAACCGTATTTTCGTGAACGGCGGCACGCTGGTGGATATCGTCGCAGTAGCGCGCCGTAAGGCCGAGCGCGAGAAGGCACTGCAGAAGGCCAAGGACGCAGTCGCCGAGATCGACGCAACCGGGGTTCAGGTTAAGGACCTCGATATCGGGCTGCTCGATTTTCCTTGTTTGGTTGGTGAAGATGTGATCCTGCTGTGCTGGAAGCTGGGCGAGAAGAAGATCACCCATTGGCATGGCATGCAGGAAGGGTTTGCGGGACGCAAGCCGATTGACGATCGCATTCTGCGCGGGCAGAAGAAGAGCAATTAGCCGGCGAGCGGTATGGCCGATGAGCTGCGCGAGAAGAAGATTGTGGTTTGTAAGCTCTGGCCATATCACGACCGAGCGTTCGCCATTAGACACTATTCGGCATGGTGGCGTCATTGCGCTGCTTGTGCGCAACAGATTGTTGTAACGAGCGAAGTGAAGAAGAGAAGCGATCCGGACTCTGTTGTCTTGTTTTGCGAACAATGCGCTGAACTGCAAGCGGTCTCGTCATTGAATCGCCCGTTCGACTAAGCATAGCTTTGTATCAGGGCACGACTTCAGTCGTGCCGTAACGGCGCCCAAGAAGAGTCAGGGCTTTAGCCCCTGTACGATGTCAAAACCGATCCGCAGCGCTGACGTTGCCGAAATCCTGAGTTCTTCCCGCACATTCTTCGTAAGTACAAAGACCGGCATGGGACGGCGTTTGCTGCAATCCGAACGCAATGCAACGCTGCTCATCGATGTTCTGCGAACGAACGCAATAGCAAAGAAATTCGCAGTTCACGATTTCGTGATCATGCCTGACCATCTGCACCTGCTTGTTACTGTCGGCTCTGATATGACGATCGAGCGCGCGATGCAGCTCATCAAGGGCGGATTTTCGTATCGGCTCAAGAAAGAATTCGGCTACGCGGGCGAAGTATGGCAGCGGGGATTTTCAGAAGTCCGGGTCGATAACCACGAGAGCTTTTTGCAACATCGCGAGTACATCGCGCAGAATCCTGTGAAGGCAGGATTAGCGAACTCGGCATAGGAATTTCCATATTGTTATTCTTATCTGGTTCGGCAAAAGGCAGCAGGGGCTAAAGCCCACGCTCAAACAGCAGCTTGCGGCACGACTGAAGTCGTGCCCTGATACAAGGCTTGATTGGAGCACGACTAAAGGCCGTGCCCTTATACGAGGCTGATTGATACAAATCTTGCTTGCGGCACGAGTAAACGTGGGGCTTTGTAGTGCTCTTGATGAAGAGCGCTCCAGAACAGGCTCAGCGAGGGCCGGTGACGCTACAAACCGCGTACGGTTGATTGGATTTCTGATGATGTATTGTGAGTTTTGTATCAGGGCACGACTTCAGTCGTGCCGCATCGTGCCTGAAAAACATTCGGGCTTTAGCCCGGCGGCACTGTCGCCGGCTAAAGCCGGCTTAAAATTCTTGATTTGCATGCTGGACGCGGACCTGAAGGTCCGCTCTACCCGATCTCGCCCATCGCCGAAAAATCTGCAATGATAAATCTACACCTGTCATGATCCAGCTCTCTTCAGCCGGGAAAAGATTCGGTCCAAAACTTCTCTTCGAAAATCTGGATTGGCTCATCACGCCGGACGCTCGCGTCGGTCTGGTGGGCGCGAACGGTACCGGCAAATCAACGTTGCTGAAAATTCTGGGCGGGCTGGAGTCGCTCGACTACGGCAGCATCGTCTCCGCCAAGAACACGACGTTCGGCTACCTTCCCCAAGATGGCCTGCAGCTTTCCGGACGCACCGTATTTGACGAGTGCATGTCCGTCTTCTCCAACCTCCAAGCCCTGGAGCAGGAGATGGAAGATCTCGCGCACAAGATGGGCGAGCTGGATCACACCTCGAGCGAATACGCGCAGGTGGCGGACCGCTACGAGCGCATCTCAGGTGAGTTTCGGGTGAAGGACGGATACGCGCTCGACTCGCAGGTTGGGACCGTGCTCGACGGGCTCGGTTTTCGCAAGGAAGATTGGACGCGCTGCACCGAAGAATTTTCCGGCGGCTGGCAGATGCGGATTGCTCTGGGAAAATTGCTGCTCGCAAAGCCGAACCTGTTGTTGCTCGACGAGCCGACCAATCATCTCGATCTGGAGACACGGAACTGGCTGGAGCAATATCTGCTCGAGTATCCGTTCGCGTATGTGCTCATCTCGCACGATCGGTATTTCCTCGACGTGACCGTCGATCGCATCATCGAGATCTGGAACAAGGGCGTTCACTTCTACAGTGGCAACTACGAAAAATATCTGGCGCAGAAGCAGGAGCGCCGCGATTCGCTGGTGGCCGCTTACAAGAACCAGCGCGAGCGGATCGAGCAACTGGAAGCGTTCATCAATCGCTTTCGGTATCAGGCGACGAAGGCGAAGCAGGTGCAGAGCCGAATCAAGGAATTGGAGAAGATCGAGCGCATCGAAATTCCACCGGACGAGAGGACGATTCACTTCACCTTCCCGCAGCCGAATCCCAGTGGGCGACTGGTAGTCGAGTGCACCGATGTCGCCAAGAGCTACGGCGAGAAAGAAGTTTTTCGCGAGGTGACCTTCACCATTCAACGCGGAGATCGCATTGCGCTCGTGGGCGTAAATGGGGCGGGGAAGTCGACGCTGATTAAGCTGCTGACCGGAATTGAGCCGCTGACCGAAGGGACGCTGCAACTCGGCCACAACGTCGAGCCGGATTATTTTGCCCAGGACCAGTACAAGGAACTCGACCCGGCGCGGCGCATGCTCGACGATTTGTCGGATGTGGCGCCGCAGAAGTCGATTACGGAATTGCGCGGGGTGCTGGGGTGCTTCCTGTTCTCTGAGGACGATGTGTTCAAGCCGATCGGCGTGCTCTCCGGAGGCGAGCGCAATCGCTACGCACTGGCACGAATGCTGCTGCATCCATCGAACTTCCTTCTGCTGGATGAGCCGACGAACCATCTCGACATGCGCGCGAAAGATGTGCTGCTGGAGTCGCTGGAGAAATACAACGGCACGGTGGTGTTCGTCTCGCATGATCGCTATTTCATCGACAAGCTGGCGACGCGCGTGTTTGAGATCGGCGGTGGACGCGTCGAAGTGTTCCCGGGAAACTACGAAGACTATTTGTGGCGCAAGCAGCGCGAGGAGTCCGGTGAAAATGAGGCGGAGCAGACGGCTTGGGCTCCCACATTGTCGGATGTGCCGGGATATCAGGAGCGAAAGGCGCAATCGCAAACGAAAAAACGAATCAATCCCATCAAGCTGAAACAGATGCAGGAGCGGCATCAGCAGGTGGAGCAGGGAATTGCGCGGCTGGAACATGGCATCGCCGAATGCGAGCGCGAGCTGCAGTCGTTCGTCAGCGCGGAAGAGACGGCGAAGTGGACGGAATTGCTCGCCACCCGGCGCGGTGAATTGGAAGCGCTGATGGGCGAGTGGGAAAGTTTGTCGCAAGAGCTGGAAGCCGCGAAAGTGTAAGGCGGGGGACTGGGGTGGAGGGAATCGTGGATCGTAGATCGCGAATGGAGTTCGCCGATGCGCGTTACGTGAACGGTGCGGCCCATCAAGCTAGTACAAGATTCGGTTACTGGGGACGGGCTTTAGTTACGCCACTTACATGGTGCATACAAGTCATTTATATACAACGGCTTACAGGGTAAAAACTGTTCCACGTGGAACAGTCTAGAAACTGGCTATGGTTTGCCTCCGGCCGCCCACTTCGGCACGAAATCGCTGTTGGCCAGCCAGGTGATGGGCGCGATCATCGACGCAACCGCCCGGTCGAGATGCTGCCAATCCACTTTGTCGAGGGTGTCGGTCGGCTGGTGATAATCCTTGTGCAATCCGTAGCTGGAGACGGTTTGCGCGATGATGCCATCCTTGGCGAGAGCGTAGTTGTCGGAGCGGATGAAGAAGTTTTGCTCCGAATGGGGATCGCCGACGAGTTGCGCGCCATGGGCAGCCAGCTCCGGACCAAGATCGCTGCGCTGCCATCCGGTTAACCAAAGTTGATCAGGCTTGATCTTGGAATCTGACCGGCCAATCATCTCGAACTCCAGATTGGCGACGATGCTATGCAAATCGAAGCTCGGATGTTTCAGAAAGTATCGAGCACCGAGCAGGCCTTTCTCTTCGCTTCCCCAAAGCGCAAACACCACCGTCCGCGCAGGTCGAGGCTCTTTTGCCAGAGCCCGTGCCAACTCCATGACAGCGACTGTGCCGGAGGCATCGTCATCAGCGCCGGGATAGGTCTTGCCGTTCTTCACTCCAAGATGATCGAGATGGGCGCTGAGCAGGATGATCTGCTGCTTCTCGGTCGTGCCCTCGATTTTCGCAAGAACGTTCCAGGTGTGCAAGATCTGACCTGCAGGCGACTTGATGTTTGCGGTCTGAATGTACTCCCCATTGATGGCGGCTGGAGCGACACCGTAGTCTTTCAACTTTCGCGCGATGTATTGTGCGGCATGAAACTCGTCGATGGTTCCACTGCCGCGACCGTGCATTGCCGGGCCAGCGAGGTAATCGAGATTATCGCGGATGCAAGCGATGCAAACTGCGGCGGAACTGGAACTGGTTTGTTGCGCAGACAGTCCTGCTGAGAGAGCAGCAATCAGCAAGAACAGGGGCAGAAACATCCGCTTCATGCGAAGTAACTTCAAGCCATTTGTGAATTCAGCCATCCGAGATCAATCAGATTTTGATCCAGCCCGAGCGTATTGCCAGCAGGCTGCATACGGCCACGACGATCCATAGCAGAATACCTTGCAGCAAAGGACGGGGACCGACCTTGCGCAGCGCCGCCGGCGACAGACTTGCGCCGATCAGAAACAGCGTGACGATCAGCATCAACTTGCCGGCGCTACTCAACAAGTGATAAGCGTGCGCTCCGGGGAAGAAATAAGTGTTGGCCACGGCCGCGAGGCAGAAGAACAGAATGAACCACGGCCATTGAATGCGGCTCTTGCCGCCCTTGACCACTGCCGTCCCCACCGATACCGGGACAATCCAAAGCGCACGCGCGAGCTTCACGGTGGTTCCGACGACAAGCGCCACCGCGCCATACTTCGCGGCTGCTCCAACCACCGAACTGGTGTCGTGGATCGCCAGTGCTGCCCAAAGTCCAAACTGACTCTGCGACAGCTTCAACCAAAGTCCGATCGCGGGAAATGTCAGCAAGGCAACCGAGTTCAGCACGAAAACAGTCCCCAGCGAGACCGACATCTCGTCCTCAGTCGCGCCGGTGATTGGCCCAACAGCGGCGATCGCGCTGCCGCCACAAATCGCAGTGCCCGTCGAGATCAGAAACGCAGAGCGGGGATGCACTTCCATCAGCTTACCCAGCAGCATGCCCAGAGCCATGGCAAACGTGATGCTTATCGCCGTATAAAGAAAGCCGCTCTTGCCCGCCTTCAGAACTTCCTGCAGATTCATGCCGAAGCCCAACCCCACCACGGCAGCCTGCAACAGCAGTTTCGATGCTCGGCGCGATTGTCCGGGATAGGGATGCAAGGCGATAGTGCCGAAGAGAAGTCCCGCCAGCAATGCCAGCGGTGGCGAGGCCCAGGGTGTGAGGCAGAAGATAAATCCGACAACAAACAGCAGCTTTGATTTCATTAGACGAAGGGTGACCACCTGCGCATTGTGTAGGATCGCCTACCAAAGCTCGTGCCATTTCAAATGCAGGGCGCACATAAAATGGGCCCAATGCCAAGGAGCGGTGACGATTTCCTTGGCTCCGGGCCCATTCGATCCTGAAATGGATCGGAGGTGATACTTTTATGTTACGCCCAGATGTCGAAAAGTCAAGAATAAAGCAGGAATAATGAGGGTTTCGTTCACAACGTCTCCATGCTCGGATTATGTCACAAGCATCTGAAAACATTGGGGAGGCCGCGTTAACACATTGCTGACATGGAAATTTATTCTCACCGTTACGGCGACATTCCCGCCGTCGGACGGAGGGGGCGAATAGATGTTCAAACGGCTACCCCGGCAGATCGTTCTGATCGTCCTTTTTCTTTTTACGCTGACGCTTCTCGCCATCGCTCAGCAGTCTCCGGCGCCCACCTCTAGCGCCCTATCTGCAACTTCGCGTCCCCTCTTGCAGTATTCATTGCCGCCCGAGAAACTGGCAAAAGCCCACGCACTCTACTTGAGCGACGGCGTCCTCTATTTCGTTTCTACGCTTTGGAGCTTCCTGATTCTTTGGTTGATGTTGCGTACGCGATTCGGGGTCCGCCTGCGCGATTGGGCCGAGCGCGCTTCTCGCTTTCGCTTCGTGCAAGCCGTAATTGTGGTGTCGCTGTTTGTGCTTGTCGCCGACCTGACGCAGCTGCCATTCGATCTTTACGGACATCACCTCGGTCTGCAATATGGTCTCTCAGTGCAGCACTGGGGATCATGGTTCGGCGACTGGGGCAAGAGTTCGCTGCTCGGCATCATCTTCTCCAGTCTTCTCGGCTCGCTTCTCTACCGTGTTCTGCGTCGCAGCCCGCAGCGCTGGTGGTTCTATTTCTGGCTGGCGTTGATTCCCATCGTTATTTTCGTGCTCTTCATTGAGCCCGTGTGGATCGAGCCGATCTTCGAAAAGTTTGAGCCGCTCAGCGAGCACCACGCCGAACTCGTCGCGCAGATCGAGCGCGTCGTCCACCGTGCCGGCATGGAAATTCCGCCGCGACGCATGTTCGAGATGAAGGCCAGCGAGAAGCGCACCACCCTTAACGCATACGTCACCGGCTTTGGCGCAACCAAGCGCGTCGTGGTCTGGGATACGACCATGCAGCGCATGACCACGCCTGAGATACTCTTCGTCTTTGGACACGAGATGGGACATTATGTCCTTGACCACATTCCGAAAGAGGTCGCGATCGATCTGTTGCTGTTGCTGGCTCTGTTCTACGTGGGATACCGGCTGGCAAACTGGTCGATCGCGCGCTATGGTGAGGCCTGGGGAATTCACGGTCTCGCCGATTGGGCTTCGCTTCCGCTACTGCTCTTGATTTTGTCGGTCCTGGCCTTCTTTGCCATGCCGGCTTTCAATGCGGTCTCGCGACACTACGAACATCAGGCCGATCAGTATGGGTTGGAAGTGATTCACGGATTGGTTCCCGATGCGTCGCTGCAGGCGGCAAAGGCATTTCAGATTCTGGGCGAAGTCTCGCTCGATTATCCCTACGTCAACAAGTTCTGGGAATTCTGGGCCTGGAGTCATCCCACTATCCGCGACCGCATGATCTTCGTGCAGACCTACAATCCCTGGGCCGAAGGCAAGCCACCGGAATTCGTGAAGTAGTCGTTTATCGTGGATCGTGGATCGTTCGTCGTGAATGGTGGGTCGTTTATCCTGGATCGTGGGAGGGACACAATGAGAGCATTCGGCGCCCACGAGAGGAATGATGCAGAGCTATAAAGAGCTACTGGTGTGGCAGGCCTCAGTGGAGCTGGTCGCGGAGGTTTATCGCTTAACACGATTCTTTCCAGGGGAAGAGATATACGGACTTACCAGCCACCTTCGGCGTTCCGCTGTCTCCGTGCCAAGCAACATTGCCGAGGGCCAGGGGCGAGCGACGAGGGGAGAGTTTGTCCAGTTTCTCTGCAACGCGGGGATCGTTATTTGAGCTCGAGACGCAATTACGCATTGCTGCAGAACTAGGATATTTGGATCTCGACCGTAAGCGAGGGATCGATCAACAGTTGACCCGAGTCGCACAACTGCTCAATGCGCTGATTACGTCTTTGCGACCATCGGCTGGCAAACGATCCAAGCTTCACGATTCACCATAAACGATCCACGATCCACGATTCACGACCCACGATCCACCGTTCAACCCTCACAATCTGCCGTGATCTCGCTCACTGCGGCTTTGTTCATAAGGTCCATACTGGACTTATTCGAGGTGTGACATTATGCCGACCATCACTCCACCCCCTGTCGAGAACGAACCCAAGCTGCAACTGGTTACTCCGCCGTCCCCCGAGCCGGAGCTTTTCTCCGCCGAAATTGCGATGGAGAAAAGGTCTTACAATTTCATCCCCTTATTGCTCGCCGCCGCATTGATCGTTTTGGTTGTAGGCTTCATCTACTATTTCGTGAGCAGCGCGAGGGAGGTGCTGTCCGTCTCTCAGGCCACGACGCTTGTGACCGATATTCTGGAGCAACAAGGCCCGGCCACGACTCGCTTCAGCACTGGGACGGTTGATCCCGCCAACGGCCAGCAGGATCCTCAATACAAGCTCCTCTCGAAAGCCGGAGTTCTCATTGCGAAACCGAAGCCGAAAGACACGGTATTCCTCAACGTCGCTCTGACCGATCCTGGCGAGAACCTGCTTAGCAAGATTGACGGCGTAAAGAAGGTCAAGCGGCAGGACGGTGGCATTAACTACACCGTTCCCCTGGCCGAGCGCAAGCTGGTGTCCGTCGATAAGGTCACTTTGCTGAAGCCGCATCTCGCCAAAGTCGACTACACCTGGAAGTGGGTACCAAACCGGCTGGGACAGCAGTTTGATGCCTCCAGTGAGTTAGTCAAGAGCTTCAGTACCTGGGAGCGCTCGATCCTGATCAAGTCCAACGGTGTGGACTTCTATGCGGCCGAGCCGACGAAGACCAGCATCGTCCTGATGGAAACCGATCAAGGTATCTGGAGGCCGTACAGGGAGTAGTCGCGAGACACGAGGTAGCGCAAGCTGCTTTCTGCCCGGAAACTGTCACAGTTCGAAAACTTGGAGCGGCAATTCAATGATTGCCGCTCCTTCTTACGATATCGGCACAAATTGTAAGGACGAGCGTTGTAGCTCGCGGCTGGTGGCTCGTAGCTCTTAGCTCACTGCCAGCCATGCCAATGCAATCGCCAGCGTCACGACCGTCACCGGAACCCCAATCTTCATATACTCAACGAACCCGATATGGGCCTCAGCGCGCGCTTTTTCTACCACGATAATGTTGGCTACCGATCCGGTAATCGTAAGATTGCCTGCCAGCGTGCTGCTCATGGCGAGCATCAGCCAGGCATGATGCGGATCATGAAACTGCGGAATCAGCCCCTTCAGCAGCATTACCGCCGGTACATTGCTCACGATGTTGGAGAGCAGCGTAACCACCGCCGTGAAGATCACGTGGTTCTGCAGGTTGAGCCCCTCGGCCACGGCTAACAGCTGTTGCGTGATACCTGCCGCCTCGGCACCGCCAATCACTAGAAACAGTCCCAGAAACAGCATCAGCAGCGACCAATCCACATCACCATAAATCGCCTTGGGCGAATGCCGCCGCTGTACCAGCAAAAGAGCCCCGCCAGTGGCTGCGACCAGCGCCGGAGGAAATCCCAAGAGAAATCCTGCGAGCACGCCAACAGTAATGATCATCGGCCAGGCCGGATGCATCTCCTGCGGCCAACTCTCCACCGCGGCTTCTTGCTTCGCCGGCTCGACGGTGGTCGCGCCGTTGCGCAGATGGATCCAATGCAGCAGCGCCCAGTCGACAAACAATCCGAGAATCGCCACTGGTCCAAGGTGAATCAGGAAGTCGCGATACGCGATTCCCGAGATCGATCCGATAAGAATATTTTGCGGATTCCCCGTTATCGTGGCCGTGCTGCCGATGTTGGAAGCTGTTGCCAGCGCCAGCAGATACGCAACCGGGCGCAACCCCATGCGCTTGCACAGTCCCAGAATCAGCGGCGCCATCACCAGACATACGATGTCATTTACCAGGAACGCCGACAGAATTCCGCTGACGAAAATCACGCCCGGGAGCAATTGTCCGGGGCTGAGGTGTTCAATCGCCAGCGTCGTGATCCATTCGAAAAAGCCGGAGAGATGTAAGCTGGCGACGATCAGCATCATCGAGAACAGCAAGACCAGAGTAGTGAAGTCGATGCTGGCGACGGCCTGTTTCGGCGTGAGCACGCCAAAAACGAACATCAGCACCGCGCCAATAACTGCCATCGCCGGCCGGTCGATCTTCGTTCCCGGCAGCCTGCCGATGGCGAACACTAGATAGCTGGCGAGAAAAATGACCCAGGCGACAACAATGTGCCAGTGCGGTAGGCTTTGACCGAGCGTGGACATCATTGCCGGGGCGCTCTCCTGAATTCAGCATTTGCCGACGCTGATTGTCATTGTCATACTAGGTACCGAAGCGGCTCGCTGGCCGCCCCCGTTTTGTTGAACGATTCACGATCGGTGAGAGGAAGCGTCGAATGGTTCTAAGCGCTCGCTGTGTCACACTCGCCGTAATCTGTGTTTTGCTCTACAACACGGCCGATGCTTGGCAGACACCAACCGCCAAGGCCTCCGCAGCTGCCGGGTCAACAACCGTAAAGGTCGGCGACCAGGAGAACGGTAAAGATATCGATCTTACATCTGGCGGAGTGCTGATCGTAAGTCTCAGCAGTAATCCTTCGACCGGATATCGTTGGGCCGTCGCCGGCGATCCCTCGCCATTGAAGCTGCAAAAGGCCTCGTTTCGCAAGCAGGCAGCATCCCCGCAGCTGGTCGGAGCGCCGGGAGTGCAGGTCTTTCGCTTTAGCGCCAACTCCGCCGGTATGGCGACCCTCACTCTCAACTACAGCCGATCCTGGGAGTACAACGTGCGGCCTGCCAAGACATTCAGTGTCAGAGTCAAGGTTCGCTGAAGATTCCGATGCTTTGTATCAGAGCACGACTTAAGAGTCTGCGTCTGCGTGAGAACTAATGAATGCGACATACGAAAGTCCAATCCCGGAGGGGTGAAATTGCAGTTAGCCCAGGACGGAGCGCAGCGGAGTCCCGGGTAACGCCTGGGGAATTTCGCCGAGATTCAGCCCAGATTTAGTTGCAACCTCGTTGCAACAGGCTTTGCAACTATCGCCGAAAGGCCCATTTTGCAAGGCTTTTCTACATTTCCCGAAAACGTTTACATATCACAAACGACTGTGACTTTGGTCGTTGCCTTCGTACATACACGGGGTAGAATAGAGATGGAATTGAAAATGATTTTCAACTTCATCTTCGGCCGCCGCAGGAAAGCCCGCCCGGTGAAATCCGGCGCGCTGGCGGATTTGCGCGTGGGCGAGAGCGCCATTCTCTCCGATCTTGAACTTTCTCCGCCGGTTGCCGAACATCTTATGAATCTGGGTTTCGTTCCCGGCCTGCTGGTTAAGGTTCTGCGCAGCGGTCCCGGCGGCGACCCTCGTGTCTATCGCGTCGACGGTACCGAAGTCGCCATGCGTCGCGATCTCTCCCGCCACATTCACGTCGAGCCCATCAGCGCTCCTGCGTTTGGAGACTGATCGATGGGAGCTTCGACCGTGAGCTGTCACACCGTGGCGCGGCCCGAGGACGAAGCTCGCGGAACAGCCTATCGCACGATCGCAGTCGTTGGTCCTCCCAACTCCGGCAAGACTACCCTCTTCAATCGCCTGACCAGGTTGCGCCAGAAGGTCGGCAACTTTCCCGGTGTCACCGTCGAGCACCATACCGGCTACATGCGCGACGCCAACGGCGAAGAGGTCGCGCTCATCGATCTTCCCGGCGTCTATAGCCTCACGCCCAAGTCCGAGGATGAAAAAGTTGCGGTCGATGTTCTCACCGGCCAGATGCCCGGCACGGCGCGTCCGGACGCCATCATACTTGTCCTGAATTCCACCAACTTGCACAGTCACCTGGTGCTGGCGGGACGCGTCATTGCGCTCGGAGTTCCTACCCTGGTGCTGCTCAATATGGCGGACGAACTGCGCAAACAAGGCGGCCATGTCGATGTGCTCGCGCTGGCCTGCGAGTTGGGAACGCCGGTTGCTTTGGTGAGTGCCACTACTGGCGAGGGAATGATTGCAGTACACAATTTTCTGTCGAGCGCGACCGCCAGCCCCGAGCCTCTGGAGTTGCCGGTTGTGGGCAATGCTCGTACCTATCGTGAGTGGGCGGTGCGAGTCGGCGCCCACGCAAAATATCGCCGTCCGGCTACGCCGGCTTGGACGTCGCGTCTCGATTCAGTTTTTCTGCATCGCATTTGGGGACCAGTCATTTTCCTGGTGGTCGTCGTCGCCGTTTTCCAGATCATCTTTGCCGTAGGCCAGCCGCTTTCCAACTTGCTGCAGAGGTTTCTCGACAGCACCGGTGCGCGGGTAGGTGCTCACCTGCCGGCAGGGATGTTCCAGTCGTTGATCGTAAATGGCGTGTGGAAGGGAACTGGCTCCGTGCTGGTGTTCTTGCCGCAGATCCTGCTGCTGTTCCTGGTGATCGGCATTCTGGAGGATTCGGGATATTTGTCTCGCGCCGCAGTGATTGCCGATCGCACCATGTCGCGCGTCGGGCTCAATGGCAAGAGTTTTATCCCACTGCTCTCGGCATACGCCTGCGCGGTGCCGGCCATCATGGCGACGCGCACGATTGAGAGCAAACGCGATCGCATCGCCACCATTCTGGTTGCGCCCTTCATGACCTGCTCGGCGCGACTGCCGGTCTACACCATGGTGATTGCCGCGTTTCTTCCAAGTCGTCCGCTGCTCGGTCCGTTTCTCGGCACGCGCGCGACGGCCATGCTCGGACTCTATGTTCTGGGATTTCTCATGGCAGTTATTACGGCGCGGCTCTTAAAGTCCACCATCCTCAAGAGCAAGGACGCGCCGTTCATATTGGAGATGCCGCCGTATCGCTGGCCAACGCCGGCATCGCTGGGCCTGCGTTTGGTTGATCGCGGCAAGGCATTCCTCTATCGTGCGGGTACCATCATCATGCTGGTGTCGCTGCTGCTGTGGGCAGCGACCAACTTCCCCATGCATCACGGCCAGCCGCCTGCTGTGCAGGACAGCGTGGTAGCTAAGGTCGGTCACGCGATCGAGCCTGCAATTCGCCCGCTTGGATTTGATTGGAAGATCGGCGTCGGCCTGCTGACTTCCGTCGCAGCCCGCGAAGTCATCATTGCGACCATGGGTACTCTAAACGGCGTCGATCCCGAATCGCACGCCACCGACCTGCAAACGGCCTTGCGTCACGAACTCACTCCTGCCGCAGCTGTGGCCTTGCTTGTCTTCTTCGCCTTCGCCATGCAGTGCATGTCCACAGTCGCCGTGGTGCGCCGTGAAACCAACAGCTGGAAATGGCCGGCGCTGCAGTTTTCTTACATGACTGTCGTCGCCTACATCGCTGCCTTCGCTGCCTATAACATCGTCGGACACTTGATTGGTTAAATCGATCCCACAAGCTCTTTCACCAGCGTAGGCAGTATCTCGCCTGCTTTGCCCAGTACCACGGTATCGAAAAAGGCGCGATTCGCCGGTTCTTCCGGGCCGATATAAGCGGCTCGCGCGCCATTCAATCGCGCCATGCGCACAAAGCTGGCCGCGGGTTCGACCACGCCCGAAGTTCCAATGGTGAGCAGCACCGTACAGATTCGAAGCTGCTCAAAGATACGGTCCATCGAATATGGAATCTCGCCGAACCAGCAAACATGGGGCCGTACGATAGATCCGCATTCCGGGCAGGTGGGAATCTCCGCCCGGCTCAGGTAGGACCGCTCATCGTCAAACGGTTTGGTGCGGCAACTTTGGCGCGAGCAGCGGGTCTGCATCAGCCGGCCATGCATGTGCACGATGCGCCGCGATCCCGCCTGCTCATGTAGCGAGTCCACATTTTGCGTGCACAGGAAAAACCTTTCCTGCAAACTCTGCTCCAGTTTGGCGAGCGCGAAGTGGGCTGCATTGGCGATGACCGTTGCGTGCCGCTTGCGCCGCTCCGAATAGAACTGCCACACCATTTCGGGATTTGCGGCGAAGGCCTCCGGCGTCGCCACATCCTGCACCCGATAGCCGCGCCACAGTCCATCGGGCCCGCGAAATGTGGGCAGACCGCTTTCGGCGCTGACTCCAGCGCCGGTCAGCACGAATACCCGGTCCTGCGGCGATACTGGCTGAATCATTGACCTCCTGTGGTCGCTGCTGTTGCAGACTCGCCTTTCAGGTATTTGTCGAACCAATCAACGGTGCGGCGGAGCGAGTCAATTTGGTTTTCGCGCTTGGAAAACCCGTGTCCTTCGGCTTCGTAATAGTGCGCCTCCACGGTTCGACCGTCCTTCTTCAGAATTTCTACCACTTGTTCGGCCTCTTCCTTTGGTACACGGATATCATTCGTTCCCTGCAATACCAGCAGAGGGGCTTTTTCGTCGCGAATGTACTTGATCGGCGAAGCGGCTTCGTATATCGCGCGGTCCTTCTCGGGATCGCCCAGAAGTGTTTCCTCATACTGCTTCAGGAAGGGATCTTCATGCTGCAGCATGGTGTACCAGTTGATGATTCCGTACTCCTCGACGGCAGCCGCCCATATATTCGGCGTTTTGCCGATCGCCATCAGCGTCATGAATCCGCCGTAGGAGCCGCCGGTGATGCCAATCTTCTTCGCATCCACATAACCGGTATCAATCAGGAACTTGGTCGCGTAGACTTCGTCCTGCAGATCGCCGCCACCAAGGTCCTTGTAGTTGGCCTTCTGGAACTCGATGCCATATCCGGTCGATCCTCGAACATTGGGGGCAATACAGACATATCCTCGGGAAGCCAGAGCTGCGGCGGTGGAATCGAAATAGTCCACCTCTTGACCCGTTGGCCCTCCATGCGGCAACACGACTGCGGGATTTGTGCCGTCCCGCTTCAGGTTGAATGGCATCCACAAGAACGCGCTGATCATTTTCCCGTCGAAGCTCTTGTAGTGGACCAGCTGCGCCGCCGGCAAACTTGCCGGATCGAGTCCTGCCACTGCTGAAAACGTCAGCTGGCGTGGTTGACCGGAGGCGAGGTCATAGACCCACAAATCCGATGGCCGCTGTGAACTCTCATGGCTGAGCAGCATCGACTTCCCATCAGAAGAAAATGACGTGGGAGTTCCGCTGGGAAACGTGAGACCTTCGGGCATCGCGATCGCATTCGATTTTCCGGACGCAATGTCGTACAGATACGTGGTTGTTAGCCCGTCGGCATTCAGCACCCACGTCGCCAGTTTGCCATCAGGAGAGAACTCCCCGCTTTGGGCTTCCCATTGCGTGTCGGTAATCCACTTCAGTTGCTTGCTGGCGATATCGAGTAGCGCGACGTTCTGATATCCGCCTTTTTGGTTGGACGTCACCAACACGCTGCGGCCGTCGGGAGAAACGCTGCTCGCAGTAAACAGAACCTTGCCCTGATGAGGAGTCAACTCCTCGGCGCGTCCGGTGGCAACCTCGATTCTGTACACGCTGCCATCATCGAAGCCGGCATTGATGCGCGTGGCAATGACGTACTTGTCGTCGGCTGTCCAGTTCGAAAGCTGCCACAGATGATCCTTTGTCTGCTCGTTAGTAAGCTTTCTCACCTGGTGTGAGCTCCAGTCCAGTAAAGCGATGTCCGCGACGGAAGCCGTTTTTGGCTTGTAGCCGAAGGCGATTGTCTTTCCATCGTGCGAGAAGATCGGTCCGGTCTCGGAGATATCCGGCGTATTGGTGAGGTTGATCGGCGCGCCTCCGTCGCCTGCAACTGCGAACAGGTCGTAATATTCGCTGCCGCCGAAGTCCTGGTTATAGACAATCCATTTGCCATCGGGCGACCATACCGCACCGAACTGCCGGTCATCTGAGACGGTGAGCTGCAGCGGCCATCCTCCGCCTGAATTTACCTTCCACAAGTTCATGCGGCCGGTGAAATTCGTGCTGAAGACAATCTGCTTGCCATCAGGCGACCACGTTGGGGAACCGACGCGCCGGCTGTAGAAGAGATCTTCGATCGAGACCGGCCGGGCCGATGGACTGTTCGGCGAAGTAATTGACTTTGGATCGGTAGGCACGCGAGCGCTGGGCGAATTGGGAGTATCCGCCCCGGTTGCAAGTACCGCGCTCAACAAAACCGTGAGGATTGGCGAAGCGAAACACAATCTCGGCTCGAAGCGCATTGAATTCTCTCCTCTGCGTACATAACAAACTCCCCTGGCCCGCATCGACGGCTACGTAACTCCTTTCCCGACACTATATACTGGTGGGTTGGAACGCTCGGCGCGGTCATCACCGACTCGGGTGCATCCGTCTAATCGCTAGAGAATCTATCACTATTGTGGGTTCAAAAGTGGCCTGCGTTTCCATGGGAACATTGGCCCGGGAGCTATTCATCCTTGTCTACCGTAATGATGAATGTTGACAGCGAGAAGCAGGAGCGCGTTCTCGACGCGTTTCGCCGCTGGGGATATCTGCAAGCGAACCTCGATCCACTGGGACATTTTCCTCCGTTAGCACATCCCGAGTTGGACATGTCGGGTGAGGTGGCCGATGCCGCGCGCCGCATCTACAGCGGCAGCATTGGCGTTGAGTTCATGCACATTGCCGATCCCGAGCGCCGTCAGTGGATTCAGGAGCGTATGGAGTCGCAGCAAGCTGAGGCGCTGGACCGCACTCGCATCCTCGACCAGCTTGTGCGTGCTGACGTCTTCGAGCAGACCATCCATTCGCGTTACATAGGCACCAAGCGCTACTCGCTGGAAGGCAACACGGCCCTGATTCCTTTGCTCGACGAGATTCTGACTTCGGCATCTGGATATGGAGCGGAGCAGGCCGTGCTGGCCATGAGCCATCGCGGACGCCTGAATGTCATCATCAATATCGTGAGCCGCCCCGCGGCGGAGATTTTTGCCGGCTTTGAAGATGTCGATCCGCGCAGCGTTCTGGGAGGCGGCGATGTCAAATACCACATTGGCGCGACCGGAATTTACACCGGTGCCAATGGACGCCAGGTGCGGATTCACATGGTTTCCAATCCCAGCCATCTCGAAGCTGTCGATCCTGTGGCCTTGGGACGTACTCGAGCGAAGCAGACGCGTCTTGGTCGCGACGGCAAAGCTCGCGTGTTGCCCATCCTGATGCACGGCGACGCCGCCTTTGCGGGGCAGGGAATTACCGCCGAAACCCTGAACCTCGCCAATCTTCGCGGTTACACCGTCGGCGGAACGGTGCACATCATCGTCAACAACCTGATCGGATTTACCACCAATCCGAGCGATGCTTATTCTGGCCGCTTCTCATCGGATCTTGCCAAGCGCCTGCCAATTCCCATATTCCATGTTAATGGTGAAGATGTTGACGCAGTGGTGCGCGCCGGTCGCATTGCGCTGGAATATCGCTATGAATTTGCTTCTGACGCGGTGGTTGACCTGATCGGCTTCCGCCGCCATGGTCACTCCGAGGTCGACGATCCAACCATCACTCAGCCGATCCTATATCGCAAGATCAAAGACCATCCCATGCTCTATCAGATCTACGCTCGAAATGTGGGTCTGGATGCGCAGCCATACGTGGAGAAGTTCCAGCGAGAACTTGATGCTGCGGAGAAGGCCGGCAAGAGCATGGTGAAAAAGCCGCCGATGCGCCAGCTGCCGAGTTACTGGGCGCCATTCCACGGCGGTCCTTACAATCCAGCGGACGAAGTCGATACCGGGTTGCCTGCCGAAAAGCTTCAGCAGATCACCGATGCGTTAGTGAAATATCCGGAAGACTTTCACATTCATCCCAAAGTGCAAAAGTTGCTGGAGCAGCGGCGCGAAATGGGCTACGGCCATCGTCCCTTAGATTTCGGAATGGCAGAAGCGTTGGCCTTAGGATCGCTGGCGATGGAGGGAATTCCAATCCGCATCAGTGGACAGGACAGCCGGCGCGGCACCTTCAATCAGCGGCATTCCGTGCTGATCGATATCGTTGACGAGCGCGAATATGTTCCGCTCTGCCATCTCGCGCCTGGTCAGGCACGAGTGGAAATCTACAATTCGGAGCTCTCGGAAGCTGCTGTCATGGGTTTCGAATATGGATTCACGCGCGACTATCCTGAGGCGTTGGTTGCATGGGAGGCGCAGTTTGGAGATTTCGCCAATGGCGCGCAGATCATCATCGATCAATTCATCGTGGCCAGTGAGGACAAGTGGGACCTGTTGACCGGACTGGTTCTGTTGCTGCCGCACGGACATGAAGGGCAGGGCCCGGAGCATTCCAGCGCCCGGATCGAGCGTTATCTGCAGCTTTGCGCGCGTGACAACATGCAGGTCTGCCAGCCTTCGACGGCGGGACAGTATTTTCATCTCCTTCGCCGCCAAGTCTTACGGAAATGGCGAAAACCATTAATTGCCTTCATGCCGAAGAGCATGCTGCGCCATCCCGAAGCGGTTTCGCCGATCTCGGAGTTGGAACGGCCGCGGTTTCTCAACGTCATTCCCGATGAAACGGCTGTGAATGCGAAACGAGTGCTGCTGTGCACCGGCAAGATCGCCCACGAATTGGGCATGGAGCGCAAGAAACTGAAGATGGCAGGTCCGGCGATTGTATCGCTGGAACAGCTATATCCGTTTCCCGAGATCGAAGTCAGCGAAGTGCTCGGCCGCTACAAGAACGCTACGGAATTCATCTGGGTGCAGGAAGAGCCGGCGAACATGGGAGCGCTTTCGTTCGTGACGCCGCGCCTCAAGCGGATATTGGGTTCGAAGCTGCGCAGCATCAAACGGGCTCCGAACTCCACGCCCGCTACGGGTTCAGCGAAGGCTCATGAGTTGGAGCAGAAGACGCTGATCACGCTGGCGCTGGGTAAAGGAGAATGAGAACGATTCTCAGCGAGTATTGCCTGCCTGCGAGTAACTACCGCGTTCCGCCTCTGGGTAAGGCCTAGGGAGTCCTCAGCCTGCCGGATATCTCCCGCAGCACTCCTGCCGACTCCTGCAACTTCCGTACCTCTTCCGCGCTGAGCTGCAGATGCAGCACCTTCTCGATCCCATTGCGATTGACAATTGAAGGCAAGCTCAAGCAAATGTCCGAGATGCCGTATTCTCCGCTCACCAGGCTCGATACCGAGAGCACCGTGTTCTGGTCGCGCAGAATGGCCTCGATAATCCGCATCAATCCGGCGGCAACTCCATAATATGTCGCTTGTTTGCGCGCGATGATGTGATAGGCGGCATCGCGCGTCTGCTCAAAGATCGCGTGCAGCGCGTTCCAATCGCAGGCGCCTCCCTGCGCGGCGCAGAAATCCTCCAGCCGCATTCCCGCGATATTCGCCAACGACCATACCGGGACCTCAGTATCCCCGTGCTCGCCGATGATGAAGGCGTGCACGCTTCTGGGGTCGACACCGAAATGCTGGCTCAGCAGATAACGAAAACGCGCGGTGTCGAGTATCGTGCCGGATCCAATCACGCGATGTGTTGGCAACCCCGACAGCCGCAACGATATCTTCGTCAAAACATCCACTGGATTGGTAGCCACCAGCAGAATGCAGTCGCGATTGTGCTCCACAATGCGGGGTACGATCTCGGCGAAGATATCGGCATTGTGCTGCAGGAGATCAAGCCGCGTTTCACCTGGCTTTTGTCCCGCGCCCGCCGCGAGAACCACCACCGCCGCCCCGGCGCAGTCCGGATAATTGCCAGCCCAGATGCGCGTCGGATGGGCGAACGGAACGGCATGGTTCAGGTCCATTGCCTCGCCCTCAGCTTTGGCATGGTTCTTGTCGATGAGAACAATCTCTGCTGCCAGCCCGCTAAACAACAGGGCATATCCAAGGGTTGCTCCTACATTGCCCAGACCCACTACCACCACGCGGGTTCCCGACTTCTTTTCCATTCTCATTCCTTTTGCCGGTGCATTTGCTTTCGTATGTGAGCGAGCGCACCCTGTTGGATGTTGCGACGACCGGCAATGACTTTTGCCACTTCTCTGGACTGCTACCGCCGCCAAGCCGGGTTCTTGCGGCCGTTCCAAATGGGCAAATGTCCAAACCGGAGCCCCATATTGGCTTCGGCTGTCCGAGTCGACTCTTTTTTCTTGACCCGGGTGACAGCTTTTCCTATGCTGGCAACTCGACCGAGTTCAATGCCAGTTTTGTGACAGGCAAGTGAGTACTTGCTCTGGCCTCCATGTGAAATACCACATGCGACTGGAGTTCTTGGTCGGAGCGCGACTTCACTACCAATGTTCGGAAGCGTCTCATTGCGGATACTTCCGCCTTGGACGAGATCACCTCTCTCACTGAGGATGGCGAAGCTTTGTCTTACATAAGCAGTACTGCGGCCACAATTGGTTTGTCCTCTCTGGACACCCCTGAAGTCGTGGCGGCGGCACAAACAGCCTCCTGGTTCGCCGCCTACACCACTGCGCGCCACGAGAAGGCTGTTTCCCGCCAGTTCGAGGCGCGTCGTATCGAATCCTTCTTGCCCTTGTACACGACTATACGGCACTGGAAAAATGGCTGCCGCGTACCGGTTTCACAGCCACTATTCCCTGGGTACATCTTTGTCCATATCAATCGGCGCGAATCGGTGAAGGTGCTCCAGGTTCCCGGCGTGGTGTCGATCGTCAGCGCCGGCCGTGAACCCTCAGCCCTGCCCAGTTCCGACATTGAATCTCTGCGCTCCGCTCTTCCGCTGCGTCAGTTCGAGCCCCACCCGTACCTCACAGTGGGCGAGAAAGTGCGCATTACCTCCGGTTCATTGGCGGGTATGATCGGCCTCTTGCTGCGCAAGAAGAACAATCTCCGCGTTGTGCTGACGCTTGAGCTGATCAGGCAGAGTGTTGCCGTAGAAATCGGAATCGACGAGATCGAGCCTTTGAAATCATAGCTACGGCCCAAGCTCAAACTCACCTCTAAAGGACCGACCTTTCGTGAAAAAGACAGCAGGGAGAAGTGTCACCGAAGTTCGCATCGTCGAAGCTGCGGTCCAGCTTTTCTCCCGCCAGGGCTACAAGGGCACGAGCACGCGGGAAATCGCCCATGTGGCGGGGGTAAATGAAGCCACTCTGTTCCGATACTTTGCCCGTAAGGTCGATCTCTTCTGGGCGGCAGCGGAATCGCGGCTGTGCCGCCTCAAACTGGGACGCGAACTGCAGAACGGCCTTGCGACCGACGTCGAGCCGGAAATTGTCGTGCCCATGCTGGTGGAGTTTGTTATGAACGTGGTCGCGCAATATCCTGAGCTGATGCGCCTTGTCTATGTCGCCGGCTTTGAGTTCCCGGGTGACGATCGAATGTTCCGCGAACATCTGGGGCCGATCTTTGACGCGGTCAACGCTTACTTCGGCCGGTGTGCGGCGCGAGGGGCAATTTGCAATCTGGAGCCCACCTTTGCGACGCTTGGACTTCCGGCAGCGGTCAGCGCACACCGCAATCTCCATCAGCTATTTACTGGACGAGATTTACCTTGGGATGTGGCAGCCTTGGCGCCGAACTATGCGCAGTTCTGGCTGAATGCCTTGCGCCAACCCGCGCCGCCTGTGCCATGTGCTTCCGGTCAGGCAACTGATTAGGGATTACGCCCCGGCTTATGCTGATGATGTGCGGCTGACTCGCGGCACCGGTCAAATAATAGTAGGCATTTTTATTGGAGACGACTTTGAAATCTCTTTTGAGAAGAGATAGCGAAAAATACCGAAAACATTTGGCTTTGAGAAATCGATCGACTGGCTGGAATCTGTTGGCCCCTTTAGCGCTGCTACTCGTGTTTTGCGCACTGCTAGCCCCCCTCGGCTCGGTAGCGCAGGATCGCAAGGCGGCCGGCGTCATCGACCCTACTTCTACGCCGGCGGTAAATCAACAAGGTGTGCCGATTCCACAAACTGCTCAGGATGCGCCGGCTTCAACTCCGACGGTCGTGCTGGATGACACGCAGACGCTTCCTCAACGAAAGTCCGCGCCGCTGACGGAGGCGATCGAGACAACCAAGACCAAGACCTTGGAGCTGACTGACTTTCAGCAGCTGGTCGCCACTTCCCTGGGACAAACGCTGCCAATCTATGGACAGAATCTGTTCGAGAATGTGCCCAGCACATTTGCTCCGGTGGATCGCGTGCCGGTCACAGCCGATTACGTTATCGGTCCCGGTGACGAATTATTGATCCGTGCCTGGGGACAGATTGATCTGGATGTCCACACCCGGGTCGACCGGAATGGTGCAATTTATATCCCCAAAGTAGGGGAACTGAGCGTTGCCGGCCTTAAATACGATCAGGTGCAGGGCTTCCTTAAATCCCACATTGGCCGGATTTATCAGAACTTCGATCTGAATGTCACGATGGGCGAGCTGCGCTCCATTGACGTATTCGTCGTTGGGCAGGCTAGACGCCCCGGACGCTACACCGTCAGTGCGCTGAGTACGCTGGCCAACGCGGTGTTCGCCTCCAGCGGGCCGTCGTCTGCGGGGTCGATGCGCCATATTCAGCTAAAGCGCGGTTCCACCGTCGTTGTCGATTTCGATCTCTACGACTTGTTGCTCAAAGGCGACAAGAGCAAAGACGTTCTGCTACAGCCGGAGGACGTCATCTACTTCGCACCGGTTGGGCCGCAGGTGGCGATGGGCGGGCAGGTGAACAATCCTGCCATTTACGAGCTCAAGAGTGAAACCACTCTGGGAGAGGCACTCGATCTGGCTGGAGGGCTTTCGACGACGGCCTACGGAGGCAAGGTTTACGTTGAGCAGATTAAGGATCGGAAGGATCGCGGTATCGAAGAGATCAAGCTGGACGCGGCCGGATTGACTCATCCTCTGCGAGATGGCGACATGCTGAACTTCACCTCCATTTCGCCGCGCTTTGTGAACTCGGTAACTCTTCGCGGCAACGTGGCATCGCCTGGACGCTATCCCTGGCACGAGGGCATGCGAGTCAGCGATTTAATTCCCAATCGCGATTTTCTGATTACCCGCGAGTATTGGAAGCAGCAGAATGCCATCAACCTGCAAATGGAAACCAATGGCAACCGGCTTACCGGGGAACTGAACGACGTCAGGAAGAATGCTCCCGAAATCAACTGGGATTACGCTGTTATTCAGAGGATGAGCTCGAAAGATCTGTCGACCGAGCTGCTTCCGTTCAATCTCGGTAAGGCAGTTTTGCAACATGAGGATTCCAGCAATCTGATGTTGCAGCCTGGCGATATCGTGACTATCTTCTCGCAGGCCGATCTGCGCGTGCCGCGCGAGCAGCAAACCAAGCTGGTCAGACTGGAAGGCGAGTTTGTTTCCGGCGGCGTTTACCGCGCTCAACCCGGTCAGGGACTGCGCGAGCTTGTAGCCCAAGCCGGTGGTCTTGCGCCCTCAGCTTATCTGTATGGAGCAGTATTCACTCGCGAGTCCACCCGCATTCAACAGCAGGAACGGTTGGATATGGTGGTCGCGCAGATGGAACGGGATTTGGCTCGGCTGGCGGCTCAGCAGTCACAGAATGCAAAATCGGCCGATGAGGCGAATGCTGCGCGGGCTGCGCTCGAAGCGCAGCGCGCCAGCCTGGACAAGCTCCGTCAGTTGAGGGCGGACGGAAGGGTTGTGCTGAATCTTCATCCTAACGATGCTAGTCTTGCCGATATTCCCGATATTCCCCTGGAGGATGGAGACCACTTCTTCATTCCCAGCCGTCCCATTGTGGTTAGCGTCGTAGGCGACGTCTACAACCAAGGCTCATTTCTCCAAAGGGAAGGCAAGACTGTTTCCCGATATCTGCGCGATGCGGGTGGTCCAACCCGCAACGCCGATAAGAGCAAGATGTTTGTGGTGCGCGCCAATGGCGCGGTCGTAAGCAAGGACGCTGCCACCGGATTCTGGTCAGGCGGTTTCTCCACCATGGTTCTGATGCCGGGCGACACCGTGGTCGTGCCCGAACAGTTGAATCCCGGCGCAGCATGGCGAAACTTCAAAGATATTGCGCAGATTCTGTTTGACTTTGGCCTGGCTGCGGCGGCAGTTAAAGTGCTAAGTCAATAATTTCCTGCGACCCGCAAATTCAAAGTCGGCTCTACCTGCAATCGACGTGCAGTCCCGGCGCCGGCAAGGGCTGACAATTGCTCATATTTCATTACCCAAAGTGGATGTAGCTTTATGCGCGAAAGTACAAAAATTTCGGAGATGAACGGCCCTGCGGTGGACGATCGCGTCTTAGGAATTGAGCCTGAAGCGGTAGAGCATCGCGAAGTCGATCTTATCGATTTTCTCTTGCTACTGGCTCAAAAGAAAAAGGCAATTCTGCTGATTACGATTGCCGTTGCCGTTCTGGCCGCAATTGTTTCCTGGCTTCTTCCCAAGATGTACACGGCGACTGCTACCATCCTTCCCCCGCAGGAAAGTCAGTCGACTTTGACGACGATGCTGGGACAGTTCGGGGCTCTGACCGGATTGGGGGGCAGCGAGCTGAATCTGAAAAATCCGTCCGATCTGTTTGCAGCTATGCTCAAGAGCCGAACTATCGAAGATGATCTTATCGATGGCTTTGATCTCCGCCACGTTTATGGTGTCAAAACCTATCAGGCCGCACGCAAGGCTTTGGAATCTCGCAGTCGAATCGATGCAGGAGACGAAGGACTAATCACAATCGCGGTCACCGACCGCGATGCCAAGCGGGCTGCGGATCTGGCCAATGCGTACGTTACGGAATTGCACTCTTTGAACGACCATCTTGCCATTTCCGAGGCTGCTCAACGGCGTCTGTTCTATCAGCAAAAACTGGACGCAGAGCGGGAAGATCTGTCACGGGCTGAGTTGGGCTTGCAGCAGGTGCAGCAGAAGAGTGGTCTGATCCAGCCCGATGCGCAGGGGAAGGCGATTGTCGATGCGGTTGCCACCACTCGCGCCGCAGTCGCCACTCAGGAGGTGCAAATCCAGGCGATGCGCACCTACGCGACGGCGAACAATCCGGATCTGAAACGAGCGGAAGAGGAGTTGGCTGGCTTGCGGGCACAACTGGCGAAGCTGGAGCGCGATACCGGGGAAGCGGGTAATGGCAACCTGGAAGTGCCCACTCGGCGTTTGCCCGAAGTTGAATTGGCTTATCTTCGCCAGATGCGTGACGTCAAGTATCACGAGTCGGTATATGACTTTCTGAGCAAGCAGTTGGAAGCGGCGCGAATCGATGAGGCAAAAGATGCGGTGATGGTGCAGGTCGTCGACAAAGCGGTACCACCCGAAACCAAGTCGAGCCCTCGCCGTACGTTCATCATACTGGGATCGACGATAACCGCTTTCGTGCTCTCCTGCTTCTGGATTCTTCTGACAGAAGCGGTGAAGCGCAGGCAGCGTGATCCCAATGACCGCATTCGGCTGGCACGGCTTAAGCAGGCGCTGCGGTTTTAGTCAGGGTAGTCATGTGGCGCTCCTCACCTGGAACCGCGCCGGCAAGGTGCAGCTTGCCAGCAAAACCCTGCCGGATTCACTTCCACGATAAGAGAAGGACCGAACGGAACACAGAGCGGCGACCCGGAATTCGTAACAGCCTCCAGCGCAGCGCGCTAGTTCAGTCAGTAAGCCAAGAATGATATCTCTCGTTGTAGCCACCTGGAACCGCGTCGCCGAACTCGATCGGCTACTGACAAGCTTAGACAAGCAGACATACGGCGATTTTGAAGTCATCGTAGTCGACCAGAACCCGGACGACCGCGTCGATTCAGCACTCCGACAGCATCCTGCACTCAAGGTCCGGCATGTGCGCTCCGAACGTGGGGCTTCAAAAGCCCGTAACCGTGGTCTCCGCATGGCGGAGGGCGAGGTCCTGGCCTTTCCCGATGACGACTGCTGGTATCCGCCGGAGTTGCTGCGAAACGTGAAGGACTGGTTTGAGGGGAATCCTGAATATGCCGTTCTGCTGACCGCGATGCGCGACGAGCGTGGACGGTCGATGGAGCCTAAGTTCGGTCCCGGCCGGGGCGCATGTACAAAACGGAGTGTCTTGCAGTGTGCGGTGACCTTTAACGCCTTCGTCAGGGCGAAGGCAGTCACCGCCATGGGCCTGTTCCGTGAGGATATTGGGCCTGGCACTTCATCTCCCTACCAGTCCGGCGAGGACCTCGAATATCTCATTCGCCCGGTACAGTTCGGCATGCCAGTGTGGTACGAACCAAGTTTTACCGTTTTCCATCCCGATCTAAATGACAGAACCCGCCTGCTGAGAACAGCGCAAGCCTACGCGCTAGGAGTAGGACACGTGCTGCGCTGGCACGACTATGCCTGGTCGGTACTCGGTGCTTCCGTGGCGCGGTCGTTATGTCGGGCAGCGATTCAGTTGTGCAAGGGTGACCTGGAGGGCGCCAAGGTCTACGCCCTTCGTGCGAAAGGCCTCTTCCGCGGATATGCGTTTTCGCGCGCGGAGGGTTCGGGTTCAATACGGCCTCCTACTCGATGATTAGCAAGAGCTCCTTTTGGCAGCTAGTCCGCAGCGTTGCCAACCTGGCTTCCGGCGAAATACCTGCCCGCTTATGCGGCATCGCGACGCTTCTTTTCCTCGCTCGCAAGTCCGGTGTAGTGATGGTTGGTATTTATGCTCTGGCCCAGAGCATGGTGCAATACTCTTACCCGTTCATCGATTTTGGCTTACGTCATGTGGGAGCGCGGCTGATCGCGAAATATCCGCAGGCCGGACGCGAGATCATGGAACAGGTTCAGCGGCGCCGCATGCTAATGGGTGCGGCCATCATTCCGTTTCTGCTGGCCTATGCGTCGCTGACCAATGTGTCGTTGCAACTGAAGACTTTTCTCTTCCTGTTTTCGGCCATCAGCTGTCTTTATGCGGTATCCCTGGAGTGGGCGGCATGGGGGAAAGAACACATGCGCCTCGTCGGTTTCGCCAGGATGATTGTTCCCGGCAGCGTCCTTTTATTTCTCCTCCTGGGAAGTACTGGGAAGCATGTTCTGTGGTGGATGGTGGCAGGCAATGCAGTAGGTTACACGGTTCAAGGAGTAGTGTTCTGGAAATGGTGGCGGGCGTGGAGACCGAACGGGAAGCAGCAGATCTCTACGGCAATCGTTCGCGAGTCGCTGGCTTGGGCGCGCACCAGCATTATGGGCCTCGCCTGGTTGTGCAACCTTGCATTCAACACCATCGACATGCTCATGCTGGGCGTCATGTCTAATCCGCACCAGGTTGGCCTCTATAGTGCAGCTTACCGCATCATGAATCAGGTGCTGATCACCTACTACCTGCTCATCCAGATTCTTTACCCCAAACACGCCAGGCAGGAGGTTGCCGATCGCAGCCGCGCACTCCAGCCGGGAATTCTTCTCTCGCTGTTTGCCGCAGGCGCTGCCATCGCCTTTGTCCTCTCCACGTCACGAAAATTGGTGCTCGCAATCGTATTCGGACACCAGTTTCTGCCGGCCACCTTGCTCCTTGGACTGCTGGCTTGGGCAATTCCATTGGATTTTTTGACCTCGTATCTGAGCACAGCCTACATTGCCTGGAGCATGGAAAAGAAAGTTCTGGTGTGCACTGCCGTCGCGGCCGGCAGCAATGTGATTTTGAATCTGATTTGGATTCCCACCCACGGCGCAACTGCGGCCGCTGTCAACACCCTAATCTCCTATGTGATCTTCCTGAGTGCTTTGGCCTTTGCTGGACGCTACGCCAAGGAACTCGCCCATGCACCACGGGCAGAGGCGAGCGTTGGTGCGTGAGTGATGGAATGTGCCAGCCTGTCAGTCCAGGCATTCTGATTCAGATCTCCGATGAATGAGATATTGCTGCTGATCGCTCTGGTTTTTCCCTGTTGGTACGGGTATAGGAGGTCGGTTTTGGGTGGTCGAGTTGAAATCAACCACGTAACAACCTTCACCTTTGGCTTCCTGTTTTACTGGATTACTCCGTTGGCGGTTAGGATTTGGGCGTCAAGAACAGATTTTCCAATGGCCTCTATCTGGTTGGATCTTTTTCGCCCTAAGCTGATCATGCCGTACGCTGCGTCGTGCGTCGTACTTTATTTGTGCTTTGCCATGGGAGACAGTGTTGCGGCTCGTGTATTTCGGGAGAACCTGACCACGGCTGTCAGGAAAGTTCCCCGGCTCGCGCTTTCGATGGTCACGCTGGCTGGCTGCGTATTGACGGTGTACTCGGCGTATGTGGTGCGCGCCGACCTCTTCCGGAAAGCCACGCCCACTGACCCGCGCGTCGGAGTGGCGCGTGGAGCCGTCACTTCCTGCGTGGTGTTGCTGGGGACCGTGGCCCTCATGTTTACGATCGATCATCCCGAGATACCGTGGCGGAAGCGGCTCCTCAGCCTCTATTTCCTGCCGCTCATCGCCGGATGCGCGATGATGACCTTTCTGGGCAGCCGGCTGTATGTCGCTTCTATCGTATTAATGTTCGCGGTCTATCAAACGAATCTCCGTGCAAGGTTCAAACTCAAAACCCTGGTCGCAGCCGGACTCGTTTTCGCTCTCTTTTTCGGAGCGGTTGGCACCTGGCGTGAAGGGAGCAGCGCAACCGACGCAATGTTCAACGTTTTCTTGGAGCCGATGCTGGGTAGTCTGTCACTGGTACACCATCTGAGGTACAAAGGGGTTGCACTCATTAACCAACCAACCCAATTGATGAGCGACTTCAGGAACCTGATTCCAACGGTACTCATGCCGGAAAAATACAAAACCTTGAAGCAGCCCGATGCTTACCGCCCGTTGGGCGGACTGCATTCCTTCGTGTCCTTCAATCTTAATTTCGGGCTAGTCGGAACGGCAGTTTTCTGGTTTCTTTTGCCACTAGGGTTCCGTTTTCTCAAGAGCCGTTTACCTGGAATATTGCCGGCAACGGTGTACATCATGTGCACCGCCTGGCTGGCCTTCACTTTTTTCCGCGATCCCTTCTCGATCTCGTTAGTGAAGGCCATGGTTGAAGATTCGATGGTTATTCCGCTCTTGATTGTAGGCTTTGGGTATTTGTTGGCCGCGGCCTGCCGTCCGGTCAGCGATCTACCTGGGTTAATACCAGAGCCGCGAATGGACAATGCTTAGCCGGGCGGATCGTCCATGCGGATCCTTTACGATCATCAAATTTTCTCGTTGCAAAACGCGGGTGGCGCCTCCCGCTATTTTTATGAACTCATGAGGTTCCTGACTACCGTGCCCGATGTGCAAACAGAATTGCTGATGGGCATCAATGCGAGCATTTATCCTTTTCACCGATTGCCGGCTGAGAAGGTGCGAGTGGTTGGATTCCGCGATTCCGTGCCTCCAGGAACGTTGCGCTATATAGTCAACGAGACTTGGGGAAATGTGGTTGCGGCTTGGCGCGGCCAGATGGATGTCTATCACTCAACCGCATATCTGCGCATGCCCTTGGTTCGGGCCCGGAAAGTTGTCGCGACTCATCACGATTGCACCTATGAGCGATTTCCAGAACTTTTCCCGAATGCGAAGAGGGCGCTGTGGGCGCGGAAACGGCTGTTCCCTAGTGTCGATGCCATTATCTGCGTCTCTGAGTCATGTCGGCAGGACCTGCTGCATTTCTATGACGTCGACCCTGCGAAGACGTGCGTCATTCACCATGGCATTACTACTTTGCCGCGCAGTCCAGAGGCTGCGGCGACGCTGCAAAGCCAGTTACGACGTGACTACCTGTTGTATGTGGGAATGAGAGCCGCTTTCAAGAATTTCGATGGCCTGCTGCAATCCTTTCATGACAGCGCATTGTCCGATTCTCTGGATCTCCTCGTGCTGGGCGGAGGACCATTTACCGCGCAGGAAAAGCTACGCATTGCCAACTTAGGTTTGAATGACTGCGTTATTGGCTTCCCGGCGGTGTCAGACGAATTGCTGGCCGAGGCCTATGCGCGGGCCAAGCTGTTCGTATATCCGTCGCTCAACGAAGGATTCGGCCTTCCGCCGCTGGAGGCGATGTCGCTGGGATGTCCAGTTTTGGCGAGCGATATTCCCGCGATTCGGGAAGTATGCCGGGACGCGCCATTCTACTTCGATCCCCAGGACCAAAGCTCATTGAATCGGGAATTATTGCGGGCTGTGAATGATGAGGATCCGCGGCGGCAGGCGATGCTGCGAGGCAAGCAGGTTTCGGGACAATATAGCTGGGAAAAATGTGGACGGGAGACGCTGGCCCTTTATCGCCAATGTCAGTAGCTTCTGTCCAATTGTGAACTGAGTTTTGTGTAAACCAGACGGTTGGCGGATTGTTGTGAAAGATGTCACAGTTGAAGAGCTTGCTGTACGCCGATCTCGCTCGACAATACGAATTGGAGGGCCGGGCCGGCATTCGGCCCAACTTCCTTCGATTTCTGGCTCGGTTGTTGCACTTCCGCTTTCTTCCCAACGTGCTGTGCCGCACCAGTCGGGCCGCAATGTTGGCCGGAATTCCTATTCTTCCCCAACTTTTCACCTACATGAACCTGGTTCTTTTCGGGTTGGAAGTCACGCCCAAATGCGAGATCGGGCCGGGAATCTTTTTTGCTCATCCCGTGGGCTGCGTCATCGGGGCATGGAAGATTGGAAGTAATGTGAGCGTGTTTCAAGGGGTCGGGCTCGGGGCGGTACGTCCGGATATGGAATTCAAAAAAGAATTGCGGTGTGAGATCGGTGACGATGTGATGCTGGGCGCCGGCTGTAAGATCCTGGGGCCATATCACATCGGGAATAACGTCACGGTTGGCGCCAACTCGGTCGTGATGGGCTCAGTCGCAGACAATCAAACCGTTTTCGGTGTGCCGGCGCGAGCCGTACCATCTTCCGCGGGGAATGCCAAATGACAGAAGACGTTTTCGACCTCACGGTGATTATCTCCAGCTATAACACTCGCGCGTTGCTGCGAAGATGCATGCAATCGATTTATCAGTACACCCAGGGCATCCGTTTCGAGATTATCTGCGTGGACGATAATTCAAGCGACGGCAGCGCTGCGATGGTTGCGGAGACCTTCCCGGAGGTAGTACTGGTCAGAAACCAGGTGAACCAGCTTTACGCCAAGAATCAAAATCGTGGCATGCGCATGGCGCGAGGTCGCTACGCATGCTTGCTGGATAGTGACACCCAGCTCAAGGGCAATGCGTTCAAGTCCCTGGTCCAGTTCATGGACGAGCATCCCGAGGCGGCAGTTTGCGGTCCGAAGTTGCTGAATATCGACGGCACCATCCAGCATTGCGTGCGGAGCTTTGCCGGGGCTGGTGTTTTCTTTCTCCAAGCCATGAACTGGCATAAGTTGTTCCCCACCAGCCGGTTGATGAACCGTTATTACAACACTGACTTCGACTATTCCAAGGCACAGCAGGTCGACAGTATTGGGACCTCGGCGTACATCATTCGCCGTTCGACGTGGGAACAAGCGGGAATGCTCGACGAACGGTTTCGTCTTGCCTTAGTCGATCTGGCTTACAACTACATGCTACGGCAGAAGGGTTATAAGGTGTACTACACGCCTTGCGCCGAAGTCATTCACCTTGGCAGCCAGAGTATCAACCAGGTTCCGATCGCCTCGTTGCGTGACCAGAGGCGGGCACTCATCGAATTCAGCGAAGCCTACGATTACTTTGGCAAGGGTGCGCTAATCAAACGATTGGTGCGCATCGCGGTCATGCTCCGCTACTACATTAAGGTGCTGGAGTATTATCTCGGACCTGATAAGCGCGTCATCAAAGGCCCCGGTGCCCCGAGCAGGAAAGAGGCAGCGCGAGCGACTCTGCTGCGGAACTCGGAGTAGCTGTGCGTCTGGCCATTCCGTATTGGGCGCACTTGCCCTGATTTAGCAGAGAACCTTAATCTCAGCGGTTGCCGGCTGGCAGCGAGTGCATTCGATGTCATCCGCTTTGCTTCTCTCACGAACCCCTAGATCGGAGTTACCATGAGCCGTCCAGTTCGATTTCTTTTCTACAAACCGATCGTCATGGTGTGCGATGTAGGTCTGATCAACGCTGGGTTCTTGATTGCATTTTTCTTGCGCCGCAACTATTTGCTTGCTCCTCACGCCAACATTGCTTCCTATGTACACCTGTCGGCACTGGTCTCCCTCACCACTCTGCTGGTATTTCAACTGCTCGATCTTTACCGCGACTGGTTGCGGAGATCGCTGAGGCACGTTCTGTATTCCGTCATCATCGCAGTGGCGATGACCTTGCTGACGACCATGGGACTGGGATTTTGGGCGCGCCAGTTTGCCTTTCCTCGAAGTGTTCTGGTGCTGGCGGCTTTCGTGCAGGTCGGACTGTTGTGCAGTTTTCGTATGTTGATGCGTCGGCTGTACCGGCGCCGATTTGGAGATCGCCGCACCATTGTTATTGGAGAGAATGAGAATGATGCAATATCGATCGTGCAGAAGTTCGAGGAACACCGCCTTGGTCTCTATCATGTCCAGGGATACATTTTGCGACGCGACTTGATCTCACCCTATCCCGAATTGGACGATGCCGAGACCGTGGTGTTAAGCCAAAGCCTGGAGCAAAAGGAAGATATCATTCTGCATTGTTTTCGATGCAAGAAGGAGGTGTTGGCCGTTCCCAAGCTTTCGGAGCTAACCCTGTTCGGAGCTGAGGCGCGGGAAGTCGACGATCTGCTGATTCTCGGCATTCAGCCGCACCGTCTTGATGCTGCCGAGGAGTTGCTCAAGCGCATGCTGGATCTGATCGTCTCGTCAGGGTTGCTGCTGTTGAGCAGCCCCTTTCTGGTGATTGTGTCGCTCATCGTTCGTATGACCTCTGAGGGTCCGATTTTTTACCGGCAGGAGCGTATCGGTCGAGGCGGAAATCCTTTTCAGGTTTTGAAGTTTCGCACCATGAGAGTTGATGCCGAGAAGCATAGCGGCCCGGTGTTGGCGTCCCAGCACGATCCTCGTATTACGGAAATCGGCCGGCTATTGAGAGCAACGCGGATCGATGAGTTGCCGCAGATGCTGAACGTAATCAAGGGAGAAATGAGCCTTGTCGGTCCCCGGCCCGAGCGGCCTTATTTCGTTCGGCAGTTTGAACGAGAGCTCCCGGCTTACGAGTTGCGTCACGCCGTTAAGCCCGGAATCACCGGACTGGCACAAGTTATGGGCAGGTATGGCACTACCGTAGAAAGGAAGCTGCACTTTGACCTTCTCTACATTTATAACTATTCGCTGCTCCTCGACCTTAAGATCCTGTTGCAGACTATCCGCGTCATGCTACAAGGTGAGGAGGGAGCTGGCCACAAGACTTGGGCGGTTCCAGCTCAGCAGTTAAAGAATATTAGAAGGAATAAAATCGCTACGGCAGAAACCCTGACCGAGTCAGGCAGCTCTCAGGCGGACTAGGCTAGCTGGGCCGTTGCAGCGCTTCCCTTCAGTTCGAGTCGGATGTAAATTCCGTTGCCAGCCAATAGGGCCGCCACAATCTCCTTCTAATCCGGCGCCAAGCCGCTACCAATGGACGCGACAACAGCCACGCGACCGAGCCATCCTTCAACAGCCTTCTTAATCCGATAGAAAACCTCTGCACTTGCCGCATCTCTTCCAAGGCAAGGGAAGTGGAGTAGGTCATCTGGCGATAGCTTGCGAGGCGTGGTTCGAGGCGAGGCGCCCAGTGCTTAACGATTGACAACGGCTCCTGATGCAGCCGGAGACGATGGCGGCGCGAAGCTAACATGCTGCCGGGGTGAATACGGTAGCGGCAAACCACCTGTTGAACGGCCCGCGCCTGATAACGCTGGGCGACCGCAACGTAGAGATAGTAGTCGGGAACAACCTGAATTGTGTCCGGTATACCGCCTACTTCAGCCACCGCCGAGCGTCGCAGCATAGCTGAACTCATCGCAATGAAGCAGGCGTTGCGAAACAGCGCGCTGAAGATATTGCCTTCGGGAAGCGGATCGAATTCGTGCGCGTAGTCGTAATCCCTCAGGTTGCCGTGCCGCGAATCGAACAGCACGGTTCTGCCGTAGATGATTCCGACGGTGTTATCGATCAGCGCCACCTGCTTCTCTAGTTTGTCGGGCAGCCAGATGTCGTCCTGATCGAGGAATGCCAGCCAAGCTCCGGTGGCCTGGCGAATCGCCCGGTCCCTGGCGGTACCCAACGGCGTCTCCTCGGACGAAAAGAAGTAACGGATTCTGTCGTCGTGGTACTGGCTGATGATCCGCGCGCTGTCGTCAGTTGAATAGTCGTCCCAAACGATGAGTTCCCAGTCGGTGAAGCTTTGTGCCAGCACGCTGTCCAACGCGTCGCTGAGGAACCGCGCGCCGTTGCGCACATTCATGATGACGCTGACCAGGGGCATCGTAGGACGTACCTGCATCGATCCTACACGTTGCCGTTGTCACTGAGTCTGCGCCAGTAAGGCCGGATGACATTGCGACGGACGATGTGGAAGACAAAGGCAAAGGGACGCATGAGCTGAGACCGCACCGATCCTTGTGTGAACAGCCGCGTAAGTCCCCGGGTAAAGGTGCTGGGGTTCCGCATCTCTTCCAGGGCAATAGCGGTATAGTGCCGCTTGTGGCACCGGACGAGGATCTGCGGATGCACTTGATCGGCCCAGCTATCGATTAGCCCGATCACTTCGCGATGCATCTCGATGGCCCTCACCTGCGACATGCTATCCGGGTGCATGCGATATCGGCAGATTACGTCCTGTACAGCACGCACGCGATACTGCCGCGCGATTGCCATATAGAGGTAGTAGTCAGGAACAATGTGGACCTCGTCGGGAATGCCGCCGATGGACTCGACGGCTGAGGTGCGAAACATGGCTGAGCTCATTGCAATGAAGCAGGACTTGGTAAAGAGCTGAAGGAAGATGTCGCCTTCAGGCAACAATTTGTACTCGTGGGCCTGGTCGTAATCCCGTTCCAGTCCGCTGGGATAAAACCTGACTGTCCGCCCGTAGATGAGAGCGGCGTCCCTGTCGGCCAGCGCCAGCTGTTTTTCCAGTTTTCGTGGCAGCCAGACGTCGTCCTGATCGAGGAACGCCAGCCAGTCGCCTTTAGCTTGTTGGATAGCATCCCTTCGCGCTTTTCCGAGCGAGGCGTCTTCGGCAGCCAGAAAGTAACGGATCCTGGGATCGCGGTATTCCGAAACGATAGCCGCGCTGTTGTCGGTAGAACGATCATCCCAGACGATGAGTTCCCAATCTTCGCAGGTTTGGCCCAACACGCTGTCGATCGCCTCCTGTAACGTTTGCGCCCCATTACGAACATTCATGATGACGCTGACCAGAGGCATAGGGAATGGAAGATCGGAGAGGCCCGTCTAGGGGAGAATCCACACCTGATACGAAGAGACAAGTACACAGTAGAGCAGAAGCTGCCAGAAAGCCACCGCGAGAGAAGTCACTCCGCAGATGAGCAGGAAGTTGTCAGCACGGCCAACGGTTCCAGGCATACCGATGACGAGAGCGGCACGGCCCATCCCGACCACGGCTGCGATGGCGAACATGGTGACGGCGAGTCCAAAGCGGGATTTGGGACGGACCCGGGACGGTCGTTCCGCCGGAACCGGCGATTGCCGATACCACAGCACGATCCAGATCGCCAGCGCCAGCATTCCAACGATGCTGCTAAGGTACTGCAATATGCTGGAGACCGGTAGGCTGTGATTCAAACCCGGGATATGCACCCAATCTCGCAGAAAAGCAATGTGTCGCCACGGCCATGTGTGCAAGTGAGTGAAGGCATCCCAAACGATATGACTGGCAATTCCCATCACGACAGAGAGCAGGATTGCCAGAAACCGTCTTGGGGGACCAAATTTGAAATCGGCTCTCTGGCTGCGCAGCCTCTCTTGCACGCCGGCTGGCAAAAGTTCCATGATGGGCCGTTTGATGATGTTGTGAAATAACCAGAGCGCCGCCAGCGAAGCGGGTATGGTGAATTCAATGATTCCGGGAAACTGATGTCCCAGTTCGCGGTATCGGATGTTCCCGACAATGTAGGGAAAGTCCGGCGCCATGCTACCAATGATGAACGCAGACCAAATCAGATTGAGTTTACGAAACGGCAGGACGGCGGCGGCATGAGAAACCGTGAAGGGCATCCGGCTGGCGCTGAAAGCTACAAATTGCTTGTACATTAGTATAGCCGAGCGGTCGAGTGCCGGCCAGAATGTTTGGCAGAACAGATCGCTTGCAATCACCGACGGATTTTCCGCTACTACAGAACCGCAGCATGAATCCGAAGCAGAGTCGAGAGCAGTGCTTCACGACCGGGGACACCTTTGCGTAGTCGGGGAGTAAGCTTCATTGTCCTCATCGGCGTCCTGAGCATCTGCGGCAACTTTGCAGCCTTAGCGCAACAGACTGCGCCTGTCTCGCCTGCCTCGTCACCAACCTCACAACCTGCATCAGCCGATCCCGCCGCTAGCATTCCTCATCCCAACGAGAGCAAGTTCCTGACCCATCTGGCGGAAGATCAGAAGGATATCTGGACGAGTCCGTTTCACCTGCAGCCAGCCGATGCCAAGTGGCTGGTGCCAATGAGCGGCATTGCGACCGGTCTCTTCGTCAGTGACCCGCAAAGCTCCTACGCGATGCATTGGGATAACCTGCACGCCTACAACGTCGCCTCCGATGCGGGAGTGGCTGCAGCGGCGGGGATGACCGGGGTGGCGTATTTTTGGGGACGGGTAACGCACAACGAGCGCGCGCGGGAAACAGGTGTGCTGGCCACCGAAGCGATGATCAACGCACTGGGCGTCGATTATGCCACGGAGGCGATTACCGGCCGTCTGCGGCCGTTTCCGGCGAATTACCAGAACATCTTCTTTCACCAAGGGACATCGTTTCCCTCAGATCACGCCGCCGTGACGTGGGCGTTTGCCTCCGTCGTCGCAGAAGAGTACCCGCATGTCGTTCCGGAGTTTGGCGCCTACGGTCTGGCTCTGGGAGTAAGCCTGGCGCGAGCTGCATCTGATCAGCACTTCCTTTCCGATGTTTTCATTGGAGGTTTGCTCGGCTACCAGATCGGCCGCCACGTTTACAAGGTGCGGCACAATCCGGACATCGACGATGACTTGAAGATTGTCGCTGAACAAACCTCCGCGCCGCGTCCTACGAATTTCGCCAGTGTGTATGTGCCGCTCGACAGCTGGATTTATCCTGCGATGGAGCGCCTGATCGGCGGAGCCTACATCGATACCGCGTTTATCGGTCTGCGGCCGTGGACCCGAATGGCATGTGCGCAAATGCTCATCCAGATGAATGCCAAGGTCGAGTATCACACCGACGTTCCTTCGGAAATCTGGAAGCTGAAAAAAGCGCTCGACCAGGAATTCGCGCCTGAAATTGCGGCTTGGGAAGGGCATCCGACGGAGTCAATCGGACTGGATTCGGTGTACACCCGGGTGATGGATATCGCCGGCCAACCGGTCAATGACAGCTATCATTTCGGCCAGACCATCATCAACGACTTTGGCCGGCCGTACTGGGAAGGTGTCAATAACATCACCGGATTTACTGCCAGTGCAAACGATGGCCGCTACGCGTTCTACGTCGATGGAGAATATCAGTATGCGCCGACCATACCCGCATATCCGCTGTCGGTTCGGCAGGTGATCGCGAATGTAGACGAGAACCCGCTGCTGCCGCCGACGCCGGTTTCTGCCAACCAGTTCACGCTGCTCGATACCTACGCGCTGGCAAAATATGCCGGCCTCGATTTTTCTGTTGGCAAGCAAAGCATGTGGTGGGGGCCGGGCGAAGGCGGCGCGTTGTTAATGAGCGATAACGCCGCGCCATTCTGGATGCTGCAAGTCAATCGCACCGAACCAGTCAACATTCCGCTGCTGTCACGATTTCTGGGACCATTCGAGTTCGCCAACTTCTTCGGCGCACTGGCGGGACACGAATATCCTCCCAGCCCATATTTCTTTGGACAGAAGGCCAGCTTTAAGCCGACCGAGAACCTGGAATTCGGATTTACTCGCGATGACGTCTTTGGCGGTCAGGGACACGTGCCGATTACCTTCGGGTCGTTTTGGAATTCGTTTACCAGCGTGAATGATGTCACGCCGGCGGTGAAGTTCTCGCGCAACGATCCCGGCGCTCGCCACGCAAGTTTCGATTTCTCCTATCGGCTGCCGTTCGTGCGCCGCTGGCTGACCCTATATACAGACTCGCTGGTGCACGATGATGTCAGTCCGGTTAGCGCACCACGGCGCTCGGCGGTCAATCCGGGAATTTATCTGACTCACTTTCCCGGTCTGCCCAAGCTCGACTTTCGCGCTGAAGCCGTGTACACGGACCCGCCAACGGTCGACAGCATGGGCGGCCATTTTATCTACTGGGAAGTCGTCTATCATGACGCATATCTCAATGGCCGCGATCTCATGGGTAGCTGGATTGGCCGCGAGGGCAAGGGATATCAGGCGTGGACCACCTATCATCTAAGCCCGCAGAGTAGTATTCAGTTCGCGGTGCGAAACGGTAAGATCGCCGACGATTTCATTCCCGGCGGCAGCACGCAATGGGACTGGAACGTCTCCGGAATACTGCGGGTTCGCAAGGATCTGGAGGTCCGACCTTTTCTGCAGTACGAAACCTGGTTGATACCGGTGCTGGCTCCCACCCGGCAAACCGACTTCACTACCTCCGTTCAGCTCACTTGGTGGCCCAGCCACGCCGGCATTAGCCGGCCCGTCCAGTAGTACTCCCTCCGACAACTTTCCCACAATAAGTTTCTATGGCGCCACTCCGAGCTGCCAGAACAGGAAGCTAAGTGTGTCCAGAGAGTCGCTTATGCTCTGCGAGACAGAGCGCCCCGCAGAATGTCCGGCGGTTAGCTCATAGCGCAGGAGAATAGGACGGCTGGACGCAGTGTCCGCTTGCAGCATCGCAGTCATCTTCCGGGCATGAAGCGGCGCGACACGGGTATCGCCGTCGCCGGTCATGAACAGCACAGCCGGATAATCAACTCCTGGCTTCACATGCTGGTAAGGCGAGTAGGCATACAACCAGCGGAACTGTTCCGGATTCTCAGCCGAGCCGTACTCCGAAACCCAAAATTGCGCTTCCATAAATTTGTCGTAGCGCAGCATATCGAGCAGCGGATGCCAACAAACTACTGCGCGATAAAGATCGGGACGCTGAGTCAGGGCCGCACCCACCAGCAGGCCGCCATTGCTGCCGCCGAGGATGGACAGCTTCGACGCCTGCGTGTACTTGTTCTGAATCAGCCATTCGGACGAGGCGATGAAGTCATCGAAGACGTTCTGCTTCTTGTCGCGCATCCCGGCCAGGTGCCAGGCTTCTCCGAACTCGCCGCCACCCCGTATATTAGCCAGCGCGTAAACTCCGCCGCGTTCGGCAAAGAGAATCGCGTCCGGAGTGAACTCGGGTGTATTGCTGATGACGAATCCGCCATAGCCGGTAAGCAGCGTGGGCCGCTCTCCGTCCAGT
>CAWFUE010000085.1:0-30718 GCA_963818905.1 uncultured Acidobacteriaceae bacterium
TCGACAACGGACGCGGCCACATGCGCGAGGACCCAGTGCTGCACGAGGCCCTGTACTGCATCCGCTGCAGCGCCTGCCTTAACTCATGCGCGAATTTCGAGACAGTTGGCGGCCATGCCTTCGGCGGCGAAACTTACTCTGGCGGAATCGGTGGTTCGTGGGAAGCCGGGACCGGCAAGCTCTTCAACGCCCGTTTTAGCGAGCTGTGTACCGGCTGCTCGCGTTGCGTTCCGAATTGTCCGGTGCGCATCGATATTCCCTGGCTCAATGAGAACCTGCGGCAGCGGATGAATCTAGAGGAACCTTCATCGGCTGCCAAGTCGACCTTCGGTGCGATGACGGGCAGCGCTCGCGAGGATCGTGTTGCTCCGCTGCAAAAGCAGTTCTTTGCCAATTATCACGTAATGGCAGGCGGAGCCACGCATTTCCCGAGTCTGGCGAACGCAGTCAATCGAGTGCCGCTCGTGCGCAGCGTGATGGAAAAAGCCTTTGGCCTCGACCATCGCCGCCAGCTGCCGCCGTTCCCGCGGAAAACCTGGCAACAGCTCTATCGCGATCAACCGCAGGATGGGCACTCGGGCGCAAGCGACGTGCTGATGTTTGCCGACATTTTCACCAACTACGGCTCGCCCGAACGAGGTATGGCGGCGATGCGCATCCTGCGTGAAATAGGCCTGAACGTCGAGCTGAGTCAATCGCTGCCGGATGGTCGCGCTGCGATTTCGCAAGGCATGATCGCAACCGCGCGGCAACAGGCAAATGCGGTAGCGAACCTCCTGCTGCCCTATGTCGAGAAAGGCATGACGATCTGTGTCCTTGAGCCGAGCGTGTTGGCCATGCTGCACCTCGACTACGCGCATCTACTAGACGAGACGACCTGGTCGAAACTTCGTCGCGGCACTTTCCTGGAACCAATGCAGGTGGTGCAGTCCGTTGCCCAGAAGAACGGGGTAGATCTCTCCCAAGTATTCCCTGCAAATCGATGCCCCAAGGGGAGCGCAATCTTCTATCACTCACATTGCCAGCAGAGAACATCCAATGCAGCTTGGCAGACGGTTGAAGTTTTGCGTCTTTGCGGCTTCGATGCAGTGACCTCTTCGGTGGAATGTTGCGGTATGGCAGGCAGCTTCGGATACAAGCGCGAATACTACGATCTAAGCATGGCTGTCGGCGAAGATCTGTTCGCGCAGGTGCGCGCGGCTGAGGAGAAAACCGGCCCGCGCACCCTCGTCGCCAGTGGCACTTCATGTCATGAACAGTTATGGGCAGGGATGCGACGTACCGTTTTCCATCCCGCGGAATTATTGGTCAGCACGCTGCAGTAGGCATCGCAATGCTGCGCTAAACGACGTCCAAAGTTAGTCTCACGCAGATCTGAAGTCGTGACCTCCCAGCAGGCTGCTAAGGAGCGAAGTAACCTGCGATGTCGAGAATCAATTGCGTAGGATTGAAGGCGTAGGCGTCGATGGAGCCATTGGTGCTGGGCACAATGGCCATGTTGGATGTCACCGCGCCATCGAGGGCATTGAGAGTGGAGACCTGCGGCTGTTCTTGCCCGTTCGGCCAGAGAGTCAGGTAGCCCAGCGTGCCCGGCGGAACAACTGTCGCATTCAATACGTATCCGGCGGCGCTGTTGGGGACTCCGCATGGGCTTTCCGCTACATCCACACCAAGCTGGCCATCCATGCGGTTTCCTGGCGGAGGTTGGCGCGTGTCGAGCACGCGACAGGGCGGGAGATAATACAGCGACATCGGGTTGGAGCCGGAGTTCGCAGGTGCAAAGTAGCCGTTGATGTCGATGAGCAGATCGGTGTCATTGCCGTAAGCGTAGGCTTGGATATCGCCGTTCGTACCCGCGGGAACGATTGCCGCGTTCGCAGTAACCGTTCCGGTCGGCGCGTTCAGCACGGAAACTAAGGGCTGCGGCTGTCCGGCCGGCCATACCGTGAGATATCCAAGTCCGCGATTATTTTTTGGCAGCGCCGTGAAGTTCAGCGAGTAAGCCTGCGCTGCACTGGGAATGTTGCAAGCGCTCGCTTGGAGAATGGGAAAGTCGCGGTTTTGCCCATTGTGCAGCGGTGGCCCGCCCAGCGGCCCGTTGGCTCCGCGCGTGTCGGCTATGCGGCACGGCGTGAGGGGAAAGAATGCCAGCGCGGAATTGTTTCCGGCGGTGAAGTAGCCGCTGATGTCGAGAATGACGTCGGTGGTAGCGGTTACGTACACACTGACCGCCTGATCGACACCGGCGGAGACAATTGCCGCGTTGGCCTTGGTGCGGCCGTCATAGGAGTTGAGCGTCGACACCACGGGTTGCGTCACGCCAGTCGGCCAAATGGTCAAATAATTCAGGGAAGCGTGCGGCAATGCCGTCACATTCAAAGCGTAAGCGGCAGCGCTGAAGGGAATGTTGCAGCTGCCTTGCGGAATGGGGAAATTGCGTTCAGTTCCGCCGCTGATCGCAGGCCCGCCGAAGGTGCCGGGAGCGTTTCGTGTATCGACCACGCGACATGGGCTTAGGGGAACGAATTGCATGCCCGAGGTGTTTCCTGTGATCTCGACATCATCGAGATACATGTAGGTGGGATTACCGTCGCCGTTTTCATGCGCATTGAAGTACAGCTCGATGTTCTGGCCTTCGTAGGCAGTGAGGTCGAAGCTCATGTACGTCCAGCTTTGCGCGTTGGAGGCAGTCCGAAAGACCTGCGCGAGCTCGTTGCCATTGCTGTCGCGGATCTGCGCTTCCTGCCAGGCGTACTGAATGGTGTCGGTGGTCGAAGGCCAATACCAGAAACTCAGGGTGGGGCTCTGGGAATTGGTGGGAACCGAGATTGTCTGATAGATCCACGAGTCGCCATTCGGCACCGGCGGAGTTGTGACACCCAATAGCGCGCTGAAACTGCCGCTGTGAGCCTGCAGGGTCGAGACGGATGGGACCAGCGCACCGCCTGCGGTCCAGCAGTCCAGCGCTCCGCTTTCAAATCCGCCATTCGACAGAGTAAACGGAACGCAGTTTGCCGGTTGGGTGCCGATGCCCGTCAATGAGGTGGTGCGAGGACTGCCAGGGCCATTGTCGGTGACCGTCAAAGTTCCCGTGCGCGTTCCTGTTGTAGAGGGCTGGAAGCTCACGTTGATGTTGCAACTCGTGTTCGGCAGCAGCGAGCTTCCACAATTGTTGGTCTGGAGAAAATCGCCAGTGACGGCGATGCTGCTGATGGCGAGGCTAACGGACTGCTCGTTGCTGAGGACGACCTGTTGCGCCGAACTTGTGGTTCCCACGTTTTGCGGGCCGAAGCTCAGGCTGCTGGGATAGTAGCCGACATAATTTCCGCTCTGGCAGCCGGGAAACTTGAAGTTGACGATACGCGTGTTCCAGTTGAAGGCGCCGTTGGTTAGTTCGTATTCCTGCGTATACCAGAAGGTGCAGTCATCGGTGGGATCGATCGTCATCGAGCTGTAGTCGCCCCAGCGAGTCACGTTCGGAGTCTGCGATCCGCTGCCGACAATCACCGTCGTTTCGGATTCCAGTTCGCCCGGCGGATCTGAGGGCACGCGCCCGGTATACGCAATGGAGGGATAAACTGTTGCGCTGGAGAGGCTGTAGCCCAGAGCGATGTCTCCAATCCTGTCCATAGCAATGCTGCCCATCCAGCGGTAGTTCGAGTCGGGAGCGTAGGTTCCTTGCTGAGCTACGACCGGCGTTCCGTTCGGAGCTTGAATTTCGTACCAGCGCACGCCGCTGCTGCCGCTGACGGCGACGGAGTGATTCACGACGAGCGATTCGTGGGTACCGAAGTTGCGATAGGCGAGGCGATACATCAGGCGATCGGCCAGCGAGTCGAGCTGGTTGCTGGTCAGCGGCTGCGGCACGCAATCGGATTCGCCATTACACAGTGGTGTGAACGCCGCCACATCAATGACGGTGGGACCGGTGAAGGTGGAGTTCGATGGATCGTTGAAGTCCACATGAAATTTGAAAAGGTTCAGGGAATTGGCGCCAAGGTTCAGCAGGTAGTTCGGCGATCCGCTGGGCGGCGCAGTCGTGCCGTCGATGTCAGCCGGCAGCAGCCCTCCGACAGATGGTCCCTGCTGAAAGCAGATCTGAGTTGCCGGCAATCCGCTCAACATCGAGGTGCGATCGTACGCACAGGCGTCGGAGCCGACGAAATCATTTCCATTAAACATGTTGAATGTTTCGTAATAACCGTCCGACCACACGCCCATCTTGGGATAGTCGTCGAAGTAGGTGTACTCGAAGGCATAGCGATACCAGGAGCCGGTTGCATCGGAGGTAACCGAGACCGCGATGCATTGCAGGTAAGGCATCGTCGACACGGAGAACTGGCCCATGACCCAGCGGTTGGCCAGCTTGTCATAGACCACGATGGGATCGCCATCGTTGTTGGCGTTGCATCCGCCGCCGAAGCCTGACCACAGAGTATTTCCGGGCGTAGGTCCTGCCAGCAGCGCGCCGGAATTCTTGTCGAAGACGGCGAAATACGTGTTGACCCACTGAACATACTGCGTCGCGCCGACTGCGCCGTTGGTATCGGGCGGGATGTACTCGACGGTGAAGCCGTACTGTCCGTCGCCAATGCCCTCAAAACTCAGGCCAGCTTGCGGCGAAAGGCCTCTGGTGCTGAACTGGCGAACCGGATCCTCGTGCAAAGGTTCAAATCCTTGGGGCAGCGGAATCCTGCGCGCAGGTTCGGCTTCCAGTTTGCCGCGGCTGACTGCGTGAGAGCTGCGAATGAGCTCGATCAGGGGCGGGGAAATGTCATGATAAACATCGCGCCGGACGGTTGAGGGGCCGTGACTGCTCTGAGCTAACAGGCAAAGCGGAAGGCAGCCCAACGCTGCCAGCAGTGAGATTCCACGAAGGGGAAAGAATCTCCGGTTCAGCATGCTCTTTTCTCCCGCCGAACTGATCGGGTTGGGCGTCCCGCGGCAGGGAATTGCCGTGGAGGGACATCCAATGCATCGGCAAAATTAAGAGCAAGTGATTAGCAAAATCAGGTTAGAAGTACTTAAGGTCAAGGGTGTCCTGTGCCGATTCGCGCCTTTACGGTGCGAAGTAGGAGGAGATATCCAGGATCAACTGCGTCAGGCCGGACGCATAGGCGTCGATCGACCCGTTGTTGGTCGGAACAATGGCCATGTTCGAGGTGACCGCTCCATCCCACGCATTCAACGTCGAGGCCAACGGTTGTGGTTGCCCATCGGGCCAGAGCGTGAGGTAGTTCAGCGAGCCTGTCGGGATGACCGTGGCGTTCAGCACGTAGGCCTGGGCACTGCTTGGCGGCGAGCATATGCTGCCCGTGACGCTGACCGGAGGATTCAGTGTTCCGCTGAAAGCACCATTGCCATTGCGAGTGTCCAGCACGCGGCAAGGAGTCCAAGGATACAAGGACAGACCACCTGTTCCCGGAGCCGCGAAGTAGCCGTTGATGTCGAGGATCAGATCGGTGCTGTTGGACGAATACACTTCGATATCGCCTTCTGATCCGGCGGGCACAATAGCAGCATTGGCGACGACCGTCGCGGTGGGATTATTCAGGGTCGAAACTGCAGGCTGTGATTGGCCCGCCGGCCAAATCGTCAGATAACTCAACGGCTGCTGCGACGGGTTGGGAACCACGGTCACATTCAACGAATAAGCTGCTGTGTTGGCTCCGGGTGGAATGCAGTCGCTGTTCAGGATGGGAAAATGCCGCGTACGATTGGTCTCCAGCCGCGGCTGGCCGAAAGGTCCCCAGGCGCGCCGGGTATCCACCACGCGACAAGGCGTCATGGGATAGAACTGATACGTTCCCGACGCAGGCGGTGTGAAGTAACCGTTGATGTCGAGGATGAGGTCGGTGGTGTCGCTGGCATAAACACTCACCTGATCCTCATAACCGGCAGGCACGATGGCGGCATTCGCCTTGACGCGTCCATCTTGGGAATTCATGGTCGAAACGGCAGGTTGAACTTCGGCGGTGGGCCACACGGTCAGATATTGCAGCGTGTGCTGCGGAACCACGGTGACGTTGAGCGAATAGGCCGTCGCGCTGCTCGGAATGTTGCAGCCGCCCAGTTGCGGAATGGTGAAGCTCTGCGAGGTCCCGCCCTGAATGGGATCGCGGGTCTGGCGTGTGTCGAGGAGACGGCAAGGAGTTGTGGGAACGAATTGCCATTGGCCGAAGTTGGTGAATTGGTAGGCGACCAATTGGCTCCCCGCAGGAACGACCAGCAAACCATCTGCGGCATTTATGCCAGCTAGCGGCATGGCAGGACCCTCGGAGCAGGAAACTGCACTTCCCAGGTTTGCCGCGATCAATCTGGTGCCGTTATCCGCCGAGTAACCGTAAAATTTCCCCGCCTGTGTCCCCGTGTACACCACTCCGTCTACCACAAGGGGTTCGCAGGCGTAGCTGTCGCCGCTGTCGGGCACCCCGACCCAGAGAGGTAGTGAGGTCGTGAGGTCGACCGCCGTAAGGAAGTTGGGTTCGGTGTAGAAGACTGTGTTTTCCCAAAAGGCTGGCGAGTACTGGCTGGTGAAGCTGCCTACATACGCACCGTTCGCAACATTCTGGGTGATGCCGCCTGTCGGATAGCCAGCGACATCGTACGTGTAAATGAGCCCTTGGTAAATGGCGGGGACGCCAAAGCCCCCTCCGGTGCACTGCCGGTAACTCTGCCAGATTAATTCGCCGTTAATAGGACTGAATTTTTCGGTGAAGCAATAGCTGGAGATATAGACGCCGTCCGAGGTCACGGTTGGCGCGGAGTCGTTCTCGTCAATGTTGTCCAGCCACAGCAGTGCGCCGTCTTGTTCGCGGACTGCGTAAACTGTGGTGCCATAGCCTGTACCTTCGACGTAAACCATGCCGTTCGAAGCCGTCGGCGCAGACTGAAAGTTACCCTGATTTGGAAGTGTGGTGCTCCAAATCTCGTGACCGTCGGTGGCGGAGAACGCAAATAAGACCCCATCCGTATAGGGCGGGCTCTGGGGCGGAAGAACAAACAGCATTCCGTTGTCGTAAGAAAGCCCAGCCCACCAATGATCGCCTTGAGGAACGCTTTGCGACCAGAGAATGGCCCCGCTTTGCGCGTCGAGAGCAACCAACTGGCTGATAGGGTCTCCACCAGTGGCGAAAACCCTGTTTCCCACGATGATCGGAAAGGATACCGTGCCTCCAAGGTCGACTGACCACCGCTGCGACAGGGGCGGCGACATGCTCGGAAAATCTAGCGATCCCGCGTGATCTGGGGTAACCTGAAGGTCAATCGATTGAGCGAGCAAAACTGGTCCGCTCGCAGCCAGAAGACAAATCAACAGCAGGCATCCCAAACCGCTATGGCCCCTCACCGCACTTCCTCCGCAAAATTTTCCACGTTCTTAGTTCAGTAGCACTCCTCTTGCCCACATTGTGATCAGAGGCTTCACGGTGCGAAGTAGCTGGAGATATCCAGGATCAACTGCGTCAGGCTGGACGCATAGGCGTCGATGGAGCCGTTGTTAGTCGGAACAATGGCCATGTTCGAAGTCACCGCTCCGTCCCACGCATTCAACGTCGATACCAACGGTTGTGGTTGCCCATTGGGCCAGAGCGTGAGGTAGTCAAGCGAGCCGCTCGGGATGACCGTGGCGTTGAATACGTATCCGCGAGCGCTAGTCGGCACTTCGCATGGGCTGCTCACAACGTTCACGGTCTTTTCGCCGCTGAACGCTCCGCCGCTATTGCGCGTATCCAGCACTCTGCAAGGTGCAAAGTTGTACAGCGACAGGGGATTTTGACCGGAGCTCACGGGCGCGAAATACCCGTTGATATCGATCACCAGATCGGTGTTATTGCCGTATGGATAAACATCGATGTCGCCGCCGGTGCCGGCGGTAACGATCGCGGCATTGGCTGTGACCGTTCCCGTGGAAGCATTCAAGGTGGAAACGTAGGGCTGCTGCTGTCCGGCGGGCCAGGTGGTCAGATATCCCAATGGGGCTCCGTTCTGGGGAATGGCTGTGTAGTTAAACGAGTACGCGACTGCCGAGCTCGGAATATTGCAAGCGGTCGCCTGCAGTACCGGGAAATCGCGAGTGTGGCCATTGGCCAGAATCGGCCCGCCCAACGGTCCATCTGTATTGCGCGTGTCCACCACGCGGCAGGGAGTCAACGCGAAGAAAGCCAACGTCGAACTGCTCGTGGGCACGTAATAACCGTCAATGTCGAGGATCACATCCGAGGTGTCGGTGACGTAGACGCTGACCGCTTCACCGTCGCCGGCCGGCACAATCGCGGCATTGGCTTTGACGCGGCCGTCGTAGGAATTCAGGGTCGAGATAAATGGCTGCGTCAGTCCCGTCGGCCATGCCGTCAAATAGCTGAGCGTGGCGTGTGGAACCGCGGTTACGTTGAGCGAGTAAGCTGCCGTGTTCGATGGAATGCCGGGACACGGTCCGCTTGGAATGGCCCAGCTGCGCGAAGTGTTGCCCTGCAGGCTCGGGCCGCCAAATGTACCGTCCACAAGGCGCGTGTCTACAACCCGGCAGGGCGTGACCGGCACATACTGCAACGCAACTGGAACGTCGAAGACGGCGGTCACGGTGCGAGCCGCGGTGACAGTGAGCGTGCAGCTGAGGCCGAAACTCAAATCGCAATTGCGCCAGCCAATGAAAACTGAGCCGCTGGCCGGAGTCGCGTTGAGAGTTACGGGCTCCTCGTCGTAAAAGTTCGCTGAGCAAGTGGTGCCGCAGTTGATGCTGCCATCAGTGCTGGTGACGGTGCCGCTACCGGTACCGCTCCTGGAAATCGTTACTGCGAATTGCTGGTTGGTCTGGATATTGAAATTGGAGTAGACATACGGCTCGACATTGCCGGCAACGTCGACACTATAGGCGGTCACCTGATGATTGCCCGGCAGCCACGCGTAAACTGGCCCGGCATAGGGGATGAAAGGACCGCTATCGACTACATACGATGTGCTGGCGACGCCGCTGGCGTTATCGGTCGCATTGAGTGAGATCAGCACGGGACCGTTATAGTTTCCGCCCTGCAGGTTTCCCGTCAGAGTGATGGTGGTAACTGGCGGAATGTTATCGAAGCAGAGCGGCCCATAGCCGCCAAGAGCGGAATTTCCGGCGTTGTCCCAGGCTCGCACATACGCGATATGGCAGGCTTGCGACTGCTGTGCGAGTCCGCCGGTGGAACCGCTCGCGCCATAGAACTCCGGCCCGTAATAACTGTTGCCCGCTCCCGGTGTGGATTCCCGGTAAGGATCGCCGGGATCCGCATCCCAGGCGAGACTGGCTCCTGCGGGGCCGTTTGCTCTATGCCGGTTTCCAGTGTGATCGGTTAAGGTCCAACTGACCGTCTGGTCGGTGTTGTACCAGTGATTGATCGGCGGACCGGAAAGAGAAGGAGTTGGACCAGTTCCGTCGCCTGCCAGAAAGTAATTGATGGTCCAAGAGAGCTGCAACATGTTAGCCGAGCCCCAACCGGTCACGCGATCATAACCGGGACCGGCGCAGTAAGGTTGCAGTCCGTACTCTAGCGTGATGTCGTTGCTGTTGCATCCGGAAGTGATGTCGTAGAACGGATAGTGTGGGGTGGACGGCGTCAGGCCTTCAGCGTAAACAAAGGTGTTCGCGGGACCCATTGGGGCACAAGCCGCGGAGAACCCGGGCCCGCAGGTATTGCCGACGACGCTTCCGATGTAGAGCAGATAGGCGTTCTCCTGCGCAATAAAGCCGGTCGTCTCCGGCGCGGAGACGCTGGTGCCGCCCACGGCATACCACGAGCCGTCATAGTAGAGGTTCTGCGGCGAATTCACTCCATCGGCGTTGAGGGCGATGTCGGGCACGCTTCGGTGGGAGCTGGCGCACGCCGCTGAGCCCTGGTAGGTCGTAGTCCAGAAAATGCTGCAGCCTCCGGTGCTGCCGCCATCGTTGGCGGCACAACTGCCAGGAGCAGTGCCTCCGGTCCAGCCCACCTCGCTGGTATACATACCTTGCTGGGTTATCAGCGTAGTTCCGCCGGCAGCGGTCACGTCAGGGTCGGTGGCGGGAGAGTTCACCGTAATTGTCTCGCCGCCCGAGACGCAGTCGGCAGTGGCGCCCTGGTCACCGGAAGAAGCAACCAGCGACCAGCCCTGCGCGATCATCGAGTTGAAGACATTGTGATAGTCCTGCGCGTAACCGTTGCCGAAGTCAGGTTCATCGAGGCCCCAACTCATGTTGAGCACCCGTGCCTCGTTGTCGCTCTGCGCTGCTTCTACCACTGCCAGCAACGTCCCTAGACTGTAGTCAGGCCCTTCATACACATGAACTTTGGCCGTGCTCGCCGACGAACCAAAGCTGTTCGCCGTCGCCGTACTCCACTCCGTATCCAGCGTAGCTTCAGGATCACAATCGCTGCCCGAGCACTGGGTTGCACCGTTGACCAGATGCCTTTGCACGTTATAGGCGAGGCCGTAGGTCGTGGCGAACGTCGATATATCAGAGCTAAGGAAATCGCCCCCGATCGCAATGGCAATCGAAGATTGCACCGGCGAATTGCCCGGATTATTCAGCGGATTGCAGCAGTGGCCCAGGTTTTGCAGCGGCAGGTAGTTATAGGCGTAGGAGCTGTAAATATCCGATGGGTCATACGCACCATTGGAGTACAACCGTTTCACTTTCTTCTCTGCCAGCGCGGTGTCCAATTTTTGCCGGTCACCATCGCCGCTGACATGTGAGCCCAATGCCAATACAGGTCCGGGAGAATACACGGGCCGCTGCTGCTTGCTTGGGAAGTGGCTGTGCAACACCTGGAGATTGTTGAGTCCAAGCACCGAATGGACGATGCCACTCAGCGTAGCTGGAATCGACGGATCACGATCATTGGAAAAATAGCTGGAAGCGCCGATCTGGTAGGAGTTGATGTTGACCGCAAGCGCCTTCTCGATGGTTGCCACGGGAGCTGCGACACTAACCATCAGGCGGTTGGGATAACGCTGTGTAATCGTCAGCCCCTGACTCTGCGCCCAGGTCACAACTGCCTGCTCATCCGCAGCGGCCGGCGCGAAGCGCTGGTTCCACTCGTCCGTACTCAAGAACTGGTGAAACAGCGGCGAAGCCCGGTCTTGTAACTCGCGCAGGAATTGCTCTTCCGCATCATGGTGCGGTGGTTGCAGCGTGATGACGAGACGCAGCATCTGCTGCGGATTGTACGGCCCGATGGGTTGCGCCGAGCCGTTCTGCACCGCCGGCGGCACGCCTGGAATAGCGACCGTCTGCTGGGCTGCCACGACTCCGGTTAGCGATGCTATCAAGCAAACCAGAAGCACGCGGCAAATGAAGTGGCTTGAGACTCTTGGGGAATTCCACAACTGAAAGACACGCAGGAACCTAGGGGAATGCATGGGTACAACTCCAATGGGAATTCAGGACAGGGAGCGATTCCTGTTTCTTTCTTTTTAATGGCCTGTGAACTGGGTCGTAAGACGATAGCACATTACTATATTTAGCCGGTATGAAAATTGCGGTGATCTGGCCTAATATTCTCCGTATTGGCCCAGATCAGGAAATCTTGACGAAAGTCGGCGCGGATGGGAAGGTAGAAGACTATCCGGCTAGCTTGGATTTGCCGCAAGACGCCGGCATCCGGCACTTAATTGCCAGCCGCTAGCAATTTTCTCGTGAGGTGTTGTCATGGCTCTTAGCTTCGCCACCGATATTCGGCCACTATTTCGCGACTCGCCCGATGTGGAGGCGATGAAGAGCTTCGGGCTCGACCTTTCTTCCTACGACGATGTCAAGGCGCACGCCCAGGCAATTCACGAGCGTCTTGAGGATGGCAGCATGCCTTGCGACGATGCGTGGCCCAAAGAGCAGATCGCGAAATTCAAACAATGGATGGATGATGGGATGGCGCCGTAACCTGCTGCCTGGTATGACCGAGATCTACGAATTTATCTCCGACCAGTGGTTCCCGCAACCGATCGATGATGCCTTTGCGTTCTTCTCGCAGCCGCACAATCTGGAACAGATCACGCCGCCATGGCTTCGCTTTCATGTTGTCCGCGCCGAGAACGAGCTGCACACAGGCTCAAACATTGAATACCGCTTGCGGTTGCACGGCGTGCCCATGCGCTGGATCAGCGAGATCACGGCTTGGCAGCCGCCGCACCTCTTCATCGACACGCAGCTTCGTGGACCGTATGCGAAATGGCATCACCAGCATCGCTTTTTCTCCGAACACGGAGGAACTCGCATACAGGACGAAGTTCACTACGCGCTGCCATTCGGATTCATCGGCGAACTGGCGCACAAGCTGATGGTGCGTCGCCAGGTGGAAGAAATCTTCGAGTTCCGGCAACGGCGGCTCGCAGAATTGCTGCGCAAGCCCGGAACATCTCGCTAAGATTCTCTGACGAAGAATTGCTTGGAAAGGCGATTGCGAATTTCTTTGTGATCAGGAATTGCTCTGGAGGCGGCGGGCTTACGAGGGGTGTTGTGAGTGTTAAGTGGCTTTCCCGGTGCATGAATGCCGCGAATCACCAAAGAGCTCCGGCTTCTAACCACTGAGAGCGCCCATCATTGACAATCAGATTTTCCCCAGGGTCTGCTCGGCAGACTCGGCGCGATGAATCAACTCATTCGACCGAAGCGCCGGATCGAGCACGCGACGCGCCTGCTCAACTCCGCTCACTGGTAAATTCGTCGGATCAAGCAATCCGATCTGCACCAGCAGGGAAGCCTGATCCCAATAGATTCGCTCGTACGCGACTTTGTCGCCCTCAAATCCCACCGCGGCAACATGCGGCAGCTGGACCTTCTTGCCCGTTGGCTTCACACCTGGAAGCATCGCGGGCATTTCAATATCGTGGGTGAAGCTCACAATGAATTCGTCAATCACGCGGTCCTGGCTGACGGTTCGGGAAATTCGCACCATGCTCGTATCGGCGGGCCAGCGCCCGATAAAGTATCTGCGATAGAACGCGCGCACCGCTTCGCGGCCGTAGCCTCCGGTCAATACTGGAACGTGAGTTAGAACTGGCGCGTCGGTCATCGTCGCCATCGTCGCATCCAAATCATGCGTGGCGAATTCTGCAGCCATATGGGCGTCGAATATTGCGCCCAAGTCAGGCCCAGGTTTTGCTTCAGCATTCATAAATTAACCTCGTCAGACCGGCGACGAGCGCTGGCGAAATTAGTCACGACCTGCGGCTCCCGAAATTCGCCCGCTCCAATGGAGCCCCCCTTGACTACTTCACATAAGTAATTGAAAACAAAAGGGAACACTGTATGAATCTCCGCTAAAATATTCTCCCCGGAGGACTTACAAGCAAATTATTCTTTCTAAAGGAGTTAATATATGAGGGCCCACCTAAAACCAACAGGTTACAGACGTTCACGGTAAAATATTCTCCGCGTAGCACTTACGCATAATCATGTAAGTACGTGAATTAAAGAGGTAACACGCAACATGGCCGCTAAAATATTCTCGCCCTAGGGCTTACATCTAAGTTCCTGCCATCAAGAGACTTACCGTAGATCAAGCTGGCTGGTCACAGCTTGTCCACGTAAAATATTCTTCCCATTGGACTTAGGCTTGCCATCGCGGTACAACCACCGCCTTACGCGATCGCCGGATCGATCTTCTCCGTGTCCACGCCCAGCTCCGTGAACGCGTTCTGCGCCCGTGCAGCGTCGAACTTGCCCTCACGTGCAAGTCGCGAAAGCGCCGCCGCTGCAATTGATTCAGCATTCACTTCGAAATGACGCCTGAGGTGCTCTCGGTTGTCACTGCGCCCGAAACCGTCCGTGCCGAGGCTGGTCAGCCGGTTTGTCAGCCAAGGCGCCAATTGGTCGGGAACGGCTTTCATGTAGTCGGTTGCAGCGATGATCGGGCCAGCTTCGCCCTTGAGAACGTCGAGGATGTAGGGCTGCTTCTGCGGCTCTGCAGGATGCAGACGATTCCAGCGCTCCACCGCGAGCGCGTCGCGGCGGAGTTCGTTGTAGCTGGTTACGCTCCACACATGGCCTGCAATCCCGTACTTCTCCGCCAAAATGCTTTGCGCGCGCAGTGCCTCATTCAGGATGGGTCCGCTGCCGAACAGTTGCACCGCCGCGCTACCTGAGGCCGCAGAACGGTATTTGTAGATCCCACGCAGAATACCTTTTTCCGCGCCCGCCGGCATCTCCGGCATGGCATAGTCTTCGTTATAAAGCGTGATGTAGTAGAAGCGGTCTTCGCCTTCCTGATACATTCGCCGCATGCCGTCCTGCACGATCACCGCGATCTCGTAGACATACGCAGGGTCGTAGCTGTGGCAGGTGGGCACAGTGCTCGACAGCACCAGACTGTGGCCGTCCTGATGTTGCAGACCTTCGCCGGCCAATGTCGTTCGACCCGCAGTGCCGCCCATCAGAAAGCCTCTGCCGCGCGCGTCGGCGAAGGCCCACACCAGATCGCCGATGCGCTGGAATCCAAACATCGAGTAGTAGGTGAAGAAGGGAATCATCGGCACCCGGTAATTGGCGTAGGCGGTTCCCGCCGCGGTAAACGACGCCATCGAGCCGGCTTCTGTAATACCTTCCTCCAGAATCTGGCCGCCTTTTTCTTCGCGGTAATACAGCAGCATGTCCTGATCGTGCGGCTTATAGAGCTGGCCCTGGCTGGCATAGATGCCGATTTGCCGAATGATCGATTCCATGCCGAAGGTGCGGCCCTCGTCGGGAATAATGGGCACGATATGCTTGCCGATGTTGGGATCCTTCAGCAGTTGCCGCAGCATGCTGACGTAGCCCATGGTCGTGGAAACGGCACGGCCTTTGGAGCCTGCCAGCGATTCTGCGAAATGTTCGAGCGGCGGAGTTTCCAGCACTGCATTAGGAATATGGCGGTCGGGCATGAATCCGCCCAGTTCTTTGCGCCGCTGCCGCATGTAAGTTATCTCGGGACTGTCTTCAGCCGGCCGATACAGCGAGCCGTCGCGTGCGGCCTGCTCGGGAATCGGAATCTCAAAACGCGAGCGAAACGCCGTCAGCGCCTGATCGGCCAGCTTCTTTTCCTGATGAGTGGCGTTGCGCGCCTCGGCCGAGCCGAGCCCATAACCCTTCACCGTGTGCGCCAGAATCACCGTCGGTCCGCCGTGATGTTCCACCGCTCGCTTGTAGGCGTTGTAGACCTTCTGCGGATCGTGGCCGCCGCGCGTCAGGTGATGCAGCTCATCGTCGCTCATGTCGGCGACCATCGCCAGCAGCTCGGGATACTTGCCGAAGAATTCGCGGCGAATATATTCTCCGCCCTTTGCCTTGTAGCTTTGGTATTCTCCGTCGACCACTTCTTCCATGCGCTTCAGCAGAATGCCCGACTTGTCGCGGGCGAACAGCTTGTCCCAATCCGAGCCCCAGACCACCTTGATCACGTTCCAGCGAGCGCCGCGAAAGGCGGCTTCGAGCTCGTTAATAACCTTGCTGTTGCCGCGGACCGGCCCATCCAGCCGCTGCAGATTGCAATTGATCACGAAGATCAGGTTGTCGAGCTTCTCGCGTGAGGCTAGAGTCAGCGAACCCATGGACTCCGGCTCATCGGTTTCGCCGTCGCCGACGAATGCCCAAACCTTGCGCGGCGTCGCGGGGATGATGCCGCGGTTTTCCAGATAGCGCATGAAGCGAGCCTGATAGATCGCGTTCAACGGACCTAGACCCATCGAGACGGTCGGGAAGCGCCAGAAATCCGGAAGCAGCCAGGGATGCGGATACGATGGCAATCCCCGCGCTCCCCGCAGCTCATGCCGAAAATTCTGCACTTGCTCTTCGCTGAGACGACCTTCCAGATACGCACGCGCGTAGACTCCGGGCGAGGAATGCCCTTGGAAGTAAATGAAATCGCCCGGCTGATCGCCGTAGCGCGCGTGAAAGAAATGGTTGAAGCCGACTTCCAGCAGCGTGGCCAGCGACGAATAGGTCGAGATGTGGCCGCCGATCCCGGGATCTTTCTTGTTCTGCCGATGCACCATCGCCATCGCATTCCAGCGAATCAAGCTCTTGATGCGGCGCTCCTGATGGCGATCCCCGGGATAAGCAACTTCTTCCTCGACCGGAATGGTATTGACATACGGCGTGTTCAATTGCACGGGAACTTTGACGCCCGACTTGCGCGCCCGATCCATCAGCGCCGATAGCAGCTCGCATCCGCGATTGCCGCCCTCAGCTTCCAGCACCTCGTCGAACGCTTCCAGCCATTCCGCAACTTCTTCTTCGGAGTCGATCTCCGGGTTCGACGGAAACTCTATTACTCGATTCTGAACTTCCTTTGTGGCCACTTTTCCCTCAGTTGTCTAAGAATTAAGAACGCCAGAGACTTCAATTGCGAGCGCGTAGATAGCGCTGCGCAAGGGACGATAGTAGGATCATTTTCATTGCTTATACTTAAAGAGATGCGAAAGACCACGCAGCGCTTCTTCTTTCTGTGTTATTCGTTGGCAGGCATTTACAAAACGATGGCAGGCGTGGGCAGGGTACGTCGAACGCTTGCTTCACCACTTTCGCGAACGTAAATCGATTTTAGCAAAACCGCAGCCTGACTCGCGAAAGGCGCTCGTTGTTGCCAGGGATAAAGCAAAACGCGCGGCCGTCGCCGCGCGTTACGTGACTGGTAATAGGGATCTCTGCCCTTCTCGGCCGAATGCGCAGTGCCGCAGGTGAATCTTGCCCAGGCCGGAAAAAGCAACAGCGCATCAGCCCTGGCTATTCATCTGTTGCCACACTGCCATTCCCGCGATGACAAGGATCAGTACCGCCGACGCAGCTCCCAAAATGCGTACCCAGGGCGTCACTTTCTTCATCCGGGCCTGGACCTGCTCTTGTTCCTCGCGCATGTTCTTGCTGGATTCGTCAAGGAACAACTGATCGTCCTCGTGCATGCTGAGGGTGCTGCGGTAGATCAGCAGAAGGATCAGCACGCCTGTCAGTACGCCCCACACTATCAGCAACATCATCAGAGTCGACATTCGCCACCTCGGGTCCAGAGTATACCGGTCCCGCGCCCAATGGAGCCTGCGTCGCCCACCAGGTTGGGGGCCTCATCCGTCGTAATTATAGTCTCGTCCCCGCGAGGCGTGGCAACAATCTTTGGAGCGAGGCGGATGACTGAGTTGAGACCGTGAGGCCGCTATGCAGCGCCTCTGGCATGCCCGCCGTCGACATTGCGACCATGCCTGTTTTCACGGCATCCAATCAGTTAGCGGCGAGTTAGCGTCCAGCGGCGCGAGGCAGATGCTATAATCCGCTAATACCTGGAGGAGAGAATGGCAACCACGACAACTACACCAACCACCCCCACACCGACTACTGAAAAGCCGCTTAACTTCACCGGCAATGCGATTGCCAAGGTGAAGGAGATCATGGCGCAACAGAACCCCGTGCCTGCGGGATTGCGCGTGGGCGTAGTTGGCGGAGGCTGCTCCGGGTTTTCCTACTCGATGTCGTTCGAGAACGGCGCCGGAATGATGGACAAGACGTTCGACTTTGACGGTCTGAAGGTCTTTGTCGATGCAACCTCGCTCATGTACCTGAAGGGCGTTAGCGTCGACTACATCGAAACTCTGGAAGCCGCCGGCTTCAAGTTCGACAATCCGAACGTAAAGAGCACCTGCGGTTGCGGTTCGTCCTTTAACGTCTAAGTTCGCGGTTTTCGAGCTGAGAATCAGCAGAACTGCGAATTGATCAAGGTTCGCCACAAGCGATTGAGATAAGTCAGGCAGGCTGGCGTGAGTTGGCCGCCATGCTTTTGCGGCATGGGGCCAACGCCAGCTTGCAGCCTCCATCCAAGCCGGCACATCCGGTGCAGTGAAATCTATATGGATGTGGGAACCGTCGTGTGTTGCGGTGCACGCTTCCCATCACCGGGCCGGCCAATTGGAAGAGATAGTGTCCAGTTGCAGCAGCGAGTCGCCCTACGCTGTAAGGCCGAGATCCTCAAACGAATGTAAGCAGAGATCGGGAGCGACAGTCGCGAGCTGATCGAAGGAGTAGATGCCGGTTGCGACGGCGATCACGGACAATCCGTTTTCGCGCGCAGCCCGAATGTCTGCCGGAGTGTCGCCTACGACACAGATGGTAGCTTCAGCATTTGTTCTGGCGCGTGCAGTTGCCGCAGCAGCGCGCAATATATCGACCCGCGATTCGAACTGATCGCTCCAGCCTCCGAAATCGAACATCTCCAGCAGTCCGGCGCGATCCAATTTCATGCGGCCGATGTCCTCGAAGTTGCCGGTGGCAACCCCCAGCCGAGCGCCTCGGCTGCGCAGGTATTCCAAAACTCGCCGCACCTGGGGTAGCGCGTTTGGACGGAGCTCCGCCTGGCGCGCACGAACGAACTGGCACATGGTGTCGCGGATTTCGGCCAGACGGTATCGCCAAGTTCGTTCGGGAATATGCGCGAGCTCCAAGGCGTCACGAAGAATGCCGATATCCGTGTTGCCGTGCAGAGTCACTCCCGCCAGAGTAAGCGGCCGGCCGGCGATCTGCTGCAACGCATCACAAAAAGCGTTGTAATGGACACGGTCGGCGCAGTGTAGCAGCGTGCCATCGATATCAAACAGATAGGCATCGAAGGCATCCCATGAGCGAGACAATGTGCCGAATACTTTTTCCCGGTCGATTTTCGGGCTCGCCGCGTCGTGCATTCAACCACACTCCTCAATCGATCGTGACACGCCAGGGCGGGGCGCTTGAGTCAACAGCTTCCACGGCTAGGATAGGCGCAATGTGCGCAACTACTCCGGGCGAGATCCTGTGAAATTCGGTTCTAACTCCTGCCTGTAGCGCTCTACTTATGCAGCATCGTCCGGGCAATGCCGAAATTCAACTCAACCTTCTTTATAACTATCAGTCCACTACCATGCCCGCGACCAACGTGGTCCGGTTTTCTCGTTGGCATTGCGGAGTGAGCCGCTGACCCCGGCTTGTAGCTCCAGTTTGCGCCCGAAGAGCCAAAGCAGATCCGAGAGACGATTGAGATACGGCAGCACATCGGATTCGACTTCCTCGCCTGCATCGATCAATCGCACCACGCAACGTTCGGCGCGCCGGCACACGGTTCTGGCGACATCGTAGGCAGCGGCCGCAGTGTGCTCGCCGGGGATAGACCAATCGGACAGCATTCCTTCGATGGCTTCGAGTTCGTGGACCTGATTGGTCAACGCCTCGATCATGGCAGCATTGAGCGGTGCCTCGCCTCGGCGACTTTGCGGTGGAGTGGCCAGCGCCGAGCCGACTTTGAACAGCTCCTGTTGGATGAGCTTAGTGCGGTCGCGCAGCGCCGCATCCTCGCAGATGGAGCGCGCAAATCCCATCACTGAGTTCAGTTCGTCAACCGTGCCATAGGCTTCCACACGCATCGAGGATTTCGAGACGCGAAGGCCGCCGGTGAGACTGGTCTGGCCCGTGTCGCCTCTTTTCGTAGCAATGCTGGTCATGGGGTAACCCCTTCATTTATGCGGTTATCGAGACACAACAATCGGCGAACGACATTATTGACCGGTGCGACTAGACCGTTTTCAGCTTTGATGTATAGGTGGAGCACCGCTTCAGCGGTGCAATGAAGACTTGGAAAGGAACCGGCTTTAGCCGCTGAGGTAAGAAAACGTTACCTCAAGTGCTAATGCGCGAGTCGAGAGTTCCAGTCTGTCTTGCACGCCTGAAAGGCGTGCTCCACGCTCGCCTATGCAGCAAGAGTAAAACCGCTTTAAAGCAGTTTAGTCGTTCACTGATACCGCAAAATTGAAACCGCTCTAGTGTATGGCGAAGACGGCAATTATAGCCACGTGTGCTCGGCCCCGTCCTCACCTTAACGTGCGTTTCAGTTCAGCTTCCATGATTCGCCGCCGAAGGTGAACTTCATCCCCGCGCGAATGGTGAACGGCAGCGCCGGATATCCGTAGACCTCCTGATATCTCTCATTCAGGACGTTCTGCATCGAGGTGTAGGCTGCGATGCGTTTGGTGAGCTGATAGCTGCCGTACACGTCGACTTTCTGATATCCGGGGTCGAGATTACGGTTGGGCAGCAGCAGGGTATTGCCGAATTCGGTGTCGCTGAGGAAAGTGCTGTCGTCGCGGCGCGAGACGAAGGTTCCCATGGCCGAGACGAATAGCCGGCGGTGATTCCAATTGATGCCGGCATAGCCGGTGTTGGGCGCAATGCGGAAAGGACGCGCGCCCACCAGCGGCGAATAGGCGCCGATGGGAATATCGGGGAACAAAGGGTTGATCGCCGGCTGCAGGGCGCTGCTGGCAAACGATTGCTGTACCACAGCGTCGGTGTAGGTCCAGCCGCCGCGCAGACTGACCGCGTTATTGATGCGATATCGGAAGGCGACTTCCGCGCCCTGGGCGCGATAGTCCAACGTGTTCACCGCAGCTCCGTTAAAGCCCAGCGCCTGTGCCACTTCCGCGGGCACACCCAACTGCACCAGATATTGCGGATCGACGTATTCGGCCTGGTTGGTGAACTCGTTGTGGAAATAAATCACCGACAGCTCGGCCTTGCCGCCGAACAACTGCTGCTGCACGCCGCCGTCGTAGGTGCGCGAGTCCTCCGCCAGGAATGGCTGAATGTGGTACTGCTGAATCAACTGCGGGCCATTGGGAACGATGGAAGTATTGCTCAGCAATCCGTAGAGCGAATTGTTCTGGTAATAGATGCTGGGCTCTTGAACGCCTTTGGCGAAGTTGAAGGTCAGGCGCGTACCGCTGAAAATACTGCTGCTGCTCGGACGCTTCAGATAATAAGCCAGCGACGCGCGCGGCGTACCCGCCACTCCGAAGACGGCATTGTCTTCGATGCCGCCGCCCAGAGTGTAGAACAACCGGTTCCAGAAGCCGCCCTGGATTTCCATCATGTAGCTGAAGTTGTTTCGGTCGGTCGACTCTACACCGGTTGCGCCGTTATAGGTGAAGCCGGTCTCGTTGCTATAACGGAATCCGAAGAGCGCGGTCAGCATCTTGTTGAAGCGGTAATCGGTCTGCGCGTAGACCGTATTAGTGTTGGTGAGATACGACGAGAGTTCGGGATAGTTGCCGGCGTACTGGTAAATTGCCTGGCCGGGATGGGGCAGGGTTGGCTCAATCGCGGCGACTGCAGCCGGAGTGATGGAGTAGCCATTCGCGCCCTGCTGGGTCACCGGCAATCCCAGGTAATAGGATGGATAACCCAGGTCATAGGGATCAAAGGGAATGCCGGTGGGCGTCCAATCGTTGTACTGCTGTCGCAGACGCAGGCCGCCATATTGCAGCAGAGTGTGCCAGCGATCGTCGGCAGCGCGATGCTCGAGAGTTACGCCGAAATCGGTATCGCCTTCGTCGGTAGAAGCGTCGTCCGGAATGCCGTAGGCATCGACGGCGTTGGCGGTGTTGAATCCCGCCGACATCCGTCGCGCTGTGGCGCGCAGCGTGGTGTTGGGATCGATCTGAAATCCGAAATTCGCGAGGTAGACATCGCGATGGTATTGGCTGTCGGGAACGTCGTTCTGCGTGCCATATCCCGAGTAGCCGGTGAAGTAGTCGAAGCGCTTCCAATATCCGCTGACGCTGCCATCCTCATGATAAGTGCCGAAGGTACCGCCATCGGCCGCAAAGCTGAACAACGGCAAAGGCGTATCGCCGCGCGCCGTGGTGATGCTGACTACGCTAGCCAGCGCGTCAGAGCCGTAGAGCGCGCTGTTGGGGCCGCGCTGAAATTCCACGCGCTCGAAACCATCGGCCTGCAGATACGAGAAATCGACAAATCCACCAATGTCGTTGATGGGAATTCCGTCGAGCAGAACCTTGTTGGCGTCGCTCGGCCCACCCCGAACAAACAGCGATGTCAAGCCGCCCATTTGCCCCGTCTGCACAACTTGCGCTCCAGTTTCATCGGCCAGCGTCTGATCCAGATTGATCCGGGTTGACAGCGTGGTGTTGTCGATGACGCTGACCGAGGTTCCCATCTGCGCCTCAGGCGTGGCAATGCCGGTCGCGGTCACGACTACGTTTTGCGAAACCGCCGAAGGCGACAGCGTCAGACTGATGTCGAGGTTGTGTGCGGGCTCGGCAAAAACTTCTTTGCTGCTGGAGGTGGCAAATGTTTTGGCTTCGGCGCGAACAGAGTAGCGGCCGGCGTGATCGATGGTGAAATGAAATTTTCCGATGGCATCACTGGTCGTGGTCGCGATGTCTTTGCCGCTCTGAACGAGGGCTACGGTTGCTCCGGGAATGACGGCGCCCAGCGTGTCTTTGACGGTGCCGGTAATGGCCGGCTCATCAGGCCAGGCTGGAATGGACAGCAAGAGCAGTACAACGGTCGTGAGAATCTTGCGCATGAACTCCCCCTCGGAAGTATGGTGTGTTGTTCACGAGACCGGTCTCCTGACTCAGGACTCGACGATCACCTTCCCGCTGCGCGCAGTGGTTTTCGACCGTCGATATATTGTCCATAACAGTTGCGGGGCAGTGGCGGAGTTTCACCGCGCTTCCCGAACATCCCGTGATGTGGTTGTAGTTTTCCATGCGATCTCAGTGAGACTGCAGGGGCGGAATTTCTGGAGACATTTTGCTCCCGCGCACCAGTTACAAATCGGACGGGAAACCTCGTGCCGCAATTTCTTCCAGAAGACCTGGCATGCAGGTCGTCAAGGCACCGACTGGCCCTCCCATCGAGGCCATATCGGACAACAGGTAAGTGTCTGGCCGGAATCCTGACTTGCGCCTCATCGGTCCGGAACCGCCTTCCCAGAACTCTCGCTCCAGTGGCTTTCTGGTCGGACCTCCGCGCTTACAGTTGCGGGGCAGTGGCGGATTTTCACCGCTCTTCCCAAGTATCAGACCATTTGTTTGTAATCTTCCAAGCGGCAAAGTGTCAACCGCCTTCGATGGCGGGCGTGCTTTGGTCTTCCGTCACAGACAGTGCCATCGGTGTCCTCATAGAATCGCCTTTTTATTAGCAAGGAGGCGGTTCATGGCATCGACAGCAACTATAACGGCAACTACTCTTTCGAACTTGCAGGCGGCTTATGAGGGCGAGAGCAACGCCTGCGCAAAGTACAAGGCATTCGCGGTGAAAGCGGCGGAGGAAGGTTTTCAGGATGTGGCGAGTTTGTTCCGCGCTGCCGCTCGCGCCGAACAAATCCATGCCGAGAACCATGCCAAGGTTATTCGTGCGTTTGGCGCCGAGCCGGTCTGCGTCATTCATCCGGTCAAGCCGGGCTCGACTGCGGAAAACCTGGCCGACGCAATTGCCGGCGAGGAGTACGAACGGGATGTGATGTATCCGAACTTTATCGGCGAAGCGAAATCAAGCAGCCAGCCCGCAGCAGAAACAACGTTTCGTTGGGCCTGGGAGGCCGAGAAGGAGCATGCGCGTCTTTATCGTGCGGCGCTGGATCAACTGAAGGCCGGCAAACGGGCAGTAATGTACTACGTCTGCGTAGTTTGTGGCTTCACAACGCCGGATGGCGACTTTGCCCGTTGTCAGATCTGCGCTAATCCGCGCGAGAAGTTCGAATCGATTTGTTAGCTGCGGCCGCCACCGTGGGTAGACAAAAAATCCCGCCGTTCGATCGCAACGGCGGGATGCTCGCACAGCATTAGTCGTGGGGCGTGAACTTGACGTCGATCTCGGTGCCAACTTCCACCGGTTCCCCATCCAGCGTATAGGGCCGGTAGCGCCACTGTTTCACAGCATCCATGGCGGCTTGGCTCAGCACGGGATTGCCGCGTACTGCCTTCACGTTTTGCACGGTTCCATCTTTCCCAATCACCGCCTGCAATACCACCGTTCCCTGAAGATGCAACGCCTTAGCCTGGTCAGGATATTGCGGCGCGACATGGTGTACCAGTAGACCCTGCGCAACTCCAGAGGAGACTGTCACCTTTCGGGAAGACACCTTGGGCTGTGCACCCGGATTATTCTTCACGACGTTGATCACGCTATTCGGAATCCCACCGGAAAAACCGGGTACCGATCCTGCCACTCCTGCCGCGCCATTGGGTGGAGCGACTTCCTTCTCGACCACTGGCGTGCTCTCTTTCGGGATGGTCGAGGGGCGACGCAACGCTGGATCTTCAATCGCGCTGATTTGCGTCGGAGGAGCGGGTGTGGCATCTACTGGCGCGGTAGGCTTCGGCGCGGGAGCCTGATCCTTCGGCTTCTGCGGTTTTTCATCCGGCTTCGGAGGTGCCGTCCGAGTTGCCGAAGCAGCAGGGGTCGTGGATGCGGCGTTACTCGTATTGTCCGGATTGCTTGCCGTAAGGTCGGTTTTCGCGACGGCAACCGGCGGATTACTCGCTTGGACTCTGTGCGATCTCCAATGCAGAATTCCGATGGAAGCCAGCGCCAACAGTCCGGCAAGCAACAGCACCGCGGCAGCGATCACCGGCATCCGCCACTTCTCCGGTACCCGTTCTTCGACGGCAGTCCGGATATTGGAGATCATTCCGTTTGCGCCGCTCATGGTGCGGGAAGCCCAAGTCGAGACAGGAGACTCAGCCTTTTCCTTTGCAACCGCTGGTGCGCTATGCATCGCGCGCAAAGCTTCCACCGTGGCGTAGGGCTCGACCCGTGTTTTAACGGCCGGCGGCGCTACGTTCGTCTCGCGGGCAACTTCAGCTTCCGGTGCCTCCACCCATGCCTTAGCCATCGCAGGCGCGGCCGCAGCAGCGTGGGGACCTTCGCCGTTGGTCGGAGACTCGACTCGATGATCGAAGCGACGGACACGATCCGTGCTGCCACCCCGCATGCGCGCCAGCATCGCGCGATCCTGCTGCGCCTGGATCTCTTGCATCTCGTCTTCGGTTTTCGGTGACGCGTCATATTCTGGTGCCGCCGTCTCCGCTTCCACTGCCGACACAGTTGGTTCGTCGTACTGAACTCGCGCCTCCTCACGCCCTCCTGAGGATCTGGGTGCTTTCAACCTGATCGGTATGGGTCCCGAAGTTACAACGTATTCTTCAAATCCGTCCGCCGTCCGCGCAGGTTCCGGCTCTGTCTGCTGGGCAGATCGGTCTTCCGCTGCGCCGCCAGTGCTCGGAGGTCCCGCAGGTTTCCACATGTTCGGCTCTAGATTGGCAATGAAGTCATCGAGGCGCGCAAATCCCTTGCGAAGAGCCTGAAGAGCTTCGGCATCGTCGGGTTCTTGCAAGCTGCATGCCCATTGCACCCATTCACTTGCGTCCGGGCCGGGCAAGCTTCGGGGTTGCTCTTGCGCAGCTCGGGCGCGCAATTCCTTCGTCGCCTCGTCGCGGAGATTATTCAGCTCGCTCACCCGCACCGTCCGGTGGTGCACGATGCTTCCGCGCTCCAGTTCCGTCGCAAGCTCCAGAAGCCGGGAGCGCAGCTCCTCGCATCGCTTCTGTTTCTCCGCACGGTGTGCCTCGAGCTCCTCCGGACTGAGATCTGGCTCCGTTTCTACTACCCACATCTCGGGTTCTAGATTGGTGACAAAATCGTCCAGGCGGGGAAATCCGGTCCGCAGGGACTGGAGGGATTCGGCGTCCTCGGGTTCTTGCAGCTCCCAAACCCACTGGATCCAGTGCTTTGCTTCCGGGCCGGGCAGTGTTTGGGGTGTTCCTTCCACGCTTGCCCGGGCTCGCAATTCTTTAACTGCTTCCTCGCGGAGCTGAGTTAGCTCGTTGAGACGGCTTACCCGGCGGTGGACAATATTGCCGGCTTCCAACTCAGAGGCGAGATCCAAAAGCCGGGAGCGCAGGAGCTCGATAGCGCGGGCTTCTTCAAGTCTCCGTATCTCGTCAAGGACCGCCTCCAGTTCCTCCCGGCTGTTCCATGAGGCGTCGGGGAGCTCCGACAAGATTAGCGCGCGCAGATTTCCCACTGATTCTGCGGCCGTCTCGAACTCCTCGATAACATCCGCGATGTTGACTGACTTGGCCGCTCTGATCTCTTCCAGACTATTACTTAACAAGGCCAGGTAGTCGTCTAGAGAGGACAGAGCCGAAGGGCGCGTTGTACTCATGTCAACCTCCTATACCGCTGCCTCCGTCTTGGCGGTCCACATATTGGGTTCGAGATTGGCAACGAAATCGTCCAGACGCGCAAATTGCGTCCGCAGCGTCTTCAGAGTCTCCGCATCTCCCGGCTCTTGTAAGGCACAAGCCCACTCCAGCCACTCGTCCGATTCAGGACCGGGCAAAGTCTGAGGTGCTTTCTCCGCAGCTTGCGAGCGTAACTCCTTGATTGCCTGGTCGCGGAGCTGGTTCAGCTGGGTTACACGGACCGCTCTACGATGCACAATGTTGCCCCGCTCCAGCTCACCTGCGAGAGCCAGAAGACGCTGGCGCCGTTGCTCAATCGCCCTGGCCTCGACCCGCTTCTGAATTTCCTCAAGGACTGCCTCAAGTTCGTGTCGGTTCTGCCATGTAGCATCAGGCATCTCCGACAGCACGAGGGCGCGCAGGTTGCGGGCAGCTTCTGCGGCGGTCTTCAGCTGCTCGGTGACTTCTGCGACATCCACTGGTTTGGCAGCCTTGAGATCTTCGACGGCTTCGCTGAGCGCGGCCAGAGAATCGTTCAGCGCCGTAATTGTGGAAGGCCATAACGAAATCATATCCAGCTCCTAAGTGGAGTTTTCGTTTTTGACTATCAACCGTTCAACACTATATACCCATTCTTAGCTTTCTTAGTACTGGTTTTTTAAGGCTATAGCTAGTCCCCCAAGGTGGGGCTTCTGCTGGCGCCGTTCCAAAACCACGCGAATCGGGCTGTCTTTATGCGTTGCGGTAAGGATTTCTCACTGCGGCTGTCAGCCTGACCGCCTCCCGCCTGACCGGGCTTGGCAAGGGACTGCTTGTCCGACTTTTTCAGCGGCTCTTCAGCCCCAGAGGGCGTTGCTATTGACTTGCGTAGCAATACTCAAAACAGTTACCGCCTTTGGTACCTGGGAGCAACTCGGCGGCGCGCAATCAGTGAGCCGCATGTGCGAAGCTTGTCAGCAGAATACACTCAGTGACAGGCTGAGTGTACATGGCCCCCCAGCCCGGGGCGGCCAGGTCGGAAAGGTTATCCGATGACAAGGACGGCAATCATTGCAGCGGCGCTCGCCATTGCTGGTTTCACTACCGGATGCGGTGGGCACAATGCAGCACTGGAACAGCGGGTCACCGACTTAGAAAAGCAGGTTATAGCTTTGAACCAGAGGATGGTAAGTCTGGAAGCGCAATTAAAGAAAGTTGTCGGTGACGAATCAACCCGGCGCAGCTATTTACAGGGCTGTCTTGCAGCCGCAGACGTCGCCTACAAGAACGCGGTTCAGGAAAGAGGAAAGAAGGAGGCCGATGGAACTTATTCCGTTCCGCCAGCTGTATTTGACGACTTACGCAGACAGAAAGTGGAGAAGACCGAGGAGTGCGAGCAGCTCTATTCTAAGTAAGCTCGCGGACTCGCAAGTCCTCACGAAACTTCCTTCACGGCCTAAATCTTGAATTGCAGGATGGCCTCGATCACCTCGTCCTGTTCGCTCTCCGACAGACTGTTATAGAACGGCAGACGCAACAGCCGCTCGCTCACATCCACAGTCGTCGGACACTTGTGTTTTCCGGCGCTATGTTTCAGCCCCATCTCCGACAGATGCAACGGCACATAATGAAACACCGCCTGGATGCCGCGCTGCTTGAGATGAGCGATCAGCGCCTGCCGCCGCTCCAGTGATGCCAGCAGCAGATAGAACATGTGGTAAGACTGCTCGCAGTACGCAGGAATAACCGGAAGGCGCACACCGTTCTGCTGCGCCCATCCTCGCAGTCCGTTCCAATACCTGTTCCAGATGCGTTGCCGTGCGCACTGGATCTGCTCACGCTCTTCCAGTTGCGCGTAGAGAAACGCTGCCAGCATATCGCTGGCGACGTAGCTTGAGCCCAGATCGACCCATGTGTACTTATCCACTTGTCCGCGAAAGAAGCGATTCCGATTCGTTCCTTTATCGCGCAACACCAAGGCGCGCTCCACCAGCTTCGCGTCGTTGATCAGCAGCGCGCCGCCCTCGCCGCAGGTGATGTTCTTGGTCTCGTGAAAACTCTGAGTCGCCAGCCCTCCGAAAGTTCCGGTATAACGTCCACGATAGCGCGAGAAGAGGCTGTTGGCGTTGTCTTCCACCACCGCGATGCCATGCCGCTTGGCGATCGAAATGATCGCGTCCATCTCGCACGCCACTCCCGCGTAATGTATCGGCACAATAGCCTTTGTTCGAGGAGTAATCAATTTCTCCAGCAGCTTCTCGTCGAGATTCAGCGTGTCTGGACGGATGTCTACAAACACCGGCCGCGCTCCGCGCAAGACAAACGCGTTCGCGGTGGAGACGAAGGTAAACGACGGCACGATGACCTCGTCTCCCGGCTCGATCTCCAGCAGAAACGCCGCCATCTCCAGCGCATGTGTACAGGAGGTGGTAAGGAGAACTCGCGCGACACCCAGTTCTTTCTCCAGCAGGGCTTCACATTTCCTGGTGTAGGGGCCGTCGCCGGAGATGTGTCCGCCATGGACGGCGTCCTGGGCGTATCGCAGTTCCGCGCTGGCCTGCGTCGCTTTATTGAATGGGATCCTGTAAGAACTCACTTACCTGCCTTTGCCGGGATAGGAATGATCTTGCTCTTGCGGAACTCAGTGGCCGCCGCTACTCCGCCGCCGCTACTCCGCCGCCGCGGTATGAGCCGACTCTGTGCCCATCAGCGAGCGCAGCAGCGCGACCTCTGACTCAATCGCGGTCTTTAAGCTCGGCTCCATATCAGGTGCGAAGAACGGCGAATGATTGGACGGCAGGCTGACGCCTTTGGCCTTGGCTTCGGCGAACTGCTGCGGATTGGCCACCCCCAACACGTAATAGAACGACGGGACGCCGGCCGTTTCGAATTCGGAGTAGTCTTCCGAAGTCATCGTGGGGGGAAGGGTAACCACGTTGCCCGCGCCCAGCGCCTGCTGCAAAACCGGGACAAGCCGCTCCGAAAGTTTGCGGTCGTTGTACATTGCGTTGGTGCCTTCCGTCACTTCCACCAGGGGAGCTTTGGGTGCGTCCGCGGCTTCGGCCTCGGCCTTGGTCACCCGCTCGATGGATGCCAGCAGATGTTTGCGCACCTCCGCGGAATAGGAACGAACAGTGAGGCCCATTCGGACCTCGTCCGGGATGATGTTGTTCTTCGTGCCGCCCTGAATGTAGCCGACGGTAATTACCGCGGCATCGCCCGGCTTGATCTCGCGTGAGACGATGGTCTGCAAGCTCAAAATCGTTGTGGCGGCAATGATGATGGGGTCGACTGTGGTCTCCGGCATGGCGCCATGACCGCCGCGCCCATAGATCGTAATGTTGACGGTGTCAGCATTGGACGACATGTAGCCCGGAGTGATGCCGACCATGCCCGCGGGAATCTCATTGGCAGTATGCAGCGCCAGGCCGATCGACGGCTTAGGGAAGCGCGTGAACAGGCCGTCCTCCACCATCATCTTCGCACCCATGACGCGCTCTTCCGCGGGCTGGCAGATGAGCATCAGCGTTCCATGCCACTCACTCTTGGTCTTGGCCATAATCTCGGCCGTGCCTACCAGCGCCGCCATATGAATATCGTGTCCGCAGGCATGCATGACGGGAACCTCGTGGCCCGCATCGTCCTTTGTGGTGACATGGCTGGCGTAAGCGAGTCCCGTCTTCTCCGAGCAGGCAGCGCGTCGAGCTCGGTACGCAGCATGATGACCGGCCCGCTGCCGTTGCCCAGGATCGCAACCACGCCGTTGCCGCCGACATGCTCCGTGACCTCGTAGCCAAGCTGTCGCAGTTGTGCCGCCAGCTTCGCCGCAGTGTTCACTTCGTGCAGCGAGAGCTCAGGATGCTCGTGCAGATCGATGTAGAGCGCCTGCACCTGCGGGTAAACCGATTGGACTTCGGAGGTGAGCGAGGAAGAAGAAGTTTGAGCGACGACAGAGGCAGTCGCCAAAAGAGACAATGCTACGGCAACACAAAGGCATTTCATAAAGCGATGGTTCATGGTTTGTCCCGGAGGGCACCCATTATACGGGGCGGCCGCACGGCGCGACGCGAATATGCGAGATCTGGAACTTACCGTGGTCTCCGCCTGTTGCGCTGCGCGCTCCACGCTCCACCCAGGAGCACAAAGACACACTCGAAAATATAAAGGAGATGGCCGGCGGCCACGTGCTGACGTTGGCCTCGATGCGGTTTAGCTAGGAATTACATTCACTGTGCTGGGCGCTGTCCTCATTATTCTGAAAGGTCGCCTGCCGCCAAGGCCTAGCCTGCCGCAGCCGCTGAAGCTTTCGCTCTGTCCGCCACCAGCATGGAGCGCAGGATCTCATCCGACACATCCTTGACTGCGGCGGGTGAATGAGCCAGAAACAACGTGTTCGTCTTGTCGCTTTCGCCGATGGACTTAAGGGTGTCGAAATACTGTGTGACCAGCACCAGTTGCATGACTTCTTTCGCCGACGCCCCTTCTACCACTTTCTGAAACTGTTCAATCGAAGCCTGCAGTCCTTCGATGATGGCCTTCCTTTGATTCGCGATTCCTTGTCCCTGCAGAGCCTTGCTTTCCGCTTCAGCCTCGGCTTTCTTCACTACCAGAATCTTCTCCGCCTCGCCCCTGGCGTTGGCGGCCACCTGTTCGCGCTGCGCCGCATTGATATCGTTCATCGCCGACTTCACCTTGGCATCGGGAACGATATCGGTCACCAGCACGTTGACAATTTCGTAGCCGAATG
>CAWFUE010000086.1:0-4773 GCA_963818905.1 uncultured Acidobacteriaceae bacterium
CCCGACCTTCAGGTCCGCGTCTCGCCGGGCATAGTCCGCAGTTTCGGGCGTTGAGCTCAAAGAGCTCAGCGCCCGACGCTTTTTAGGATGGCGCGGAGGCAGGCCTAAAGGCCTGCTCTACCAACCGATTCACCGAGCCCGAACAGTGCTTATTGCTTATTGCTTATTGCTGACCGCTAACTGCGAGCCGCCGTTCGGCATCTAAGCTGACGATGCCTGTTCACATCGAGGACTACGCCCTCATTGGTGATTGCGAGACCGCGGCACTGGTCAGCCGGCAGGGTTCCATTGACTGGCTTTGCTGGCCGCATTTTGCCGCACCCGCATGTTTCGCGGCTCTGCTCGGCAGCGAGGAAAACGGTCATTGGTCCATCACAACCAAGACTAAGTCCCGCTGCTCACGACGTTATCTGGACCACACCTTAGTCCTGGAAACCACATTTGAGAGCGACACCGGCAGCGCGGTGCTGTTGGATTTCATGCCGGTGCGAGGACGCAAGCACGATCTGGTGCGCATCGTTCGCGGCGTTCGCGGCAGCCTAGAGATGTCCATGGAGCTAGTGCTGCGCTTCGATTACGGCCGCACTGTTCCGTGGGTTACTCGGCTGGACAATGGCGCGCTGCGGGCAATTGCGGGTCCGGACATGGTGGTGCTGTGCGCCTGCACGCCGCTTCGCGGCGAGGATATGAAAACCATAAGCGATTTCACTATCCATGCGGGCGAATCGCTGCCCTTCGTTCTCACCTACGGTCCCTCCTACGACGATCTACCGGAATCCGCCGAGCCTGAGCAAGGGCTGCGCGACACCATCAAGTTTTGGGAAGACTGGACGAGTCAGGCGCACCTGCACGGCGAGTACTCGGACGCACTGGAGCGCTCGCTGATCACTCTGAAGGCGCTCACCTACTGTCATACCGGAGGCATTGTTGCGGCTCCAACCACCTCGTTGCCCGAATGGATTGGAGGCAAGCGCAATTGGGATTACCGCTATTGCTGGCTACGCGATGCGACTTTCACCCTGCTGGCCCTGATGAATGCGGGGTACTTCGAGGAAGCTCACGCCTGGCGCGATTGGCTGCTGCGTGCCGTGGCCGGCAGTCCCGACCAGGTACAAATTATGTATGGCATTCGAGGCGAGCGACACTTGATGGAATGGGAGATTCCATGGCTTGAGGGATACGAAAATTCCAGCCCGGTTCGCATCGGCAATGCAGCTTCCGAGCAGCTGCAGCTGGATGTTTATGGCGAGGTTGCCGACGCCATGCTGCACGCCCATCTTTGCGGCATACCGGCCGGCGACGATGATGTGAATCTGCATATCGCGTTGAACCAGCATCTGGCTGAAATCTGGGACCAGCCCGACGAGGGTATCTGGGAGGTTCGCGGTGAGCGCCAGCATTTTACCTATTCGAAAGTCATGGCATGGGTGGCGTTCGATCGCGCGGTGAAAGGGATTGAGACCTTTCGCCCCAACGCCGACGGCGCGCAACGCTGGCGCGAACTGCGCGACAAGATTCATGACGACGTTTGCCAGAAAGGCTACAGCTCCAAGCTAGGCAGCTTCACGCAGGCCTACGGCTCCGAGGAACTTGATGCATCGCTCTTGCTGATTCCGCAAGTGGGATTTCTGCCTTATGAAGATCCACGCGTGCGCGGCACGATTGAGGCAATCGAAAAGAACCTGATGACGGGTGGCTTCGTCCTGCGCTATCGGACCGAACACGTGGATGACGGCCTGCCTGCGGGCGAAGGTGTTTTTCTCGCCTGCAGTTTCTGGATGGTAAGTGCGTTGAAGATGTTGGGCCGCACTGACGACGCCAAGCGCTTGTTCGATCGCCTGCTTGCATTGCGCAATGACGTGGGGCTGCTGGCCGAGGAGTACGATCCCAAGGCGAAGCGGCAGCTGGGGAATTTCCCACAGGCCCTCTCGCACATCTCGCTGATCAATGCGGCGTTCGAGTTCAACCGCGCCAGCAGTCCGGGAGAGCAGCGCGCGCAATCGTCGCCGGCGGAGCAGCACAGCGGGAAAGCCAAAGTTTAGGGTCAGGGAAACTCTGATTAAGTGGTAGCGAAGCCTGCCTCGGCTAAAGCCGCTTTCGTTTCGCAGCATTTACGGACGGCTCGAAGGCCGTCCCCTTCAAAAACAAAAGTTAGATCGGAGCTTGGTCAGCTCTCGGCCGACACCGTCGCCGGCTGGGCATTGCGCCGCGGACGCCGGTTGGCCTGAAGAATTTTCTTGCGCAGACGCAGATTGCGAGGCGTGATCTCCACCAGTTCATCATCGGCGATGAACTCGATCGCCTGTTCCAGGTTGAGATTTTTGAACGGCACCAGCCGGATCGCTTCATCGGCGGTGGACGCGCGCATGTTGGTCAGCTTCTTCTCGCGCACCACGTTCACATCGAGATCGTTGTCGCGCGAGTTCTCGCCAATCACCATGCCTTCGTAGACGTCGACGCCAGGGCCGGCGAACAGTTCGCCGCGCTCCTGCAATCCCCAGAGAGCATAGGCCGTTGTCGTGCCGGGACGATCGGCGACGAGAGCTCCAGTCACACGATGTGGGATGTCGCCCTGCCATTCCGTATAGCCATCGAAGAGCGAATTCATGACGATGGTGCCGCGGGTGTCGGTGAGGAGCTCGCTACGCAGGCCGATGAGGCCGCGGCTGGGAATGGCAAATTCCATGCGCACGCGGCCATAGCCGTGATTGTGCATCTTCTGCATCTGCGCCTTGCGCGCGCCGAGCTTCTCGATGACCACCCCGACAAACGATTCCGGAACGTCAACGGTGAGCCGCTCGGTTGGCTCCATCAGCTTGCCGTCGATGTGCCTGGTCACGATCTCCGGCTTGCCCACCGCAAGTTCAAAGCCTTCGCGACGCATCATCTCGATCAGGATTGCGAGTTGCAGCTCGCCACGTCCCATCACCTTGAACGAATCGGTGCTCTCCGCGTCCTCCACGCGCAGTGAGACATTGGTCAGCAACTCTTTTTGCAGCCGCTCGCGAAGATTGCGCGAGGTTACGTACTGGCCTTCACGGCCGGCGAACGGCGAGGTGTTCACCATAAATTGCATGGCAATCGTCGGTTCATCGATGGTGATTACCGGCAGCGGAGCTGGGTTCTCGACATTCGTGATGGTCTCGCCGATGTTGATGCCGGTGACTCCGGCAACGGCGACGATGTCGCCGAGCTCCGTTACCTGGATGTCGGTACGCTTCAGCCCGGAGAACGAAAACAGCTTAGTGATCCTGATCTTCTCCAGCGAGCCATCGACCTTCGCGATGGCTACGTCTTCGCCGGTGCGGAGCGTGCCATTGAAGACACGCGCAATTGCCAGCCGTCCCAGATAGTCGCTGTAGTCGAGATTGGCGACGAGCACTTGCAACGGCCCATCGGCATCGCCCGCAGGCTCGGGGATGGTGTGCACGATGGCTTCAAACAACGGCTGAAGGTTAGCGCCAGGTTTGTCGGCGTCGGGCGAAGCGGTGCCAAGCTTGGCGTTGGTGTAGAGCACGGGAAAATCCAGCTGATCTTCGGCCGCGTCAAGATCGATGAACAGGTCATAGACCTCGTTCAGCACCTCCTGCGGACGCGCATCGGGGCGGTCGATCTTGTTGATCACCAGGATCGGCGGCAGCTTGGCTTCGAGCGCCTTGCTTAGCACATAACGGGTCTGTGGCAGCGGGCCTTCGCTGGCGTCGACCAGCAGCATCACGCCGTCGACCATCTTCAAGGCACGCTCTACTTCGCCGCCGAAATCGCTGTGGCCGGGTGTGTCGACAATGTTGATCTTAATGTCGTGATAAAAGATGGCCGTATTCTTGGCGAGGATGGTGATGCCGCGCTCGCGCTCCAATTCGTTGGAGTCCATCACCCGCTCGACATGGGTCTCGTTGGCGCGGAAGATGCCGCTCTGGTTCAGCATGGCGTCCACCAGCGTGGTCTTGCCATGGTCCACGTGCGCGATGATGGCGATGTTGCGAAGACTCTTGCTCAACTGCTGTCCTTTCCTCTGTGCGGAAAACGTGGGAAACCGTGTCCAAATGGCGAATCGGAGGGAGTCGGAACCGGTAGAACCAGTTTACAATACGCGCGAAGTAGGAACCACAGAGACACAGATGCACAGAGAGACATCGGAATTACTTGGGTACGATTTAATAGAATGGAGTTAGCCGTTTATATCTCTCAGGAACAACTGAATGCGCTCGCTCTTATGGATCGCGCTGGCGATCTCATTAGCTCTTCTGCCTCGATACGCTTCGGCGCAATCGGATTCGTCGGCGATCATCCCGTCCGCAGCCGGCGCTGCCGCTGACGATCCTGCCCTCGCATCGTTTCAGCCCGTCACTAAAGGCATAACGCCGCCCAAGACGGTTTCGGCTCCTGATCCCAAGTTTCCTGATCTACCGGACGACGCGGAGCCGCGTGGCACCGTTGTCATGCTGATTGGAGTAAACGCCAAGGGCCGCGTCGAAGTCGTTCACGTGTTGCGCAGCGATCAGCCTGCCTTCGAGAAGACCGCCGTCGCCACCGTGAAGAAGTGGAAGTTCAAGCCCGCGCAAAAAGATGGGCATCCCATACCCGTACAGATCAGCGTGGAGATGAAGTTCCAGAGATAGTTGCCAGCGGCGAGTTGTCGGTTGTTGGCTCACATTCGACGATTTGTACCGGAATCGCTTTCCATTTTGCGGGCAATCCAGTCCGCGGAGCGGACGCCATAGTCTAGCCCAGCGCGCAGCGCTGGGTGGGTGGTATATGGAAGCCGAGTGC